>CAYUQP010000019.1:0-71756 GCA_964447005.1 uncultured Bacteroidales bacterium
GAATTTGGTGCTTGGTGCTTGGAATTTGTTTGGAATTTGGTGCTTGGAATTTGGAATTTACTCGATGATGATCAATGGTTGGTTCGCACTGACCGTATCGCCTTCTCTCACCCTGATCTCCTTGATCAGCCGGTCCTTCTTGACTTTATATTCGCTTTCCATTTTCATGGCCGATACGATCACCACCGTGTCGCCGGCTTTTACCTGGTCGCCGGGTTTGACGAGTATCCTGACCACCTTGCCGGGCATCGGGGAAGAGATGATGTTTTCCTCGGTGTCATCAATTTTCTTTCGGCTCTTCAGGTATTTGGTCTCCGCATCGACCACTTCCGCGTCGAACGAATAGAACAGCGTGTTGACCTGGTAATGTTTCGGGCCTGAGGTTTCGATCAGCTCCACGTTGTACGACCGGCCGTCGAGCAGGATGGAATAAACGCCCCGTTCGACCATGATGATATCCGGTTCGTAGATCTTATCGTCCACCTTCATTTTCAGTTCACTTCCCTTGCGGCCGATCAGCTCCACTTTAGCGATCCGGTCACCGACCTGTATTTCGAGTGTTCTCATTTTTTATCAGTTTATTTTGTAGTAAATTCGGATTGGGGCTCAGCCTCACCCCCTTTACCCCCTGCCCCCTATTCCCCCTCTCCAATTTGGAGAGGGGGCCAGGGGGTGAGGTTGCGTTATTCATTCATGTTTTTCCTTCTGCCACAGGCTTTCCAGTTACTTTTGATCGTGTTCGGCACGACCTTGGTCTGGAAACTTTCAATCTTACCGATATAATCCATAAAGACCGTCATCAGTGCCACATCTTCCACGCGCGGATTGATGGGGGGCATGGTGAACAGGTGATCGTGGTTCTTTTCGATAAAATGGGTATTGTATTTCCCGTTTTTGAAATCCGGGGTATCCATGATCCGCACCAGCAGGCGGATGGAGGTTTTGACACCGGTGATCTTATACTCGTACAGCGCGCGTTTCATCCTTGCTATGGCCTCGTCGCGCGTTTTTCCCCAGCAGATCAGCTTGGAGATCATCGGGTCGTAATACAAGGGGATCTCGTAGCCTTCGTAGACATAGCCATCGCAGCGAACGCCCAGGCCGTGCGGTTCGGTGATGTGTTTGATCACCCCCGGGCTGGGCATGAAGTTCCGGTCGGGGTCTTCGGCATAGATCCGGCACTCGATGGCATGACCCCGCTGTTTCAGTTCTTCCTGCTTCAGTTGCAATACTTCGTTATTGGCGATTTTTATCTGTTCCTTCACCAGGTCGACGCCAACGACCCGCTCGGTGATGGGATGCTCGACCTGGAGACGGGTGTTCATTTCCAGGAAATAATAATGGAGGTCTTCGTCGACGATGAATTCGATGGTGCCGGCGCCGGAGTAATTGACGGCCTGCGCGGCTGCAACAGCGAATTTTCCCATCTGCTCCCTGACTTCCGGGGTGAGCAGCGGGGAAGGTGTTTCTTCGACCACTTTCTGGTGCCTTCTCTGCACCGAGCATTCCCTTTCGAAGAGGTGGATCGTGTTGCCATGGTTGTCGGCCAGGATCTGGAACTCGATATGGTGAGGGGATTCGATGTATTTTTCGATATAGACCGAATCATCTCCGAAAGCGGAGCGGGCTTCGGAACGGGCCGCCCGGATCGAGTTAAGGATCTGGGATTCTTCCTTGACAAGACGCATGCCTTTGCCCCCGCCACCGGCAGAAGCTTTGATCATGACCGGCAGACTTATTTCTTTAATCACGTCAAGGGCCTTTTCTTCATCATGGATTGGCTCCGTCGTGCCGGGGACCACAGGCACCCCGGCTTTGATCATATTTTTACGGGCCGTGATCTTATCACCCATGGCCCGGATGGAATCGCCCGAGGGGCCGATAAAAATGATGCCTTCCTTTTTGCAGCGGTCCGAGAAACCGGCATTTTCCGAAAGGAAGCCATACCCGGGATGAATGGCATCTGCGCCGCATCTTTTAGCGACCTCGATGATCTTGTCGATGTTCAGGTAGCTTTCACTTGAGGGCGCCGGGCCGATGTGATAGGCTTCATCTGCATAGCGCACGTGCATGGCGCCGCCGTCTGCATCCGAATAAACGGCCACGGTCAGGATATCCATTTCCCGGCACGAGCGCATGACCCTGACGGCAATTTCTCCCCTGTTGGCAACCAGAATTTTCTTGATCATATCTTAATTTAAATTAAATACAAATAAGCAAAACGATTGCATGTGATTCTATGTGAGTTCTTTATCATCTTGCGGCTTAAAGAAAAGGAATGTAAAAGTAATATTTTTTTTAATTGCAAGATATTTGACAGTATCTGAAGGCATGCCTCATTCCGGGCTGTTCGGATTCCCCGAAATACATTACAGGAAAGCAAAATAATGCGGTATAACAAAAAACAAGGCTGCCCGGTTTTCACCAGGCAGCCAGTAAATTTTTCAAGCTGTTTTTTTATAAAAGCTCCTATCGCTCCCTATCACAAGCTTCGAAATTATGGAGAAAATACTGTCCCCACCCGGTCGGTTTTCCCTTTTTATTTAACCAGTTGATTCCACCTTCCGGAAGGATCCAGGCGGTTTCAGTCCCAACGGCCAGATGTAAGGCAAAATACCAGTCAAAGGCCTGGCACTGATACCAGTCGGAAATATCGATAGTAAAGGCTACAGGGTACGGGTCGCCCGGATACCAGTGGTAGGGAAACTGACCCGGAGCAGAGCTCGGTGGCGGATTCTCGCCGGCGTACAAATGCATCTCATCCGGCATCAAACCATCGTTAAGGCTCACTTCCACGTTAATGGCAAGATTACCCTCATCAATAGTGATAAATGCCTGGCCGATCAGTGTGTTTTGCCCCATGTAGATGGGCAGGACTGAGGAAGCATCTGTTTTCAGCGAGCCTTTTGGTGCCGCTGTTTGACTTTCCATTGTTTCCTTGATGCAGGATGTCAGGAAGATACCCGCAAACATAATAATGCCTGCGGCAATAAAAATACTTGTTCTTTTCATGATCTTAACAGATTAATTAGGATTTAAGGGAATGATTATAAGTAACTTAATGTTTTTAGGCAAATAAATATAAACATCTATTATTATTTATAATTATTCTAAATTATATACAAATATATATAGTAAAATGATGTTTGTCAAGTCTTTAAGCAAATAAAAATGTTAAAAAAAGGTTAATTTTTCCAGGAAGCTGGTTTATAATCTTTTATCCGGATGAAGAAATAAGTGTCATGATCAGAAGCAAAATCACATAGGATCCAACTCCGGATAACTTTTTCAGGCAACTAGTTCGGGAGACCGGGAGAACTCCGGAGGAGTTCAATGTGAATAGGACGGGCGGGGGGATTATTATCGATTTCCCCTCCCCGATGTGATGATTGCTATGGAACACAAATATTTCACGGGGAGGGGCCAGGGGTGGGGAAAGGGAAATTTTTAAATATTAATTTGCTTTCAATCAATAAATATGTTACCTTGTAGCCTTTAACCAATATCAGAGTCTTATGAAAAATTTATTTTGTTTATTCGTGCTCCTGGCAATAACAGGAATGAACCTTGCCATTGGCCAGCAATGGGCTACCAGCGGTAACAACATTTTCAACACTAATTCGGGCAATGTCGGGATCGGAAATTCCACCCCTGCTGCATTGCTGCACGTCGGGAAATTCATGGGTGAACCAATGATCACCATACATAACCAGGGCGGAGGAGGAGGCGCCGCATTTTCAATGATTGACGATCTCAGCGGGGCTAACTGGAAATTCAAGGCCACAATCAACGGAGGCTTTAAAATCAGGGACCACGCCAATAGTGTCGATGTGATCATTGTCGATCCGAATGCAATGTCCTATGCATTATATATTAAAAATACCGGGATTGGGATCGGGACAACTTCACCGAATTCATTAAGCAAACTATCCGTTTATCAAACCACTGCCGGTTCATACGGTATTTATAGCCATAGTTCGGGAAACAGCGGACAAACTATTTACGGCAGTGCAAGCGGTGCGGGTTCCATAGCAATTCGTGGAATTGCTGACGGGACGACCGGATCGAATTATGCGGTAGTCGGCAATCTTGAATCCGCTGAAGGCGCGGCAGGATATTTTATATCGAATGACAATGATGGAAATGCTCCCGGTGTATTAGGTCGTGCGGACGGAGACAATGTGTCCACTTCCTGCGGAGTTGCGGGGCATGCATATTTCGGAGGAACTGGAGTGAGCGCCTGGAGTTATAATGGCAGGCTCATCCAGGCTTACTCAGGTGATTACCCTGGAGGCACGCTCAGGTTTTATATAACCGGGGCGGGTGCTGTTTACGCGGATGGCGGTTTTAACACGTTTAAAAAAACAAAAGTGCCCGGCGGTAAAGAGGAATACAGGGCTTTCAAGGCTGTCGAGTCTACAGAAAGCTGGGTTGAAGATATCGGCTCTGCGCAAATGACCGACGGAAAAGCCGTTGTAAAGATCGATCCGGTTTTTGCCAGCGCGGTAGGGCTGAATGTTGACTACAAGGTGTTCATCACCCCGGTTTCTGAAGATATCGTCGACCTGGTAGTGACTTACAAGAAAACCGAAGCGTTCGGTGTCAAAGGATTGACCCGTGACGGCCGACTGGCCAACTGCAGCTTCGATTACCGCATCGTTGCAAAAGACGCCGCAAAGAGCAATATCCGGATGGAGGTGGTGGAGATACCGAAGCCGATTTACGTGGGCAGAGAAGAGTAATTAGCGGGAAGACGGGAGGACGGGAAGACGGGATGAACTCCGGAGGAGTTCAATGTGAATAGGACGGGCGGGGGGATTAATATCCTGCCCCCTTGCATTCACCTTTTTTTATTGTATATTTACAAGGCCAAAGTCTTTAGACAAAACATTATAAGCCATCCTGTAAAATTTTTCATTTTAGCTTGTGGCTGTTGGCTATTGGCAGGAAGGATGTATTAACAATTTAACAGTTTGACAATTTGACAATCGAACCACTGAAACCCAAACCAACCACCATGAATAAAATATCTTTATCCCTATTGATCCTGCTTCTCATTACCTCAAGCCTGCAGGCACAGGTTTCGGTAACGACGGATGGCAGCGCACCGGATGCCTCCGCCATGCTGGATGTGCAAAGTTCGATGAAAGGCATGCTGGTACCCAGGATGACCACCGCTCAGCGCACCGCGATCGGTTTACCCGCCGAAGCATTGCTTGTCTACGACCTGGATACCAAATCCTTCTGGTATGTAAAACAATCTGCCTGGACTGAAATTTCCTCAACTACCGCCGGATGGTCGCTGAATGGAAATGCCAGCACCAATCCTGAAATCAACTTCATAGGCACAACGGACAAAACTTCATTTAAAATACAAGTAAACAGCAAGCAATCCGGATGGATCGACCCGGAAAAAGGAAATACCGGGTTCGGTTACCGGGCGCTGATCAAACAGGCAAACGGCGAGATGAACACAGCCATTGGGTACGAAACGCTTGACTCCAATATCTCAGGTTATGAAAATACCGCGAGCGGATTCAGGGCGCTTTACCGTAATTCAGCAGGCAGCTACAATACTGCTTTCGGCGCCCGGGCTCTTTATAATAACTCCACCTCGGCATTAAATACAGCCTGCGGGTTCCGCACCCTGCAGTCAAATATTACAGGTTGCGGCAACGCTGCATTCGGTGCGGAAGCGCTCAACTCCAACATTGAGGGATGCGGCAATACAGCCCTGGGAGGCTGGGCTTCGCAGGGGAATGTGACCGGTGTGTTCAACACGGCAGCCGGCCATTACTCAATGTTTACATGCACCGCCGGGTCATTTAACACTGCCATCGGCCACAAAGCGGGTTACTACCTGACAGAAGGAAACGACAATTTGTTCCTCGGATCGTTTTCCGGCCCGGTTTTCCTCCAGGAACTTGACAGCAGCATGTGGATCGGCAACACCGGGGTCAATCAGCCCGCGCTCTACGGTGACCTTACCGATGGCCGCATCGGTGTCGGGACTTCGAATCCCCACCCATCCGCTAAGCTGGATATAAGCAGCACAAGCATGGGTTTTCTTCCACCGCGTCTTACGACAGAACAGATCGAAGCCATCGAGAATCCGGCCAATGGCCTGGTTGTCTTTTGTTCTACCGATAACAGGTTTTATGCCTACCTCTCTGTTATGCATGCCTGGAAGGAGATTGCTTTCGGGACGGGGATCATTTCGACCTTTCAATGCGGCGATTCATTGACTGTAAATCACCTTGCAGGTGCTTCAGCCCCGGTAACTAAAACGGTGACCTACGGCACGGTCAACAATGTACCCGGTGAACCGTCAAAATGCTGGATGGCCTCCAATCTTGGCGCCGACCGCCAGGCTTTATCCGTCGATGACGCCACCGAAGCATCTTCAGGTTGGTACTGGCAATTCAACCAACTGCAAGGCTACCGGCATGATGGCACAACCAGAACCCCTGGCATGGCCTGGATAGATCAAATCAATGAGAACCAGGATTGGAATGCAGACTTTGATCCCTGCTTTCATGAATTGGGAGGACAGTGGCGCATTCCTTCGTATTCCGAGTGGGTCAATGTGCAGGTCTCAGGAAACTGGTCAACCTGGAACGAGCCCTGGGGCTCACTATTAAAACTGCATGCAGCCGGCGGATTGATGTATTCTGATGGATCTGTCTTCTCAAGAGGCATTGAAGGCAATTACTGGACCAGTAAACAATTTGATAATACTGCCGGTTACCGAATGCATTTTAACAGCAGTTCATGCAATGTCACGGATAACCTCAAAACCTGCGGTTATCCTCTACGGTGCGTTATGGAATAATCAGGGATGAAAATCTCGTTCTTCTTTTCGCACACTGTAAATAATGTTTCCGAACTTCACCGCAAATAATCAAGCCTTGAAAGCGAGAATGCGCCGGAGTTCGGCTATTATTTTTTCCGCGAGGATTTCATCAAGCCCCGGCGCTCCGTTCGGTTCCTGCAATACACATACCTTTGGTTTCACCCCGGCCTTTGGATCATTCAGGGCAATCATCACCCTCACCAACGGGCCTGGATTTGCCGCGTTCATCGGGTTCATGAAAGGTTATTATGGCGGTGAAAATGTTAACGGCACCAATCCGCCAAACGGCGGTAATACAACCAACCTTTATGAAGTCATGGCTTACATTAATGAAGGCACCAGAGAGGTATTGATCGTCTCTGTCGATATTACCTATGATCACAGCCGCACAGCCGCATGGACGATGGAACTGGAGCAGCGAGGATTGTCGAATGCTAACTGCGAACTGCTTCCCGCTAACTGCCCCTGGCGTCAATGTAACGCTGAATCGCCTCTTCCACTATCTGGTTCAGTGACAGGCCTAAGGTTGAGGAAAGCAGCACAGCTTTCTTATGAAGTTCCGATTTAATTCTTACATTAAAACTGCCTTTGTAGGATTTCTGTGCCGGTCTTTTCGTTTTGTCGCATAATTCGATATAATCTTCAACAGCTTCTTCAAATGCCGATACCAGCCCTTCTACACTGCTGCCCTCAAAAGTGACAAGATCATCGATGCCTTCAATTTTCCCGTAAAACACCTTATTTTCAGCACTAAAGCGGACCGAGCCCAGGTAATCCTTATATTTTATGACATCTTTCATATCAGGTTTTGTTTTTTAAGTTCTTCAATAATGAATTCAATCTGGTAAAGTCTCATCGCATTATCTGGATGTGGTTTGTGAAGCCGGATGATATGACCGGTTAAACAACGGATAAACGCCCTTATTGAACCGGATGTCTTTCCTTTTTTAATCTCTTCATATCCAAAAATCTTGAGCAATCCGACAAGCTCGTCGTAACTAAAATCCTTCGGCCTTGATAAAAAACGAGTACTGATCTTTTCTTTTCTTCTCATCTGGCCTTGCAACTATCATTTAGTTGCAAAGATAATGATTTTATTAAAGATTCTTAATGGTCACTGATAATTAAATAGAAAATCTCTGCGTCATTGCGACTTCCGCGGTGGAATTGGATGATTGCTGTCCGCTGTCCGTAAGGCTTGCTTTTCACGAGATTTTTGGTTATCTTCATAGCTAGATTCATTGGGTTTTTACTATTTAAATTTTGCAGCTATGAAAAAACTACTTCTCCTGGGTAAATGACTATCAATGGTTCTGTGTTTATGACGCCAATAATAATATGACCAGTCTATTGGTGCAAATATGGAATGACAATGGTTTCACTATTGACGCAGGCGATAGCACACACTAATATTTTCATACGGCTCTGAGAATTGATGACCTGGTCGCACCTGAAAATATCCTTACGATTTATCCTAATCCCGCATCTGCTCAGATTACCATCGAAACGCCCACCCTGCTTACAGGCAACGCATTCCTTTCTATATACATCATCAGCGGGCAGCAAATTCTATGGCGGCCAATAATGGAAAAGACAATGTTGATCGATGTGTCGGAATGGCCCCAGGGGATATTTATTGTACGAGTGCTTTATGACCAGGGGGCGCTGGTAAAAAGTTTATCAAGAACTAGCGGGGCTGTTGAATTAAGCAGACCTGAATTCCGCATTTCGAATTGGCAAAATCATTTCATCAAAATGGGAAAAGTGCAAGAAAAATGGGAAATTGGAGAATGACTGCGGACTGAGATTTAAGAAAGCTTGCTTTTCCAGTTCTTTTTTCATATGTTTGGATCGTATATTTGTTTGTTAAAATTTTTCCCGCCATGACCAGAAGGTTAGTTTTAATCCTGCTTCTGTCGGCTACCACATGTGCGTTCACCCAAACCCAGCAGCCACAGCCATCCCCGCAAACCGAAGAAAAAACATCCATTATGATGGATACTCTGGACCACCAGTTGGATTTCAGCCGGTATCTCATAGAAATGCACGGCTTCATTCCCTGGCCGTCGATCATCAGCGAGCCAGCCCTGGGCGACTTCGGGCTCGCTATGGCCCTGGTATTCATCAGCCCGAAAGCAAGCGCAAGGGCCAAAGCCAATTATGTCTTTCCAGATATCACCGGCGTTGCCGGCCTGTGGACGCTCAACAACAGCTGGGGAGTGGCCGGTTTCCGGCAGGGTTCCTTCCCGAAAGCACGCATGCGATACAGGGTGGTGGCCGGCTACGCCCCGCTTAACGTGGAATTTTACCGGACCATCAATACGGAACTTTTCGGCGAAAGGACCAGGTCGTTCCTGTTCAACCTGAAGTCCGCCTTCGCGATCGTCGAAGCCAGCGAAAACCTATGGAAAGATAAGGTCTTCGCGGGCCTGAACTACACCTTCGCCACTACAAAAGTGGAATATGATGTGCATATTGGCGATACATTGCGCCGGATCATAGAGTATTTCCACCTGGATACCCTGATCGAGAAGAAAGAGATCCGTTCAAACATAGGCTATATGGGTCTTTTTGCCGAATGGGACAATCGCAATTCGATCTTCACTCCCGATAAAGGAATACGTTTCAGGGCCACCGGTACGATAGGTAGAAACTGGCTTGGCGGTGATGATGATTTCCAGCAACTGGATATTTACACCAACATTTTCTTTCAGCCATTCAAACCCTGGGTTTGCGGATTTATGGCAGAATATAACATGATGTCGGACGACGCTCCTTTCTATATACTGCCATACCTGACCATGCGCGGCCTCCCGGCAGCGAAGTACCAGGGACAGAAAACCCTGTCATTTGAGACGGAGCAACGTTACGACATTGTGCCCAGGTGGAGCGTTGTCGGCTTCGTTGGGACAGGCAGGACTTACAGCGACAGTAAGTTCATGGAGGATGACAATTGGTACTGGGCAGGCGGCGTAGGATTCCGCTACCTGATAGCGCGCCTGTTCAGGCTCAGGATGGGGGTCGATATTGCCCGCGGCCCCGAACGGTTTGCCTACTACATCGTCTGCGGGCATTACTGGGCCCGGTAGTATTGACGACTTAAGGTGCATTAGAAATGTGCAAAACACAATGGGAAATGCATAAAGGAGAATGTGCAAGACTCAATGGGAAATGGGAAATGTATTGAGAAATGAGAAATGCTCATTGTTCAATGCGAAATGATGGTGATCCCGAAGGGACTCGAACCCCCAACCCTCAGAACCGGAATCTGATGCTCTATCCAATTGAGCCACGGGACCAGGAAATTTTAAATTATAAATTTTGAATTTTAAATTAGATTAGTTTCCCGAATTTAAAATTTAGAATTTAGCATTCAAAATTACCCTGCAAAGGTAGTCAAAAACGGAATAGTATTACCTTTGCTGCGTTTAATTTTGTATAACCTAATTCATAAAGATATGTCAGTCAGAATATTAGAAAATGTGAAGCCGGGCGTAGTCACTGGTAATGATGTCAGCAAAATCTTTGAAATTGCTAAAGCCGAAGGGTTTGCCCTGCCAGCTGTCAATGTGGTCAGCACCGACAGTGTTAACGCCGTGATGGAAGCGGCTAAAACGGTGAACTCACCGGTCATTATCCAGTTCTCCAATGGCGGCGCTTCGTTCTATGCCGGAAAAGGACTTTCGAACGACGGTGAAAAAGCTGCGATCGCAGGGGCTATCTCGGGCGCGCTGCACATCCACCTGCTGGCTGAACATTACGGCATCCCGGTGATACTCCACACCGACCACGCAGCAAAGAAGCTGCTGCCCTGGATCGACGGGCTGCTGGCGGAAGGCGAAAAGCACTACGCCAAATACGGAAAACCGCTCTACAGCTCTCACATGCTTGACTTATCAGAAGAACCGCTCGAAGAGAATATCGGGATCTGCAAAAAATATCTTGAAAGAATGTCGAAGATCGGCATGACACTGGAGATCGAGCTCGGCGTGACCGGCGGAGAAGAAGACGGGGTGGACAACACGGGCATCGACAGCTCGAAGCTCTACACCCAGCCGGAACATGTGGCGTATGCTTACAGCGAGCTGAAGAAAATCAGCCCGAACTTCACCATCGCTGCTTCTTTCGGCAATGTTCACGGCGTCTACAAACCGGGAAACGTGAAACTTCAGCCCGTCATCCTGGATAATTCCCAGAAATACATCGAACAGAAACTGAACACTGCGCCCAAACCGGTAAATTTCGTGTTCCACGGCGGCTCAGGTTCCAGCCAGGCCGAGATCCGTGAAGCGATCTCTTACGGTGTGATCAAAATGAACATCGACACCGACACGCAGTGGGCCATGTGGGAAGGAGTGCTGAACTTCTACAATAAAAACAAAGACTACCTCCAGGGGCAGATCGGCAACCCGGAAGGCGAGGACAAGCCCAACAAGAAATACTACGACCCGCGCAAGTGGCTGCGCGAAGGAGAATCAGCCATGATCAGAAGGCTGAAGGTGGCTTTCGAGGATCTGAATTGTATGGACAGGAATTAAAAGTCGTTACACTGTTACGCTGTTAAAGTGTTAAATTGTTAAATTGTTAATCGCTTACGCCTAACGACTTAAAGCCACAAGCAACTCTTTAGGGTGTATACTGAGCACCGGGATCGGTGAGTGGTTCACCATCTGCTGGGCATAAGGCCCCAGTACCAGGTTCTTCGCGGCCGTTTCCTGCTCGGTCATGATCGAGATCAGGTTGGCGTTGATCTTAAGCGCGTATTCTATCGTGGTATCCGTCAGGTTGTCGGCCTGGACCGAATCCAGTACATATTTGATGTTCTCTTCTTCCAGGTGCTTCACCACCTGTTCGGCATAACTGTCCACTTTCCGGATCACCGCTTTAACGTTGGAGGTATAGACCCTCAGAACATGCACCTCCGCGTTGAAGATCTTGGCCATATAAGCCGTAAAAGGTACTTTCTGGCGGGTTTCGGGTGTGCTGTCGAGGGGCAGGACGATTTTCTCCAAATGCCTCTTGATGTTGACGCCTCCCCGGATCGTGATCACCGGTTTTCGCAGGGCGCTGACGATCCTGAAGGCATTGCTTCCGATCCAGAACTCTTCAAATCCCGAAGAGCCATGGGTCCCTGCCATGACCAGGAAGATCTCCTTCCTGTCTGCTTCTTTGACAATTTCATTATAAACTTTCCCTTCCCGGATCAGGTAGCTTATCTTATTTTTTCCCAGCCTGTGATGATATTTCTCCACCAGTTCGTCAAATTTATCCTTTACCATGGCAGATAAAGTCTGCGGGCCTTCGGTGAACATATCCCTTGAAGAATCCGGCTTGATCACAAAGATCATTTCCACTTCGGCCTCAGCTTTATTTGCTATGGTGATCGCATGTTCCAGCGCGTTAATAGAACATTCCGAAAAGTCGACAGCTACAAGTATCTTTTTCATAATTCAGGTTTTAATTGATTAAGGGAAAGTTGATTTCATCTTTGATCACCCAGGCATTCGGGTAATATATAATAATTGTCTGAAGCGCTCTTTCGGCTTCCAGCTTGGTTCTGAAGTCACCTACCCTGACCCGGTAATTTGGCGCTTTCCAGCTGACATAAGCAGGAATGTCCGGAAGTTGCAGCAGAAATTCTTCCCTGGCTTTCCCTGCGCGGTTGCTGGAGTTCAGCCCCGAGTCAAAGAAGATCTGTATCCTGTATCCTGGAATGCCTTTTTGTTCCGGATTGTTCATCATATCCAGCCGCATGGCCTGGTAATCGTTCAGGATTGTGTCAATTAGCGCATCCTGCCTGATGACGAGGCTTCCTTCTCCTTCCGTTTGTGCAGGCAGGATGATCCGGAACAGGAAAACTAATCCGATGGTTAATACGTGCCTCATCATTTAATTCCATTGGCGATACTGACCAGTTCTTTAGCTCTCATGCTCAGCACAGGCACCGGGGAGTGGTTCACCATCTGCTGTGCATATGGCCCAAGGAAGATATTTGCCGTGGTGTTTTCCTGCTCAGTCATGATGGCAATCAATTCGGCACCCACCGCTTCGGAATAATCGATCGTGGTCCTGGTAATATTTTCAGATTCCTTGGTCACTGCTGAATACCTGATGTTTCTCTCTTCGCAGTAATCCACCACCTGCTTTGCGTAATTATCCACACGCCGCTGGACCGATTTCAGCGGGGTAGAATACAATGAAAGGATGTGAATCTCAGAGTTAAACAATTGTGCAACCTGTGCTGCCGCCGGTATTTTTTGCCTGGTTTCCTGCGAACTGTCGATCGGGATGATGATCTTATGAATGTCACCGACCTGGAAATCGTGCCGAAGCGTGATCACGGGACAGGGAGCGTTGGTCACGATCCGGTAGGCATTGCTACCGATCCAGAATTCTTCAAATCCTGACACTCCGTGAGTTCCCGCAATGATAAGGTCAGCTCCGGAACTTTTCGCCTGCTGGGCCAGTTCAATATATACCTTTCCTTTGCGTGTTTTATAGTCCAGTTTTCCACTCTTTAATTCCCCGGAATGCTTTTCCTGCAACTCCTTCAGGAGAGCAAGCTTTTCATTCCGTTCTTCGTTGGCAAAACCCTCGAACACCACCTCTTCACTGGTGGTATTGTCCACCCAAACCATCTGCACATCAGCGTTCGCCTTATTGGCAATATGTATACCGAAAGCCAGTGCATTCAACGATGTTTTGGAAAAATCGATAGCAACTATGATCTGTTTCATGGCCTGGTAGTAAAATATCTTTTGTAAAAATAGGTAATTAAAATGTAATTTCCAAAAGGACTTAATGAAACAGGGAAAGATTCAAATAAAATTGCTCTATTGCTATATTGCTCTATTGCTCTATTGTTAAATTGTTCTATTGCTATATTGGAATAATCAACAATTTAACAATTTAACAATTTAACAGTTTAACAATGTAACAGTTGAACAGTTTAACAATTGAACAATTGAACAATTGAACAATTGAACAATTGAACCCCTCGCTGATTTTATTAAATTTGCTTGAAATTAAGAATTGATGAACGACAATCTTGACGCTTCCGGGAAATCTTTCACACCAGCGGAAAAAGAAGCGGAACAGGTGCTTCGACCTGCCGATTTCGAAAATTTTGCAGGTCAGCAAAATGTGAAAGAGAATCTCTCAGTCTTCGTTAAAGCTGCCCGGCTGAGGGGCGAAGCGCTGGATCACGTCCTTTTACACGGACCACCGGGATTGGGTAAAACGACACTTTCGTATATCATAGCCAACGAGCTGGGAGTTAACATGAGGATTTCCTCCGGGCCGGTGCTGGATAAGCCCGGCGACCTGGCGGGCCTGCTCACTAACCTGGAAGCCAACGATGTGCTTTTCATCGATGAGATCCACCGTCTCAGCCCGGTAGTGGAGGAATATCTCTATTCAGCCATGGAAGATTACCGCATCGACATCATGATCGAAAGCGGCCCGAATGCCCGCAGCGTGCAGATCAAGCTCAACCCGTTCACCCTGGTCGGTGCGACCACCCGTTCGGGGCTGCTCACCGCCCCTCTGCGCAGCCGTTTCGGGATCAACCTGCGGCTTGCTTATTACGATGCAGAAACCCTTGAATCCATTCTTTACCGTTCAGCTAAGATCCTCAATGTTCCTCTCGAGAAAGAAGCGGCCCGGGAGATCTCGCGCCGCAGCCGCGGCACGCCGCGTATCGCCAACCTGCTCCTTCGCAGGGTGAGGGATTTTGCACAGATCAAGGGCGACGGCACAATCAACATCGCGATCGCGCAGCTTGCGCTGAAGGCGCTGCATGTCGACCTGCATGGCCTCGACGAAATGGATAACCGCATCCTGACCACGATCATTGAGAAGTTCAAAGGCGGACCGGTAGGTATCAACACCATTGCCACTGCAGTCGGAGAAGAGGCCGGAACCATAGAAGAAGTTTACGAGCCTTTCCTGATCCAGGAAGGGTACCTGATGAGAACCTCCCGTGGAAGGGAAGTGACTGAGCTGGCATACAGGCACCTGGGGAAAAATTTCTTCCCGAAGCAGGATCAGTTGTTCTGACAATCTTAAAAATTCTTTTATTACGCTTGGAAAACAAAAATCCTCACGATATCTCCGCATGGATTAAAACCAGGGCCCTGCAGCTTGGCTTTTCAGCCTGTGGCATTGCTGAAGCGGGAACGCTGGAGGATGACGCCATCCGTCTCGACCAATGGTTATCACGGGGCTTTCACGGAACAATGGATTACATGGCCCGGAACGCCGATAAGCGGACTGATCCCTGTCAACTGCTTCCGGGGGCCCGATCGGTCATTGTTGTTTTGCTGAACTATTTCCCGGAAAGGAATTTGCCCGAAACGGACAATTACAAGATTGCTAAATACGCTTACGGCCGCGACTATCACTTTGTGATCAGGGATAAACTGAACCAGCTTACAGCTGAGCTCTCAGCTCTTGCCGGGCCGATGCAGGCCAGGGCGTTCACCGATTCTGCCCCGGTCCTGGAAAGGGCCTGGGCGGAAAAAGCCGGCCTGGGCTGGATCGGGAAGAACACCTGCCTCATCCATCCGAAACTGGGATCTTTTTTCTTCATCGGGGAGATCATCACCAATCTCGAACTGGAATATGATAATAACAGGATTAACGACCTGTGCGGAGGCTGCACGAAATGCACCGACGCTTGCCCTGTCGGGGCTTTCGCAGGCCCCAGGGTACTGGATTCGGGGAAATGCATTTCTTATCTCACGATTGAACACAGGGGTGAACTCCCGGTAGAGAGGAAGGAGCAATTCAACGACTGGATCTTCGGATGTGATATCTGCCAGGATGTGTGCCCGTGGAACCGCAAGGCAAAAGCCCACCAGGTGGAGGATTTCAGGCCTTCGCAGATGCTGTCGTCCATGAATAAAGCGCTTTGGGAGAACCTGACTGAGGATGAATTCAGGGAGTTGTTCATGGATTCTGCTGTTAAGAGGACAAAATATATTGGTCTAACAAGAAATATCAACTTTTTAAAGTACAGAGAATAAGTCAGGCTAAAACGATTACTGACGCGTCGTTAATAGAACACGGATAAACACGAATGCGACGGATTTTCACGAATTCTTTCAGAATAAATTCAGATAAAGTTGAATAGAATGGCAAATAGTTTCAAAATAAGCAGCAGGCGATTGATTTTCTTTCTTGCTATCATTCACTTTTTAGCAATGAACTCATTTGCTGAAATTAATAATCCGGTATTTTACCTGTTACTGCCTGATACCGTTCCCCCGCCGCCCCCGGAAGCCCCTGGGATTCTTACAGGCCCTGCAATGGCCTGTGTGGGGCAAACATCCGCTTATAGCATTGATGTGCCGGTGGCCTGCTCATGCCAGTGGAGTGTGAATGGAATACCGCAAACCGGCTCCGGGTCTCCGCTAGAGATCACCTGGGAGCAGCCGGGCGAGCAATGGGTCTCAGTCGTGCTCTCCTGTCCGGGTGGCGGCCAGTCGGAACCTGAGACCATGCTGACATTGGTCATGTACCAACCGGACGTTTACCTTGGCAACGATACAGCCATCCTGCAAGGGCAGTCGCTTATACTCGATGCCGGTAACCCGGGCTCCGAATACCTGTGGTCGACCGGGGAGACGGCACAAACCATTTCTGTGAGCACCACAGGCACTTACTCCGTCAATGTGAGCAATTTCTGCGGAACAGACAGCGATGAGATCGAAGTCTCGGTGTATGTAGGTATCGATGATGCGTTCCCTGCCGAAGGATGTTTCACTGTGCGCATTTATGACCGCAGGGTCGGAATAACACCTTTGATTTCTGAACCACTGAAGTTCCGGGTTTATTCAATGGCAGGGGCACTTATTTATGAAGGACCGGCCCCGGATGACATCCTTTTACCGGGACCAGGAATTTATCTTGTAAGAGGTTTAACCTCAACTAAATCTTGTTCCCTGAAGATCATCGTGCCCTGACCTCAGCTTTTACCAGTCGGGTGATGGATTGAACTGGTAAAAGAGGCTCAGGACGAGGCAATCGTTGAACTGGCCGTAATTTCCGGGGAAGATCCGGATCACGTCGCCCGTGGCATTATCACTGCGGATATTGATCATCGAATTATTGGTGCGGAGATTCGCCGACCAATGGCTTGAAAGGCTGACAGACAGGCCCAGGTTAACCTGGAACGTAACATTGGCCGGACGGTTCCCGTTTTTGATCTCGTAGGAGTTCTTTTCCTCGTAATAACCGATCAGAAAGCCCAGCGAGGGACCGGCTTCTATTTTAAACCGCTTATTGACAATATATTGATAAAGAAATGGAAGTTCCACATAATTCACGCGGAAAAGATACTGATCGTAATTATTGGTGGAGTCCGGATTTTCGCGGCTGCCTTTCTGAAAAAACTCAAGTTCCATCTGGAATGCCGAATGCTGCGTGATCTGCAGGTTCACAAAGCCCCCGGCAAAAATGCCCGCTTTGTTAAAACCGCCATACGTATCACCGGCCACCTGCGTTCCGGCCACACCTGCCATAAGCCCCCCGTTAAAATTTTGAGCGATGGAATGCGAGGCCACAAGGAGAAAAATTAATAAAAAAATAATATTGCGTAGAAGCTGCATCATTGTTGAATTTGTGTGATTTTTATTCAAAGATCGCATTTTTTTAATGATCACAGAAGAAATCCATGCTGCATTAGTTCGCAGATTATTATAATTTAGCCATCGTATTTATTTCCAAATCATTAGAAAAAATATACGGATGGAGCCCTATCGAATATTATTAGTGGACGACGAGCCCGACATCCTGGAGTTCCTGGGATACAATCTGCGCAAAGAAGGGTATGAAGTTCATATCTGTTCCAACGGCAGGGACGGCCTCGCAAAGGCAATCGAAGTCCAGCCTCACCTGGCCATCCTGGATGTGATGATGCCGGAAATGGATGGCATCGAAACCTGCAGGGAGATCAGGAACATGCCCAAATTAAAGAACACACTGGTGGTATTCCTGACGGCCCGTGGCGAAGATTATTCCCAGATCGCCGGATTTGATGCAGGCGCCGATGATTATGTGACCAAGCCCATCAAGCCGCGTGTACTGATATCGAGGATCAGGGCACTCCTGCGCCGTTACCGGGAAGAACAGCCGCCTGGCCGCACCGGTATCATTGAAATTGACGGATTATCCATCGACCGCGAAAAATACGTGGTGGTCCTTGAAGGTAAAGAGACCCACCTGCCCCGCAAGGAGTTTGAGCTGCTCGCCCTGCTGGTCTCCAAACCCAACAAAGTATTTACCCGGGAAGAGATACTCTCCGTTATCTGGGGCGACGACGTGATCGTCGGCGACCGCACCATCGATGTTCATGTCAGGAAAATCAGGGAAAAGCTCAGCTCCGTGAATATCAGGACGATTAAAGGCGTTGGGTACAAATATGAGTCTTGAGTCTTGAGTCTTGAGTCTTGAGTTGTTTAGCTTGTGGCTTGAAGCTTGTGGCTTGAAGCTTGTGGCTTGAAGCTTGTGGCTCTGATCAGAAGTGGATTTTATGATAATCGAACGTCTGTTCGCTTCTCCACTTCCTGATGATGATTGCCAGGTGCACGAAAATATCCAGGTCGTTCTTTCTGAGCCAGGCGATGGCCTGGGGTTTGTCGTGGCAGGCATCGGCAAAAACGATCAGCAGGTTATAATTGTTCTTTTTGAGCCATTCGTAGGCTTTCGGTGACTCATCGATCGCAGCGTCGAGGGCTGCCAGGTGGGGGTAATGGTTTTTCAGCAGCCACTGCACGGCTTCTTCGGAGCCGCGGATCGCGCTGGAAAGTGCGGCCAGCTCGGGATAGCCGTTTTTAAGCAACCAGGAGTAGATCTTGTCATTTCCCCGGATCGTTTCGCCGAAGGCCATCAGTATTTTAACGTCGTATTCGGTCATCTCAGTAATATACTTGTGCTTTGATGCCTGTTTTTTCCACCCGTTCAGCGATGGTCACCAGTTCCGCAAAGGGTATTTTTTCAAGGGTTTCCACCGGCGTTGCCCGGTCGATGGGATAGATCATGACATACTTGGGGTTGATGGCTTTCACATGCTCCAGCCACCGGCTGATTTCCGGTTCGGCCGTGTTGTCAACCGTCTGCCCGTTATATGTGCCCCTGAGGAACAGGGTCTGGATGATCAGCTCGCCATTGAACTCTTTCAGCTTTTCAACGATTGATTTCAGGGTGATATTGCCCCCGGGCCCGTTGATCAGCCGGAACATCGGCTCTGTGCCGGCATCCAGTTTGAGGATGCTGTCGCCGCTTTTTTTCAGGGCTTCGAAAACTGCAGGTTTGCCCAGGGTCGAAGCATTCGAAAGCACCGATACCCTGGCCTGGGGAAAATACCGATCCCTGAGTTCGATCGTATCGTGGAGAATTTCGGGAAATTTCGGATGGACTGTCGGTTCCCCGTTCCCGGCAAACGTAATGGCGTCGGGGGCCGCGTCAGTCTTTTGAAGAGCGATAAGTTTCTCTTCAAGTTTTGAACGAACCAGTTCCCTGTCAGGCATTTTGCCGCCGCTCCCGGTTTGGTTGTGCGTCCATCCACATTCGCAATAAATGCAATTGAACGTGCAAAATTTGGACTCCACCGGTAACAGGTTAATTCCCAGCGATACTCCCAGCCTGCGGCTTTTTACCGGGCCAAACACCACATCCTGAAACAAAATCGACATAAAGGTCAATGCCGTTTATTGATTATCGCGGCATTTCACAAAGTTAATCAATTCGGAAGAAGGGCTGTTCTTATTTGATCTTCATTTTTATATTAATTTTGAAGCCTTGGCGCACGAAATGCTTTCGCTGGATGAAATAAAGAAACCCGTTCAGGGCAATCTCCTGGAATTTGAGAGAAAGTTCAGGGTATCGATGAAAAGCCCGGTTCCGTTGCTGGATACCGTGACAGGATATCTTTACCGGCGCAAGGGAAAGCAGATGCGGCCGATGTTCGTTTTCCTTTCGGCCCAGGTCTGCGGGGAGATCAACGAATCGACCTACCGCGCGGCGTCTCTCATCGAGCTTTTGCATACCGCCACGCTGGTCCATGACGATGTGGTCGATGATTCCAATGAACGGCGCGGATTTTTCTCAATCAATGCATTATGGAAGAATAAAATCGCGGTACTTGTGGGGGATTATCTCCTTTCGAAAGGGCTGCTGATCTCCCTCGACGGGAATGATTTTCACCTGCTGAAGATCGTTTCCGAGGCCGTCAGGGAGATCAGCGAAGGGGAACTGCTGCAGATCGAAAAAGCCCGGAGGCTGGATATCAGCGAGGAGGTTTATTTTGAGATCATTCGTAAGAAGACCGCTTCACTCATCTCTGCCTGCTGTACCTGCGGTGCCGCTTCAACGGGTGCTTCCGGTGAAATGCAGGCCAGGATGCGGAAAATGGGCGAATACGTCGGAATTTCATTCCAGATTAAAGACGACCTGTTCGACTTCGACTCGGGCAACCGCACCGGCAAGCCCAACGGCATCGACATCAAGGAGAGGAAAATGACCCTGCCGCTGATCCATATGCTGAGCCAGCTCAGCCCGGGCGAAAAAAGAAGCACTATCCGCACTATCCGAAGGTATCATGATGACCCGGTCAGGGTGGCGGAGATCATTGACCAGGTGAACCACAGCGGGGGGATCAGCTACGCCCGTAACAAAATGCTGGAATACCGTCAAAAAGCCATCGATCTGCTCCGCACCATGCCGGAGAACGATGCCAGGAACTCTCTTGAACAACTGGTTATCTTTACGACCGAGAGAAATAAATAAGTTCTAAGTTTTGAGTTTTGAGTGTTTAGTTTGAGTTTTTGAGTTCTTTAGTTAGAGTTTTTGAGTTTTTAGTTGTTATAAAATAGGCTATTAACTCAAAAACTAAATAACTCAAACTCAAAAACTAAATAACTCAAATTCAAAACTAAAAACTAAAAACTAAAAACTTCTCAGTCTTCCCTTTTCAGTTATAAATCCTGTTATCAATGAATTTGGCGTCACATCAAATGCCGGGTTAAGCGCTGTTGATCCGGGGGAGCAAACCAGTATCTTTTCTCTTTTTCCGTCTGCTGTGATCCCTTCCTGGTAAAGGACCTCGTCCGGGTTTCTTTCTTCGATGACAATATGGCTTCCGTCGGGGCAGTCCATATCAATGGTGGAGGTCGGGGCAGCCACGTAAAACGGTATGTTATAATGCTTAGCGGCAAGTGCTTTTTCGAGCGTTCCAATTTTGTTGGCGGTATCCCCGTTGGCCGCGATGCGGTCGGCGCCGACGATCACCATCTGGATCTTACCCTGCGCCATATACCAGGCGGTGGCATTGTCGGGGATGATCGCGTGGGGTATGCCGGCATTGTTCAGTTCCCAGGCGGTCAGCCTGGCCCCCTGGCCCCGCGGACGGGTTTCATCCACATAGACAAAGATGTTTTTCCCCTGGCGGTGGCTCATATAAACCGGTGAAAGCGCAGTCCCGAAATCCACAAAGGCCAGCCAGCCCGCGTTGCAGTGCGTGGCGATGCCATCCCCGTCATGGATAAGCTCACTGCCATGCTCCCCTATTTTCATTGAAGCAGCGGCATCCTCATGAGCAATGGCGCAGGCTTCTTCCACCGCCTGCCTGCATCCTTGCAATGCCGCATTGAAAACCCGTTCGACCGCGCAGAAAAGGTTACGTGCAGTGGGCCTGGTGGATTCTATCTCAACACGTGCTGCCTGAAGTGCCTGCAAATCGCCGGATTTGGATTCCAGGCAGGCCTGGGCCATGGCATATCCTGCTGCCGCCCCGATCGCTCCTGCTCCGCGGATTGTCATCGTACGGATAGCCTGGCAGGTATCTTTGCAGGTAGGGCATTCGATGATCCTGAATTCGAAGGGCAGCAGGTTCTGTTCGATCATAAAAACCGAGCCGCCTTTCATCCAAACCGTGCGGTAATCTGTTCCGTTGACTGTCATAAAATCAAGGGGCTAAATCGCCGCGGCATTTGCCTGCCAGCCGATTCAGCCCCGGAAATGTTTATTTTACTATAGCTTGATGGAAACTCCGAAATTCAGGACCGAGATCAGGTAACCTAATTCGGCATACGCTGAAAGCTGGTCGTTGAAATGCCACCTGGCCCCGGCATAGATCCCGCCGAGCGGTTCCGTATCCGGTTTTGACAGGTCCGGCTCATCCCCTTCGCCGATATAACTGAAAGTTGGGATATTAACGCCGATCTGCAGACCAGCGTAAGGATCCAGCTTATCATGAAATACAAAATGATAGTTACCACGGGCCGCGATATGAAAACGGTTTTCGCGGAAATCATCCGAGTTGAGGCCATATATACTTCCGTAATACGACATAGCCCAGCCCAGGTAAGCCCCTACGCCGATGACCCCGTCGAGCTCGGCTCCCATGGGGAATTCAGCCACGCCGTATTCATAGGAAGCTGATATGGACGGAAAGAAGCCGGAATAATATTCTTTCATAAAATCAGTATGCCCGATTCCGATTCCGATATTTATTGCCTGCTGCCCTTTTCCGAAGACCTGCGAAAAACCCGCATGAGCAGTGAAGATTACTAAAGCTGTGATCAAAATAATTTTCTTCATATTCATATTATTTAGATTAATTAATAAAAGGATTGCAGCGCAAAATTAAAATTTCCTGCCTTATTAAGCCAGTTCGTTAGCGACGATCCAGGTCATCAACCCGACGCCTGTTTCAAGGCTGGATTCATCGGCATCAAAGGTAGCCGTATGAAGGTTGGAAGTGATCCCGCTGGCGGGGTTCATCACGCCGAGGCGGTAAAAGCAGCCTGGCACTTCGAGCGCAAAATAGGCAAAGTCTTCGGCGGTCATTCGCATCTCCAGTTCGGCCACATTTTCCTCCCCCAGGTAATCGGCAGCATATTGCCTGATCTTCCCTGTGATCAGCGGGTCATTGTAAACATACGGGTAGCCCTGGTGAATGGATACCTCGCATTGTCCTCCCATGCTTTCGGCGATCCCGGTGGCCATTGCCGTGATCCTGTTCTTCATTTCAGCCCGCCAGGATTCATCGAATGTACGCATGGTCCCTGAAACGCGCACTTCATCGGGGATGATATTGGCCTGCCCTTCGGCGATAATTCGTCCGAAGGAGAGCACCGACGGCACGGTAGGCTGTGCATGCCTGCTGACGACCTGTTGCAGCGCGACGATGATATGCGCGGTGATCAGCACCGGATCGGTCACTTTATGGGGGATGGCGGCATGTCCTCCTTTTCCTTTAACGACCAGGTGCACCTCATCGGTGGAGGCCATATATTTACCGCTTTTGATACCGATCTTACCGGCCTCCAGTTCGGGGAAAACATGCTGCCCGATGATAAAATCAGGTCTTGGATTTTCAAGCACGCCGGCCTTGATCATGGGCAGGGCACCGCCCGGGTATTTCTCCTCCGAAGGCTGGAAGATCAGCTTCACGGTGCCGGCCAGTTCCGGTTCCAGCGATTTCAGTATCCTGGCGGTGCCGAGCAGCGAAGCCATGTGGACGTCGTGCCCGCAGGCATGCATTACACCTTTATTCTTTGAAGCATACGCGATTTTATTTGCTTCCCTGATCGGAAGCGCGTCCATATCAGCCCGCAGCGCAATCACCTTATCGCCGGGTTTTTCACCGCGTATATATCCCACGATACCATGGCCGGCGATTCCGGTCTGATGTTCGATACCCCATTCTCTTAGCAGTCCGGAAATGTATCTGGCTGTTAAAGCTTCCTGACCTGATAATTCGGGATGCTCATGCAGGTGCCTGCGCATTTGGGTCACCTCCTTCAGGTAACCTTTAGCAAGGCGTTTTATTCTGTTCTTCAGTGAAGGCATTGTATTGTTTCCGACAAAAAAAAAGACTGTTTCCAGGTTGAAACAGCCTTTTCATACCATGATTATATTTTTATTGCAAGGTAAATTTCACAGGCAGGTTATACTGCACGCGGACTGATTTTCCGCGCTGTTTTCCGGGCGTCCATTTGGGCATGTTCTGTACGACGCGTATTGCTTCTTCATCGCAACCTCCGCCGATACCCCTGAGCACCCTGACATCGGTAACGCGGCCGTCCCTTTCTACCACGAATGTGACGAACACCCTTCCCTGGATTCCGCTTTCCTTTGCCATCTGGGGATATTTGATATTTTCAGCCAGGTATTTATACAGGGCCGGTTCACCGCCGGGATATTCAGGCATGGATTCAACCACCATAAAGATCTGCATTTCCTCAGCCGATTCTTCTTCTTCGACCTTCACCGGGGCAATATATTCCTGCACTTCGGTATTTTCATCGGCTTCGACATCGATGTCGATCTCATCGTCCACTTCAATATCATCCTCCACGATATTGATCTTTACGACCTGCTTGGGAGGCGGAGGTGGTGGCGGTTTCATTTTCTGTTCCGTGATCGGGATAATATCTTCGGCGATATCTTCAACCTGTCTTGTGCCCAGGTCGACCACCGTTTTCTCATAGCTTTTCCATTCGAAGGCTATGAGCGTGATGGCCAAAGCTAAGATCAACCCAACCTGGGTGAAAATGACCTTTTTGTTTTCAAGGTCCGCTTTTGGTGCTTTTTTAAGTTCCATGATCAGAATGATTTAATGTTGACACTTCCGGAATCAAGGCACTAAGTTAATACTATTCTCCCTTACCGGCAATGAATATCTTATTTTATAAAACAAAAACTATACCACGATATGCATCAGGCACCGATCAATTCCTTGTACTGTGCTGCGCTTAGCAGTTCTCCGAGCTGGGTTGCGTCGTTGATGTTAATTTTAATGACCCAGCCTTTCCCGTAGGGATCCTTATTGACTATTTCCGGTTTTTCGGTAAGTAATTCATTAAATTCCAGAATTTCACCGGCAACCGGCATGAACATATCAGAAACCGTCTTGACGGCTTCGATGGTGCCAAATGTTTCCTCTTTATCCAGTTTTTCCCCGACGGTTTCAACCTCGATAAAAACAATATCGCCCAGTTCATTCTGCGCAAAATCGGTAATCCCGATCAAAGCGGTATCGCCTTCCTGCAGAAGCCATTCATGATCTTTGGTATACTTAAGGTTTTCAGGTACATTCATAATAAGTTCTCCTTTGTATGATTAATGCGTCAAAAATAATTGATTTTCTCAAATAATATACCTGCACAATTTATTTTAAATAGTTCTTAAATGATCAGGATCACATATTACTGTGCAAGCGAGAACCGGATCGAGATACCGCCTTTGGTGGTGGAGTTCGGATACTGGTTCGACACGAAAGGCTTGTTCATGATGCGGTCAAAGAACAGGGACATTGTCACGCTTTTGCTCAGCATATAATCCAGCGAAGTGTTGATTGAGAATACGCGCTGACCTGATGAAACCTGGTCGATATTCTGGTCAACCCTTCTCAGCACCGTCCGGTTGTTGCGTATGGAAAAATCAATTTTTATGTCAAGGTCACTGGTGATCTTTGTTTTTCTTCCGCCACCACCCATTGAACTCACGGTAAATGAAACGTTCTGTATCTTGTACCCCAGCCCGATGACATATTCATCCGTATTGAGATCGGTCAATTGCAGGTTCGCCATGCTGAAGGTCAGCGTCCTGGATTTTCTGATCTCGAAACGGGTAAGCAGGCTGTTGTTCCATGACAGGTCGATGCCGAACAATGGTGTAAACTGTTCCTGGATTGTGATCTGCCCGATATCGTATTCCGGGAAGAACGCGTTGGCATCCGGGTAAAGCCGGTTTGGCATCTGATACGTTGTATCGACCTGGAAATACAGGTTTGACTGGTAGGCACTGATCGTATAAACCGACCGGTAAGCATGGGTCAGGGTAGCCGAACGGAAGACATCAGCCAGGAACTTAATTTTGGTCAGGCCATCGTAGGTCACCCTCCAGTTAGGCAGCGGAATTTTCGGGAAATAGCCGGTATAAATGGTATTGGGATCCCTTTTCCCGTAAGCTGCAAGGAAAGACGGGATAAGCACGTCCTGTGAAGTTGGCCCGTATCCGATCGGGTAATATTCCTGGGTGATGGAATCATAGACGGTGCCGGTGGAATTGGGATTTTCATCTGCGAGCCGGTAAGCGATATCATAGCGATAAGCCTTCATTTGCTCGAAAACCGCTGAATTCGATGTATCATAATCAACGCCAAATGCTGTTCCCCATGTTATGTAAGACATGCTGAAGCTGCCCATTTCCTTTTCGGAATAGGGTTTGAAAATCCCGGCAGAATCCGCGCGGAAGAATTCGGAATGGTTCCGGGCAAATGTCCGGTCGGCATTCAGTTCGATCTTGAATCCCTGGAAAGGCTCCAGGGTAAGCCGGGCACTCAGGTTGGTCGTGTACTTGGTAGCGTAGGCCTGGTTCAGCAAGGTATCGCGAGTAAGCCAGCCTTCATCGGCAGCTTTTTGCTTTATATCCTTTTGGCTTCCGAAAGCAAAACCGATTCCCGGTGCATTGTCGGGCCAGTATACCCCGAGCACCTGTGGAGATGGCATAAATCCCGGCAATAAGGTCCCTGTTCCCTGCGAATAAGTAATGGTACCTCTTTTAACTGCCATGAGCAGCTTCAGGAACTGATCACCGATGATCTTAAAATAATTGGGTTTTGCCGCGGTGGTGTCCTTTTCCTTGGGTTCGGGCGGTTTAGGCGTGGTTCCCGGCCTGCCTCGCTGTCCAGAGGCGGCTGATGACTGATTCAGCGTTTTGAGGTAAGGAATGCGGCCATATAGCTTTGTCATATCGATCGTGCCGTTTAACTGGACATTCCTGGAGTTTTCGATGGCATTGCCCAGCCTGCTCTGCACCGAAATAGGGGAAGCCACCCAGTTATATATCGTACCATAGGATACCTGAGCCGTGATCCAGTCAAGAAACATGATCTTATCGATCGGGATGCGGTAATTGATATCAAGAGACTGCATATAGTTCCTCCTGGTCCCGCCGCGGCGCAATTGCTCGCCGGTACTGATCGTGTCGGCTCCGTCGGCATCATACCAGGGCGAATTGGGATCCAGCGATCCGGCCGGTTGCCGGATGAAAGAATTGGCGACAGCCCGGTATTGCAGGCTAAGGCTTGTGGTCAGGTCAAATTTCAGGTCGTAGTGCCTGTTCCAGTCCCATTTCCTTGCATAGGTGGGGCGCAGCAGGATCAATCCTTCACTTTTGTTTCTCAGTTTCCGTTCCGAATCCTCCTTCAGCATGTCGGTCCTGAAACTGAACTGCTTAGGTAAATAGTAAAAGTTGAAATCCTTGATCAGTTTGAGGGCCTCAGTACTGGTCAGGAATTTGACATTCTGAAGAGGTTTGACATTTTTAGGCGCGACGTTAAAGTTATAACCCAATCCCCCGTTCTGGGTTTTTTTCGTATCGTATTCAATATCGATATTTCGCTCGTTAATGACTGTGTAAGCATAGCTGGCCGTGAAATTTTCGATATCGTACACCTGTGGTTTTTTCGTGGCACCGACCCGGTCTTTTCTGACATTCATAAAGTTAATGTTAAACCGGTCGGTGAAATCCTGCACAATTTCCCTGATGGAATCCGCTTCCTCAGGATTATTGTATGAATCCAGTTCATCTTTAAGCTTGAGGTCGGGGCTAAGTGGATCGTATTCAGGAGTGGAGATAGTCTGTGAATAGTCGACGTGCATGGGTATGCGCACGCCGGATGCATCGGGGAAGAATTTACCCAGGTTCAGATCGGTGGCCACATCCCATTGCAGCATCGATTCCCGCTGTGTTTCGTTTATTTTTTTCTCCAGTGAGGCAAAGTTAGGCGAACTGTACATTGACGAGAAAACGAACTGGCCCAGGTCCCCCAGTTCCGAGCTGACCCTGATCAATCCGGCCCATCCGGCCTTATCGTTGAAACCGGTGAGACGGAGCTCATTGATCCAGATCTCGGCGCACTTGGGCAAGCCGTCATCGGGACTGTCGATGGAAGGCCGCTTGGGATTTCGGATCCCCACCATAATAGCATCCACATCGCTGATGGAAGGTACCCCGAGCACGGTTACCTTATTCAATCCGTCGTAGGTGACAAAAGGGAAATTGACCGAGACTGCCCCATCTCCCTGTCGCGCAGCAACATCACGTTCCAGTTTCACCTTGACCAGTTGCTCCAGGTCGATGTCGAACCGGTTTGATTCGGGCCAGATCGCCTGGGCATCTGTGGGGGAAGTGCCCCATGGAGTGAAAGTAAGCGGAATTTCATACTCATAATAATTCTCTGTGAAGTCAGCACCAATCCTGATAAAAACCGTAAGATCCCCGTAGTTGACCACGTCTTCATTCCTGACCTTTTCGGCATGCACGAACATCTCGAGGTTCTTGTACTGGCGGAAATCGAAACTTGTGGTTTTATAGGCTGCCCTGGCGTCACCGTCAAGGAGGTCACACACCCTCATCACCATTGATTGTTCATTCAGGCGCACAAGCGTGGTGGTACCGATATTTTGTTCCCGCTCGATACCGGGAGGGATCACATATGGAATCGGCTGGCGGCTTCCGTTTTCCTCAATATTCACGCTGAAAATGTCGAAAGTGGTGAGGCTCTGGATATCATCGGGTATATATTCCCCGGCTGCCAGCAGGTCGCCCTTGTAGCGGCGCCACTCACCCCTGACCAGTTCCAGGCTGGCAAACCGGAGGGTGACCGGTTTTTCGAAATCATTCACAAACATCCTCATGAACCGGATGGATTTGAAATCGCTGATGTTTCCCACCACCCTGTTGGGCTGGGTGACAGGAACCTTGAACTGGTACCAGGTCACTTCGCCTTTGGTGCCGTTTGCCAGCGGAACCCCCTGGGCTTTGTAGATATCGGCAATATAGTTCTCCCCGATTTTCATTTTGGCCGGATCCAGCTCGATCATATACTGGAAATAACGTTCGGCTTCACTCAGGGTATTATCGCGGTTCAGATCCTCCACATTCGGGATGGTGGTGGCTGAAGTCGGATAATCCTCATCGTTTTGTTCATCGGTGGGAGAGTTTCCATCCGGACCGTTATATTCTTTATAGCGTTCGAGAATGCTGGAATAGGTATCGTTATTATCATAATCCGAACCCCGGAAATAGTGGTAATCATCCCCGGACGGATCCTGCAGGGCGTTGAAATAGGCCTGTGATGTTGGGCCATAGATTTGCTGAAGCCGGTCGATGTAAGGAATGCCGAAGAAAGTGACCTCATCCTCATTTCGGAGACCGTCATAACCCACATCCTGGAAAGGCCTGGCGGCCGGGGCGTTGTCGAATGATTCCACCAGGTTCTGCAGCGTAGGCACCCTTCCCCAGATCGTTGTATCCACATCAGTGACCAATTCTGATGAAGGCAGGCCGTTTTCGAAGAATTTCCTGCCGTCTTTCAGAATATCTTCGGAAATATCGCCGAGGTTTATATACAGCTTTCCGCTGTTATCCGGTTCGGCGTCGCTGTTGAACGGGTCCATCATCCAGAATTCGATGTATTCCACGTTCGTGGCTTCGAAATCCGTCGATTCAATTTTTCTCATGATCCCGCCCCACCTGGTCTCGGGATCGTTCAATTCGCCGTTTTCATCGATGCCGCCTGAAATGCCGGGAAAGCCTTCAACATCATAATTATAAGGCCCTCTTTCTTTTGGATAAAATGAAAAGTTGAATACAGGGATATTGGTCGGGATGCCGTTCGGAATTTCCTTGTTCGGATAAACTTCCGTTTCAAGCACTTCCCTGACAGTATTTTTGGATAGCTCATCCTTGGAAATATTGGGCGGCCTTAAATTGTTGTTCCGGTCATAGAACAGCGGGTCGATGGTGTACCAGGCCGTTTTTGCCCTGTTGAATCCGTAAGCCCGTGTATTGATATTTGCTTCGGGAAAGATATCGGACTGCCCCTGGGGAGTGCTGGCCAGGAACCAGGTTCCCACGTTTCTCAGGTCGATGGTGGATTTGGCGCCTTCAAAATCATCGATATAGACTACGCCTTCACCCCCGATAGCCCGCGAATGTCCCGGCAGGAAATTAGCGAATTCACCTTCCACGTTCACCTGTGAAGGATCTTTGGTATCAATGCCGGGGAGTTTGTCCACAATGCTGGTGATCAGCCGGGATTCGCCCTGGTAGCTTCCGTCAAGGCCCCATACCGTGTTGGAGATGGGATCGTTACCATAATCCACTTTCTGCGTCAGCGGCCTCTCGGTGAGGTTCAGCAATGTACCACCAAACCGCAGCTTCTGCCCGATCTGGTGATCGACCCTTAATCCCATCAGCCTTTTTTTCTGCACGCTGAAGGTAGCCTGGTTTTCCGTTGAGATGCTGATCGGCAATCCTGAATTCAGGACTCCTTCGTTGATGATCCTGACACGGCCCAGCGTATAATCCACGGTGTAGTCGACATTTTCGGTAAGCGTTCTACCACCGGCCGTGACCCGGACCGATCCCCGCGGAACATTGAACGCGTTGAGGTCGATCTCAGCCCCGGATTCTGAGGAATAAAAGCCTTCGAGCTGGTATTTGTTCTTTTCTGTTTGCTGCTCTGCAATCGTTTTTGTGGCGCGGTAAAGCGTGTCGAAAGCATATTTATCAGCCAGGTCAGGGCTTTCGGGAAGGAATTTATCCCTGACGAATTGGCCGAACGGTTCTATGACGGTAAAGTAAAGACGCCCATTGGTAGAGTTGATCGTACCTCCCTGGGTGGCGGCATTGTCGAGGAAGTCAAACAATCCGTCGGCAGGCGGGTTGAGCAACTGGTCGAGGTTGTCGAAGTTGAACACCTGGATCAGGGGAAGGCCTTGCACATCTTCGGGGCCCTCGGTAAAGTACCCGGTAGGCACCCCGTTGGGATTTCCCGAATAAAGAATGTTCAGGATGAATTTATCCCTTGACACCCTGTATGCACCAATGGAATAAACGTTTTTCATCATAAGGTCCCACATGGGCACCTTGGTGCTGAGCGAACTGCTTTTGACCAGCTTTACGGCGAGGCAGTTTGCCGTGTTGGCCGACTGGTCGCTGAACTGGCCGACCTGGAAAACGCTGTCGATCCCGATGACAGTATACTGGAATGCCACAGCCAGTGCCTGGTCTGAATTCAGTGTGGTGTAAAGGGAGATGAAGCCCAGCTTTGTATTCAGCGCGTACTCGGTGGTTTCCAGTTTCCTTGCACTTTCTATCTTTTCATAATCTTCACCGTTGACCATATAGCCGGTATAACCGATACTGAACGGGTCGCCATTCAGATAATTTCCGACAGTACTGATGCTTCTAAGCTGGTTCATATCCATCTGGCTGAGCAGGTCATTGGCATTATTGGAAGGATAAGGTACGCCGGAGGTCGGATGGACCTGCTGGTTGTAGATCCTATTATTCTCGCCAAGGTCCTGGAAAGCGATCAGATTCCTGTTTTCCTGGATGGCAGGCCCGATATTGGTAACCCAGACTTCAATGCGGGTGATATTGATATCGGAGGAAATAATCGGCAATTCGGACAAAGCATGATCATATCCTTCACGAAAAGCATGCGCCAGGAAAAAGTGCTTGTTTTCTTCGTAATCGGTCGCTTTCAGCAGGAATTTCTGCGTCTGGGCGCCGTTTTCCACCACTACGGTATTGCTCTGGCTTTCCTGTTCGGAGAACAAGCCGGTGACAGTAGTGCGTCCGAACTGCAGCTTGGCTTTAAAGCCGAACAGGCTCTGGGTCCCCTGGATCAGGGTGGTGCTGAGCGGCATGGAAACATTACCGGCCTCAATCAGCTTAATGATCTCGTCTTCCTTGCCTTCATAATTCAGCTTGAGTTTGTTCTCAAAATCGAACACCGCTTCGGTGTTGAAATTGGTGTTGAACTGAATTTTATCCCCGATCTTGGCCTGGACATTCATCTGGATGTTCTGCTCGAAATCGAAGTTGACGGTTTTCTGCTGCCTGACATTCAGGGTCGGGTCTTCGCGCTTATTGGCGAGGACGCCGAACGTCAGCTCGGCCGAGCCCTGCGGCCGGATATCGATGGTGTTGCTGCCGAAGATCCGGTCAAAGGCCTCTCCCCCGATGTAGATGCTGGGGATGATCCCGTCCTTTGTAAGCGCTGTGCTGGCCCCTGAACGTTCCCTCCAGTATTGCTTCAGTGAACGGTCAAGGTCAAAATCCAGGTACTCATCGAACGACATGGAAGACGGGTTTCGGTAATCCAGGTTCCCAACCTTGTTGGTGAAGCGGTATTCATTGGATTCCGGATCATATTCCACATCGGATTTCAGGTTCGAAGGAGGGTTCAGGTAAAGACCCCCGCTTTCTTCAGGCAGGAAGAGCAGGTAATCATCCTGTTTAGGAGCCGCAAATGGCAATACGACGGAAGTATCTTTGGACTCCACGGTATCGGGCGGGAAGAACCAGAGGAGGTCAGGTTTTTCAGCCGCCCCTGATCCGATATTCGCCGGTATCTTCCATGACAGCAGGAAGATCGTGATGATCAGGAAGAAGGTGAATATATTTTTAATTATGCTTCGCAACGATTTTTCCGGTTTTTGGCCATTTCAAAACAAAATTGAAAACTCCTGGGGAAAGTTTTCAATGATGATACGTCCTTTTCATTCCTTTCAAGCTAGTCATCATAATCGTTTAAGGGCTTCCTTGATCAGTTTCTCAACACTCGGGGCCGGTTGCTCCGCATCGCCTAACGCAGTCTGCCTGAGTTCCTTCAACACTTCATCCAGCGCTTTTTCCGCCATTTTTTTCGGGAAGCCCAAAATAACTAAACCAGATAACGATTCATCCCTGACGGTATTGTGTAAAACATCAATTTTTTGAGCCGGCGACGGAGTCCTATCCACTTTATCTTTCAGATCGACGATAATGCGTTGTGCAGATTTTTCCCCGATACCTTTCACTGATTTCAGTACCCCTACCCTTCCTGACACGATGGCATCCTTCAAATCGCTGACCGTGAGGGAGGAAAGCAGCAGCCTGGCGGTGTTGGGACCTACCCCTGATACGGAGATCAGCAGCCTGAAAAGTTCCCTTTCTTCCAGATCGGCGAAGCCGAAAAGAACGTGTGCATCTTCCCTGATCACCTGGTGGGCGAAAAGTTTACACTGTTCCAATCCCTGGATCCTGGTATATGTATTGAGTGTGATGTGCAGGATAAAGCCGGTGCCACCGGTGTCGATCACCGCATACGCAGGATTAATCTCGGCAAGTTTGCCCTGAATGTATTCGTACATAGTCGGAATAGACTGATTATTTGTTTAATAGCGGCGCAAAAATAAAAATTAAATTTAGAACTAATCTTGAGTAATAACTAACAGAAAATAGTTTGAAAATATTATTTTTGTCTTTTCTGTTAATCCTTTAACAATAACTTTTAACCAATGGATAATCTCTTCAGCAAACAAGCACTGGAATATCATTCCACCGGTCGGCCCGGAAAACTTGAGGTAATACCGACCAAACCCTACAGTACGCAGAAAGACCTGTCGCTGGCCTATACTCCCGGCGTGGCAAAACCATGCCTTGAAATCAAAGCCAATCCCGATGATGTTTACAAATACACCATGAAAGGCAACCTGGTGGCGGTGATTTCCAATGGAACGGCGGTGCTGGGACTGGGAGATATCGGCGCCGAGGCCGGAAAACCCGTCATGGAAGGAAAAGGGCTGCTTTTCAAGGTATTTGCCGACCTGGATGTGTTCGATATCGAAGTTAATGAAAAAGACATCGACAAGTTTGTGCAGACTGTGGTCGCGATTGCCCCGACGTTCGGAGGCATAAACCTGGAAGACATCAAGGCTCCCGAGTGTTTCGATATCGAAGATAAGATCAAGGAAGCGCTGGATATACCGGTGATGCATGACGATCAGCACGGCACGGCAATCATCACGGCGGCCGGGCTGCTGAACTCGCTGGAGATCACCGGGAAAAAGATCGATGAAATAAAGCTCGTGGTGAACGGGGCGGGCGCTTCGGCTATTTCATGCACCAAGCTATACCTGGCATTAGGGGTCAAAAAAGAAAATGTGATCATGGTTGACAGCAAAGGGGTATTACGCGAAGACCGTACCGACCTGAACAAATACAAACGGTTTTTTGCAACCACCCGGGATGTGCATACCCTGGAAGAAGCACTGGTTGGTGCCGACATGTTCCTGGGCCTTTCAGCTGCCGGTGCATTGAAAAAGGAATGGCTTGTAACCATGGCCGATCACCCGATCGTGTTCGCCATGGCAAATCCGATTCCGGAAATACTTTATGACGAAGCGATATCAGCACGGGAAGACATCATTATGGCCACCGGCCGGTCGGACTATCCCAACCAGGTAAATAATGTGCTGGGCTTCCCATTCATTTTCAGGGGCGCGATGGATGTCATGGCCACAAAGATCAATGAAGAAATGAAGATGGCTGCTGCTCACGCGCTGGCTCAGCTTGCCAAAGAACCGGTCCCGGAAGAGGTGAACCTCGCTTACAGTCATAAAAATCTAAAGTTCGGGAAAGAATACATCATACCTAAGCCGCTGGATCCAAGGCTTATTCTCTGGGTTTCTCCCGCGGTGGCCAAAGCGGCCATGGACACCGGAGTCGCCCGCAAGCCCATTACCAACTGGGAAGCCTACCAGGATGAGCTCAGCAAACGGATGGGGCTGAGCAATCCGCTGACAAGGCAGATCAGGACCCGGGCGGCCCACGATCTGCAACGCGTGGTCTTTGCCCAGGCCGAAAATTACAACATGTGCAAGGCCGCTGAAATCGTCATCAGTGAAAACCTGGCCGTGCCGATCCTTCTGGGGAATGTGGATAAGATCAACAAGATCATCGAAGATAACCTGCTTGAACTCAACGGCATCGAAATCATTGACCCGCGCTCGGACGAAGAGGCAAAACGCAGGCATGACTTTGCTGAGATCATGTACCAGAAAAGGCAGCGTTTTGGCGTCACTATCGGGACTGCGGAAGAACTGCTGATCCACCGCAATTATTTCGCGCCGATGATGGTGGAGACAGGCCAGGCCGATGCGATGATCTCAGGACTGGTGAGGAATTATCCCGACACACTGAACCCGGCCATCGAGATGATCGGCAAGAAGCCGGGAGCCCGCCTGGTTTCAGGGATGTACATCATCAACACCAAGAAAGGGTCGTTCTTCTTTGCCGACTGCTCGGTAAATAAGAACCCGACCATGGAAGACCTGGTTGAGATTACGCTGCAGACGGTTTATGCCGTTGAACAGTTCAGGATCAAACCGCGGGTAGCATTCGTTTCTTACTCCAACTTCGGCTCCAACCCGGGAAGGGTACCCGATATGCAGCGTGACGCGGTGGCTTACCTGCACAAACACTATCCTGATATTGTGGTCGACGGCGAAATGCAGGTCAATGTGGCCCTGGATCCTGAGATCCAGAAAGAGAATTTCCCCTTCTCGAAGCTGGTCGACGGAGCGGCCAACGTGTTCATTTTCCCATACCTCACTGCCGGAAACATTGCTTACAAATTGCTCCAGGTCATTGCCGACGCCGAGGTGATCGGCCCGGTGATCAACGGGATGAATAAATCCGTGCATGTGTTACAAATTGGCAGCTCAGTCACTGAAATTGTCAATATGGTCTGTGTCAGCGCTATCGACGCGATGTGCGTGAAGGCCAGGCTGGCGGGTGACGTCAGGTGTAAGTAATGACAAATATTTATATTTTTGCATGCATAATTATGTTTCGGATTGGCCACAACTAGAAAAAAACAAAAAAAAAGCATCCTTATGAATAAGATTACCGTCATCGGTGCCGGGAATGTCGGTGCCACCGTTGCCAATGTTTTAGCACAGAAAGACCTCGCCCGCGAGGTGGTGTTGCTCGACATCAAGGAAGGCGTTGCGGAAGGCAAAGCGCTCGACATCTGGCAGACTTCATCCATTCTGAATTTTAATACCCGTGTCCGTGGTTATACCAACGACTACCTGAAGACCAAAGGTTCGGGGGTCATCGTGATCACTTCCGGCATACCCAGGAAACCGGGCATGTCGAGGGATGACCTGATCAAGACCAATGCCACGATCGTGAAAGAAGTGGTGGAGCGGTCCATCCGTTATTCACCCGATGCCATCATCCTGATCGTCTCCAACCCGCTGGATGTGATGACCTATGTGGCCTATAAAGCCGCCAACAAGGAATCCCGGAAGGTTTTCGGCATGGCGGGAATTCTCGACACCGGACGTTACAAGGCATTTATCGCCGAAGCGCTGGATATTTCCCCGAAAGATGTCCATGCCCTGCTGATGGGCAGCCACGGCGACACAATGGTGCCGTTGAGAAGATATACCTCCGTGGGCGGCATCCCGGTCACCGAGCTGATGAACAAGGAAGAACTCGACAAGATCATCGAACGGACCCGTAAAGGCGGCGGCGAACTGGTCAACCTGATGGGCACCTCGGCATGGTATGCGCCGGGCGCGGCCGTGGCAGAGATGGTGGAAGCCATCGTGGACGATCAGAAAAGGGTTTTCCCCGTTTGCGCTTATCTCAACGGTGAATACGGCCAGAAAAACATCTACCTGGGAGTCCCCGTCAAATTAGGCAAAAACGGTGTCGAAGAGATCATCCAGTTGCAGTTGAACAAAGCTGAGATGAAAATGGTGGAAGAATCCGCCAATTCCGTGAAAGAGGTGATGGGGGTTTTAGATAATATGAATTTGTTCGAATGATAACCGCAATGGTAGATACGTTGCATGCAACGTATTTACCATTGTATCTACCGCCGTTTTTTCCCCGCCAGCATCCCGAAAATACCCCGTGCCAGTTCCGTGACCAATTTCCGGCCAATCTGCCGTGCCATTGTATTTTTACTAATTTCTTCCAATACCGAAGGTGGCTTTTTTACCCTTCCCCGCCTCCCAGTCTCCATGCCTCCTCGCCCCCCTGCTTCCCCGCTTCCCCGCTTCCCTGCATTTTCAGCTCGTTGTTCAATTCTTTCCGTCAGGATTTCGAAGGCGCTTTCGCGGTCGATCTCACGGTTGTAAAACGGCACCAGCTTGGAAGAGTTGATGATGTCGTCGATTTCCTCCGGGGTCAGCACATCCATCCGGCCGAAAGGTGAGCGGAGCAGGGTTGCTGCCAGCGGGGTCGGGCGTCCCTTCTCGTCCAGCGCGGTGATCAGCGCTTCGCCCATCCCGAGTGAAGTCAGCAGTTCGGGCACGTTGTAAAACTCCGATTCCGGGTAGTTCTCAGCGGTCTTGTTGATCATCTGCCGGTCTTTCGGAGTGAAAGCCCTCAGGGCATGCTGGATCTTGAGTCCGAGCTGGCCGAGTATCGCATCCGGAACGTCGGTGGGATTCTGGGTGCAGAAATAAACCCCAACTCCTTTTGAGCGGATCAGTCGGACAACGGTCTCGATCTGGTTGAGCAGTGCCCTGGAAGCCTCGTCGAAGATCAGGTGGGCCTCATCGATGAAGATGACAAATTTCGGTTTATCTGCATCCCCTACCTCGGGAAAAGTGCTGTAAATCTCAGCTAACAGTGCAAGCATAAAGGTTGAGAACAGCTTTGGGCGGTCCTGTATATCCGTGACCCTCAGGATTGAAACCATCCCCTGCCCGTTCTTATTTATCCGCAGCAAGTCTTCCACGTTAAATGATTCTTCCCCGAAAAAGCGGTCGGCGCCCTGCTGTTCGATCTCGATGATCTTGCGCATGATCGTGGATACGGATGTTGTTGACACTGCGCCGTAGTCTTCTTTTATCTCTTCTTTTCCTTCATTGGAAAGATATTGCAACACCTTTTTAAAATCTTTCAGGTCGAGCAGCGGGATCCCGTTGTCGTCGCAATACTTGAAAGCGAGGGAAACCACACCGGCCTGGGTGTCGTTGAGCTCCAGGATACGGGAGAGTAACACGGGTCCGAATTCTATGACCGTGGCCCTGAGGCGGGCTCCTTTTTCATCGGAGAGCGTGAGGAATTCAACCGGCATTCCTTTTGGTTCCCATGGAACGCCCAGAATACTGTGCCTTTTTTCCACATGTTTGTTGGTCGTTCCCGGCCGGGCAATGCCGCTGAGGTCGCCTTTTATATCCATTAACAGGGAAGGCACCCCGTTCTCCGAAAGTTGTTCGGCGATGATCTGCAGCGTTTTAGTTTTCCCTGTGCCGGTAGCGCCGGCGATCAGTCCGTGGCGGTTCATGGTTTTGAGCGGGATCTTCACCACCGCGCCCGGAACGCCTTCCCCGCCGAGCATCGCGCTGCCTATGGCGATATATCCACCCTGGCAGGCATAGCCTTCGTTTATTTTTTGTTTTAGTGATTCGAGTCGGTCCATTTTATTATTGTTTAAAGCAAAGTTAATAAATATCTGCAGGTAATGGGTATCTTGAAAAGAGACCGGTTTCATTTTTACAAATTACTAAAGACTGTCTCAAAAGTCCATTTTTTTATAATTAGCTTTCTTTGGCTCAGAACACCAACGACTAAAGCCGTTGGTTCCGACAACCTCTCCTCCTTTACCCTTGCACCCTTTTGAGGGTGTAACAGAAGTCTCTTTGCGAAACTTTGAGCCTGCTTTGAGTGCCTTTGCGTAATAGCTAAAAGACTGTTACACAAAGATTCGCAAAGATACCGCAAAGTTACTCAAAGAGAATTCTTCATTTTTTACTGTGAACAGCATGGATATTATTAATTTTAGGACATTAACAAAAACCCGATGAAAAAAATCGTTGTCCTGACCGGTGCGGGCGTCAGCGCGGAAAGCGGGCTGAAGACTTTCCGGGACCATGATGGCCTCTGGCATAATTACCGCGTTGAAGATGTGGCGACACCGGAGGCATGGGAACGGGACATGGACCTGGTCAATGCGTTCTATAATGAGCGGCGGAAAAACCTGCTCGAGGTGAAGCCGAATGCGGCGCACATTGCTCTTGCAAAGCTGGAGGATAAATATGATGTTCAGATCATCACCCAGAATGTCGACGATTTGCACGAAAGAGGGGGATCTTCAAAGGTATTGCATCTTCATGGGGAACTAAAGAAAGTACGCAGTTCGGTGGATCCTTCGCTGGTTTACGAGCTGAAAGGCTGGGAACTGAAGCGGGGTGATCTCTGCGAAAAAGGCTCTCAGCTCAGGCCGCACATTGTCTGGTTCGGTGAGCCGGTGCCGCTGATTGTCGAAGCTGCTAAACTGGTAGAGCAGGCTGATATCCTGATCATTATCGGGACAAGCATGCAGGTTTACCCGGCAGCAGGATTGATCCATTATGCCTTCGCCGGGGCGCCGAAATATTACATTGATCCAAAGGCGACGGCGGTTCCTTTTATACCATTGCTGGAAGTCATCAGGAAAACGGCAGGGGAAGGGGTACCGGAACTGGTGGACAGACTGCTGACGGAATTTTAATTGTTAAATTTTGAATTTTAAATTCAGGAAGCCTTTTTTCTTCTTCTTGCCACAAATACACAAAGGCACCAAAATTCACAAAAATGTGCCGAAAAAGCAGATTTTTTGTGTAAATTAGTGCTTTGGTGTTTTTGTGGCTTATAATAACTTCCGGCAAATCATAATAATAAATGGCTCGAATTTAAAACTTGAAATTCAAAATTTAAAATTAATCCAGGTGCCTGAAGAACAAGACCATATACTGTCAAAGCTTCGTCACTTCTGCGCGTTTCAGGAGCGCTGCATTTATGATGTGGAAGAAAAGCTGAGGGAGTGGAAAGTTAGCCCCGGGCGCTCGGAGAAGATCATCGAACAACTGGTAAAAGAGGATTTTCTCAACGAAGAGCGGTTTGCTAAAAGCTATGCCGGCGGTAAATTCAGGATCAACCACTGGGGAAAAACGAAGATCATTTACGAACTGGAGCGCCGGCAGGTCCCTGACCTCATTATCCAGATCGGGCTGCAGGAGATTGATGATGAGGAATATGAAGAAGCATTGAAGGAAATTCTTCTCAGGAAGAGCAAGGAAATAAATGAAAAAGATCCATATAAAAGAAAACAAAAACTGATAGCATACGCCGCCCAGAAAGGATTTGAATTTAACCTCATCAAGGATGTATTGTCAAATATGTAGCGAGGTAGCAAAAGAATGCAACCCGCAACCCGCAGCCCGCAACCCGCAGCCCGTAACCTGGAACCTGGAACTCTGGAACTCTGGAACTTTGGAACAAATTATTCCTTACCTTTGAAACAAAAATCAACCCAAAGCTATGCTTACCAACGAACAATATAAAGACCTGCATCAAAGGCTTGACGCCTTAAGGAGGTTCCTTTGACGTCGACAAGAAGAAACAAATCATCCTCGAAAAAGAAGAGCTGACCCACGCCCAGGATTTCTGGAACGATCCCAAAAAAGCCGAAGAAGTGCTGCGTTCCATCCGCGACATCAAGCGATGGACAGAGGCGTATGATGAAGCAAAATCCGCTTTCGATGACCTGGCTGTCATTTATGAGTTTTACGAGGCCGGGGAAGCCACCGACGAAGACCTGGACCGCCAGGCAGACAAGACCATCAAGGTCATCGAGAACCTGGAATTCATGAATATGCTGAGCCGCGAGGAAGACAAGCTGAGCGCCATCCTGCAGATCAACTCCGGCGCGGGAGGCACCGAAAGCCAGGACTGGGTCCAGATGCTCATGCGCATGTACATCCGCTGGGCAGAGATCCACGGACATAAAGTCAGGGAACTTGACCGCCTCGACGGAGACGTGGCCGGCATCAAGTCGGTTTCCATTGAAATCGACGGGGAATATGCTTTCGGATATTTAAAAGGAGAAAATGGGGTGCACCGGCTCGTCCGGCTTTCGCCGTTCGATTCCGCGAACCGCCGCCATACTTCGTTTGCTTCAGTTTATGTCTACCCGATGGTGGATGAAAATATCCATGTTGAAGTCAATCCTGCGGATATTACCTGGGACACGTTCCGTTCCAGCGGCCCGGGGGGCCAGAATGTAAATAAAGTAGAAACGGCGGTCAGGCTGAAACATGAGCCAACCGGAATCATTGTCGAATGCCAGGAGACGCGTTCGCAGTTGCAGAACCGGGAAAAGGCCATCCAGATGCTGAAATCGCAGCTTTACGAAATAGAATTGAGAAAAAAACGGGAAGCCCAGGCGGAAATAGAGAGCAAAAAGAAAAAGATCGAGTGGGGATCGCAGATCAGGTCGTATACCCTGCATCCTTACAAACTGGTAAAGGATCATCGTACCGACCTGGAAGTGGGAAATGCACAGGCCGTGCTCGATGGGGAGCTGGATGATTTTCTAAAGGCATTTTTGATGGAGTATGGGAACAGCTGATCAGTTGGACAGTTGGACAGTTGGACAATATAACAATTTATCAATTTAACAATTTATCAAACCAAATAACAACCCATGAACACAAGAACAGAAAAAGACACGATGGGACTGGTGGAGGTTCCGGCCGACAAATACTGGGGTGCACAGACCCAGCGATCGGTAATGAATTTTAAGATCGGTGACCCGGGCTCGATGCCTGTGCCGATCATCAGGGCTTTCGGTATCCTGAAGAAAGCCGCGGCGCTGACCAATTTTGAACTGGGCGTGCTGCCGAAAGAAAAATGCGATATCATCTGCCAGGTTTGCGACGAGATCATCGAAGGCAAGCTAGACGGGCATTTCCCGCTGGTGATCTGGCAGACCGGCTCGGGAACGCAGTCGAACATGAACGTGAACGAAGTGGTGGCCAACCGCGCCCATGTGCTGCTGGGAAACAAACTGGGAGAAGGCACCCGCTTCATTCACCCCAATGACGACGTGAACAAATCGCAGTCGTCGAACGACACCTTCCCTGCCGCCATGAGCATCGCCGGTTACAAGATGATCGTGGAGACGACCATCCCGGGGGTGGAACTTCTCCAGAAAACATTGCAGGAGAAATCAGCCGCTTTCATGGACATCGTGAAGACCGGCCGCACCCACCTGATGGATGCCACACCCCTGACGCTGGGTCAGGAATTTTCCGGATATGCTGCACAGCTTGGATACGGACTGAAGGCCTTAAAGAATACGCTGCCGCACATGTCGGAACTGGCGCTTGGCGGAACGGCCGTCGGAACCGGGATCAACACCCCGAAAGGATATTCGGAGCTGGTCGCGAAGAAGATCGCCGAACTGACCGGGTTCCCGTTTGTGACGGCTCCCAACAAATTCGAATCACTCTCGGCCCACGACGCGGTGGTCGAATCCTCCGGCGCGTTGAAAACACTGGCGGTCAGCCTGATGCATATTGCCAACAACATCCGGCTGCTGTCATCCGGTCCGCGCTGCGGCTACAGCGAGGTAATTCTTCCGGCCAACGAGCCCGGCTCGTCGATCATGCCGGGCAAGGTCAACCCGACCCAGCCCGAAGCGATGACGATGGTTTGCGCTCAGGTGATCGGCAACGACGTGGCCATCAACATCGGTGGCACCCACGGTCATTTCCAGCTCAACGTCTTCAAACCGCTGATGATCTCCAACCTGCTGCAGTCGGCAAGGCTGCTCGGCGAGGCCTGCGTCTCGTTCAACGACCACTGCGCTGTCGGCATCGAGCCCAACCTGCCGAACATCAAGAGGAACATGGAAAACTCACTGATGTTAGTGACGGCGCTCAACACGAAGATCGGCTATGACAACGCGGCCCTGATTGCCAAGAAAGCGCACACCGAGAACAAGACCCTGCGGGAAGCAGCGATTGAGAGCGGTTTGGTTACTCCGGAGCAATTTGATCAATATGTGGACCCGAGGAAGATGATTTGATGATTTGGGTATCGCCAAATCGCTAAATCATTTGAGAATTTCAATTTTCGTAACAACCCGGTTCCCGTTCTCGTCGACCAGGGTGATGTAATGCTCGCCGGGAGATGGCTGGAGGCTCATCTTATGGATATCCCGGGTTGAGCCTACGTATTCATCGTCGAGATGCCAGTAAATGTTAGTGGAGGGGACCTGGTGCGCGGCTTCGAAGATAATTTCACCCGGCTTGCCGTCCGGACCTTTGGGGATCATCAGCTTTTTATCGCCGGCAGGATAAATGAACTGCATCAGTTTCTGGTTTTCGTCGGAGCAGCCTGCCAGGAAGGGCGGGAGGGATTTGTAGAACGGGTCCCTGTAGCGGTAATACGCTCCCATGGCCGGCGGCAGGATGAACCAGGGCTGCGAAACGATCTTTTCGGCCGGGTAGCAATCGGCATTGACACGGTAGCGGCCGGTTTCGTCAAGGTGGACCAGGCGGTGGTAAGGACAGGGCGCCGATTTCATCCCTTTCATGGAAATATAGACGGAATCCCGCTCAGGACAGTAGATAGAAGGTCTGTGGCCGCTCTGGCGGCAGACTTCGGTTTTTCCCAGTTCATCATAGGGAGCCGGGAACCAGTGAGACGAGGCAGGCAAAAACCTGAACGCCTCGAACATCAGCGGCGAAGCGGCCGTAACACCTGTCAGCCCCGGCCGGCCTTCACCGTCGGCGTTTCCGGCCCAGACGCCGACCAGGTAATCCGCCGTCATCCCCACTGCCCAGGCATCGCGAAAGCCAAAGCTGGTGCCGGTTTTCCATGCAATCTCCCGCGAGGAGGCAAACGACTGCCAGCCTTCTTCCTCCTCCGGGCGGTTGACGTCACGCAAGGCATCCAGCGTAAGCCAGGCAGATCCCGCGGAATAGACATCCTGCACGTTTTTATAATCCCTTTCATTCTCTATGTAACGCTTCAGCGTCTTCCCCATTCCCGCGTACATCCGGCTGATATCCCACAGCGTGACCTCCGCTCCACCCAGGATCAGCGACAATCCGTAATGTGAAGAAGGTTTTGTCAGCGTGGTCATCCCGAGCTTTTTCAACAGGTCATAAAACGGCTGGACCCCGTATTCTTTCAAAAGATAGACCGATGGGATGTTCAGTGAACGGCTCAGCGCATACCTTGCAGGTACTGCGCCATCGTATGTCTCGCTGAAGTTTTTCGGCGAAAAGCCGGAATAATAAGAGGGCACATCCGGCACCAGCATCCCCGGCAGCAGTTCGCCCGCGTCCATCATCGCCGCATACAGGAAAGGCTTCAAGATGCTGCCGCTGCTGCGCGGCGCCATGATGATATCCACATCAGGACTGTGGGCCGGATCACCGGCATCCGCCGTGTTCCCGACATAAGCCAGCACTTCATCGGTGTTCAGGTCGATCACGAGAATGGCCGCGTTGTAAACCCGGTTGGAAGCAAGCATCTGCTGGTAACGCGCTCCGGCGGCCACCAGTTTTTCCTGCAAATTCGCATCAATTGTGCTGTAATGCTGTTGCCCCGGTTTTTCCTTAAAGACTCGGGCAACATAATGCGGCGCCAAATCAGGCAAGGGAAGCGGCTTTTCCGGCAAAGGTTCTTCGCAGGCGAGCTCATAAGTCACCCGGTCAATAAAATCTTCTTCAAACAACCTCTTTAACAGCCTGTTCCGTTTTTGAAGCAGCTCATCCCTGTTCTTCCCCGGGTGAATCGCGGAAGGGGCATTCGGAAGCACCGCGAGCACGGCTGCTTCGGCCCATGACAGCTCGCCGGGCGGACGGCCGAAATATCGCCAGGAGGCGGCTCCAAGACCGACCGTGTTTCCCCCGAAAGGGGCATGTGAAGCGTATTTTGCCAGTATTGTCCCCTTTGAAAAAGATGCCTCCAGCCTGACAGCCAGCCAGATCTCCACCAGCTTCTCCCCTACGGTCCTGGATTTTCCTTTTCTCGAAAGCCGGATGGTCTGCATGGTCAGTGTGGAACCGCCGCTGACGATCCTGCGTGCCCTGATGTTCTGCCATGCTGCCCTGATAAGAGATCCCGGGTTAAACCCGGGATGATAACAAAAATGCCGGTCTTCGAACTGCATGATGCAGGTCTTGAACTTTTCAGGCACGGTGTCAACCTCCGGGAAACGCCACTGGCCGTCCGGCGCTATCCGGGCCCCGAGAAGCTTTCCATGACGGTCGTAAACCACCGTGGCATAAGGATCTTTAAAAAGCGGCGAGGGCAGAGACAGCCAGAACAACACCAGGACCGTCAGCGCAACCAGGCCCCAGGCCAGCCTTTTACCGGACCACTTCCACCCAGCGGCCTTTGCTATTCGCCTGAATATTTGTTTCATACATCGATTCACAGGTAACCGCCGGCAGGTAATAAGTCCCGGTATAGGCTGCATTGAGCCTCACCCGGAATGTTTTCTTTTCGTATTTATTCAGCTTGAAAAATGTATAAACACGATCATCCCGGTAGTCACGGTAGTCGAACGGATCTTCTTTCAAACCTGAATTGACATCCTGGACGCGGGTATTGATGATCTCCCACCCGGAAGGGAAAACCTGTGCCAGGGCCAGGTCCGTATAACCGAACATGACGCCCGGATGCTCAACGGTCACCTCCGCGATGAAATCGACACCCTGTTTCAACCTTGCAACATCCAGCACATTTCCCGCATCATCAACAAATCTTAGACTCATTTTCAAATTTTCAAATTTCTCCATTTCCAAACCCTGCAGCGGCTGGCCGCTTAGGCTAACATTCACGAACAATTTCGCATCGGTTCTATTATTTTTTACAACAACTGATCCTGCACTGCCTTCATTTTCCTTCAAATCGATGGTATAAATTGGTTTGACGGATTTTATATCACTCTTTGCAGAGTTATTGGTGTGGTATTCCAAAGAAATCCCTTTACCGGAACTTTTCCCGACATATTTTGCTATCGCGCTGAGCGTGAACGCGGTGGTTTGGGTGCTGTAATATCTTTTCGTGAGTTCCCGGGCCATCTGTGTCATCAGGCCGAACGCTTCCTCATCTTTTTTCAGCATGGTCAAAACCTCCAGGGTGAAGGCCATATCGCGCATTTCGGATCCGTAGGTGTACCCTGCCCAGGGGTAGCGGTCCACTTCGTCGGGTTTCATTCCTGCCACCAGGTCGGCGGCCACTTCGGGCTTGCCCGCGTAGAGATAAGCTGCTGCCAGGATCCAGGTCGCGGAAGGCGTCAGGCTGCCCGATTCACGCATCCTGTTCATCGCGCTCATGTTGGGCTTTTGTGTCAGGGCGAGCGTGTAAAGGCGATATGCCTGGTCATTGTTCCTCCAGGCCCGGTCTTCGGTCATGACGGGCCTGTAATTTCCAGCCGTCCTGTATTGAAATTCCTTCCATTTGTCAAACATTCCCGCCGGGAGCAAATAGCCTTTCTCCAACGCCAGCGCCATGAAATGCCCTGCGTACGAAGTCGTCCAGCTGTCGTACCAGTTCTGGCCGGGCCAGTATGTCATACTGCCATCGCCCAGCGACATCCTTGATATCTTGTTGATGGCCGCCCTGATATTTCGGTCGATCCGGATCTTCCTATCCTGCGAAAGATCAACAAGATCTGAAAGATACAACTGCGGAAACACGCTGGAGACCGTTTGCTCCAGGCAGCCATAAGGATAGCGGATCAGGTACTGCAGGTGTTTATCCAGGTTGAAATCGGGAATGCCGCTGAAGGTGACCTGCCCGGTGTTCGTTCCCTCCATCCCGAAAAAGCGGTATGGAATGTCAAGCTGCTCCCCGGGCTCGATGACGAAACCTTCGCTTTGCGTCATCACCGGGTTGGCGTTACGCACTTCGATCTCGATTTCCTGGAAGGCGCTTTCATTGCCTGATTTGGCCGTCACCTTAATTTTTCCTGTCCCGATCTTCTCATTCACCTTCATCTTAAAATAAGCCATTTGCTCTTCAGGACGGGTAAAAGACACGCTTTCCGATGATTTCACCAGCTGGAACATATCGCCGGCTTCGACTTTTATTTCGGCATTTTTAATTTTTTCATCCATTGCAAACACCGAAACCGGGAGTTCCACTTCCTCGCCGGGCCCGACAACCCTGGGCAAGGTGGCCAGGACCATCAGCGCTTTCCGGACCGGCGTGGTTTTCTCGGCCATTCCGTACGAGCCGTCCTGCCCGGCAATGACCATGGTCCTTACCGAGCCGACATAGTTCGGCATCTGCAGGCTGATCTCCCTGCTTTCTCCTTTTTTCAGGCTGTATGGACCGGCGAACCTGACTACCGGGATGAAGCGCTGCGCTTTTTTCTTCTTCGCCATTGTAGCTTCCTCATCACCGCCGATGGCGAGGACCTTTTCAAGTCTTCCACCGTAGGCGCCCAGCACCAGGTCGTACATGTCCCAGGTTTTTACGCCCAGCGCCTCCCTGGCATAAAATACGGAGTGCGGATCGGGTGTTTTGAAGCGGGTCAGGTCGAGCAGGCCCTCGTCGACCACGGCCAGCGTGAACGTCATCGGTTTACCGCTCTTTTCATTGATTTTCACTTTAAATTCCGATTCCGGCTTGAGTTCATCCGGCATGGAAATGACCGGGTTCAATAATGTCGACGGGTCTTCCACCATCAGCGGGATCACGCCGTACATTCGGATCGGAAGATCATTCTCTGTTTGGTTGTGGGGCTGGATCAGGCTGAGGTATACGTATACATTCGGCGCCATCTCCTTCGAAACCGGTATCTCGAACGTTTCCTCCGCATTTCTGCAGATCTTCCATTCGCTGGCCAGCACTTTGCTGCCCGATTCCAGGTTGATCAGCGCCCTGCTGCCCGGCGTGGCCGGGAAACTGATGACGGCTTTTTCGCCGACGCTGTACTGTTCCTTATCCGCGCTGAAGGTCAGCATCGTGGCACCAGCAGGATTGGCCCTCCCCGACCGGTCGGCATAGGCGGGCCAGTCGATGTAGACAGGAAGACCGGCCTGGTGCCCGCCTTCCGGATCTTTCACCAGGACCAGGAAACGGCCCCAGTTCGGATAATCGAGGCGCAGATTGAACGATCCTTTCCCGTTCAGCGCGTTAACCCGGGTCTGGTAAACGATCTCTGCATCATGGCTGCCCACAAAATACGCCAGGTCTTCTTCCCCTGAGCTCCACCACCAGCGCCAGGCTATCCTGTAAACCGTCACCTGAAGGTCATTGCACGTTACCGGGTTGCCCTTCCAGTCAACGCAGGCGATATCCACCCGGTGGTCCTTGTCGGTTTCCAGCATGTTCCGGTATGAACCCCCGTCAGGCACATGAATGCCGACATAATTTCTGAACGGCGAAAATTTCCTGGTGAACACGTCCGTACTGAAGTCGCCGCCTTTTTCGAAGGCACGGACCAGGAAGATGGCATCCATCATACCCGGTGCATTGGACTCAGCAGGCAGTTCGAACGTAAATCTCCCTGTTCCAAGGTTGTTGAGTTCACCGTCGAAAATATTCCGCTCCTGGGCCCAGAAGTAAGTGGCCGGATTTTCGAAGGTATATTTCTCATATCCTTTGAATTTTTCCCTGGTCTTCCGGAAACTCAGGTCCACGGTAGTCCTGACACCCGGAGCCACTGCACCGTGCAGCCATTTTACGTCGAGGCTGCCTTCCGGTCTGTTGGAGAACATGTTCAGCACATCCTGGTTAAAATCCAGTTTGATCTTCAACCGGTTAGGCTTCACCGTTTCGATTTTCAGGCTTTTTTCGAAAATGGCGCCGCCGGCGAGAACTTTCGCGCTCCAGTTGCCTGTAGGCGCCTCAGGATCAGTTGGAACCCTGAAACTGTAAAACCCCGAGGTGCCGGTGCTGTTCTTCGAGCTGTAAGCCAGTTGCCCACGTGAATTGGTCACATCCAGTTGAACCGGATAGCCGTCGGGCAATTTATTTTCTGTATCATCCAGGATAAAAGTGAGGAAAAGCGTATCACCCGGCCTCCAGACGCCGCGTTCCCCGTAGATCATTCCTTTCAGCCCTTTTTGCACTTTCTCGCCCCCGACATCAAAGTTGCTTACCGATAAAGAGGATCCGTCATCAAGCCGGAGCCAGGTCTGCTGGTTTTCCTTTTTAGCTTTCAGGAAGAACGGCCTGTTTTCAATATTGATCACCGCGCTGCCATCGGAACCTGTTTTAATGTTTCCGAGCGGCTGGTTCTGGTAGTTGAAAAAGCTGATTTCCGCATCGGGCATCGGTTCCGCTGATAAAAGGTCCGTGACATAGACGATGAATTGTTTCCCGTCGGCCGACTTGGCAGTTACCCCGATCTTTGAAGCAAGGATGAGTTTCTGGTCAAATTTATCGCTTATATAATAAGAATTATGGCAGGGATTGTCACGCTCATACCAGTTATAATCATCAGGCCACTCATCTTCCCGGTACCAGTCCGGGGAATCGTAATTTTTCATCTTATCTTCCGGAAAATTCCCATCGAGGATAAATTCGGAAAGATCCGCGGGAACTCCTGAATTACAATCATAAACGGAATATTCCTTACGGAAAAACAGTTTAACTTTATACAACGCGGAAGGATCGGTGTTCATCAGCGGGGTAAGGTCCAGGGAGAATGTATTCCAGCGTTTCAGGTCGCGGGATTTGTCTTCATCGAGCAACAAGGTTTTTGCATAGACGGGCCGGCCGAATTGTTTCAGGTTATAAGGGCTGCCGGGAGCGAAATTGTTTTCCTGCAGATAATAAGGGATATTATTTTCAAAGATCTTGTAAACGATGATATCCACTGCCCTGAGGCTTACGGTCCGCACCGGCAGGTTGAGCCCCCGGGGGTCCGGCATGATGATACCCTGGCCGATAAATTCGGCAGCCGGTTTCAGTTCTTCAAAAAGCACCTTCTGCTCCACCCGGGATTTCAGGTTAGCACGTGAATCATTCCGGAGAGAAGTCTCGATAATGAGCGTTCGTTCTCCCTGCAAGCGCTGTGACGGGTACAGGCGGACGATATTGTTGTCGGAAACCAGCCGCACCTGGTCACCCTCAGAAAGGTAGATGAGGCCGTTCAGGTCCTGGGAAGGATCGACCGGATCGGAAAGAACAATGTCGATATACTGCTCTTCGCCCTGCCCGACGTTTGTTCCCAGGTATTTGAAATCAAATATGGAAGGGATCTCGTAGGTATATTCTCCTTCCACATCGATGTCCAGGGGGCTGCCATCCCAGGAAAGCAGGACATTATACGCTTCTTCTGTTCTGGCCAGGCTGTCAACGATAAAGACAAACTCATTGCGTCCCGCTCCTGGCTCCCACCGAACCTCGAACTTTTCACTGCCTGAAGCGGCCCTGATTATCTTTTGAACGTCTTCCAGGTCCATCACATCAGCTGAAACCAGCCTGCCTTCGATTTTCTTCATTTTTTTATCTTTTTCCCCGATGGATACAAGGTTTCCGGGGTAGATGCTGAACGAGGGCGTGATGATAGAAAATTGAAATTGGAAATTGGAAATTTGGGGAGGACTGTCAATTATTTTTCCAAGATTAAATGATGCTCTTATATTTTTCCCGGCGGGCCAGGAGTTGGCGGGCTGAAAAACAAGCATATCTTCGGAATAAAGAATGGTTTTCCCTTTGACAGAAGGCTCAAAGGTCAATATATCCGCAGGCAGCTCTTTCCCAATTTCAAATTTCAAATTTCCATTTACAAGCCTTATCCTCACCGGCTCGGTCTTTGAGATCACCCCTGAGGTAAATGCAGCGATATATTTCGAGAATTCTTCCGGATCAGCAGATTTGCGTGTCTTGACACATCCTGAGATAAGGAACAGGATTGTCAGAAAGAAGGCTAATGATTTGATTTTCATTTTATTGATAGATATTTGTTTAAATATTGTCGTTTAAAAAACGATTATTTTAAGTCTGTCCCTAAAATACTAATATTTGCAGGATGATGAACGTTCTAAAAATCATTATCAATATCTTTGACCGGAATCTCAAACCTGAAAATATGCCGAAGATCTCCGTGGTGATCATGACGCTCAACGAAGAGCGGAATATCGGGCGATGCCTTGAATCGGTCGCAGCCATTGCAGATGAGATTATTGTCGTGGATTCTTTTTCGACCGACAGGACCGAAGAAATTTGTGCTTCATTCGGCGCCAAATTTATGAAACATCCGTTTGGAGGATATATTGAGCAGCGGAGGTACTCAATCGAACAGGCCAGGTATGACCACATCCTGGTGATCGATGCGGATGAAGCGCTGAGCGGGGAATTAAGAACTTCGATCATCATTGCAAAGAATGACTGGAACTATGATGGCTATACGATGAACCGGCTGAACAGTATTTGCGGAAAGTGGATCCGTCACAGCGGCTGGTATCCTGACCGCAAGCTCCGGCTGTTCGACCGGCAGGCGGTCACTGTGAAAGGCCGGAACCCCCACGACGAGATGGTTCTGAATGCCGGCACAAGAACCGGTCATCTCAAAGGTGATCTGCTGCATTACACTTACGACACGGTGGAAGACCAGGTTCACCAGATCAACCGTTTCACGGCGATCCAGGCCAAAGATAATTTCGAACGGGGGAAGAGATCGAACTGCTTTGCCATCTTATTCAGCCCGCCTTTCAAATTCCTGAGGCATTACATTTTCAAACTGGGTTTTCTGGACGGTTATTACGGCTATCTCATCTGCCGCAACATGGCATATTCGACGTTTTTAAAGCACGCGAAGCTGAAGGCGCTGTGGAAGGGGAAGTGGGATGTACTGGATTCGAACCAGTGACCTCGTGCGTGTGAAGCCTGAGAATCTTGTTTTTTTGGCTTTTTATGCGTTTTAACACTGTTCATAAATATCTCTCCTAGCATATTGATATTCAATTTTATATCTTTAATTTTGTTTACTTATTTTTAAGGCGTTTTTTTATAAAATTTGGCGAGGCACCGCAAACCAAACCGCAAACCGATAGCGACCTCATGCCTTTTTTATGATAGAAAAGAAATAACCATAAACCGACTGAAAACCAAAATCTTTATTCTATGAAAGCAAGTGTTATTTTATTTAAAGGGAAGAAATTATCAACAGGAGAATATCCTTTGATGGTGCGTCTCAATGACGGTAATAAGCGAAAGCATATCTCCCTGGGAATTTCATTGCCCGAAGATCGTTGGGATTTTGAAAAGGCATGTTATATCGATATGCCTGTAATTGCTGGTATGACCAAGGAGCAGAAAAAGAAAATTAAAGAAGATAATGCCGCCATGCGACAACGTATCGCTGATGAATTAAGCAAGTATTCCTCAAAAATTCGAGAACTGATAAGGGATGATAGACAGGTCTCCCTGGATTCGTTGCATACAATGGTAGATCAGCCGGTCATTAATGACTATTTTGTTTTACAATGGTTAGAGAAGATCAGGAACGACTATAAGGCAGTCGATAATTATGGACAAGTGAATGTTTACGATAACGCCCGGCGTTTGTTGAGCCTATTTCTTAATGGAAAAGATATTGCATTTGATGAAATCAATCTTCAATTTTTGTATAGATTCGAACAATACCTTAAACAACGCCATATTATGCGAAGAGATGAAGATGGGAATTTGATTGATACCAAAATTCGCATCAAAGATTCAACCGTTTCAATTTATATGCGGACCTTTCGAGCTGCTATTGCAAAGGCTCAAAAGTTAGGATATTGCAAGCACATGCCATTTGAAGGTTATAAGATTCCAAAAGGCAAGCCAAATAAAAGGGCTCTGTCCCAGGATGAACTTAACCGTATCCTGGAACTGAAACGTAATGATGATTATTACAATTACCTGCTTTTCACTTATTATACCATTGGGATGAACTTTACCGACCTGGCACGCCTCACCTGGGATGACATCAGGGGAAATGAGATCCATTATACCAGGCAGAAGACACATCATGCAATGATAATTCCCGTTCACCAGGTGGTTCGAGGATTGTTGGAACATTACAGGCCATTAACTGGTAATACGCCATCGATCACTGGTAAAAACGACAACTTTGTACTACCCATCTTACATAAAGAAATCCATATGACGGAAGCTCAAAAGGAGAACCGCATTAGGAAAATTCTGAAGTTGTTTAACAAAGAGTTGAAAAACATTGGAATCGCTGCTAAAATAGAGACTGTTCTGACATCCTATACCTTGCGACATACTGCGATCACCCAACTTGTCAGACTGGGAATTACAGCGGATGCTGTACAAGCCCTGGCAGGTCATAAACGGCTTACCACAACGGAAAATTATATCCGTGAAGCTAGCCAGGAGCAAAAGACTAAAGCTGTCAACATGCTTTAAAATCGACATTCTTTATTTAAATTCTAAATCAAGTACTCTCAATTTTTTAAGATCATTTTACTGCTTGGTACGAATGGCTTGAAGTTACTAACAATTTATCTTAAGATAAAAGAGTCAAAATGCTATTAGCCAATTAAATGTGAAATACCTAATAAAATTAATTAACAAATATGAAAAAAAAGTACTTTTGTTCTATTTTTGTAGAAATTCCAACTAGCCAGAGAAGGATCAATCCTTGTAGTTAGGAAAATCGTTTGCGTCAGCAGGCAAGTTAAAGACCACAGGTCTTAGTGAATAGATCGGCAAGGTATTTTTACGACTGTTTGTCATGACAAAACATTTTCTTTCTGTTGAGGAAGTTTCAATCCTCACAGGCTTTTCCAAACAATTTTTTTATTCAGAGGTTTATAAATCCAAAATCTTCGGTCAGGGGATTCCCTTTCACAAGTTTGGGCCGCGCACTATTAGATTTGTTCCTGAAGAGGTCTATCAATGGCTTGAAGACAGAAGCCAAAATTTCCGATCATTGAAGGAAGCTGTCGAATTATCAAAGGCAACTAAAACTTCTTTTTTTCAGGAGGCTTAACCATGGTATCAAGAAGCGATTACTCCATATTTTATTTACCAGCTGATATAAATCTTCTAGGTCGAAGATTTCTTCAAGTGGAAAGAACAAATGATATAGCCCTATATAAATCTGATTATTCAGAATTGTGTATCGTATTTGGTATTTTAGAGAAAATTGAACATTCGGAGGATAGGATTAAAATCGTTGAGGCTCTCTTTCCAATTAATAAGGATGAAAGAAGAGTTTTGATTTTCTCAAATTTAGATGATGCATATGCAAAGTATGCGGAATTAAGAGAATTACTAAAATGATATTTTTCAAACTAGCATTTGCCTGAATATGAAGGTCTGTAAAATAATTGTAATTGGAATGGACTTTTTTTTAAGTACATTTTAGAATCCGATATCGTGCCGGTTATGCTCCGAAGACCGGGTAAGTAGGAAGCGGGGAAGCAATCAGTTTAGCTGATGGATGCCACCATGGGCAGGGCAGTTTTGAAGCGGTGATGTTGATTAAAAACCCTGTCACCGCCAGGTTTGCTGTCCTTTGGCACTGCCACAGATTTACTGGAAAGCCATAAAGGATGACAAAGCTCTATACGAACACGGATACCTTGTTACACTGGGGAATGAGCTGAGTCTCCAAGTCCTATGGGGTTTGGGGACTCCTATTCTCTTCCGAAGCCGTATTCCTGTTTCCTGAGGGAATAAACTATAACAACAAGTTGTTAAGCTTTAAATAGAGAGTAACGTAGAATGTTATTCATAGCAATCGCTTATTATTCCTGAGATTAATTTATAACTATAAATCTTAAAGACATGAAAGATGAATACATCAGGTACCTGGAATCAACCATAGAACTTCAGGCTTATCGCATCCACCAACTTGAAACTTTCATCATTCTGGAAAAGAGCTTTCAAAGTACCATCTTTGGAATCCGGCTAGGCAAACACTGGCTAAGAAAGCACGAAGCTGAGATATTAGAAGAACTTTGGAATAGTGATGCCCTTCAATATGCCGCTAAAGAATTGATCAAGAGCTTCAAAGAAGAAACCGCAAACTCCTACTCATGTTTCCTACATCCTTGACGGAAACCTTCCCTAAAGTCAATGTCCCCAAGAACACATTATCGGAGATATTGACCGTTTGATAAAATCTTCCTTAAAATTTATGGCAGCTGTTACGGAATTAATAATGAGTATTCAGTAAAGTTCCTCTCTCCCAGATACTAAATCTTCTGACCATCACTGACCAAGAGACATGTCAAACTCTTTTTAAAATCTTCTCCAACTTGTCTTTAAGATTTCCCCCATCATCAAAATCGCTATTGGCACCGATTAAAATGTGGTAGTTTTTCAATTTTAGTGATTTTCTAAGCCTGTGTATGGCTTTTTCCAAATTCTCGAATTGTTCCGTTTTTTGTGAGTTACCCGGATTAATTAATCTGTTATTGGTTTTATCTGTCGATAAGATATGAATGAACGTAAAAGGATCATTCAATCTTCTATGATTTTTATATCCAGGCAGCTTTACAAATTTTGCAACGATCACTGATAGAAGCTTTCCCAAAACATGATTTGGCTTTATATCCGATTCTTCAATTTCACAAATGAGTATTACTTTGCCATGCCTGAGGCATAGAATATCGACATTTGTAATCTCACTACTGTTGGAGACATCTTCTCTTACCATGAATAATGGGATATTATACTTTTGGCTTGTCGGATCATTTTGACATGCCTGGTCATAAAAAGGTGTTAGTTTCAGGCCTCCATCAATTTTTTCCTGGAAGATTTCACCGATTCTTTTATGCAATGGGTGCGACTGACTCATACTTTGAAAGTTAATAAGATTACACTGCAATGAGACTTGTTAAAGTTGATAATAAATCAGCAATCTGCTCCTGCCTCTTCAAATCAATATATTTTCGTAATTTCACCTCCACCAAATTTATGAATTAATCGATTAAGCCATGACCAATTTCCAGGATAAAGCCAACTTCATCTGGGGGGTGGCGGATGATATGCTCCGGGGGGCTTTTAAACAGCATGAGTACGGTGATGTGATCCTTCCTTTCGTAGTATTGAGACGGCTGGACTGTGTGCTTGAGCCAAGGAAAGACCAGGTGATCGAAGCGTATAACAAGTACAAAGGGCAACTGGATGAGGAACAGATGAAACCGATCCTGTACCAGGCTTCGGGTGGTTTGAGCTTTTACAACACGTCCAAATATGACCTTTTCAGGCTTTCCCAGGATGCCGGAAACATCGAGCTTAACTTCAACAACTATCTTAACGGTTACAGCAAGAATGTTTACGAGATCATTGAGAACTTCCAGGTGGATAAGATCAAGACCAAGCTGGCCAAGAACAACCTGCTGTTCATGCTGGTGAGAAGGTTCACCGAGATCGACCTCCACCCTGATAAGGTTTCCAACCATGAGATGGGGTACATCTTCGAGGAACTTCTGCGCAGGTTCTCTGAAATGTCGAATGAAACTGCCGGGGAACACTATACGCCCCGGGAGGTGATCCAGCTCATGGTGAATATCCTGTTTGTCGAACACAAAGAAGAACTGCAGGGTAAAGGGATCATCCGGACCATCTACGACCCGGCCTGTGGAACCGGTGGCATGATCACAATTGCCAAGAAGCATATCCTGGATACTATAAACCCTGAGATTGATGTCCACATGTTCGGCCAGGAGCTGAATGAACAGACCTATGCCATTGCCAAATCCGATTTCCTGATCACGAACGAGGATGCGGATAACATCAAGCAGGGGACCAGCTTCAGCGAGGATGGCTTCCGGGGCCGCAAGTTCAATTACATGCTGTCCAATCCTCCCTTCGGGGTATCTTGGAAGAAAGAGGAGGAATTTATCCAGAACGAGGCAAACGATCCCTATGGACGATTCCATGCAGGCTTGCCCAGGGTCAGTGATGGTGCGCTGATGTTCCTCCAGCATATGATCTCCAAGATGGAGCCGAACGGGAGCAGGATTGCTATCATCTTCAACGGCAGTCCGCTTTTCACCGGAGATGCCGGTTCAGGTGAGAGCAACATCCGGAAATGGATCATCGAAAGCGACTGGCTGGAAGCTATCATTGCCATGCCCACTGAACTGTTTTACAATACGGGCATAGCAACGTACATCTGGGTGGTGACTAATAAGAAACCGGCAAAAAGAGCTGGCCGGATCCAGATGATCAATGCAGTGGATTTCTATAACAAGATGCGCAAGAGCCTGGGCAACAAGCGGAATTTTATCACGCCGGACCATATCCAACGAATTACAGAGATTTACAAGGCTTTCCGGGAAGGCGAATACTGTAAAATCTTTGACAATGAAGACCTGGGATATACTAAAGTGACTGTTGAACGTCCGCTAATGGATGATGGCAAGGTCGTTACAGACAAACAGGGTAATTCCAAACCGGATGCCAATCTTCGGGATTATGAAAAGATACCTTTGAAGGTTGACATTGACGATTACTTCAAAAAGGAAGTGCTGCCTCATGTGCCTGATGCATGGATGGACCGGGGCAAGGATAAGGTTGGGTATGAGGTCAATTTTACCAAGTATTTTTATAAGTACCAGCCACTAAGGTCAACAGAAGAGATAAAGAACGATATCCTTGCTCTTGAAAGTGAAACAGAAGGATTGTTAAAGCAAATTTTTAAATGACAGACTAGTAGTGAATATGGATCTCAAAAAATCGACATATTCAGATTTGGAGGAATATTTCTCTGAGTTGGAATCACATGACCTGATTTTACACTCCCTACCTCCGATTACCTTTTTTGATATTTCCGGCTACCCACATTATGAAGATGTAATAAGCAATTATTACCGTTTCTTTTTAGATCCGGAGGCAGAGCACGGCTTTGGAAGAATGTTTTTAAATGCTCTTCTTAATCAGCTTGACAGAAATATCGATTTTGTAAACATTCAAATAAAGAGAGAACATTCAACGGATAAGGGAGGAAGCATAGATTTATGCATCATTGACGAGGCCGAAAATGACGAGATACTGAATGCTATCATTATTGAAAATAAAATCTATTCCGGATTAAGAAATGACCTGATCGATTATTTTAACAGTGTTCCTGCAAAGAATAAAGTAGGTATCTACCTGACTTTGAATAATGAAAAGCTGCCAGACGAAGCCGCCAGGTATTTTCTTAATGTCACTCACAAACAATGGATGGATGGTGTAAAAGCGATATTGGGGGGATATATTTTAAATAGTAATGAAAAGTATCTGATTCTATTAAAGGATTTCATTCAAAACATTGAAAATATGAGCAATGAAAAAGAGATGAACAGCAACATAAAATTCTATTTTGAGCATTCGGACAAAATAAAGAACCTGATTGAACTTAAAAGGATTGCTGAGCAGCATTTGATAAATGTTACTTACAAGTTATTTCCTCATGGTGACTGGACCTGGGCAAGAGTAATCGATAGTGGTTTTTCAATTAAATATGGTGATGGTTCCATTGTGGGCTATTTTAATACCTCTTCAGTTTATTTCGATAAAAAGTTCAGTGTTAGCTGTTGGTTAAGTGGTCAAAAAGTGATTGATCAATGGAAACAAAAAGTTGATCAACAATGGCTTAAAGGAGAGTACGGTAATAATTTTGAACTAATTACAAGATTGGATGGCAAAAGTTGGCTTTTATTTTCAAGGAAGAATTATGAAATTGAAGGTTTTGATAATATCCAAAATTTTGGTGAATTAGCGATAAAAATATTGGATAAGGATTGGGAAAAATTTATCACAGATAATTACCAACGTATTCATTAATAAAGGATTAATTCCAAGTAGTCTTTAATTTAGATGATGCAATATTTCAATAATTGACTGACATAAACCAAAAACTCACATGAAACTTTTTACTTTAAATAAAGATAAATTGTCCACAGTTCCGACTCTTCCATTCAAGCTCGAAAAAGAAATCCAGACGATCGTTGAAAACAACCTGAAAGAACTTTTTGAGCTGGAATTTGTCAAGTCTGAACTGAAAATAAAAAACTTCAGGCTGGATACGCTGTGCTATAATACTCAAAACAAAGCATTTGTAATCATTGAGTATAAGAGAGATACAAATTACTCTGTTATTGACCAGGGTTATACGTACTTGTCATTGATGCTGAATAACAAGTCGGATTTCATCCTGGAGTACAATGAAAACCTTAATAAAAACCTCAAAAGGGATGATGTCGATTGGTCTCAGTCAAGAGTTATATTTATCTCGCCCCATTTCACGGAATTTCAGAAGCAATCCATCAATTTTAAAGATATCCCCTTTGAGATATGGGAAATTAAACGGTATGCCAATGGATTGATCGGGTTTACTGAGCATAAGACATCCTCTGATGAAAGTGTGTCCACTATTGAAACCCTTGAAAACAACGAGGTTAAAAAAGTCTCACGGGAAATCAAAGTTTACACAGAAGATTTTCTTTTTGAAAACAGTAAAGCATCGGATGAGATAAAGGAATTATATTTCTCGCTGAAGGAGAGGATTCTGAGCCTGGGTGAGATGAATATCGTCCCCAGACAAACTTATATAAGTTTTAAGAGGAAATCAAACTTTGTTGACATGACTTTTCAGAAGGGAAATCTGTGGCTTTGGATTAATCTGAAAAAAGGTGAATTAGATGACCCTAAAGAAATAACCAGGGATGTCAGCGAGATTGGGCACTATGGAAACGGGGACTACGATTTAAGAGTCTATCCTGACACTGATCTGGATTACGTCATGTTCCTGATCAAACAATCTTTTAAAAAACAGGATTAGCGGATGACCCCCTACCACTCATACAAACCCTCTGGCATCGAATGGCTCGGGGATATCCCGGAACATTGGGGTGTAAAAAAAATAAAGTTTTCAGATGATATAATTATGGGACAATCGCCTGATTCAGAAGATTATAACCTGGATTACAAAGGACTGCCATTTCTTCAAGGCAATGCTGATTTCACAGAATTGTTTCCCAAGCCAAGAATATGGTGTACTTCCGTAAGAAAGATAGCAAAGAATAATGATATCCTCGTTTCTGTCAGAGCTCCTGTAGGTGAAGTAAATGTTGCAGATCAAGAATATGGTATCGGTCGGGGATTATGCGCTATTCGTGAAAGAAAAACAGATTTTAAGTTGCTTTATTACATTCTTTGTGGCTTAAAGGATGAACTAAATAGCATTGCAACAGGATCTACGTTTACTGCAGTTTCTGTTGAAGATATTCGTAATTTATCAATTCCACAACTCAATCATTTAGAACAAAGCAAGTTATCAGGTTACCTTGACCACCGCACCCACCTCATCGACACCCTCATCTCCAAAAAGCAGAAACTCATTGATCTCTTAAAAGAATACCGCACCGCCATCATCAACCAGGCCGTGACCAAAGGACTTGACCCGAATGTGAAAATGAAGGATTCAGGGATTGAATGGCTGGGTGAGGTGCCGGAGCATTGGGAAGTGAAAAGAGTTAGTACTCTGGGACGGTTTTCAAAAGGCAGGGGAATTAGTAAGGATCAAACAGTTTTATCAGGTGTGCCTTGTATCAGATATGGTGAGATATATACTAAGTACAATCGAATTGTATACCAGACTGTATCATTTATTACCAAAGAAACAAGCCTATTTTGTGAATCAATTAAAAAGGGAGATGTGTTGTTTACTGGTTCAGGAGAAACAGCAGAAGAAATTGGGAAATCGGTTGTATACTATGGAACAGATGAAGCTTTTGCAGGGGGTGATATAATTATCATAAAACTCAACGATCAGTCCTCTCCTTTGTTCATTTCCTACTTAATGAATTGCAGCTACGTTATTCATCAGAAATCATTAATGGGGAAAGGAGAAATCATTGTCCATATTTACCCGAATCAAATAAAAGAAATTCTCATTTCTCTACCACCAGCCGCGGAACAAAACAGCATTGTAGAGTTTTTAGATAAAAAGACAACTTCAATCGACATTCAAATCGAAAAAGAGCAGAAATTAATAGAATATTTAAAAGAATACCGGACGGCATTGATTTCGGAAGTGGTGACGGGGAAAGTGGATGTAAGGGGACTTTAAATAACCAATTAACACATCTAATTCTATGAAGGAATTCCTAAAAGACATATTTCCTCGGATAATACAGTATAGCAAATCGTTAGATGACCAGACCGTCCTGACCAATAAATCCTGGGTGTTAATTTCTGATGATTCAAAAACCCGTGAGGTCTGGATCTTTAAGAGAAACAATGAACTTATCTTTTCAAGGGATGGTATAGCAGACAAAGGGACCTGGGAATACCTGCCCGAATCTAAATCACTTTACATAGAGATTGGAGAAGTTAAAAGGTTGATAAATAAGGCTTTTGTTGATGATGTTATCTTGCTGCTAAGACTTGATGGGGGCAAGGACTTCATTGCACTGGCCAATGAAAATAAAATCAATGAAACATTTAAAATCGAAGCACATTTGGTGCAATACCTGCCGGAGTCGAGAAAGAAAGAGGAAATAAAGCCACGAAAATTAACCACCGAGGAAAGAATCGCGATTGAAAAAGGGAAACTTGAAAATATTTTAGTGGGAGCTGTCGTGATTTCTGTATCTTTTTTTGCTGGTGGTTTAATGCTTATATTTATTGCTTCTGATAAATTTGAGTTGGGTGCTATCTTTGTTTGTGCTGGAATAGTTGGAATATTTATTGGTGCACTTGCATATCAAGATAAATACAGCGTAATTAATAAGCTAAAAAAGAAAAAAATATTAGACGATTTATCACGAAAAGGTCAAGGTGATGGTCAGTAACACATATTTAGAGCAAGATTTTGAGTCCCACATCGAGGATAACCTTCTGAAATCAAGATACCTGAAAGGCTTCCCCGAAACCTATGACCGTGAGCTATGCCTTATTCCTTCCGAAGTCATTATCTTTCTGCAACAAACCCAGCCCGATGAATGGAAGAAACTTGAGGCCCAATATGGTAGCGATACGGAGAAGAAGATTTGTCATCGCTTATCCCAGGAAATAGCCAAACATGGATCGCTGCATGTGATTAGAAAAGGGATCAAGGACCGGGATGCTAAATTCAGCCTCGCTTATTTTAAACCCTCCAGCGGCCTGAATCCGGATCATTTAAAGTTATATACCTGTAACCGCCTTGTGGTGGTCAGGCAGCTCAGATACAGCGCCCGGAATGAAAACTCCATCGATATGGTCATCTTTCTCAACGGGATTCCCATCATCACGATGGAGCTTAAAAACTCCCTCACCGGCCAATTCGTGGAAGATGCCATCATGCAGTACTGCCATGACCGTGATCCCAACGAGCCACTGTTGAAATTCAAACGCTGCCTGGTTCATTTTGCGGTTGGAAATGAAAAGGTCTTCATGACCACCAAACTGGAAGGCCCGGGAACACGCTTCCTGCCATTTAATAAGGAAACGGAGAACCCGGTGAATCCGGAGGGACATAAAACCGCATACCTCTGGAAAGATATCCTGAAACCGGATAACCTATTGCTGTTGTTGCAGAATTATCTCCATATTCAGAAAATAACCGAGAAGTTTTATGATGCGGAAACCAGAAGCGTAAAGGAGAAAGAATGGGAAGTGCTTGTTTTCCCCAGGTATCATCAGTTGGATGTAGTAAAAGATGCCTTGAATTATATCAGGACAAATGGCTCCGGTCATAATTACCTGGTCCAGCACAGCGCCGGTTCCGGCAAATCCAATTCCATCGCCTGGCTGGCCCATCAACTGGCAAGCCTGTATCAAAAGCAAACCGATAAACAAAGACTGTTTGACTCGATTATCGTTGTAACCGACAGGAGAATACTTGATAAACAGCTCCAGAACACCATCAAGCAGTTTGAACAGACGGTCGGTGTGGTCAACCCCATCGATTTCAATTCCGCTCAGCTTAAAGAAGCCCTGGAATTAGGCAAAGACATCATCATCACCACCATCCAGAAGTTCTCCGTCATCGCCAAAGCCATGACCGAACTGAAAGGAAAGCAGTTTGCAGTGATTGTGGATGAAGCCCATTCCTCCCAGAGTGGCGAGTCGGCCAAGCACCTCAAACAAGTATTGTCTGTTGGCCTGGAAGAAGCTGAAGAAGCAGATAAAGACGATTTCGACCTGGAAGACGAGATCCTTAAAGAGATTTCATTCAGGGGCAAACAGAACCATATCAGCTACTTTGCCTTCACCGCCACACCCAAAAGCAAAACCCTGGAACTTTTCGGGCAGAAAAATCCTGATCCCTTAGCAGAAAAGAAGTTCATTGCCCATCACGTCTACTCCATGAGGCAGGCCATCGAGGAACGGTTTATCCTGGATGTGCTGGAAAACTACACCACCTACAAGCGCTTTTTTAAGCTAATCCAGACAACTCCTGACGACAAGGAATACGAAAAGAACAAGGCACTGAGGCTGCTGATGCAATACGTGGATATCCATCCGCACGAGATCACCATGAAATGCAAGATCATGCTTGAGCATTTCCTCAACCGGACGGTCAATGCCATCCAGGGACGTGGCAGGGCTATGGTCGTTACCCGGTCCCGGCTGCATGCCGTGAAATACATGCTGATGTTCCAAAAGCTCATGACCGAAAAGGGATTGTTATTCAAACCGCTTGTTGCATTCTCAGGTACGGTCAGGGATCCGGACGGCGGTGCCGAATACACGGAGAACAGCATGAACCAGTTACCACCAAAGGTTTCCATAACGGATGCTTTTAAGACGCCCGGTTACAGAATCCTTGTAGTCGCCAACAAGTTCCAGACCGGATTTGACGAACCGTTCCTGCATACCATGTATGTCGACAAGAAACTTACCGGCGTCCATGCCGTTCAGACCCTGAGCCGGTTGAACCGGACCATGAAAGGCAAGGACAGCACCATGATCCTGGATTTCGTAAATGAAGTGGAAGACATCCAAAAATCCTTCCAGGACTATTACCAGACTACCTTCCTTGAAGAAGAAACCGATCCGAACAAGCTGCATGACCTCTCTGATCAGTTGTATGATTTCGAGATATTCACCAGGACTGATGTAGAGGAGTTTGCTACAATCTTCTTTAACGAAAAGATACCCAACGAGAAATACCAGCCGATCCTCGACAGGGTTGTAGCCATCTTCCGTTATGTGGGGGATGAAAACAGGCGTGAAGATTTCCGGTCGCTGCTGCAGAGCTTTATCCGGCTTTATTCCTACATCTCACAGATCATCACCTGGGGCGACACGGACCTGGAGAAGCTGTATGTATTTGCCAGAAATCTGAACCGCAAGCTTCCGAAGAAAACAGGCAGGATGCCCTATGAGGTCCAGGATTCAATCGATCTCGACTCTTTCCGCATCCAGAAGACCTTCTCAGAGGTTAAAATAGAACTGGAGAAGAACGACGGGCCTGTACCGCCAATTAAACCAGGTACTCCGTCTCCCACATTAGATTTAAAGGATTTCCTTTCCAACATCATCAAGACGTTGAATGAATCCTATGGAGCAAACCTGTCGGAAGATGACAAGCTCGATGTTGAAAGAATGCGGCAGAAGGTCTATGAAAGCACCGAACTGAAAGCCGCCATGAATCCGAAGAACACCAAGGAAAACATCAAGCTCAAATTCGACAAAGCCATTGACGACATGCTGATGGACTTCGTGGAAAAGAAGCTCGACCTATACAAGAAGCTCACCGATCCGAAGATCAACAAGATATTCAAGGACATCTGGTTCGAGGCGTATTTTGACGAGATGAGGAAGGTGGGGTGATTACAGGGGATTAAAAGAAAAAATAATGTTTATAAAGAAATTTAACTATTAAAATATGATTTACTACGGTTTAGTTGACTCCATTCCGGAAAGTGTTCAAAGCGGCATCTATTCACTGGAAAATTTTGACAAATATAATCTTGATGATGTATTTTCAGATTTTGAGTTAGAAAGTTTAAATTTTATAATGGGAGGAATTCCCATTGTAATTTTACCCCCAAAAGCTTATAAATTAATATTTAGGCAAACGTTTAGAATGATTTTAAAATTATTACCAAGTAAAGAGTTTATTTATCAGGGTAATATCGTTGACAAAGAACTCAACAATGATATTGGAAAGAAATTCATTATTATTCATCCAAAAGGTATAAGTAAAAGATTTAAAATAGGCAAAAATGAAAAACTCCTTTTTGGACTATTTGATAATTTTCCGAACAGAAATTTAGCATTTCGGAAAATCTTGGGATCTAAAGGATTTTCTCAATTAGTCATCCTTGAAAAAGACAATATTCCAAACGGTTGGCATTATGGTAGTAAAGAAGGAAAATTTAGCTTTGGATTATATGGAACACATCCAAAAAACAATAGAATTTTAATCCCATTGGAAAATTACAATGAGATTGTCAAGAACTTAATTATTGAAGAAATTTTAAGGGCATATGCTGCTCTTGGAGCAAAAAAAATTGAAATAGAGGATTTGACTGAATTTCAGACCGAGGTTTACATTAAAGACAGTCAGGCAATAGGAGTAAAAGGTGATCTTCAAGCTAATTATAAGAGAAATATAATAAGGAATAAGGAATTTGGGAAAAGTCCTTTTAATGCATCAAGACTTAAAGACTCTTTGTTTATTCATGATTTCCCCGCGATACAAACAACAATTGATGATAGAATAAAAGGAAATCAAATTTTAGAAGAATTGGAAGAAACTATTAATATTGGTGTCAATGCTGACATTGGAGTATTAAATTTATTTACAAGCCAGGCGAACTTTAATTTTACAAGGAAGTGGCATATTAGGGTAGAATTCTATGATAAAAATCAACTATAATTTAACCTATTCTGAGAACGATATTGGTCTGATACATCATCACCTACCATAATCCGTCCTCCACCTTTGCGTTAAAAAATAGATTGTTTGCTGAATAAAGAGAACCGGAAGGCATAATTGATTGCGCTTGCGGACAAATTACCACAGATCAAAATGACTGGGGAAGAATCTTGGAAGCTCAAAGAACTATGCACTGCGATGAAAAAATTACCTTAACGCAAGCCGAATGAAGGTGCTCAACATGCAGCGATGATTTATTCATTTATGGGAACGTGCAAAAAGCAATGGAATCGATCCTTTTGAAGGGCCTTCGAACTTCCTGAGTCACATCCCTGACCACTCCATCCAGCGTCTGGAAGAACTGCTGCCGGGAAGCTTCAAGTAAATCACGTCGGAAATTAAACATCATTCAAGCATAGGTAAATAAGTATCAGACCGGAGGGCTATAAATTATTATAAAAAAAACTTGCTTTTTATATTTAGATTTTCTATATTTACCGTGAGGTAATTATCTTTTAATCCAACATATTATGAAAGCCAAGACAACAGTATTCATTTATTGTTCATGCATCCTAATATTGACTATATGGACAATTAATTCCTTTTGCCAAAGACCGAATGAGGTCACTACACATCCGTCATTTGATAATTCTAAAAAAAATGATGATAAGCCATTTGTTTTGATTGGTTTGAATGATGAGGAGCTAAAACAATTATTACAGTCATTCTACATGGCCGGATTTAAGATAGAATTAGATGAGAAGGATAGAAAATATTTTTTACAAAACCGAGAAAAAGTTAATAATCAGCTAAAGAAATATTTCAATGAAATAATTAATGACTATAGGGAGAATAAGGAAAATAAGCAGAGTTCATTAGCATTATTAATTTTTGACGGTGAAGCGAGAACTAACATAAGGAACTTTGGAATTCCGGTTAAATTTCAAGATGTTGCTTTAAAGATAGAACCAAGATATAGCGTCTTCATGTCTAAATGGGGATCCCGTGGAAAGAATATTCCAAAAAATGTAGACCAGCAAAATGACCTTATGCAGGAAATAATTATTCAAGAAGCCCAGAAAAAAGATACTATTAGGATATATGATCTGATTTTAAAAGGAAAGTTAATTGCAATCAAAGGAAATATTTATAATAATTTATCAAGTAGCAATAAGATATTAGATTGGCTTAATTATGAAGAAATTAACGGTGATAAGATTCGATTCGTGAACGAAGACGGATATGAGATAATACTAGATCTAAAAGATTTCAAAATTACTCCAAAACAAGCTGTTGCAATGAGTTCGGAAATATTAATTAACAATGAGATATTAAAATTCACATTTTCTTCTGACAAGAATATAATAATTTATCCCGATGGAAATATATTTGGCAAAGGATTCATTGCCACTCATCGATGGAAAATGGATTACAACCAACCTTATATTTTTGATATCAACAATTTTGTTGAAGTTAATACTAATATAGAAATACCTTACCCTGAACGTGGAATTTTCTTCACGGGGATAGCTTCACGAAATGATAATCCTTTAAACTTAAAAGACAAATCTTTTAAATTCAATCTCATAGGACATCTATGGGCAGAAAATGATTTTGCATTCATCTTAACTCAATTGGAAGAGTCAACAAATGTATATCCTATTCCTGGCTACAAAATTAAATTGTCAGAAGGGGTGATAGTTTTTCGGTATGGACTAAATCAAATATCTATCGATGTTAACCTAATTAACGGCATTATCAAATCGGATAATAATTTGGTTTCTATATATAATAAAAAACGCAAGGATATATTAAAGCTATATGTTGATGTTGAGAATAGTTACAAAAAAGGATCGAATAGTTATTTTAAGGTAATTAAAAGCATCAAAAGTAATCAAGAATACCACATTGTCGGCCAGTTTAAAGCTAATATTGAGGGTCCCTCCTATACTCTTTATACTGGTGAACGTGAAAAGTTCATAAGAAAAGGTATTTGTATGCTTACAGATACATCTGGTACTATCTTTACAAATACGAGTTTTCCTGAGATAAGAGTTGGATCCACCAAAATGTCGATTAAAGGTACTCCTTATCTTTCTTACATTAGCTTTTCTAAATGGGCGAAACTTGAATCAGCTCAAAATACAATGCAAAACGATCTGAATGAAGGTTTAGTTATTCAGAATGGACATTATTATTTGGAAATGCCGCAGATCTCCATCCAATCTATCCCGGAGCAAACAGGTAAATTCAGACTCAGGACAATGTTTTGGGGTAACATTACACTTACTAATAGTGGCTTATCAGGTAACTTATTTGGAGGAGGATATTTATTAATGCCGGATTTTTATGAGGAAGATTTTGATACTGTTGATTATAATTTTAAAAAATTTAGTTTGGAAGAAGTAATCCTGTTCTCGGATTCGATTAAAATTAAAGCAAAAATTGAACAACTTAAAGATTCACTTGATAATTCTGGATTAAAATTTCTAAAAGAATTTTCAAATGTTAGAATCGAGGATGATTTATATGCAAAAATGGAAAAATCTATAGATAAAATTTATTCAAATTTATTACGATTTCAAAACAATGTATTTAATCGTGATCCTAGAGATACCATTCGAAAATCATTCACTTTATCCGATTCAATACTTTTTTATAGAGGTTTATATTACTATCTTGATACCATTGGATATATTCAACTTTATTCAAATCTTAGGCAACAAATTGATTTTTATGAGCATAGATTACTCGATCTTAAAACCCCCCCATATCAATACACGCCTCCTGAACCAAGATTATTTTACACATTGTCTGATACTTTCAAGGTCTATGATCTGCGCATTGATTCTTTAGTACTTGACCGAAATGATATAGCAAGTTCTTTATTAAAAGCAAAGATATTTTTTCCTTTGCCTTTTTATGGCAGTTACACCTTCAACTTCAGCGATCTCGATACATTGTGTCAAATTTATAAAGGTTATGCTCCATTTACAATCGTTGAAAACCTGGATACTATCGAATATAATTCAAAAAATGCAATTCATTTTTATTGGAAGCTTCCAATAACAATGAACAGCTTGTTTCTTGATCTCGGATCACGGAGACTTAATCAGGCTACAAATCCTAAAGTTGATATCTCGGGATGGCTAAACATTCCAGCTTTATCGCAAATTGGTGAAAAAGGCATCTGGTTCACAGGATCATTATTTGGAAATGGTGAAATGGCTATAAACACTGAGGCAATAATTGATTTAAAATATCCGAATATTGAAGGTGACAATTATTGGTTTGGGAAGGATCATTCATTAGATCATCCATGTAATATTAATTCCATAGAATTTACTACATCACCGTTTGGTCAGCGCAAATTTGATTACAAATTTAAATTATACTTTCCTCATTTTCCGTTTTTCCGCTTTTCATCACAATTCTATGCTTTTAATGATTCACTTTTCATGGATCCTGTCGATTTTTCAATGCCTCCAATTTCAAGACAAAAGTCCTTGTTCATTCCAAGTTGTAGAAGAGACGATCCAGATTGTCGTGACTTCGATAAGATAATCTATGACGGCAAGCTTTCATATGATTATAATGAAGATATTTTTAAATCTTTTGATTCTATTGATTATTATGTGGCTAATACTAATAATTCATTAGTTGATGATTTATTTGCCACTGGATACAAGTTAAAAATATATTCTATGACAAACGCTAAGTTTGTAAGATGTATTGACCCTAGATTTGCTTATAATTCTGATTCTACATTACGATTTAAGCCCTATTATAACCCTCCCAGATCATTGACTTGTTTTGACGAAGAATTACGAGATTATTTCGTTAGAGAAGAAATTATTAAGGACCAGGATAAAGTCATTTATGATAGTTTGTGTCGAAGTGAAGATTACCTAACTGGAGATATGGTTATTTTAGAAGCTGGTGATGAACAAAAAATAAAATTGCTTATTCCCAATACCGAAATCCTGAAAGCAGGCATAACTTATAAGGAAAATAAAGAATCCGATAGTTTAAATTTGGAAAGTTTGGATATACAAGATTCAATAAAAATTGAGAATGCAACACTAAGTCTTGAAGGGATGGAACCATCTTCAGGTTTAAATTTCAAGATTCCAGGATTATGTAAGCTTCAATTTGATGACACCTTTACCTCCATTCAGGGAGAATTTACCATAGACCTGAATTATTGCCCGGCCATACCCTTGAAGGGAGCGAATATTTATTTTTATATAAATACTAAAGAAGGTTATTTTATTGTCATTGGTGACGCTACAGCGTCATATTATTTAGATCTTCAAGGAGTCCTCTTTGTAACACATTGCCCTGACTACATTTTACAAAATGGATTTAATTTTAATGATGATCCTAATTATAAACCATTTGAGAAACTAAGTGAAAAAGCCGGTTTTAAGAATAAAGAACAATTTATTTATATCTGTTATAATGAAAATTTAGGGGATAAGGATAATGTTATTGGTGGATTGATCGGGGTTACGGCAAAACTTGATGAAAATTTTGAAAGACTGGGATTTATCAAGTTAAGAATTGGAGGAGGACTATTTTATTGGCATTACAGTAATAGCCATGTATTAGGAACGTATCTACAAGCTAATGCGGAGATAAATGCTTGTATCTTGGCCGCAGAAGTTCATGCCGCTGTGTCTGCCAGATTCTTTCCAACTACACTTGATGTTGTTGCTGCAGGGGAAATTGGAGGGGGGCTTTGTGTAGGTGCAATAATAGGCCATTGCAAAGCGAGCATAAACGCTAATGTAACTTACGGAACTAACAGCGGATTAAAGTATAAAATTAAGCCTCATTTCGGTTGTGGATGGGGATGTTGTAAATTCAATTAAGATTAATGTGGCAAGAAATATATTCTTACTTATAATCTTGGCGCCATTTTGGAGTGCGCATTCTCAGGACAGCATCAATTACATGATAGAAACATCCGATGAGGTCATATTTCTGATGTGGGAACGATTAGAAGAGAATACTCCCTTTATCATATTTAGATATGACTCCTCCGGCGTCAAAGAGCAGTTAAATTCAGCTCCTATAGTACCCTTATATAACAGGATGCAACTTGAAAGGCTTTTTGGGAAAGATACTAAAAGATTATGTAAAGATTTTGGAGTGAGATTTCCTGAACAAATTAGAAATGAGATCAGAAAGAAACCGGAATATTTCTATATTTTTCAGGCTGTTGAGCCAAGATTATCCATCATGTTCGGAAACGGTTATTTTGACTATCAAATCATAAATGGTAAAGGATACCGATACGAAGTGTCATATATTGACGATGCAGGACGGATTAATGGTTATTTTAAATCACCGGAAGTATTGGCAAAAGATAGGCCTCCAGCACCCCCTGATGATTTAAAAGGGAAAATTAGTAATTATAATGACGTTGAGTTATATTGGCGAGATACACCAGAAAACAGGCATGCAGGATATAACGTATACCGTTCTGAATTTTCAGATGGCCCTTTCGAAAAAATTAATTCTAAACGGGTCCTGATATTTAATTCCGATTATTATTTAAATGCATCACAGTACAATTTTCTGGATGAGAATGTCGATCCGGGAAGGATATATTTTTATAAAGTATTATCTATTAACATCTTAGGTAAAGAAAGTATGGACAGTGACATTATTAAAATGGCTATTCCTGAAAAACCAAATATTGATAGCCCGGTAAATGAAAAGGTACAAAGCACCTCAGATCTTTAAATAATTTTCCTGTAAAATACGTACCCATAGGGTCTGATACATATTTACCAGCCCTTGCCCGCCCTCTATATTTATGTTATTATATAGATTGTAGCTAGGATAATTTAAATAGGTAGCATCATTCTTATTCTGTGAAATTGGTTCAATTCTCATGCCCCTTTGTCTTAAAATCCACGATCCGTGCCTTAATGGAACCATAATATCATTTTCTACAATAATGACCATTTAATCGGTAGGGGTAAGGGAATCTTAACCAATTTTTAGGACCTGGATTTTATCAATTACAAAACTTATTTCTAGTCCTTTCCGAGTACCCCCATTTCATCGATGATCTTTTTCAAGTGGACAATTTGTACCTCCAGGATATCTGATGCCATCCTAGGGCTTATTTGAACAAGTACTCGGGTATGTTCATTAAACTGTGTCAAGGGTTAATGACAAGTTTAATTCTATCAACAAAGATTATATATCATTTTTGATGAAATCATAAACATCACTAATAAACTTTTCTTTTCCACCAATAGTGGATGAAGATGGGTGATGAACAAATAATACTTTGCGACCTTGATCTATAAACATTTTACCATACCTCCAGAATTTGGTGGTGTTTTTACTTAAAATAATAATATGAGTTGGGTCTAACACATTCACATCTGACGTAACCCTCCGGTGTGATACACCTTGACCGGTATCGTAAAAATTGTTTTATTT
>CAYUQP010000020.1:0-68597 GCA_964447005.1 uncultured Bacteroidales bacterium
GTTAGTTGAAAACATTTCGTATTTTTGCGAAATACGAAATGCGATGAGCCACAAAATATCATATCTGACCCCGGAGCAGGAGAAGCTCTCCAGGTACGCAAAAGCCCTTTCTCACCCGGTAAGGGTGTTCGTGCTGAATTTTCTCGCGGCCAACCTCGATAAGTGCTGCTATTCCGGTGATATGGCGGAGGAATTGCCGATCGCCCGTTCGACCTTATCCGAACATTTAAAAGAACTTAAAAAGGCAGGATTGATCCAGGGAGAAATCAATCCTCCATTTATTAAATATTGTATCAACAAGGAAAACTGGGAAGAGGCGCGGATCATGATGAATGATTTTTTCCTGAATAATAAAAGTCAAGTTGATTCAAAAACATGTAAATAACTTAATAAAATGGAAATCAAAATTTTAGGGACGGGATGTCCTAAATGTAAATCGCTTGAAAAAATGACCCGCGACGTGGTGGAACAAAACAACATCAACGCGACCATCACTAAAGTCGAAGATATTATGGATATTATGAACTATGGAGTGATGTCGACCCCCGCCCTGGTGGTCAACGATAAGGTCGAAATCAAAGGCCGGATTCCCTCTGCAGATGAGATTATCAATGTTTTAAAGAAATATCAATAAAAAAATGAATATGAAAAAGTTTTTTCTGACCATGATCATCCTGGTAACAGTTTCAATGCAATTACCCTGCAATGCCCAGGAGAGCCAGGCTCAAACGACCAGTGAAGAGGTGAAAACCGCTCAGGTTGGGGTTTATTATTTCCATTTTGAAAGAAGGTGCAACACCTGTATTTCGGTAGAGAATAATTCGAAAAAAGCTGTGGAAGAATTATATCCGGATCAGGTTACATCAGGCGAGTATTTTTTCCAGTCGGTAAACCTTGACGAAGCAAGCGGCAAAGAGACCGGAAAGAAAATGGATATCGGGATGCAAACCCTGGTGGTGGTTCATGGCGATAAAAAGGTGGATATAACCGGAGAAGGCTTCATGTATGCAGATAATTACGACAGGCTCAAATCGGAAATGAAGAAAGCAGTGGATAAAGCCCTGAAAGAATAATCGCATGGAATTCCTGCAAAATATCCTGGATAATTCACAGTATGCAGCTTTAACCGCGTTTATCCTGGGATTGATGACAGCCATCAGTCCCTGCCCGCTGGCAACGAATATTTCCGCGATCGGATTCATCAGCCGCGACCTGGAAGACCGGCGGAAGGTCTTCCTGAGCGGGTTGATCTATACGCTCGGAAGGATCGTTTCATACACGGGCCTGGCGGTCATCATCTATTTTGGCGCCAGCAAGATGGATGTGGCAAGCCTTTTCCAGGGATGGGGCGAGAAACTGCTGGGTCCCATTTTGATTCTGATCGGGCTTTTCATGCTGGATGTCATTAAAATCAAATTTCCGGGTTTTTCAAACCTTACCGAAAGAATCGGTGAAAAAGGTAAAGGTAGCTACTGGGGTTCACTATTGTTGGGTATGGTTTTCGCCCTGGCGTTCTGCCCTTACAGTGGTGTACTCTATTTTGTCATGCTCATCCCGATCAGTATTGCCAGTGCCGGCGGATTATACCTGCCGGCTGTTTTTGCGATTGCGACCGGGTTGCCGGTCATCATCTTTGCCTGGCTGCTGGCTTTCGCGGTGGGAAATGTGGGCAAACTTTACAACCGGATCAAAATCTTCGAACAATGGTTCAGGCGTGTTGTGGCTGTTGTTTTCATCGGAGTCGGGGTTTACTATGTCATCATGTTCTTTTTTTAAAAAAATTTAATTTTTCATTTCGGTTTTAATCGAAATGATTTATAAAACATTTTATGGAAAGCAAAAAAGAATTAAAGATCCTCTTCTGGATCATCGTGATTTTCGGGGTGGCCTTTTTTCTGCCGGTCGAAAGCATCCGGTTCAACACGGCCATCGATGCCACGTTCGACCTGGTAAAATGGTATGCCAGGGAGCACGTGGTTTTATGCTTATTACCTGCTTTCTTCATCGCCGGGGTGATCTCGGTCTTTGTCAGCCAGGGATCGGTTTTGCGATACTTTGGCGCGAATGCAAAGAAATGGCTGGCGTACACTGTCGCTTCTGTTTCAGGGACTATCCTGGCTGTCTGTTCCTGCACGATTTTGCCTTTGTTTTCCAGTATCCACAAGCGGGGAGCGGGCCTGGGACCGGCCATCGCTTTTTTATATTCCGGGCCGGCCATCAATATCCTGGCCATCATTCTTACCGCACGTATCCTGGGTTTTGAGATGGGCGTAGCCCGGGTGATCGGCGCCGTTTCCTTCAGCGTCATTATCGGTGTGATCATGTCGCTCATTTACCGAAAGGAAGAAGCAGTTAAAAGGGAAGAACAAATGAATATCGTGATGCCGCCGGAAAAAAGACCTGTGTGGCAGACCTCCTTTCATTTTTTTGTCCTGGTACTGATCCTGGTCTTCGCCAACTGGGGAAGCCCTTCGGCAACCGATACCTCAAGTCTGTGGTTTTATATCTGGGCCTACAAATGGTATATCACAGGCTTTTTTTCCTTACTGCTGGGCTATTCCCTGATCTATATCCTGAAAATAAAATGGCAGTGGGTTATTTCTGCCATTTTAGTTACCGGCCTCTCGGCGCTGCTTTCCAATTATTTTATCGCTGATCCGAAGCTAAGTCCGCTGGTCCCTATGATCGTGGGCATAGCTGCATTAAGCATAATTACGCTTCTGGATAAGAAAGATGAGGAGAACAGGGAGTGGACCATCTCCACCTGGGGATTTGCCAGGCAGATCATGCCTTTGCTGGCCATAGGCGTGGTCACGGCCGGTTTCCTGCTGGGCTCCACACATGACGGCACCACGATTGCCGGTATCATCCCCAATGAGTGGATCCAGTGGCTGGTGGGAGGCAATTCCGTTTTTTCAAACTTTTTCGCATCAATTGTAGGGGCTTTCATGTATTTCGCCACACTGACCGAAGTACCGATCCTTCAGGGACTTATCGCCTCCGGCATGGGAAAGGGACCTGCGCTGGCATTGCTGCTTGCCGGGCCATCCCTTTCATTGCCCAACATGCTGGTTATCCGTGGTGTGATGGGCACACAAAAAACAGTGGTGTATGTTGTGCTGGTCGTTATTATGGCAACCATCAGCGGGTTGATTTACGGGGCAATCTGACTTAATTCAAATGGCCGTACAGATCGTCATATTATGTCCCGGAAGCAAGTGTAAAAAGTGCAGGAGAATGATACACCAGGTTGAAGAAGCTGTGCTTGAATCGGGGCTTGAAGTGGAAATTAAGATCCTTGACAAACTGGACGATCTGATGAAATATAACACGTACGTGCTGCCGGCGCTCGTGATCAATGGTAAAATGTTTGCCCGGGGATATGTGCCGGAAAAAAGCAAGATCATCGAGGCAATGAAAGAATCAACAAAATAAAACCTTGAATTATGCCATCAAAATCGCGTTTAAAATTCCTTGACCGTTACCTGACCCTCTGGATATTCCTCGCTATGTTTGCCGGGGTTTTTATGGGCTGGGCATTCCCTTCCGTTGCAGAATTCTGGGACAGTATGTCGAGCGGTACGACAAATATTCCCATTGCCATTGGCCTGATCGTCATGATGTATCCGCCGCTTGCCAAAGTGAAATATGAAGAGTTAGGCGATGTGTTCAGAAATGTGAAAGTATTGAGCCTGTCGCTTGTTCAAAACTGGATCATCGGGCCGGTACTCATGTTTCTCCTGGCGATCATCTTTCTGCAATTCAACATCGAGTACATGTACGGACTGATCCTGATCGGGCTGGCCCGTTGTATCGCCATGGTGATCGTATGGAACGACCTGGCCAAAGGCGACCGGCAATACGCCGCAGGACTGGTGGCTTTTAACTCCATCTTCCAGGTGTTGTTCTTTTCAGTTTATGCCTGGTTCTTTATCGCTGTCCTGCCCGGCTGGTTCGGATTGCCGGTAAATGATGCCGTAGAACAGATCACCATCGGGCAGATAGCCAAAAGCGTGTTCATCTACCTGGGAATTCCATTCATCGCCGGATTCCTGACCCGTTTTATTTTAATCAGGGTGAAGGATAAAACCTGGTACGAAACGAAATTCGTCCCGAAGATCAGCCCTTTTACGCTGATTGCACTGCTGTTCACCATCCTGGTGATGTTCTCCCTGAAAGGCGAATACATTGTCAAGATCCCGCTGGACGTGGTCCGTATTGCCATCCCGCTGGTAATTTATTTCGTGGTGATGTTCGTGGTCTCTTTCTTTATGAGCAAAAAGGTCGGGGCGAACTATGAACAGTCGACCACCTTGTCGTTTACCGCCGCAAGCAACAATTTTGAACTCGCTATCGCGGTGGCCATTGCAGTATTTGGAATTAATTCCGGAGAAGCATTTGCAGCCGTTATAGGTCCCCTGGTTGAAGTACCGGTAATGATCGCGTTGGTAAATGTAGCATTCTGGTTCAAAAAGATGTATTTTAAAAATTAATAATCCGGAAGCCTGCAAAATGTAGATTCCGAGTAGTATTTTTGTGAAATTGGTTAATGACAATTATGGGAAAGAAGATTTTGGTAATTTGTACGGGAAACAGTTGCCGCAGCCAGATGGCGGAAGGATTCTTAAAGTCGTTTGATAAAACGCTGGAAGTTCATTCCGCAGGAACCCATCCGGCGGATAAAGTGAATCCCAACGCGGTGAAAGTGATGAAAGAGCTCGGCATCGATATCAGCCATCATGTTCCGGAATTGGTCGATCAGTATGTTGATGAAAAATGGGATTACGTGATCACCGTATGCGGTGGTGCGAAAGAGGTGTGCCCTGCATTTACCGGCAAAGTAAAACAACGCCTTCATATTGGCTTCGATGATCCGGCGGATGCGGTGGGAAGTGAAGAGGAGGTGATGGCGGTTTACAGGAAGGTGCGTGACGAGATAAAAGAGGGATTCGGTTATTTTTATCATTCAATAGCACACGGATGACGCGGATAAAACGGATTTACACGGATTAAAAAGAATTCCCGAATTCAAAATTTAAAATTCAACATTCAACATTTCTTATTTATGGAAGATGTAAAAAAGATCGTTCGTGAAAAGTACGGGCAGATCGCGAAGGAAAGCGCTGAAACGGAGAAGAAAGACTCCTGTGGTTGTTGTTGTGGATGCAGCGACACGTACACGATCTTCAGCGAAAGTTACACCGGCAAAGAAGGCTATGACCCGGATGCCGACCTGGGACTTGGATGCGGCATTCCGACCGATTTTGTGCACATCAGGAAGGGCGATGTGGTGATTGACCTTGGTTCCGGCGCCGGAAATGATTGTTTTGTGGCCCGCGCCCTGGTCGGCGAGGAAGGCAAGGTCATCGGCATCGACATGACCAAGGAGATGATCGAGCTGGCCAGGAAAAACGCGGAGAAACTGGGGTACAAGAACGTGCAGTTCCGCTACGGCGATATTGAAAACATGCCGGTGACCTCCAAGAAAGCCGATGTGGTGATCAGCAACTGTGTGCTGAACCTGGTGCCCGACAAGGACATGGCGGTTTCTGAAATATGCCGGGTGTTAAAAGTCGGCGGGCACTTCTGTATCTCCGACATCATTCTCAAAGGCGAACTACCGGAAAAAATAAGAAACGCGGCTGAAATGTATGCCGGCTGCGTGTCAGGGGCAATGGAACGTGAAAAGTACATGGAACTGATCGCTAAGATGGGCTTTATCAATATCACCATTCATAAAGAGAAAGAGATCTTTATCCCGGATAACGTGCTGGCTGAATATCTTACAATAGAAGAAATCGAGGCGTTCAGGAAATCCGGAACCGGCGTATTCAGTATCACCATTTCCGGTGAGAAGCCTGCAAAGGGCTGCGTTTGTTGCGGAACCTGACCAGTTGTTCCTGCGCCTCCGAGTCCCGGCGGTGAGATGGACCAGTTTACTATTTGATGCCAAGATTACTACGATAAATTGTTTACGCGACGAACATAAGGTTCCGTACTTATTTATCTTTAAATTTGAGTCTAAATCCAAACAAAATGTCCATCAACCGCCGCTCATTCGTCAGGCAGCTCAGTGCAACGCTGGGCGCTGCCTCGCTGGGTTCAGCCTTATTTCCCGGCCTTGCCCTGGGAAAAGAATTTGAAAACCCTGACCTTATGAACGTTCCACCTCCCGATACCCCGGACGACGACTTCTGGGCCTGGGTGCAGCAGAATTACACCGTTTCGCCCAACATCATCAACCTGAACAACGGCGGGGTGAGCCCGTCGCCGAAGCCGGTGCAGGACACCTTCGAGCGTTACAACCGCTATTGCAACGAGGCGCCGTCGTATTACATGTGGCGCATCCTCGACCAGGGACGTGAAGCGCTCCGTGCAGACCTGGCCGCGCTGGCCGGCTGCGAACCCGGCGAGATCGCCATCAACCGCAACACCACCGAGGCGATGGACATTATCATCTACGGGTTGAACCTTCAGCAAGGTGATGAGGTGGTGATTGCAAAGCAAGATTACCCGAATGTCATTAACCTGTTCAAAATGCTCGAGCAGCGCGACGGCATCGTGCTGAAATGGGTGAACCTGGAGCTTCCCATGGAAGATGAAGACGTGCTGGCACAGAAATATATCGAGCAGTTCACCAATAAAACCAGGGTGGTCAACGTGACCCATATTATCAACTGGATCGGGCAGATCGTACCGGTGAAGAAGATCGCCGCCGAAGCGCACCGGCGTGGTATCGAGGTGCTGGTCGACGGCGCCCACAGCTTCGCGTTGCTGGACTTCAAGATCCCGGATCTTGACTGCGACTATTTTGCCACCAGCCTGCACAAATGGATGGGTGCGCCGTTTGGCTCGGGTTTGCTTTACGTGAAAAAGGAAAAGATCGCCAAAATCTACCCGATCTACCCTGATGAGAAATATCTCAGTGATGAGATCCAGAAATTCGAGCGGATGGGAACACGCTCTTTTGCCAGCGAAATGGCGATCGGCAGCGCGCTGGATTTCCATTATGCCATCGGCTCCAGACGCAAGGAAGACCGGCTGCGCTACCTGAAGAATTACTGGATGGAAAAGGTCAGAGATATTCCTGGCGTGCATCTTCACACGTCGTTGAAACCGGAATTCTCCTGCGTGATCGGCCTGTTTTCGATCGACGGTTATGAGCCGGGCGAGATCGATGCGAAGTTGTTTGAAAAGTATAAAATTCACACTGTCAGCATTGTATGGGAAAACATTTCCGGCGTCCGGGTCACCCCGAACGTCTATACCCTGGAACGCGACCTGGATAAGCTGGTTAAAGGCATTACCGATCTGGCTGCTCAGAAGAAATAGAATCTTTCAATATCAATTAATTATGAAAAAGACAGGTTTCAGTTTGCTTTTTATCTTCCTGCTTTTGGCAGCATTTCCTCAGACTTCAGAAAAGAAAGTCATCCAGGCGCCTGATGCACCTAAGGCCATTGGGCCATATAGCCAGGCGATCCTCGTGGGTAATACGCTCTATGTTTCCGGCAATATTGCCCTGGATCCCGAAACCGGCACCATGGACACGCTGAACCTCGAAACCGAGACGCGGCGCGTGATGTCGAACCTTGGCGCTGTGCTAAAGGAGGCCGGAATGTCATATGAAAATATCGTCAAGGCCACGATCTACATGACCGATATAAAGAACTACAAGCAGATCAACGCGATTTACGGGGAATATTTCACCAACGCTCCGCCGGCCCGAGAAGCAGTGCAGGTAGTGGCGCTGCCGGCAGGAGCACACGTGGAGGTTAGTTGCATTGGGTTGAGATGATAACGCTAAATAATGCAGGTATTTCTAATTGAATAATACTTAATGATTTTCTTTAATTTTGTTAAAAATGCAATATGATTACTAGGATAAAAGTATCCAATTATCGAAGTATTGGTCCAAATACTGTTATTAATCTTGGTAGGTTAACAGTATTTGTTGGACAAAATGGTTCAGGCAAATCTAATGTTGTTGATTTAATTAGGTTCATTTCTGATATCATGAGGATTGGTCTTGAAGGTGCGTTGAATAAACGTCACGGAATAAAAGCTGTTAGGAGGTGGAGTTCTGGTAAACCTTTAAATGTCTATATTCATATTGACATAAATAGTAAAGATATTTCAGGATTCTATGAATTTGAAATCGCCAGTGATAGAAAGCATGACTACATTATAAAAGACGAGAAAGCCAGTATAACCATTAATGGTGTTCAAAACTCTTTTATAATTCGCAATCAAAAATGGATAAATGGACCCGAAGGATTAAAACCCAATACAACTCCTACAAGTTTAGTACTTCCCCTTATATCTGGTGATAAGAGATTTAAACCTTTAGTAGATTTCTTAAAGAACATGGATGTGTACAATATATATCCTGATAACCTAAGAAAACCTCAAATATATGACCCTGTTAAACCAATGGAAGAACACGGATATAATTGGGTTTCAATATTAAAGGATCAGCCTGAAGAATCATGGAAGCCAGAATTAATTGCTGCTTTAGGAAAACTTACAAGTGATATTGATGATATAGAGATTAAGCAATTAAGCGGTTACCTGATATCAAAATTTAAACATGGTACATCAGGAAAGAGCCGTAAAGCTAAGTGGTTTGAATCAGCTCAAGAATCGGATGGAACATTAAGGATTGCTGGTATTCTGACTGCGATGTTACAACAGCCCTATTTATCAGTAATAGGAATTGAGGAGCCTGAACTTACAATTCACCCAGGTGCAATTCCATTAATAATTGATTTTATTAATCAAACAAAATGGAATTCGCAAGTACTCATAACTACCCATAGTCCTGAACTATTAGATTCTATTCGAGATGGTGAGGTGATAAGAGTCGTTGATCGATTAGATTCTATTACAAAGGTTAACCCAATGGCTTTTGATCAACTTGAAGCTGTTAAGAAGGGTCTATTAACTCTTGGGGAAATTCACCGTTCTGAAGGAATAAAGCCAAAACAATTATCAATTTCCTTCGAATGATTTACATTTTAGTTGAGGGTCATGGTGATACTGGTGCAGTATCTAATTTAGTTAACAGGTTGTGGCTTGATTTGCAACTTCCATTTATTCCCATTCATTCACCAGGACTTAGATGGAAAAATTTGCATAAACTTGAAGGCCTTAAAAAAGGGGTGGAATACATTCGAACCAAACAAAATGTTTCAGGTTTGCTAATTGTTCGTGATGATGAAGATAATTGTCCTGTTAATGTCGTTCCTGATGTATCTGTAAATCTTAGGGCCTTAAATACACCTTTTCCTATTGCTTATCATATAATGTACAGGGAGTTTGAAACTCTCTTTTTGCCATGCCTGAATGTTTTTGCTGGTCAAGAGATTAAATACGATTTTGGAGCGGGGAAAATATTGATTAGCCGTGACGCAAACTTTATCGGAGATTTTGAAGGTAATCGTGATGCGAAAGGAATTGTCAGTAGGTTTTACCCCCAAGGCAAATCATATAAGCCAAATGTTGACCAATTGCCATTAACAAGATTGATTGATTTTGAAATTTTGAGACGAGTTCAATTGCCTTGTTTTGGTACCTTAGAAAGATGTTTAAGACACCTTGCCAATAATCAGGGGAAATCTAATGTATATCCCTGATGCTGTTCATTAAGATTTAAAAATATTTCCCACCCCAATTGTCTTAAAAGATTTGAAAAATCTTAAATCCACCGCTCTCCGCCTCATCCTCTTCTTCGGCCTGATCAGCCTGTTGGGCGATATCATCTACGAAGGCGCGAGGGGAGTCAATGGCCCTTACCTGGAAACACTGGGGGCCAGCGCGGCCATTGTAGGGCTGGTGGCCGGCCTCGGCGAGCTGCTGGGCTACCTGATCCGGCTGGCGAGCGGCTACTTCTCGGATAAAACCCGGGCGCACTGGTTCTTCACCATCTTCGGCTACAGTTTCCTGATGGTCATCCCGATGCTGGCGCTCACCGGCATCTGGCAGTTCGCGGCCATCTTCATGGTGCTCGAGCGGATCGGCAAAGGGATACGCAGCCCGGCCAAGGACACGATCCTTTCGCAGGCCACCAAGCAGGTAGGAACGGGTTTCGGCTTTGCCATTGTAGAATTTCTCGACCAGATCGGCGCAACCGTCGGGCCGCTGATCTTCACCTTCTTCTTCATGAGCATCGGCCCGGGCGAAAAATCGGTCATCGACTACCAGCACGGGTACAGCCTGATGTGGTTCCCTTTCGTGGTATTGATGATGGTGCTGTTCACGGCTTTTTTCCTGGTGAAAAATCCGGAAGAGCTTGAAACCTCTGTCGTTAAAAAGCCCCAGCCGGACAAGATCACGCGCACCTTCTGGCTTTACTGCATTTTCACCTTCGTCACCACCCTCGGCTTCCTTAATTTCGCCATCATCGGGTACCACTTGAAAGCCAATGCCATCGTGACCGACGCACAGATCCCGCTGATGTATGCCCTCGCCATGGCCGTCGACGCCGTGATCGGGCTTTTCATCGGCCGCTGGTATGATAAGTTGAAGATCAGGCATGATAATGAACATGCCGGGCTTTTACTCTTAATCCTGTTACCGCTGTTAACCGCCCCTCTTCCCCTTTTCACCCTGACTTCCAGTCTCCCCCTCATCCTTACTGGTGTATTCCTCTGGGGCATTGTCATGGGAACACATGAAACGATCATGAAAGCTGCGATTGCCGACATCACCTCTATCCGTAAACGAGGTACGGGTTACGGGATCTTTAATACAGTTTATGGGATTGCTATCTTTATTGGCAGTGCCGCGGCTGGATTTTTATATGATTATTCGATAACCTTGCTGGTGGTTTTGATGATTGTTGTTGAAGTGCTGGCAGTTCCAGTGTTTTTTGTGATGCGGAGAGAAGTTAAGACGAGAGGACTGTAAGACGGGAGGACTGTAAGACGGGAGGAATCTTTGCGGAACTTTGCGGCATCTTTGCGAACTTTGCGTGATAATCGGAATGATGACTATTACACGAAGTTACACGATGAAGGAACGAAGGGCCACGAAGAAATAGTTATCTTTGAACAAACAACCAAGAACCTTGAACTATTTCCAGCTCATAAGCGCCCTCCTCGTCCTCATCGTGATCATTCTGGTGATCCGCTATGCCTGGGGCATTTTTTTCGATAAAAATTACAAACCCATCGAATGGGAACACGCTGTTAAGCAGGGGCGGGTAAGAAAAGAACTGATCCGGCTGGAAAGAAATTATCCCGACAAAGTACGCTTTTTCAACTGGTGGTTCCAGGTGGAGCGACTGAAAAGGGATGGAGTCCCGGGTGATTTTGCCGAGCTGGGAGTATACAAAGGCGAAAGCGCGAAGATCCTCCACCTGATGGACCCGTCACGGACCTTTCATCTTTATGATACCTTCGAAGGATTTAAAGAAGAAGACCTGAAGAATGAGACCGGGGAAGCCGCCACCTACACGACTCGCAATTTTGCCGACACCAGCCTGGAAGCGGTGAAGCGATATCTGGGGGAGGAGGGGAGGTTTGTGTATCATGTGGGGAGGTTTGAACCTACTGCCCCCACCCCGTCCCTCCCCCAATTGGGGGAGGGAGAAAGGGAGGGGGCCGTGGCTCTTGTGAACCTCGACGCGGACCTCTACAATCCCACCAAAGCCGGGCTGGAGTATTTCTATCCGCTTTTATCGCCGGGCGGGGTAATCCTTGTGCATGACTATAACTACAAATGGCCCGGGATTAAGCGGGCCGTGGATGAATTTGCCGGAACCATTCCGGAACCTCTGGTGATGGTCCCGGATATGGACGGCAGCGTGATGATCGTTAAATCGTCTATTTATTGATGGGAGCTGCTTCTCCCTCGGCCGGTTTCGGTGCCGGTGGCGTGGGAGGAGGAGTCGGCGTGCCCTCTACATTTCCTTTAATGGTCAGCACATCAGGGGTAGCCATGCCATCGAAAGTCACGGTGACGGTTTTGGTGAAAGCGCCTACCCTGGCTGAATTGTAAGTTGCCTTGACAATACCGGTTTCATTCGGCTTGATCGGTTCTTTGGTGAATTCAGCAACGGTGCATCCGCAGGAGCTCCTGGCATTGGTGATGATCAGCGGATTGGTGCCGCTGTTCTTCACGGTAAACGTCACTGCCGCCGGATCATTCTGCTTCAGCATTCCGAAATCATGCGTGGTTTCATTCCAGGCATAGGTTTTTTCTGCCGGGGTAGCGGCCTGAACAGGCTGACCCTGTGCTGCAAGGTACTGGATCCCTGCGATCATGATAAAAAATAAAATGGCAATTCTTTTCATATTTTTAAGATTTAGGATTAATGTCTGAATTATGAACCAAAGCTAACACCATCGGACAAGTTAGCTGGTTAATGAAGTGCTAATAATTCTTAATGAAATGTAAATGAATTGTTAATGAACCCTGCTTATGCTTCATTTTTAGTAATTTCGCTTTATGTCGAACCGCGCCATTCAATGGGTTATTATCTTTGGTGTGCTGGCCATCCTGGGTATCCTTGCCGGGCAGGCTTTTCTTTTCTATAAGGCGTTTGACCTGCGCGAAAGGCAAACCGTGCAATCCCTGCGCATTTCCCTGCAATCGGTTGCCGAAGGCATCAGCCAGTTCAATAAAAGCACCCTTCCGGATAATATCATCCACCAGTACAGTCCCGATTATTATATCGTCGATATCAATAATCACATCGATCCCTGGGTGCTGGAGCATTACCTGCGCACGGAACTGGCCCGCAGGCACCTTGAAGTCGATTTCGAATACGCCATTTACGATTGCAATGATGACCGGATGGTCTATGGAAACTATGTTTCACTGGACCAGAAGGAAGAAGTCAAATCGAAACTTGATTACTGGCCGAAATATGAAGAAGGGCTCTACTATTTCGGGGTTCATTTTCCCGGGGTACGCAGTTATATCCTCAGTGACATGGGATTGTGGTATTTCTTCACCGCGATCCTGGCCCTCGTTATCCTGTTCTTCGGATACACGATGGTCATTATCCTCAAGCAAAAAAGGCTTTCGGAAGTGCAGCGTGATTTTATCAACAACATGAGCCATGAGTTCCGGACACCACTCACCTCCATTGGCCTGGCTTCCGATGTGCTCAGGGAGGAAGGAAAGGGGGGAGATGCTGTACGTTTCACAAGGTATGCGGAAATATTGAAAGATCAGATCGCTGTATTGCAGAAAAAGGTCGATAAAATACTTCAGCAGGCCGAAACGGAGCACAGGTTCTTTAAGCTGAATAAGGAAAAACTTTTGATAAAGAAGGTCATTGAAGAAGTGATCGATGAATTCAAACCAGCCGCCGAGCACCGAAACGGAAGGATTGAATTCGAAGACCGGGCTGGCAATCCTGAAATATTGGCCGACCGGTACCATCTGTCAGGCATCCTGATCAACCTGGTCGATAACTCGTTGAAATACACGGAAAAACCACCTTCGATCAAAATAATCCTGGCTGAAAACAACGGAAAGCTGGTCTTAAGAATGGAAGATACAGGGATGGGCATCGATAAAAAGTATATTCGTAAATTGTTTATGCCTTTTTTCCGGGTCCCGAGCGGTAATGTTCATAATGTTAAAGGCACGGGGCTCGGGCTCAGCTATGTCAAAAGGATCTGCGACCTGCATGGCTGGAAGATCAGGATTGAGAGCGAACCCGGGAAAGGCACGGTGGTTGTTTTGATTATGCCAAAGAAAGGATAATATGTTGACGAAGAGCCGGATATTATATGTTGAGGATGATGAGACCCTTGGTTTTATCACTTCTGAAAACCTTGAAAGAAAAGGATATGAAGTGCGCCTTAGCCAGGACGGGGAATCGGCCTTTCAGCTTTTCAGGAGCGAGCATTTCGATATTTGCCTGCTCGATATCATGCTGCCGAAACTTGACGGTTTTACGCTTGCACGCATGATCAGGAAGGAAAACGAGGAGATCCCGATCATTTTCATTTCTGCCAGGACTATGGCTGAAGATAAGATCGAAGGATTGCTGCTGGGAGCCGATGACTATATTGTAAAACCTTTCCATATCGAAGAACTGACGCTGAAGATCGAGGTGTTCCTGAAGCGGTCGAGGATACATAAAGCCCAGCCGGAAGAGAATATCATTACCATTGGCAACTGCACGCTGGATATGCACCTGCTGCGGCTTGAATGCCAGGGAACGGTGAAGAAGCTCACCTACCGCGAAGCCGAGCTGATCAGTTTTTTAAGCCGCAACCGAAACAAGCTGGTCAGCCGTGAGCAGATCCTTGAAGCGGTTTGGGGCGGCAACGATTATTTCTCGGGCCGCAGCCTCGATGTGTTCATTTCAAGGCTGAGAAAGTATTTCCAGGACGATGAGTGTGTCCGGATCGAGAACCGGCATGGGCTTGGCTATGTTTTCGAAGTGAAAGATCACTAATCCCTTACGCAACGGGTATAGCATCCTACCTGATAGCCATACGAATTATAAGTGATGACTCCGTTATTGTATTTTAAAGTGACTAAATAGGCCGTTCCGGGATTGCCGGTATTTGCTGTTGAAGACCATTGATTGCTGTTAAGGTTCAGGCTGGAAAACGGGCCTGTACCCGTTCTGAATCCTCCCGGCAATGCTCCTAATCCACTGACATCCGTTGCATCCGTATTCGGACTTTGCCATAAACCAGTGAGAGATTTCATTTTGCCACCTGCACTATTAACGCCTCCCAGGAATAATTCGAGGGCATTCCACTCTGCATAAGTAGGCACATGCCAGCCTACAGGACATATATTATGTGTACTGTTCACTGTATACCAATTATAAATGACACCGAACTTCGAATTAGAGACCTCGTCATTATTGTACCAGCAATAGGCCGGGTAAGTCGCGTTAGCCCAATCTGTCGAATTCGTAGTATAGGCAATTCCATAACCATCATTAAAATGGGTAACCCTGAGGTTTTCCGCCATCCATTCGGAGTTACCGATAATTACTGTTTTATAAGAATTTCCGTCATAGTCAATGCAAGCCGAATTTGCCCCGTAGTCTGCCAAACCTTCCCAACTGGTTCCGGTGTAATAATAAAATCCCTTCGGGGAATCGGTCTGGTAAACAAGTAGTCCGGTAGCCGGCGAGGTGATGGCAGTACGTTGTGCTGCCGTCATCCGTGGAGGCAAAAATCCTTTATCGGTTGCTGAAATGTCGAGTTTTGCAGAAGCTGCAGGGTTTGAGGCCCCTATCCCAACGCTCCCGGAAACAGCTGAAAACATATTGTTTCCGCTCACGGTCCAATCATTATCGACGGCTGTTATGCTACTCCATGAGGCCTTGCCATCCGTGTCTGAAATCAGTATCTTGTTGGCGGCCTGGTTGCCATCCTGCATGATGATTGACCCGATTACCTGCAACTCTTCCACGGGATTTGAAGTGCCTATTCCGACTTTAGCATTGAAGTAAACTTTGTCTGTGCTGAAATCGCCTCCGATCAACGGATTGCCTGAGTTGGAGTTCTCAATGTAAAGCTTGTTGCTGCCTGTTTCATTGTAACCGGCATTGTAACCGATGAAAACATTGCCGGATTTATTGTGTAAAGAACTCCCCCTACCGGCTGAATAGCCAATGATGGTATTATTGGAGCCGTTTTGGTTATACCGGTTAGCATCGAAACCAACCGCAACATTGTAATTCCCGCTGGTATTTTCTTTAAGTGAATAGGCTCCCAGGCCGCTGTTCCTGTTTCCTGTGGATGCAGCGAATAAGGCATACAGCCCGATACCTGTATTTTCAAAACCGGAGGAAACGGAAGGCATGGCATAGGATCCGACCGCTGTATTGGCATACCCGTTCGTCAGGTTATGCAATGATGAGGTTCCTATTCCGGTGTTATCACTCGAGTTCCAGATGTTGCCACCGGGCATGGTGAAGTTGCCTGCATTTTTCCCTATAAAGGTGTTCTGTCCGACCGAGCCGAGACTCGGTGCCTTGTAATCATGAAGAAAAGAGAACCCTCCTTTATATATCACTCCAGCGGTTTCATCCACGGTTACGGGTATTTCAAGCGAGCCGTTGATTTCCAGCTCGCGCTCAGGGGAATTCTCCTTTATACCGAGCCGCCCATGGATATAAACTTCATCCGTTTCAAAATTGCCCCCGATTAAAGGGCTTTCCGTATCCGAATTATCGATGTACAAACGATCATTGCCCGTTTCAAAATACCCTGCTTTATGTCCAAGAAAAACATTGCCGGATTTATCGTGAATTCCGGTTCCATATCCGGCCATAAATCCGATCATTGTATTGTTGGAGCCATTTTCGTTGTTCATATCCGCCTCAGCTCCAATCACCGTATTGTAGTTACCTGATGTGTTACCTGCGGAAGCTTCTAACCCGATCACGGTATTACCTGTGCCGGATATATTGTTTTGCATGGCCTCTGCTCCGATGGCGGTATTGCCTATTCCTGAAGTGTTATTTCTTAATGCCTCAAACCCGGAAGCAGTATTGTATGTCCCGTTACTATTTGCAAAAAGAGAGTAGTAACCCACGCCTGAATTCCGGTTCCCGCTGGTAATACTGGAAAGGGAAAAAGCTCCCAGGCTTGTATTATAGCTGGCATTATTGCCTGCACCTGTCATGGTGAAATTGCCCGCGTTTCTTCCAATGAACGTATTGTAACCAACAGCACCCGACGGTTGAAAATCATGTATGAACCGAGAGGCTCCCTTGAAGATGATCCCTGTAGCATTATTAATTGTAACAGGAAACTGGAATGATTTGGAGATGTCGAGTTGCTGCTGGGGATTGTCAACCCCTATACCAACATTACCCGTCACCGCCGAGTAAATATTATTTCCGGATAAAGTCCAGTCCCCATCCTGATGTGTTGCGCCATACACCGGGTTCCATGCAGAATTGGCGTAATAATAGAAGGTATTATCGTCGTTCACGAACACCATCAGGCCGGTCGCAGGGAGCATGACCTGGTTGCGCTGGGACATGGTCATCCTTGGGATGAGGATTCCCTTGGAATCCGATTTTATTTCCAGCATAGAGGAGGAGTGTGGCGCTGAATTGTCATTAGTGATGGATACCTGGGAATGGAGAGTCGGAATTACTATTATTGAGACAAATAACAGTACTGATAGTTTCTTCATAATTCAGTTCAGTTTGGTTAATGCCTCTAAAGGTAATAAAAGCCTTGAATCTTATTATATTCTAACTATTTATTCCAGGTAATAATAGGTACTCTTCGTCATCCCCACATAATAAAGGTCATATCCTCCTTTTCCGCCGGGACGGTTGGATGAGAAGATCATCATGTCGTTCTGGAATTCGTAATGGGATAGGAGGATCGGCCGGTATTCGTCGTATTCGGTATTGATCCGGCTTCCTGCATTGAGCGGTGTTGACCAGGTCTCGCCTTCTCTCCGGCAATAATAAATGTCAAATCCGCCATATCCGCCCGGGCGGTTTGAGGCAAATACAAGCAGCTCACCGTTCGCGTAGGGGCACTTGTCATCCGCAGGGCTGTTCAGGTTGCTGACAGGTGATACAAAGGCCGCAGTATTCTGTGAGAGAAAATCGATCAGCGAAGATCCTGAAGGCTTTTCCGTTTTGTAAATGTCGAAGTTGCCGCTCCGGTCGGAGCAAAAAAGCAACTCGGTTATCAGTTTCGGGTCCCAGGCGTAATAGTCATAATAGAAATAGCCGGGACCATAAAAGGTCAGATAGGCATCATTGTGTTCTGTATTCAGGAAAGAGATCGCATCCGGGCCGAAATAATCTCCGTCGGTTGAGGCAGGATTCTCTCCCTGTCCTTCGAACCAGGCAAATTTCAGATCCAGGTTGCCTGATTCATCATTGGCAAAAACGACCAGGTCGGTATAAGTGGAGGGATAGGCCGAATAATTCATGTATGGCATCGAAACGGGCCCGAATTCATTGAACGGCGAGTTGATCCGTGCAAACAGGCTGTCAGTGTAACTGTAATCCATATAGAACGGCCTGTCGTCGACAGTCAGTTTTCCTTCGTCTTTATCCCAGTATATCCTGAGGTTATCGCCGACGATATCAAATTCAGCGCCATTGCTGTTCCGGTTTGAAGAGAAATAGAGGTAGCGCCCTGACTCAATGAAGGGTGCGGTGGAATTGTAATCGTCAAATTCGGAGTTGACCGCTTCAAAATTGACGGGATCGTACGGGAAATGGCCCATTTCGTAGCGGTGGCCATTATAGGGGCAACCGGTGAAGAGAAAAAGAGAAAAGGAGACAAGGAGAAGTCCGGCGATTTGCTTGATCATTTGTTTTTGGTATTAGAAAATGAAAATAAGCAAATTTTGTGCCTGAAACAGTTCATTTCTCATTTCACAATAACAAAAACATTTCGCAATATTTAGAAATGGTATTGCGAAATGTCAATGTGAAATGATCTTTGTTGCCCGATCAGGGGTCGAACCTGAACTCTTCTGATCCAGAGTCAGACGTGTTGCCAGTTACACCATCGGGCAATGGGACTGCAAAAGTAGTAAATTTTGAATTTTTTGTTTTAAATTTTGAATTATTTTTTACTTTTAGAGAATTCCAGGTGTTTTGCCATAGCTAATCCGTTTGTTTCACCACGAAGGCGCACAAAGGGTTTTCACGAAGGAACACAAAGGAAGGTAACAGGTAAATTATAACTTCGTGCGCCTTCGTGAATATCCTTTGTGCGCCTTTGTGGTGAAAAACCGGTAAATTATTGATTACCCGTAACCTTCGCCCAGGTGTCTTTCAATGAGACAGTCCGGTTGAAAACCATGCGTTCTGCTGTTGAATCCGGATCGACATTGAAATAGCCTATCCTTTGAAATTGGAAATTTGAAAGTGGGAGGGATCCTTTTACACTGGGCTCAATGTAAGCAGGGAAGATCACTTTCAGCGAATTGGGGTTCAGGAACTCCTTGAAGTCTTTATCGGCATGATTGGTCGGTTCGGGATCGCTGAAAAGGCGGTCGTAGAGGCGCACCTCTACGGGCAACGCATGAGCTACAGAGACCCAGTGCAACGTGCCCTTCACTTTCTTCTGGCTGCCGCCGTGGCTGCGGGTCTCGGGATCGTAGGTGCAACGCAGTTCCGTTATGTTGCCGTCTGCATCTTTAACTACTTCTTCGCATTTTACGATGTACGCGTTCTTCAGCCTGACCTCGGCTCCAGGTGCCAGCCGGAAATACTTCGGTGGCGGGTTTTCCATGAAATCATCCCGCTCGATGTAAAGTTCGCGGCTGAACGGGACTTTTCTGGTCCCTGCATCCGGATCTTCAGGATTATTCTCGGCCTCGAACCATTCAACCTGTCCTTCCGGGTAGTTCGTGATCACGACCTTCAGCGGGTTCAGCACAGCCAGCACGCGCGGTGCGGTCTTGTTCAGGTCTTCGCGGACGCAGAACTCCAGCAGGCCGACATCGATCACGTTTTCCCGCTTGGCCACGCCGATGGTGTCGGCAAAATTCCGGATAGAGGCCGGGGTGTAGCCACGACGACGCAAACCGGAGATGGTGGGCATCCGTGGATCGTCCCAGCCATTTACCTGACCTTCCTGCACCAGTTGCAGCAGCATGCGCTTGCTCATCACGGTGTAGGTCATGTCGAGCCTGGCAAACTCGATCTGGCGGGGCCTGTAAGCGTTCTTGTCCTTCACGATCTGATCCAGGAACCAGTCGTACAGTGGCCGGTGAACCTCGAATTCCAAAGTACAGATGGAATGGGTGATGCCTTCGATATAGTCCGACTGCCCGTGGGCATAATCGTACATCGGGTAAATGCACCATTTGTCGCCGGTGCGGTGGTGACGGGAATGAAGTATGCGGTACAGCACCGGGTCGCGCATATGCATGTTCGGTGATGCCATATCGATCTTGGCACGTAATATCCTTGTTCCGTCCGGGAATTCACCGTTTTTCATCCGCTCGAACAGGTCGAGGTTCTCTTCAACAGTACGGTTTCTGTATGGGCTTACAACCCCGGGCTGGGTCGGCGTTCCCCGCTGTTCGCTGATCTCCTCGGCGCTGTGGTCATCTACGTAAGCTTTCCCTTCCCTGATGAGCATAATGGCCCATTCATAGAGTTGGCCGAAATAATCGGAAGCGAAGAACAGCCGGTCTTCCCAGTCGAAACCGAGCCAGCGGACATTGTCCATAATCGAATCGACGTACTCCTGCTCTTCCTTCGTCGGGTTGGTGTCGTCGAAGCGGAGGTTGGTCCTGCCGCCGTATTTCTGTCCCAGGCCAAAGTTGAGGCAGATGGACTTGGCGTGGCCGATATGGAGGTAGCCGTTGGGTTCCGGCGGGAAACGGGTCAGGACCCGTCCGTCGTTTTTCTTGTTCTTAAGGTCTTCCTCGATGATCTGCTCGATGAAATGGAGCGATTTGCCGGGTTTTTCTTCCGGAGGGTTGTTGACAGACATGGGATGTTGATTTGCAGTAATAAGGGTGCAAAAATAAACTATTTTAAGATACCCTTCTATGTTGCGGAAGCTGTTTCGCCCCCGGTTGCGGCGCCTTTTACTCCAAGCTCCTTATCGATGTGGAACAATCCTGACTTATCACTCCCAGCCAGCGCCATCTGGTCCAGGATGCCGCTTACGAGGGTTTCTTCCTCGATCTGCTCAGTGATGAACCACTGCAGGAAATTAGCCGTGGTGTAATCCTTTTCGGTCATGCAGATGTGGTAAATGTCGTTGATCGAAGCAGTGATGAATTGCTCGTGCTTCAGAACATCCTGGAACATCTTGTGGAGGTTCTCATACTTGAACGGGGGCTGCTCGATGTCCTGCAACACGCTGTAACCGCCGCGGTCGTTCAGGAAATGGACGAACTTGAGCTGGTGCATCCGTTCTTCGTCCGAATGTTTATAAAGAAATGTTGCAGCGCCGGGGAAACCGTTTTTCTGGCACCACGAAGCCATGGCTAAATAAAGCCTGGAGGAATATTCTTCCTTTTTGATCTGGTCGTTGATCGCTTTTTCGATTTTTTTGGAAATCATTTTGGTTAGTTTTAAATATTGTGTAAAGATACTAAGAAGTCAGAAGTCAGAAGACAGCAGTCAGAAGACTTTTATCTTACTCTTTTCACCACAGATAACACGGATTGACACAGATTGTTCACAGAGGCGGGGAAGCTTGTTTAACCTCTACGAGGTATAAGGTCTTGTGTAGTTTACGTTGTTACAATATTGAATCGCCTACGGCGAAAACACCTTTAATTCTCCGGCTTTCATTTTGAAGCTTGCAGCTTGAGGCTTGAGGCTTGCAGCTATCCCTTCAGTGCTTCAGCACCGCTGACGATCTCCAGCAGTTCCTTCGTGATCGATGCCTGGCGGGCCTTGTTGTAGGAGAGCTTAAGCTGCTTGAGCAGTTCGCTGGCGTTCTCGGTGGCCTGCGACATGGCGGTCATCCGGGCGCCGTGCTCAGAAGCGAAGGAATCCAGGATGGTGCGGTAAAGCTGCACCTTGAGCATTTTCGGCAAGAGTTCCTTTACCAGCGCAGCTTTATCCGGCTGGAAAATGAAGTCGGCCAATTGTTTGCTTTCCTTGCCAGCCGGGGCCGTGACCGGCACGATCGGGAGGAACTGGTCCACGGTCAGCACCTGCTGGCCGGCATTCTTGAAATGGTTGTAAATGATCTCGATCCGGTCGTATTTCTTCGATGCAAAGGCCGCCATCAGTGATTCGGCGATAGCCGTGGTGTTGGCGAAGGTGAGCGCATCGAAGATCTCGTTATTGGTATCGGTGACGTTATATTTGTTTTTTTTGAAGAAATCAGCCCCTTTTTTCCCGATGGTGAGGATCTCAAGATGGCCGTTCTTGTGAAGATCATGGTACTTCTCGTCGATATGCTGTTTGGCCCCCTTGATGATGTTGCTGTTGAACGGACCGCAAAGCCCGCGGTTGGAAGTGACGATGATGAGCAATGCTTTCTGGACCGGGCGCACCATTGCGTAGACCGCTTCCTCGGTGTTATCGATGTTCGAGCTGAGGTTGCCCAGGATTTCCCGTAACTTGGCCGAGTAAGGCGCCAGCGCCTGCACAGCACTCTGCGTCCGGCGCAGCTTGCTGGCCGCCACGAGCTTCATCGCGCTGGTGATCTGCTGCGTCGATTTGATCGACTCGATCCGGATCCGAACTTCTTTTAAACTAGGCACTTAAGAAATTTTAAATTTTAAATGCTGAATTTTAAATTATTAACCCTTCCTGATTCCCCTCACCCGAATGGGGGAGGGGCCAGGGGTGGGGGCTTCTATTTCTCGTATTTCTTTGCTACGTCCTTCGCTGCCATCTCCATCAGCTTGATGTCGTCATCGGTCAGCTTGCCGGCTTTCAGTTCCTGGAGCACCTTCGGGTGGTTGACTTCCATTTGGTGCAGGAATTCGATCTCGAAATCCCTGATGCTTTCCACCGGGACATTTCTAACTAGTCCGCGGGTGCCGCAGAAGATGATCGCGATCTGCTTCTCGACGGGCATCGTGTCGTGCAGCGCCTGTTTCAGGATCTCCACGTTGCGTTTTCCCTTTTCAATAACGGCTTTGGTTGCCGGGTCGAGGTCGGAGCCGAACTTTGAGAACGCTTCCAGCTCGCGGTACTGCGCCTGGTCGAGTTTCAGTGTACCGGCCACTTTCTTCATCGATTTGATCTGGGCCGAACCCCCGACGCGCGACACCGAGATACCCACGTTGATGGCGGGGCGGATACCGGCGTTGAACAGGCTGGTTTCAAGGAAGATCTGTCCGTCGGTGATGGAGATCACATTGGTCGGAATGTACGCCGATACGTCGCCAGCCTGGGTTTCGATGATCGGCAGTGCGGTAAGGGAGCCGCCGCCTTTCACTTTATCTTTGAGCGAAGCAGGCAGATCGTTCATCTGTTTTGCGATCTCATCGGCTGAAATGATGCGTGCAGCCCTTTCCAGCAGCCTGGAGTGCAGGTAGAACACGTCGCCGGGATATGCTTCACGTCCCGGAGGCCTTCTAAGGAGAAGGGAAACCTCGCGGTAGGCGACAGCCTGTTTTGATAGATCGTCGTAGATCACAAGCGCAGAGCGGCCGGTATCGCGGAAAAATTCGCCGATGGCTGCACCCGCGAACGGGGCGTAGAACTGCATAGCGGCCGGATCGGAAGCTGTTGCGGAGATCACGATAGTGTATGGCATGGCGCCGCGGTCTTCCAGGGTTTTAACCGTTTGGGCCACCGACGATCCTTTCTGACCTATAGCAACGTAAATGCAATACACCGGGTTTCCGGCCTCATAAAATTCTCTTTGGTTGATGATGGTATCAATGGCGATGGCGGTCTTGCCTGTCTGGCGGTCACCGATGATCAGCTCGCGCTGACCTCTTCCGATCGGGATCATGGCGTCGATGGGTTTGATGCCGGTTTGCAGAGGTTCTTTCACAGGCTGCCGGAAAATAACACCGGGGGCTTTGCGCTCAATGGGCATCTCGAACCGTTCGCCTTTGATCTCGCCTTTGCCGTCGATCGGCTCGCCGATGGTGTTGATTACCCTTCCCAGCATGCCTTCGCCCACGTCGATGGAAGAGATACGCCCGGTGCGGGTCACCTTGTCGCCTTCGTTCAGGTTATCGGAAGGCCCGAGGAGCACGACCCCTACGTTATCGACTTCAAGATTTAAAACAATCCCTTTAACTCCTGTTTTTTCGAAATTGACCAGTTCACCGGCCTGGGCGTTACTGAGCCCGTAGACCAGTGCAATGCCGTCGCCGACGGTAAGGATCGTGCCAATTTCCTCCAGTGCTTTTTCGTCTTTGAATCCGGCCAGTTGCTGGCGCAGGATAGCAGATACTTCAGCAGGTTTAATTTGTGCCATAAATCGCTGTTTTTCTAAAATTCCCTGACATACAGGTTTTCTTCAAATTCTTTCTTTAATTTTTTGATCGAATGGGCCAGGCTGAAATCATAGCGCACATTGCCCGTGGAAACGATAAATCCGCCGATCAGCTTAGGATCGATGGTTTCCACCAGGTCCACGGTGATGTCGCGCCTTTTCTCGAGCAGGTCGATGATCTGGTTCCGCATGGATTCGCTGAGTTTGCTCACCGTGCGGATCTCGATCGTAACAATCTTCTTGAACTCCTTGTATTTTTCAATAAATGCATTTGCGATGCCTTCCAGGTATTTTTCCCTCCGTTTATGGGCCAGGAGATGGTAAAATTTTTGAGTAAGAACATCGACATTTCCGGAAAACAAAATGTCCAGCACGGCGACTTTTTTATCCGGCCTGATCACGGGGCTTACGAGCAGGAGCCTGAGATCCTTGCTTTCCCTGGTCAGTTCGAGCAGCAGGTCCATATCGGTTCTGACCTTTTCGAGTTTCCCGGTTTCCTGGGCCAGTTCAAAAAGGGATTTCGCGTACCGTTCCGCTATGATTGTGTCGAGCATATTCCAGTTTTAGTTGGATTTCACGTCATCAAGCATCTTTTTGATCAGCTCTTCCTGTTTTTTATCATGCGAGAGCTCTTCCCTGATCAGCTTTTCCGCGATCTCAATGGAAAGCAGGGCGATCTGGTTTTTCAGTTCGGTGATGGCCGCCATTTTTTCGTTTTCGATACGCTCCTTGGCGTTCTCCACGATGCGCTGGGCTTCCTCGTTGGCCTTGCCGCGTGCTTCCTCGATCATTTTCTCACGGATCTTGCGTGCCTCGCTGAGGATAGCGTCCCTTTCGTTCTTTGCCTCGGCCAGCAGCCTTTCGTTATCGCTCACCAGGTTTTTCATCTCATCCCTGGCCTTATCGGCGGCATGCAGGGCATTTTCTATCGACTCTTCGCGTTCTTTGAGCATTTTCATGATCGGCTTCCAGGCAAATTTGCCCAGGAGGTACAGCACAAGCCCGAACGACAGGGTCATCCAGAAAATTAGTCCTAATCCCGGTTGAATCAGTTCCATGTCTTAATGTTTTTTGAATTAACAGCGCCGGTGGCATCCCGGCCAACCGCCGGGATGCTTCACGACTGAACTTTCTTAGACAAACAAGACCAGCAGTCCGATCACGATTGCGAAGAAGGCGACTCCTTCGATAAGCGCGGCGGCGATGATCATGTTCGAACGGATATCGCCGACTGCTTCAGGCTGGCGCGCAATGGATTCCACTGCGCCACGGCCGATCTGGCCGATGCCGATGCCTGCCCCGATCGCTGCGATCCCGGCGCCGATCCCGGCCCCCATCTTGGCTAACGGTGCAAGGTCTGTTGCCACCTGTAATAAAATTGCTAAAAGTTCCATAGTTAATTGTGTTTATTAAGTGAAAAATTCATTTTTAAATCAATGTCCTTCAGAATGTACATGTTCTTCCGCGTGATGATGCTCTTCGATCGCCATCCCGAAATAAAGGGCTGACAACAGCGTAAATACATAAGCCTGGATGAAGGCAACCAGTAATTCAAGGAATCCCATGAAGATGCCGAAAGCTACGGAAACAGGAGCTACAACACCTCCCATCACGGGTTTCATATTGCCGAAGATGAAGATCAGGCTCATGAAGCCGAGAATGATGATATGTCCGGCGGAAATGTTCGCGAAGAGACGGACCATGAGGACGAACGGTTTCGTGAACAGCCCCATCAACTCTACGATCGGCATGAGCGGCAGGGGGAACTTCAGCCACCACGGCACGCCCGGTGCGTTGTAAACATGTTTCCAGTAATCTTTATTTCCACTGAATGTCGTAATGATAAAAGTAAATACCGCCATGATCCCCGTAACGGCAAGGTTGCCGGTCACGTTCGCACCGAACGGGAAGATGGGGATCAGCCCCATGATATTGTTGAAGAAGATGAAAAAGAATACGGTCAGGAGATAAGGCATGTATTTTTCATATTTCTTTTCCCCGATCGCTGCACGGCCGATATCGTCGCGCACAAAAAGGATCAGTGGCTCCAGCAGTGATTGCAGCCCCTTCGGCGCCCTGCCGGCGTTTTTCCTGTATGATTTTGCGACGGAAACAAAGATGATGAGTAACAAAGCAGCGCTGACCCAGATGGCGAAGACAGTTTTAGTTATGGACAGGTCTATGATCCGCCCGGCATTTTCGTCCGTTTCCATCGTTCCTTCTTTGACCCTGACAATCTTCCCTTTCTTAGATCCTGCATCCTCAATCTTAAATCCTGAATAGGAATCTTTCCCGTGATGAAACTTCGACGACATGAAAACGTGCAGTTTCCCTTCATAGATCAGAATAACCGGAAGCGGCACCGATACATGGGTGTGGCCGATGTCCAGGATATGCCATTCGTACGCGTCGACGATATGGTCGATGATCATTCGGCCGGCGTTGAAAGCTTCTGTATGTTCCGGGTTCCGGGTTCCGGGTTCCAGGTTGGTTTCATTTTGTTCAGAATGACTTCCGGCTGGTGCGTGCTCCTCATTCATTGAAAAAGAAATTCCCCATGAAAGAATAAGGGATGCAAATATGAAAAATCGTAAAACGGCTGATTTTACTGTACGTTCCTGCATGCTGATGAATAGGCTAAACCGGTTCTTTTGAATTCGGGTGCAAGTTTACGAAGAAAATTCGGAATTGCATAGAAAAAAGTCTGGGGTTGGTGGATTCCCTCTTTCGCGGGAATGACGGGGTTGCCGAGACAGATTAAGGGCGGCGCGGCTGCCAGGGTCAGAACAATTAGTAATATCATCAACAGCCGCGCCGCCTTGGCATCTCTCAATATTTGCGGTACGTCGTCATCCTCGCGCAAGCGAGGATCCCTTTGTCCGCGACACGTCGTCATCCTCGTGCAAGCGAGGATCCCTCTGCCCGCGCAAGCGGTAATCTGCCAACCCAGACGGTAATCTGCCAGTTCATACAAATCTCCATCAACAGAAAAGGAAAGAGAGGTCGTAATTACTTCTAAACGGTAAATATCATGACGCAAGCGCAGCGAACTATTGACCACCAATGACCACCAATGACCATAAATGACCATCAATGACCACCAGGTATCCCAGGTTTATTCATTGCCTCCATCATCACAACTACCACGGAAATGAAGAACCCGAGCACCGTGAAGATACCGGCGAGTTTGCCGCCATGTTCATACGCCTCGGGGATCATGGAGTTGGCGATCATGATCAGGATCGCGCCACCGGCAAAGGCATTGATGAATGAAAGCCACTGATCCGGCAATCCGCTGAAAAGGCTGAAGCCCGCCACCGAAGCAGCGGCACAGACAATGGCAATAATAAACCAGAGCGACTGAATCTTTAGGCGGCCCCAACCGTTGGCTTTCATACCGGTCGTGCCGGCAATGGACTCCGGCAGGTTGGAGATAAACACCGCAACCAGCATGGCCAGGCTCACCGAGCCACCCTCGGAGATGCTCAGTCCGATGACAATGGACTCCGGGACGCCATCCAGGATGATAGCCAGCACCATCGGCACGACCAGGTTTGACTTTCCCTTTCCTGCAATGGACATGTGATCTTTGGCGCCAAAATTTTCAATCAACTTGTCTGAGAAATAAAATGTCAAGGCACCTGCGAACAGGCCAAATGCCGGGAAACCTGATAATGGCGCCATTTTTACCGCCTCAAAAATGAGTTCGTAAGATATGGCGGAGATCATCGTCCCGGCGCCAAAAGCCATGATCACACCTAATGTTTTTTTACCCAGGTTCAGCCTGGAGGCGATAACTCCTCCTAATGCCAGGGAAGAAGTTGCCAGCAAACCCCAGAGGAAAGCATTGAGCATAATGTTGAATGTTAAGTTTTGAATTTTAAATTTTAAATAAAAATAAGAAATTGCGGAGTTCTATTTTAATGTCTTGATAATACTTAATCCTGAGTATTTTTTAAAATAATTCCGGAATTGGATAAAAAAGAAAATCTATTTTCATCTTTGCACTGAATTTATCCTTTGTAAAACCAATCTTATGAAATTTGCCCTTACTGTTCTCCTTTGTTCGGTTTTTACCATTGTCGTCATGGCGCAACAGCCTGATACAACTAACGATGCAGGCACTAAATCCGCAAAGGATTGTTATCCGAAATCCCTTGGAAGCATTTTCAGGAAGAAAGATGCACCGCCAAAACCCCCGAAGGATTTCACTGCGCTGATATTACCGAATATCAGCTCCAACCCGGCCAACGGACTTTTGCTGGGTGTCGGCGGATCATTGGGCTGGTGGTTCGGCCCGAAGGAAACTACCCATATTTCCGGTGCCGGTTTCACTGCAGCATGGACAACCAAAAACCAGTGGATCTTCTTCTTTAAATCGAATGCCTATTCAAAGAATGACCGTCTTTTTATGCAGGGCGACTGGAGGTTTTACGTTTACAGCCTCCCAACTTATGGTTTAGGTACCGATTCACCGCCTGACTCAGTCAGGGTAGATCCTTCATGGAGCTGGATGGCAGCCCCCACCGATGAATCAGGAGCCTATCCACTTAAATACAATTACATTAAGTTGCATGAGATCGTGTCTTATAAGATCAAGCCGAATTTTTATGGAGGCATTGGATTTCATTTTGATAAATACATCGACATCGTGGATGATTCCCTGAACCTTGACACGGCCGGAGGGAAAAAATATTATGTCACTCCCCATTACGCCTATGCGGAATATTACGGGTTTGATGCTGAAAATTACGGAACTACAGGATTAAGCCTGAATTTTGTTTATGACAGCCGCGACAACTTGATCAATCCTTACAAAGGGATGTTCTTCAACGTCAACCTGAAGCAGAATGTAACCTGGCTGGGAAGTGACAAAAATTCAACGTTTTTATTCTTCGATGCCAGGTATTACAAAAGCTTGTCGAAAAAACTGCCCCGGCATGTTATCGGAGGCTGGCTCTGGGGCAATTTCATGGTGGCCGGCCGGGCGCCATACCTGACCTTGCAAGCGATTGGTGACGACCAGCGTGCCCGGAGCGGCAGGGGATACATCCAGGGCCGTTTCCGTGGTGAGCAGATGCTTTACGGAGAAGTCGAATGGCGTTTCCCGATTTCCAAATGCACCCAGATACTTGGTGGTGTCGTATTTGTCAATGCCACTACGGCCAGTAACAACTACAGGGATATCAAACTGTTCGACTATGTCATGCCGGGATTTGGCGTTGGCCTCAGGGTGATGATCAATGCTACATCCCGGACAAACCTGAACCTTGAATACGGGATCGGGAAAGAATCGAAAGGATTTTATTTCTCAGGAGCCGAAACCTTTTAGATTTGGGGATTTGGGGATTTTTGATGTGTATTTGTAATCCGTGATCCTTCATCCTTAATAACCTGGCAGGCAAGGAAACTTGGGGTATTGCAGCTTGCGGCTTGCAGCATATTTCCCGATCAGAGGGATCTGAATTAAAAACAAGAAAAATCTGTTATTTAACAAAATCATTATGAAGAATATGCACCTGAAAAATGTCATTATCTCCGCTTTTATTCTTTTTAGTTTTAGTTATACGGCAAATTCCCAGGTGCTGATATCCTTGCTCCTGGGGGATAAGCTCAATTCCGACAAATTGAAGTTCGGCCTCGACGGCGGGGTGAACTTTTCAAACATCACCAACATTAATCCTTCGCAATACAAGGCTCATTTTAATCTAGGTTTCTATTTTGATTTATTGCTGAAAAAGGATACACGCTGGTACCTCCATACCGGAGTACTGGTCAAGTCAGTGATGGGCCCGCAGGGATTAAATACTTATTTAACCGGTAACGCTGACCTGGATTCGTTATATCACGGGGGAACCGTGGAACGTAAGTTAAGCTATTTCAACGTGCCTATCCTGGCCAGGTATAAATTTAAAAATGAACTTTATATCGAAGCCGGCCCGAACCTTGGTTTATTGTATAAAGCATATGATATATTTTATACTGATTTGAAGATAAGAGATGACCTTGTTTACAAATTGGAGGTTCGTGATCAATACCACCGTATCGATGCGGGGGTAATGGCAGGCATCGGGTATAGCGTGCTTAAGGGAACAGGTTATAATTTCGGCCTTCGTTATTATTACGGTTTAACTGAACTGCTGAAAGAAAATGCCGGAGACTCGCAGAAGAATTCTTCTATCTACCTGTATGCCAGCCTGCCGGTTGGAGCAGGCGAAAAAGCCAAAGCAAAAGCGGAAGCCAAAAAACTGGAAAAGGAAGGGAAAAAAGCTGCGAAAATGCAGGAATAAGCTGCAAGCTGCATGCTGCAAGCACATTTTGTCATTGAAGGTGTTATTTTCTGGAATCATATTAAACAAATTCTATTAAAATACTTGGTAATAAGTATATTTGATGATTGAATTACACCTTAGTTTTGCCTTTTGAAAAGTCTGAAGAAATTATCACGTAAAAGCAATAGATATAGCAAATTACAAAATAGTATAGTGATCCTTAAATTAATGCAATTAAAATGAAAAAGAAAGTATTCTATTTGATCGGGATTGTTTACCTGATGGTTTCCTGCTACCCGGGTGAGATCGAGTCGTATGAAGAGACCGATCTCGTTTACACCAATTACACCGAAACCTTCGATTTTGCCGGCAAAGGAACGTATGCCATGCCTGACAAGATCGTGAAAGTTACCGGTAATTATATTGACGGGGAAGATCCCGAATTCATTAAAGAGCCTTACAACAGCCAGATCCTGGGCAAGATCGAGAACAATATGACCGCTCTTGGCTGGACAAAGGTCGATGATCCGGACGATGCCGACGTTACCCTCCTCCCGGCAGCCTGGACCAATACCACGGTCACTTACTGGTACGATTACTGGTGCTGGTATTATTACTACTACTGCGGATGGGGATGGTACTACCCTTATTATTCTTCCTATACCACCGGTACCCTCGTCATTGCCATGATCTCAAAAGATGAGCAGTTTGTTGAACCTACCAGCGTCTGGACTGCTGCCATTAACGGGCTTATGTCAGGCTCCTACGACATTTCGCGGGTGAACCAGACCATCAACCAGGCTTTCAAACAATCACCTTACCTCAACACCAAGTAAGTCTCACCTTAAAATTAGATTTCAATGAAAAAGATAATTGCTTTAATGATATGCTGCTCCCTGGTGGGAGTGACCGGTGTTTACAGCCAGGCGGAGAACCACTTCGCCGTCAACTATGATATCAGCTTCGGAATGGGCGACCTGGGGGATTTCATCTCTGCCCCCAGCTTCCGTGGTGCCTCCATTCAATACCGTTACGCGGCAACCGACAACATCCTGGTTGGTATCGATGCGGCCTGGAATGTATTCTATGAAAAAAGGGATTATGACTCTTATACCTCCGGCACAATAACGCTTTCCGGCGTCCAGAGCCGCTACCAGAACCAGGTTCCGTTACTGGTGGCCGCCGATTATGTGTTTCTGACCGATAAGGATTTTCAGCCATACCTGGGACTGGGACTCGGGACCATGTATTCGGAAAGGAATATCCAGATGGGGATCTGGACCCTGGAAGACAATCCCTGGCAGTTTGCCCTGAAACCTGAAGCGGGATTCATGTATAAGTTCGCTTACGGTGGCGCCTTCAAACTGGGAGTTAAATATTACACCGGCTTCGGGGGTGACCTCGGAACGCAGGGATATGTTACTGTAAGTGCAGGTATCGCATTTGGATTCTGACACGGAACAATTTTGACCAATCAATAGGTGTATGAAACGATTTCTGTTATTTTGCGGGCTGTTCCTGATCCTGTCAGCGCAAGCCCAGGTACCACGCGTCGATACCGTGGCGGTCATGATCATCGACCGCATGGCCTCTGTAATTGGAGACCTGAATTCCTGCAGCTTTACCCTGAACACCTCCCAGGATTTAAAAGATCCTGATTATGGAATGGTAAAACAGAACGAGGTCAGTGAGGTTTTCCTTTCAGGACCGGATAAGATGCATGTTAATTTCAAGGGGGATAAAGGCCCCCGGGGCTTTTGGTATAATGGGCAAATGGCCATAATTTACTGGTTTGGTGAAAATAATTACGCGGTTATTGATGCCCCGGAAAATGTCATAGCCATGATCGATTCAATTCACTCCAACTACGACATTGAATTCCCGGCGGCAGATTTCTTCTACCCGACTTTTACGGATGACATGCTGGAATTTTTTGATAATGTCGTTTTCCTTGGAAAAAGAACCTTAAATGACCAGGAATGCTGGCTTGTCCTGGGCTCAAATGAAAGAATGACCGCACAGATCTGGTTTTCGGCTGACGCTTTTACACTGCCACAGAAGTTTGTTATCGTGTATAAAGAGGATGGGAGCAGGCAATATGAGGCGACTTTCAGCAACTGGAAGCTGAATCCTGACATTCCTGTTTCGGCATTTGATTTCCTGCCGCCACCCGGGGCAAGACAGGTTTCCATTTTGCCAAAGAATTGAATAATAATTTATTATAGAAGTTAAGTTATGAAAACAACCGGTAAATCATACAGGACCTTTGCGGGATTTTTCCTCGCGGTTACCATGTTACTGTTTCCACTTATACTTGATGCCCAGCGGATGGGAGGAGGTGCAAGCCGTGGTGGTGGCGGCGGAATGAGCCGTTCTTCCGCTTCTTACAGCAGGCCTTCTCCAAGCCCGAGCCGTTCTTCCTCTTCCTATAACCGCCCGTCAACAACGCCCAGCCGTTCATCTTCCTATGACCGGCCTTCTCAAACCCCGGGCACTTCGAACCGGTCGATAAACGGGGGTAATTCATCAGCCGCGGCCCGGAACAAGGCTGCCGGGACTCCGGGTGCTTCTCAGACACCCGCGACAAAAGACCGGACCGGAAACGTTTCAACCGCTGACAGGACCAGGCCTTCAACAGGAGACGCGGCCCAGGCAGGCACGGGAAACCGGACCAAACCATCAACCGGTGACATCAACTCAGGCAGGAACAATATCAATAACAGCAACAGGAATAACAACAATATCAATAGTGGTAACCGGAACACCAACATCAATATTAACCAGAACAATTACTACGTCAGGCCGCCTGTAAGGCCTTATCCCCGTCCGCCTTATTATTACGGCGGTTACCATTATTATAGCTACCACCCTTATTATTATCATCCTTATACTCCTTATTACTACGGGCCTTATTATAATCCATGGGGAGTTTTTGTTGCAACTATTGCAGTGACAGCCATCATTGTGAGCGTAGCAGATGAGGCAGAGGAGCCAAAGGAATACTATTACGACCAGGGGATTTATTATATCAAAACAGATGACGGGTACATGGTCGTGGAGGCTCCCCCGGGGGTTACAGTAAAAGAACTGCCAAAGGAGACCACTACAGTCGTGGTCAATGAAACAACCAACAACTACTATTACGCAGGCACCTATTATGAGAAAGACGCCGATGGCTATGTTGTGGTGCCTCCGACAGCAGGCACTCTCGTGCCCAACCTGCCGGAAGGCGGAGAGGAGGTCAAGATAGGCGATGTTACTTATGTGAAACTGGGAAACACTTACTACCAGCCGGTTGAGGTGGAAGGAAAGGACATGTATGAGGTGGTGAATGTGGAAGAAGCTAAGGAATAAATGCAGTTAAACTGCCGGCATCAATTAAATGCATTCACATTTGATTTGGATCGTAGGTTTGATTAGGAATTTATGGGTTATTTCAAGGGAAATCCCTGTAAATATCTTTTCGATGAGCGACAATGATGAATCTTATAATATTGCCGCTTAACAATTCAAAACCAATACGATAATCACCCATTCTGATTCTGTAATAACTTTCAAATCCAGATAACTTTCTGATATTTTTCAATTCTGATAAAGAAGAGGCTTTTTCTACCCGTAATATGATTTTGCCTAATCTGTTTAAAATGATTTGGTTGTCAATGGTCTTAATTGACTTCAAAAATGATTTGTCAAATTCAACAGTCATTTTTTGTGAAGTTTTTTCATAATGGAATCCCGACTAACATTTTCGCCTGTTTTTAATTCATCCATAAGAATACCTAATGAAATATCTTCAAACTGTTCTTCATTAATATTCAAAACATTAGCCCCGAATTTTTTGGCTATTTCCCGCAGGATTCTTGTATTATGCTTGTCTGTACGAATTACAATTGCTCCCATAAAATTTCTTTTTGCAAAGTTACTGAAAATCATTTTTTCCGCGATTACTTCTGGAATTTCTCTTATAAGCAATAACTAACCGATTGGTTAGTAACAGAATTGTTACTAATTCTTTCAATAAATACCAGAGAATATCATTAATTTCGAAATATCAATACTCTTGATATGAACCAAAAATACATTCCCTCCGCTCCGCCTTTCTACTTCATGGCCAAACCGGTCGGTTCGGTCTGTAACCTCAATTGTACTTACTGCTATTATCTTGAGAAGGAAAAGCTTTACCCGAATGACCCGGAGAAATGGTTTATGAATGAAAAGATGCTGGAGCTTTTTATTAAGCAGTACATCTATTCGAGCACGGAACCTGCCGTTTTGTTCACCTGGCATGGTGGTGAACCCATTTTGCGGGGAATGGATTTCTTTGAAAAAGTTGTTTCGCTTCAGCAAAAATATGCCGGTGGAAAGATCATTGACAACTCCATCCAGACCAACGGGACAACCCTGACGGAGGACTGGTGCAAATTTTTCCGTGACAACCGCTTCCTGGTTGGCTTTTCTATCGATGGGCCAGAGCATTGCCATGACATGTACAGGGTTTATAAGGGCGGCCAGCCGAGCTTTTACCGGGCAATGAAGGGGCTTGAGCTCCTTCACCGTTACAACGTGGAATTCAATACCTTATCGGTTGTCAATGATTACAATGCCCAATACCCGCTGGAGATATATCTTTTCCTGAAGGATATCGGGAGCCGGTACATGCAGTTCATTCCTATCGTGGAATGGATTAATCCGCTGGCAAAAAGCGATGAACTAGCCATATTGCCCGGCCAGACCGGCAAGAAGGCCATCGTCACCTCCTGGTCGGTCAAACCCCTGGATTACGGAAATTTCCTGATCAAAGTATTCGATGAGTGGGTAAGAAAAGATGTGGGTGATTATTTTGTGGTGACTTTCGACTGTGTCCTGGCCAACTGGATGCGCGTCCCGCCCCCGTTATGCGTGGCTGCCGAGATCTGCGGACATGCCGGGGCCATCGAATTTAACGGCGATGTTTACTCATGCGATCATTATGTGTTTCCTGAATACAAACTCGGAAATATCCGGGATAAGAACCTGCTGACCATGATGAGTTCACCGGAACAAAGGCGGTTTGGAATGAATAAAAGGGATACATTGCCCGGGTATTGCAAAAAGTGCGAATATCTTGACCTTTGCTTTGGCGAATGTCCGAAGAACCGTATTATCAATACTCCTGACGGTGAACCCGGCTTAAATTACCTGTGCGCCGGGTTCAAGATATTTTACGAGCATGTTGAGCCGTATTTCGATTTCATGGCAAATGAGATCAGGAATAACAGGGCAGCAAGCAATGTGAGGAATTATAAACCGCTAAGGGCGTAGGGCTTAGGGCGTAGGGAATACTTGAATTTTTACCTCTTCTATCTTCCCGTTGAATTTTGAAGATGCGCCATAGTCCGCCACAGGGGTTCCCTCATCAATTCCGATATCTGCAAGGTCGTCGACAGAGAATATGCCGGGCTGGGTTCGCTCGAGGCGGCCACTGGCTACCGGGTTCCCATCAACAGTGATGGTGCCCAGGCCGCCTTTTCCACGGCCTCCGCCATCATATTTAAAATCATAGACAATCGTATGTTTTCCCGGGTTCAACGGTGCATCAACCATAATATGCGTCGTTTCCAGGCCGAGGAAATTATAACTGAAAGCTGGTTTCCCTTCTTTCAAATAAAAAGATAATCCGCCAAATCTTCCTCCCTGGCATACAATGACACCGTTTCCGCCTGCATCGACCTCAACATCTGCGGTTATAGTATAGGCTATATTTCTCAGGTCGATAAAGATATCGATCCCCATTGCCCTCATCCCGTCATAGTACGTAACAGAAGTCCGGTCGCCAAGCAGAACAGGCCTTCCAACGGCTTTTGCATCAGTCCGGATAAGCAGCCGGTCATCAATGGGAAGCACGTGGTATTTTTCAGCTTCCGTCATAAAAAGCGCCTGCAACGCGGTAAGTTTTTCCTGGTTTTTGGCCGATATATCGTGAGCAAGGCTGAAATCTTCCCTGGTATTATAAAGTTCCCAGACATCATGCTCCAGATCATTGGCCGCCTCGAACTGCCAGGGAGCGCGGTGGGTAGTCCGGGCGAGCCAGCCGTCGCTATAAATTCCCCGGTTTCCAAACATCTCAAAGTATTGTACAGTATGTTTTTCTTCAGAAGAGGCATGATTGAATGAATAAGCCAGGCTGGTGCCTTCGATGGGATCCTGCTGAATGCCATTCACAACCGCAGGAGCCGGGATTCCGGAAATTTCATAGATCGTCGGGGCTATGTCGATCACATGCCCAAACTGTGATCTGATCTCTCCTTTAGCTTTGACCCCTCCCGGCCAGTGGATGACCATCCCGTTGCGTGTCCCGCCAAAATCCGAAGCAACCTGCTTGGTCCAGGTAAAAGGAGCATCCATGGCAACAGCCCAGCCTGCTGAGAAGTGCGGATATGTAGAGGGCGAGCCCCATTCATCATAGTGTTTAAGCATTTCAGGAACAGTTTCAGGGTACTGGCTGAAATAGGTCATTTCCTGGTACATGCCGTCCATCTGCCCCTCGGCACTTGCGCCATTATCACCGGCAATATAAATAATGATTGTATTCTCCATTTCACCGAGCTCTTCGATAGCAGTGATCATCCTTCCGATTTCATAATCGGTATGTGAGGCAAATCCGGCATAAACTTCCATTTGTCGGGCGAATAGTTTCTTCTCATCTGCTGATAATGTTTCCCAGTCTTTTATATCCGCGGGTTTAGGAGCCAGTGTAGTACTTGCAGGAATAACCCCCATTTTTTTCTGCCGTTCAAAGGTTTCTTCCCTTACCTTATCCCATCCCTGATCAAATTTCCCTTTATATTTTTCAATCCATTCAGTCGGAACATGATGAGGTGCGTGGGTAGCACCCGGTGCAAAATAAATGAAAAATGGCTTGTCGGGTTGCAGCGACTGCTGAGTTTTCACCCAGGCAATGGCCTGGTTGGTCATATCTGTTGTAAAATGGTAATTAGGATCCTTGGGGATTTCCACTAAAGTTACCCCATCATAAAGTGAAGGAGACCACTGGTTGGTTTCGCCGCCAAGGAAACCGTAGAATTTTTCGAATCCGGAGCGGGTGGGCCAGCGGTCCTGTGGGCCGTTGTTGGATATTTCCCATGGCGGAACCTCGTGGCACTTACCGAACTGTGCGGTGTTATAGCCATTCTGTCTTAAAACTTCTGCGAGTGGAGTGATCGTTTGCGGGCGGACACCGGTGTAACCCGGAAATGTTGTGCCGGCTTCCGTAATACAGCCCATGTTGTTGGAATGATGGTTGTACCCGGTCAGCAATGCCGTCCGTGTGGGCGCACAGAGCGCTGTAGTATGAAACCGGTTGTACCTGAGCCCGTTCTCGGCAAGTTTCTCCAGGGTCGGCATACTGATCGGGCCGCCAAATGATTTCGACACGCCGAAACCCATATCATCGATCAGGATGACCACCACATTGGGTGCCCCTTCCGGTGCCTGCACGTGAAACCGTTCCGGTGGCGTTGCATCCCGGACATCAAGCTCTTTATAGGTCGGACGTTCAGGCTCCTTTATCGGAAGCACCGTTCTGTCCTGTGCTGCCAGGTGCCCTACCATCACTGTGGGTGCAAGAAGCGACAATCCAATTGAACATTTTAAATCTAATTTCTTCATAATAAAAAGAATTGAAAATTAATTGATTGTGAAGATTCGAAAAGAATCATAAAAGTAATCCCATGATCAGAATTATTTATACCTACAAATGAGTATTTTTGAATATGAAATGAAAGGATATGGATTATTCAATCTATCATAAATTTATCCGGAAATACCTTCCACAAGGATTTCAGTGTATAGAACGGACTGATCCTTTCATCATCGAAATGGAAGAATGCCTTCAACAAAGCAATCAGTTCTTTTTTATCGGAGACATCATTCAATTAAAGATTTTATTCACCAGTTCCGGAAGTACACAGTTGCTGGGAGTGCCCCCCGATCAGTTGGATCCGTCGACTTTTTACACCCGAACCCATCCTGATATTCTATTACGTCATAATGTTGCAAGGACAAAACTCTTTAATTTCGGACAGGAATTATTTATTTCCAAACAACCCTACGGCATCCTTTCAACCAACTTTAAGTTTCTTAATGCGACTGACAATTATTCTGAATTCCTGGTTCAGTGTTACCTGTTTTACAGTGAAATACCTTATAAAACAGTATATCTGTTGCAGGTTGTGACTGATATCGAAAATATACATCCAATCAAATTTGGATATCATTTTTATTTGGGTACTGACAGATCATTTTTTCGTTATCCTGATACAAAACTCCTGAATTCAGGCAATGTATTTTCAAAACGGGAATACGAGATAATTAATCTTCTGGCTTCGGGTAGCAATAGTCAACAAATTGCAGATAAATTGTTCCTGAGTATTCATACGGTGAATACACACCGCAGGAACCTGCTTAAAAAATCAGGTAAGCTATCAACAAATGAATTGATACTCAGCTTAAAAGAGAGGGGAGTCATTTAATTCCCGACTATTTCTTCGGATAAATCTCCACAACCACCTTTTCAATCTTCCCGTTAAACTTCTCTTTCCCTTTATAAGCAAGAACCACCGGGGTGTTCAGGTCTGTCCCCAAATCTGCGGATTCATCGATACCAAAAGTATTTGCGTTTGTATGAGAGATAACGCCTTCAGCGACTTTATTTCCGTCAATGAAAATTGAACCGGTGCCGCCTCCGCCTCTGCCACCTTCATAAGCAAAATCGAACCGGAGGGTATGTTTTCCTGGGGTCAGTTTCTGTGAAGCGGAGATCATGTATGTTTCAATGGCCAGCCAGTTATAGGCATACGACGGTTTCCCGTCTGCCAGGTAGAACGACCATCCGCCGAAATCACCTCCCTGGCAAAGGATAACGCCTGTGGCATTTGCATCCACCACTACCTCGGCGGTGATGCTTAAGGAAGTGTTTTTGACATTGATAAACGCGTTTTCAGGGATACCGACAGCGCCTTCGTATAATTCGAGTTTCGTGCGGCCGTTCATCAGGTCGGGACGTCCGGCAATGGCAGGGTCAAGCCGTTCAATGGACCGGTTGTCAATCGGCAGAACATTATATTTTACTGCTTCTTCCAGGAACAACTTCTTCATCTCCTCAAGCTTTTCAGGATATTGTTCCGCAAGATTATGTGCCTGGCTGAAGTCTTCGTTCACGTTATATAATTCCCAGATATCTTCTTCAAGAGGCCTTCGGGGTGACGGTTCCCAGGCAGCTTTATGGATGGTCCCGGCGAACCAGCCGTCGTGGTATATGGCCCTGTTGCCGATCAGTTCGAAATACTGGGTCTTGCGTGTATCCGGAGCTGAAGGATTATCAAACGAATAAACCATGCTAACCCCTTCAATCGGTCTTTGCTCAATCCCGTTGACCATTTTCGGGGCAGGAATCCCTGCTGCTTCATAAACGGTCGGAGCGATATCGATCACGTGATGGAACTGGGAGCGTACCTCATTTTTGGATTTGATCCTTTCCGGCCAGTGGATTACCATCCCGTTGCGCGTCCCGCCAAAGTTTGACGCAACCTGCTTGGTCCAGGTGAACGGGGTGTTACCTGCCACGGCCCAGCCTGCGGAGAAATGATTATAAGTATGCTCTGAACCCAGTTCGTCGATCCGGCTCATCTGCATATCCAGCGTTTCCTTTATGCCATTGAAGTAGGTATTTTCGTTGAAAACGCCAATCATGCCACCTTCCGCGCTGGCGCCGTTGTCGCCGGCAATGTAAAAGATTAGCGTGTTATCCAGTTCGCCTCTTGCTTCAAGGGCTTCGATCAGCCGGCCGATCTCGTGGTCGGTATGTTCGGCAAACCCGGCAAAAACTTCCATTTGCCGCTCAAATAAACGTTTCTCATCCGGGGTAAGCTGGTCCCAGTCTTTGATATCTGCCGGCTTTGGTGCCAGTTTGGTGTTTTGCGGCACTACCCCGAGCTTCTTTTGCCTTTCAAGGGTTTCTTCCCTGACTTTATCCCATCCCTGGGAGAATTTTCCCCTGTATTTCTCAATATATTCCTCCGGTGCATGATGCGGGGCATGCGTCGCTCCTGTGGAGAAATAAACGTAAAACGGCTTATCAGGTGTAAGCGATTGCTGGGTGTTGATCCAGGCCAGTGCCTGGTCTGTCATGTCGGTTGTAAAATGGTAGTCCGGATCTTCCACGTTAGGGTAGACGCGGGTTGTGCCGTCGTAGACCAGCGGGTGCCACATATTGGTTTCCCCGCCGATGAAACCATAGAACTTGTCAAAGCCTGATCCGGTTGGCCAACGGTCGTACGGACCGGAAACGGAACTCTCCCATGGAGGGCATTCGTGATATTTTCCGAAAGCTGCCGTGCTGTAGCCATTCATCCGAAGAACTTCGGCCACCGGCGTAATGGATTGCGGCCGGATCCCGGTGTTTCCAGGAAAAGCCGTCGCGGTTTCCATAATTGCACCGGCATTATTTGAATGATGGTTGTAGCCTGTAAGCAGGGCCACACGGGTGGGTGAACATAAAGCGGTTGTATGAAAACGGTTATATTTCAGCCCGTTTTCCGCGAGCTTCTCAAGCGTAGGCATGTTCACCGGTCCGCCAAAAGCTGACGACTGCCCGAAGCCAAAATCATCGATCAGGATGACCAGCACATTGGGCGCGTTATCCGGTGCTTTCAATTCGAATCGCTTAGGTGCTGTGGCATTCCTGGCATCCAGCTTGGTAATCGGTGGATAGGATGGTTCCCTGATTGGGAGGACTGTCCTGTCGATCTTACCTGAAGCGGCTGCCGGAGTGGCTTTTTCTGTTCCCTGCTGCTGTGTGCAGCCGACTGCCATGACCACAGAGGTTGCCAGTAATATTCCTGATTTTGATTTTGGGTTCATAAGACTTTGTTTAATGAAAAGCGTGCAAATTTAGAATAATTCTGAATAGCGGCTGTTCAGACTTTTTATTTCACGCATCGAAATCCCAGGTGCTCCATTCCTGAATCGGGTGTGGTTTTCATCCTTCTCGCCACCCGGTATCCCGAGCAATATCCGTCGTTACACAGGAAAGATCCTCCCCGGATCGTTTTTTTATGAGCGAACGGTTCATCGGGATCAAAGCTGTCGGACGGCCCCTGCGGATTTAAAATCCCTTCTGGTAAATTCACCATTTGGTAATAATCGGCCCGGTACCAGTCGCTGCACCATTCCCAGACGTTCCCGGCCATGTTGTAAAGGCCGTACCCGTTCGGTCTGAATGATCTGACCGGTGCAGTGTAAAAGTACCCGTCCCTGTTAGTGTTGTCATACGGGAAAGTACCATCCCAGGAATTTGTTTTCGGGGCACCGGTATTGACCGCTTCATTCCCCCAGGGATAAATATTATCCGTCAGTCCCCCGCGGGCAGCCCATTCCCATTCCGCCTCGGTGGGCAGCCTTTTTCCGGCCCATTTGCAATAAGCAAGCGCATCATACCAGGAAATATGCACCACCGGGTAATCTTCCATCCCTGAAATATCAGAGCCGGGACCGTGCGGGTGCCTCCAGTTCGCTCCCTCTTTCCATTCCCACCACTGACCGTAATCGTTCAGGTTGACCGGTCCATCGGAAGGCCGGAACACCATGGATGCCGGAACCAGGAGACTTTCATCAGGCTTCGGGGTGCCGGGTGGAAGGTCTTTTTTCAGCTCTTCCCAGTCAGGTTTTTGCTCTGCCGTGGTGATATACCCGGTCGCTGCCACAAATTCGGCAAACTGCCGGTTGGTCACCTCCGTCTCATCCATCCAGAACCCGCCAACGGTGACCTTATGCCTGGGGTACTCATCAGGGGAGGCCTGGTTGTTATTCGCCCCCATCATAAAGGTGCCGCCAGGAATTTGGACCATTCCATCTTTAGTGCTGCCTTCATCTTTTGCCTGCAAAAGGCTATCTCCGTTCTCAGCCACAAACCTTCCCGGGGATTTAGGCATACAACAGGTGGCTTTTTCATCTGAAACCAACGAGTCGATGTTGGAATTGAAAGTGTCCTTTTTCGCAGGTGGCGCACAGGAAAATCCAATCATTAAAATGATAACAAAATAGTGGGAAAACCGGGTAATCCGTTTTTTATTCATGATTGAAATATAGCTTAGTTTTTGAGGGCGTAACAGAACTTGTAATTTATTGAAAAATTCTCTTTGTGCAACTTTGTGGTATCTTTGCGAATCTTTGTGTAACAGCCCTTTAGCTATTACGCAAAGCTTCACAAAGCAGGCACAAAGTTACGCAAAGAGTCTTCTGTTACAACCTCACCGTGGGTGAGGTCAAGAAACCGACGGCTTTAGTCGTCGGCGATGCGAAATAAAGAGGTTGCTGCTTATTTTATTACCTTTGCCGCGCTTTAAAAATATACAAAATGAAAAAGCCCGTAATTCTCTTTCTGTCACTTATTATACTCTTTGCCTGTCAAAACAGGCCTGAATCTGCCAAAACAGAGGAAACACCCGCTAAATCCGAAGAACAGCCTGCTGAAGTGAAAAAAGAAACCACTCCGGTTGTGAATACCCAGAAACCTATACCATCTGCGGGATTGCGTGAGGTGAAACCGCCAAGCGATGATCTGAAAAATGCTTCGGTCAATTTCCGGAGAGGATTAGAGTTGTTAAAAGATAAAAACTACAGGGAAAGCATTGAGTATTTTGACCGTGCCCTGACCACTGAGCCACAGAATGCCCGGATATATTTCAACCGGGGCTATGCCTTTTTTAGCATGAAAAGTTATGATACCGCCCTGATCAACTTTAACAGATCCCTGAGTATCAATCCGTCAGATACGATGGTGTTGATGTATTCCGGGCTATCCAAACATTTTATGAATAACCTCAACGGTGCGATGCGGGATTATGACAATGCAATCGCAAAAAGCACTGGATTCTCGAAGGCATATTACAACAGGGGGCTAGCCAGGGGCCAGATGCAGGACTACAAAGGCGCTGTTGCTGATTTTACCAAGGCTATAATTTACGATGCGACATACGCGGAAGCATATTATAACCGCGGATTGGCTTACTTTCTGACCAATGACACCAATAATGCCTGCATGGACTGGATCCAGGCAAACCGGATGGGAGCGCCGGATGCCATGAAGGCCATCGACCTGTATTGCGAGAAAAAATACCGTGACTTTATGTAATCACTCTGAAGCCTGGGGATATGGAAACACTGAAAGCAATACTTACACGAAGAAGTATTCGAAAATATATTGACAATGTCATACCCGGGGAGTATTATGAGATCATGCTGAAGGCAGCAATGCATGCTCCATCGGCCCGCAACCGGCAGCCCTGGCATTTTATAGTGGTCACCGACCGCACGATCCTGAATAAACTGTCAGAGGTCAGCCCATCCTGGAAAATGCTTGATGAAGCGGCCAGCGCATTTGTGGTTTGCGGTGACACCAGCCTGGAAGACGCGGAAAGTTTTATCATCCAGGACTGCTCTGCAGCGACCCAGAACATCCTGCTCGCCGCCCATGAGCTCGGATTAGGCAGCGTCTGGCTTGGTGTGCACCCCAGGGAAGACCGGCTGCACCCTTTGAAGGAAATCCTGAAGATACCGGAGCATGTCCTGCCGGTTTCCATGATCTCTCTCGGCAAACCGGATGAATCCCGGGAACAACCGGACCGGTATAATGTTGAAAGGATTCACCAGGATAAATGGTAATGGCTAAACTGTTTAATTGTTAAATTGTTAAATTGTTAAATTGTTAAACTGTTATATTTTTCACCTTATCACCTTATTACCATACCACCTTAACACTAATATTAACACCAATCAAACCATGAAAACACGCACCGTTCCCTTTCTTATCATTGCGATTACATTCGCCGCGCTCGTTTCAAGCTTTTTTATTCTCAGCAGCAAACAAAGTGAACGTGAAAAATATGAAGCCTTTCTCCTTGAACAAGGCATGAGGGCTGAGATGTCCCCGGATCTGGAAGAAGGCACTAAATCACCCGATGAACCTCATATGGCTGCATTCCAGGATTACCTTCAAACCATGGACCCCGTTGAAAAAAGAGTGCCCGTTGAAAGGTTGCATGAGGCCTACAGGGCGGTGAAAGCTACACAGCAGCAATCCGGCCTGAAGACTACCGATCCTTTGCAGTGGGAGATCGTCCCCTCCAACATGGGCGGCCGCACCCGGGTGATCATGTATGACCCGAATGACACCGGCGGGAATAAAGTCTGGGCCGGGGCGGTTACCGGCGGGCTCTGGTACAATAACAACATCGCCTCGAACCAGTCATGGGTGGCCGTGGATGATTTCTGGCCTTCGCTTGCCATCAGCAGCATAACCTACGATCCGAACAATACTGAAACCTTTTATGTGGGAACTGGAGAAGCATTTACATCCAGGGTTATTTATCGCGAATCGTCAGGTATTGGCGCCGGTATTTTCAAATCTTCCGATGGCGGGGATACCTGGCAGCAGCTTTCTTCTACCCTCGACTGGAAATATGTCACCGATATCGAAGTGCGCAATGAAAACGGAAACAGCGTTATTTATGCCGGTGTGGCTTCAGGCGAATACCACGGCCCCCAGCAGAGCGTACCAACGGATGGATTATACCGTTCTACCAACGGCGGGCAAAGCTGGACCCAGGTCATGCCGCTGATAGAAGGAAAGGATGTTCCATACCCGGTGGCCGATATCGAGATCACGGCCTCAAACCGGATCATCATCGGCACCATGCCAAACCTGAACGGCGACGGAGGCTCTACTATTCTTTATTCCGACCAGGGAACTAGCGATTCATGGAGCATTTATGATAATTATGTTGCCATCATCCAATCCAATCCTGACAATAATATCACCAACCGCGTTATGATTGGCAGTGCCCCTTCAAACCCCAATGTGATTTATGCTTTGCTTGATGCCGGTTATATCAACAGCAGCAATGGATTTATCTATACGCAGGGAATGTATATCCTGCGGAGTGATAACGCCGGTGCAACCTGGGTTTCAAAGCCAATGCCTTCAGGTGGAGATTATTACTGGGCAACAATCGGCTGGCATGCCCTGACCCTTGAAGTGGACCCCAATAACGCCGATGCGCTCTATATCGGCGGGCTGGATGTTTATAAATCAACCGACGGGGCCAATTCATGGACCCAGGTCTCCGATTGGCGGTATATGTATTATGGCGGTGGCGATCTATATGTGCATGCCGATATTCATGATATTGATTATAAGCCCGGATCATCGAACGAGCTGGTTGTAACCAGTGACGGAGGCGTATTCTATACCAGTGAAGCAACACAGTCGGGCCCCGCGTTCCAGGAAAAAAACAACGGCTTCGGATCACTGCAGTTTTACTCCTGCGCAATCCATGCCACAGCCGGGATGAACCGGTATGTCGGCGGCCTGCAGGATAACGGGTCACTTTACTATACAGGATCGCCGCTCACGATCTTCAACATGGTCACCGGAGGCGATGGTGCCTTTGCTTTCATCGATGAAAACCAGCCTCAATACATGATCACTTCGGTGTATTACAATCGATACACGCTGTTTAACAACGGCAATTATTACGAGTCCATGGAAGACTGGGAAAGCGGGACCTTCGTCTGCCCTGCCGATTACGATTACGCCAGTAACATTCTTTATGCCAACGCAGTTTCATTCGGCGGGAGCCAGGCCAACCGGCTGCTCCGCATCAAAGGCATCCCGAACAATATATCCGGATCTTACATCAACCTGAATACCGGCCTGAACGTGTATTTCACGGCGGTGGAATACAGTCGCCATTCACCGTCCGGTACCAGTACACTCTTTGTGGGAGCGCTTTCCGGACAGCTTTACAAGGTGGTGAATGCCCAGACTACGCCACAGGTTACCGAGATTACCGGACCTGATTTTCCAATGGGAGCTATCTCCAGCATAGCCGTGGGCAGCTCGGACAATGTCCTGCTGGTCACCTTTTCGAATTACGGGGTGTCGTCTGTCTGGCAGACCCTCGATGGAGGCGCTACATGGGAGGAGAAAGAGGCTAACCTGCCCGACATCCCCGTGCGCTGGGCAATGTTCCATCCCTACAGCGATGCCCATGCGATGCTGGCCACCGAGCTTGGGGTGTGGACGACGGAAAACCTGGACTCGGAAGAAACCGTCTGGGCGCAGGATATCGCCGGGCTGGCCAATGTCAGGGTCGATATGTTGCAGATCAGGACTTCGGATTATACAGTCATTGCCGCAACCCACGGAAGAGGCCTGGCGACGGCGGTGTGGGACATCGGGGTAGGCGTGGAAGAGAATGGAGGCATGGAGGCAGGGGGGCAGGGAAGTGTGGAGGTGTTTCCTAATCCCACCAGGGGGAAATTCCAAATTACAAGCACCAAATTCCAAACAAATTCCAAATTACAAGCTACAAACTCCAAACAAATTCAAAAGTGTGAAGTGATTGATCTGTATGGAAAGTCGGTGATGAATTCTCCCCTCCACCGGATGGGGGAGGGGCCGGGGGTGGGGGACGGAACCTTGGAACTCGATATCAGCCACCTTCCGGCAGGGGAATATATTGTAAAGATTACATCCGGCGATTCAAAAGTTGTTAAGAAAATAATTAAGCTATGAAAAGAACCGCATTATTTTTGCTGCTCGCCGGGCTTTTTTTCTCCGGCAATAATCCTGAAGAAAAACAAGTGAAAATCGACTACGAAAAATACCAGCTTACCAACGGCCTGGATGTGATCCTCCATGTCGACCGGTCCGATCCGATCGTGGCCCTCGCTGTTCAATACCATGTGGGTTCCAACCGTGAAGTGAAAGGCCGCACCGGCTTTGCCCATCTCTTTGAACACATGATGTTCCAGCGCTCGGAACACGTTCCCGAAGACCAGTTCTTCAAGATCATCCAGGATGCGGGCGGTACCCTTAACGGCGGAACTTCCAACGATGCGACCACCTACTTTGAGGTCGTGCCGAACAATGCCCTGGAAAAGATCCTCTGGATGGAGTCTGACCGGATGGGTTATATGATCAATACAGTCACAAAGAAATCGTTCGCCATTCAGCAGAACGTAGTGCAGAATGAGAAAAGGCAGTCTTACGATAACCGTCCTTACGGCTTTACCCAGGAAGTGGTCGCAAAAAACCTTTACCCGGAAGGCCATCCGTACAGCTGGACCGTGATCGGTGAAATGGAAGACCTGTTCAATGCACAGGTAGAGGACGTCAAAGCCTTTCACAGCAAATTTTATCTGCCCAACAACGCCACCCTCGTTCTGGCCGGCGATTTCGACATTGCGGAAGCAAAAAAGCTCATTGAAAAATATTTCGGGGAGATCCCAAGGGGTACTGACGTTGCGGATCCTGCGCCACAGCCTGCTAAACTGGAGGCCACCAAAAAACTTTACCACGAAGATAATTTTGCCAGAGCGCCGCAGTTCCGAATGATCTGGCCGACCGTTGAGCAATTCAGCGATGATTCTTATCCGCTCGACTACCTGGGCCAGTTGCTGTCGCAGGGTAAAAAGGCGCCGTTGTATAAGGTCCTTGAAAAGGAGAGAAAGCTCACAACCAGCCAAAGTGCTTACAATCGCAGCCAGGAGATCGCGGGGAGCTTCGGGATCAACGTCACGGCCAATGAAGGCGTCAGCCTGAAGGAGGTTGAAACAGCTATCTTCGAAGCACTGAATCTTTTCGAATCCGAAGGATTCAATGTTGATGATGTGGAACGGATCAAAGCAGGACTGGAAACGCGATTTTACAACGGCATCAGCAGCATCCTCGGAAAATCCATGCAGCTTGCAACCTATAACGAATATGCAGGCGATCCTTCATATTATAAAACGGATATTGAAAAGATGAAAGCAGTGACGAAGGATGACATTGTCCGTGTATATAATAAGTATATCAAAGACAAGCCCTATCTCGCCACCAGCTTTGTTCCCAAAGGACAGCTTGACCTGATCGCCGAAGGCTCAGCCGATGCCGGCGTTAAGGAAGAGGATATCAATAATGCCACCCAGGTCGGGATCGAGGCCATGGTGGAGGAGCCGATCGTAAAAACTCCCACGTCTTTTGACCGCAACATCATGCCGGTCGATGGTCCCGATCCGTTGCTGAAACTGCCCCTGGTATGGCATGTTGAAATGCAAAACGGGATGAATTTATATGGCGTTGAAAATGATGAATTGCCACTGGTGCAGTTCAATATCGTCCTGAAAGGAGGGCATTATCTCGAAACCCCGGAGAAATCAGGCACTGCGCTGCTTCTTGCCGAACTGATGATGGAAGGCACAAAGAACAAAACGCCACTTGAGCTGGAAGAAGAAATCGAACGGCTCGGCGCCAGCATCTCGATCAGTGCCTCGCCGATAAGCATTACGATCAGCGCCAATACGCTAACACGGACCTATGATCAGTGCATCAGGCTGGTGGAAGAGATCTTGCTCGAGCCCCGCTGGGACGCCGAGGAATTCGAAATGGCCAAAGCCAGGCTCCTGAACCGGCTGATACGATCCAAAGCCGACCCGAACACCCTGGCCCGCGATGCGTTCAACCGGCTGGTCTACGGACCGGGGCATATCTTCTCGACCGACTGGCAGGGAACAGAAACTACCGTAGCCGGCATCACCCTCGAAGACCTGAAAGCCTATTACAAGTCATACTTTACGCCGGCAGCAGCCTCATTCCACGTCGCTGGCGATATCACCCAGGAAAAAGTGGTTTCAACCCTGAGAAATCTTGAGAAGAACTGGCAGGGAGAACAGGTCACCTATCCCGAATACCCCATTGCTGGAGGGCCGGAGGCTTCGAAAGTATACTTTATCGATGTGCCCGGCGCCAAGCAGTCGGTCATCAATATTGGCGGCCCGGGCCTTGCCCGCACCGATCCCGACTATTACGCCGTAACGGTCATGAACCAGAAACTGGGTGGCTCTTTCAGCGGAAACGTCAACCTGGTGCTGCGTGAGGAGAAAGGATTCACCTACGGCGCCAGGACCAGTTTCTCCGGCTCCTTTGTCCCCGGGACCTTCCTGGCTTCATCCAGCGTGAGATCATCCGCTACGCTGGAATCGGTGCAGATCTTCAAGCGCCTGATGGAGGAGTACCGCCAGGGAATTTCGGAAGAGGACCTTATTTTCACCAAAAACTCCCTGAGCAAATCCAGGGCCAGGGATTTCGAAACACTGCGGGCCAAGCTGTCTATGCTGCAGGAGATCAGCATGTACAAACTTCCCTTCGATTATGTCAGGGAACAGGAAAAGATTGTCAGTGATATGACCCTTGAGCAGCACAAAGCACTTGCCCAAAAGTACATTCATCCCGACCGGATGTACTATGTGATCGCCGGTGATGCCGCAACGCAGATGGAAGCACTGAGTGAGATCGGATTCGGGCCAGTTGAGATGGTTAAATAACAAGGAACCTGGAACCCGGTACTCACCGGTTGAACCTCGTCATCGTCAACTCCGCTCCCTCCATCACGAACGATTTGATCATCTCCACCGCCGAGGCGATCCCGGGAATGATGATCTCCTCTTCCGCTTTGGTCCATCTGCCCAGAACATACTCCACCTGGTAGCCTTTGGCGAAGTCGCTGCCGATGCCGAAGCGCAGGCGGGCGAATTCTTCGGTGCCGAGGGTTTCGATGATGCTGGAAAGGCCGTTGTGCCCGCCGTCGCCGCCTTTTGTTTTCAGCCGTAACTGCCCCGGCGCCAGGGCGATATCATCCACGATCACCAGCAGGTTCTCCAGCGGTATCTTTTCGTGGTCGAGCCAGTAGCGGACGGCTTTGCCGCTGAGGTTCATGTAAGTGTTGGGTTTGATAAGGACGAGCGATTTGTTTTTCACCCGCAGGCGGGCGGTGTCGGCATAGCGCCCGCTTTGAAAAGAAACACCTGACAGCCGGGCCAGGGCCTCTGTTACTTCGAAGCCGATGTTATGCCTTGTGCCGGCATATTCAGCACCGATATTGCCCAGTCCTGCTATCAGGTATTTCATGGATCAGACCGTAAAAGGCCTACTTTTCTGCTTCGCCTCCCTGTTGATCACCGGTGGCAGAAGCACGGGTAGCCCGGATGGCTACGACGTAACGATCCTGGTTTTCAATGATCTTATACTTTTCCTGCGGGATCTCGGAGATGATGATCTTCTGTTCGATATCCAGGTTGCTGATGTCGACAACCACGCTCTCGGGCATGTCGGCCGGAAGAGCATGGACGTTCAGTTTGCGGAATTTCTTCACCAATTGTCCCCCTTTGATAACACCAGGTGCGTTGCCTGTAAACTTCAGCGGAACGCTCATAGTGATCGGGTGGGCCATGTCGAACTCAAAAAAATCCGCGTGCAGGATGGTATCGCTCACCGGGTGGTACTGGATATCCTTCAGGATGCAATTATATTCCTTACCTTCAACGGTAAGCTTGATAAAATAGGATTCCGGGGAGAAAACGATGGGCTGGAAGGATTTCTCATCCATGACAAACTGGATCTGTTCCTTACCGCCATACAGCACGCAGGGGATTCGCCCCTCCGAACGCTGCAGCTTAGCATCTTTTTTCCCTACGCTCTTACGCAAAGAGCCGCTCATAGATACTGTTTTCATTAATTTTAAATTTTAAGTTTTAAATTTTAATTTATTTGTTCAATTGTTCAATTGTTCAGTTGTTCAGTTGTTCAATTGTTATTTCTTGACTAACGACTAAAGACCAAAGACTAAAGACTACTTCTTATCGCTTTCATCCATTATGAATAACGAATTGATCGACTCGAAGTTCTCAATCCTTCTTATCACTTCGGCAAACAGGTCGGCCGTGCTTAGCACGGTGATCTTGCTGCTTTTCTCTTTTAGCGGAATAGTATCCGTTACAACCACTTCGGAGAAGTTCGAATTTTCAATCATCTCATGTGCGCCACCGGAAAATACGGCATGTGTGCAGAAAGCCCGGACGCTGTTTGCCCCCTTGTCCATCATCAGTTTGGCGGCTTTTGTGATCGTTCCCCCCGTATCAATGATATCATCCACGAGGATAATATCCCTTCCCTTCACATCCCCTACCAGGGCCATCGTGGCCACCTCGTTGGGCTTTGACCTTTGCTTGTAGCAGATAACGAAATCGGTATGCAAAGCTTTAGCATAGGATGCAGCCCGGCGCGTTCCGCCCGTATCGGGGGAGGCCATCGTCAGGTTGGGAAGATTGAGGGTTTCAATATATTTCCGGAAGATCATCGACGCATACAGGTGGTCCACGGGAACATCAAAGAATCCCTGGATCTGGTCCGCGTGGAGATCAATGGTTACAATGCGCTGCACGCCGGCTGCCGTCAGCAGGTTGGCTACCAGCTTGGATGCGATGGATACGCGTGGGCGGTCCTTACGGTCCTGCCTGGCCAGCCCGAAATAAGGAATCACGGCCACGATGTTTTTTGCGGAAGCGCGGCGCGCGGCATCCACCATCATCATCAGTTCCAGCAGGTTATCGGCGGGAGGATGGGTCGACTGAACAATAAAAACATGCCGTCCGCGTACATTCTCCTCGAAAGCAGGCTGGAACTCCCCGTCATGGAACTCAAAGACGCTGGATTTCCCTATAGCGGTTCCATAGCTTTGGGCTATTTTTCCGGCCAGCTCAGAGGTGGCTCTGCAGCCGAAGATACTGACAAGGTTATCGTTTTCAGCCATGTTTAAAATGATTTTCAGGTTTTTGGGGCTGCAAAGGTAATATTATCTGCCGGATTTTCAAAATTTCCTTTATCTTTGCGCTCCCTTAAGCCCGGGTGGCGGAACAGGTAGACGCGCTGGTCTCAAAAACCCGTGAGCGAAAGCTCGTACCGGTTCGATTCCGGTCCCGGGTACTGCAAAAAACTTCGCGAAGCGAAGTTTTTTGAGTTTTAAGTGTTGAGTTTTGAGGTTGAGTTATTTAGTGTTGAGTTACTTATCTGAAGCCCGAAGGGCTTCAACGTGAATAGGTTACGCCCTACGCTCTTTTTTCACAGGTATTTCTTACGCTCGAACCAGCTTTTAGCTTTAATTATTGCCGTTTCCGTTGAAGTGTGTTTCAGGTTCAACTCTGTCACGGCTTTTTTATTGGAAAAATAGTTATCAAGGCACAGGAGGCGTTGATTTGTCAGGTTGAAAGGTAAAGACAGCTTGAAAATGTGCTGAATGAGACTGAATATGGCGGCAATGGCTTTCAACAAAGGCCGGGGCAGGGGGAGGAGGATTATTTTCCGGGGAGCGTGATTCTTCACCATTCCGAAAAACTGCCGGTAGGTCAGGTTTTCACCGGCAAGCAGGTAGCATTCTCCTTCCTGTCCCATTGTCAGGGCATTCACGGCGGCCTCCGCGGCAAATTCCGCGTCGATGAAGCTTTTGCCGCCGGGAGGATAAAAAACGACACGGTTCTTCAACCCGTGCATGAGTAATTTTCCGCTGGAAACTTTCGCATCCCGTGGACCGACCAAGAAAGCAGGGGCTACAATGATGGCCGGGAAGCCGGTTTCCCGATATTCTTTCAGCACCATTTCCTGGGCCAGGTATTTACTGTAAGCATAACCTGATTTCTTCAGCCAGGGCATGAAACTGCTGTCTTCATCTCCCGGATCACTTTGCGACCCGTTGGTAAAGCAATTGGCGGTGCTCACAAAAACGAACCGTTTAATAGTATGCTTTTGCGACAGGCTGATGAGAATCCTGGTGGCCGTGATATTAGCCTGTTCAAATTTCTGCAGATCACCGGTTTGCGCCGTTCTGGCAGCGCAGTGTATAACATACTCACAATCCCGGATGGACTGCTCAACATCCGCAGCATTGGTGATATTTCCCTCCCTGATTTCGCATTCAATACCTTCCAGCGCTGCCAGGTCGCTGCCTTTCCTGATCATCGCCACGACCCGGTAACCTTTCAGGGCCAGTTGATTAGCCATATTCGAGCCAAGTAATCCGTTGGCCCCTGTGAGCAGTACTTTAATCTTGTTTACACGTTTATTTTCCAATATCCTCCTTTATCGGGACCAACCCTGGTTATTACACCTATACCTTTAAGTCTGGCTATTTGTTTTTCTACAGCTCGTTCAGTAATTCCTATTGTTTCTGCCATTTCAGAAGCAGAGATGTACTGATTCCTATATATTAAATCAATTATTTTCTCCGAACTTACTCCGAACTTTCCTCCGAACTTACTCCGAACTATACTCTGAACCTCTTCCCAGCCGGGAGGCATAACTGCTTCCTTACTTTCCCCGGGTATTAAGGGGATGATCGTTTTGAAAATATCCTCTTCAATGAACTCTGGCTTAGTTCCAGGAAAGTATAGATTGCAATACCTGTAAGTATTCCTGACCCCTGATCCCAGTTCGTCCACTCGGCCTATTTCCTTGAAGAACCTGGCAATCATCGGATTTTTTGGATAGGGAGAAAAATTTGCAGGATCGATCACACCTCCTCCATGGGGACGATTCCAGTTTTCGGCAAGTACCTGGTCTGTTTCAATGACAAGTTTTGCTGGAAAAGCATTGATATATTCGCGGTGTATGATAAGGTTACCGACAATTTCACGGAAAATCCTGTCACGTAAACTGATACGTTGTTCACCTTCCTGGTAAAATCTATCCGGTAAGTGTTTACGCACAAATGCCATCAGACGGTCGTAACTATCGATGAGGTTGGTTCGAATATCATCGCGGTCGTCATACCGATCTAAATTCTCAACCCGGAGAATAGCGTCTGTTTTATGATGGGGTAAAACACTCTGGATCACTTCATCCTTTCCAAAAAGTAATACTGCTGCTAATGTATAGCCATCTTTTCCGGTCTGATGGTCGTGCCTGTATAATCCGGCTGAACGCAGCAATTCCTCATTAGTCATAGCCAGCCATGGATGATCGATCCGTTCATTTTTTACCAGGATACGGACCCGGTTGAATAATTCAGGTTGGAAATCCGATTGCTGCAGGAAGGGATAAATTCTATTTTCGGAATAGGTAGTTTGTTTTCGCAAATAGAGCTGAGTAACTTGCTCGGTGTTACGGGTAACATCAAAATCTCCATCCTCATTCCTGTCGAATATTCTTCCATTGGTGCTGTGTACCTGCGAACTCTCAGGTATATAAACGCAAATCACTTTCTTCTCTTCATAATCAATTACCTGGGTTGACAGATAAAATGGAGGATTGAGCTTTTGAGGATTGTTGGCATTGGTGACAATATCGTTAACAATATCCTGAACACAGTCTTCAATAACTCCCTCTATGGCTCCGTCATTCCTTACACCCAGCAACAAATGACCTCCTCTGCGATTGAGAAAAGCACAAATGGACTCAAATGCAACTTCGCTTAGTTCAAACTGTGATGTCTTGAACTCAACCTCTGTCCCCTCGCCTTTTTGAAGGATGTCTTTGAGTTTTTCTGATGTTATCATTCTGAAAAAATCAATATTGTCAATTCGTTTTCATCACTGGTTTAACTTACTCAAATTCAATCTCATCAATCTCCCCCATGATCCGGTCCGTCTCCGTAAGCGCTACAATGATCTTCTGGTAGTGCCTTACGTCTTCGAAAGATAGCTGCCGCCCTTTCCTGTCTTTCAGCCATTTCTGCGCGGGCTGGTAACCGCCGATATAGAACTCCCAGGCAATCTGCGGTAAATGATCGAAATACTGACTTTCATTGATCCAGACTTTCTTGTCTTCATACCTGACTTTGCCGACTTCATTCGTGCCACTGACAGGATAAGAAGTGATGAACTTTTCTACCACCGGGCTTTCCAGGAGGTGGATCTGCCGCAACTCGCCGCCTAGTTCTACGAATTTCCAGAAGGTTTCCTGATCCTTTGGATAGGGAATTCTCGGGAAATCGATCTTCAGGAATTCTTTGTATTTTGCCCGGTAAGTCGGCGAGTGGAGGATGGCGTATATGTAGTCGAGGATGTCGATGGGAGAGAGAGTGTTGGGGGTGGATTCTTTTTCGGGGGTGAAGGTGAGGCTCAATTGTCCAACAAGTTGCTGGACAATTTGGGGATTTAGATTTGGGGTTCTGTATTTTTTTCTTTCATTTCCTAACTCATCGGTATTTTGATAAAGATATAAAGGGAATGTTTGTAATGAATCAGCAGCGCTATCTAGTAAATGAAGATCAATAATTTTTCTAGATACAAAATTATATCCTTGACTTAATCCTCGATTTATTCTCGTTGATATTAAAGCTAAATTATCTTCTAAAAAATGTGTCATGATCTTTTCCCTTGGATAAGCCATAAATCCTTTTGTTATACCAGTATATGCAGTGAATCTAAAGTCAAATGGTCTATAATGAATATGCACAATACTATAAGGATTTGTTAGGATATCCGTTTTTGCATTTGATAATTGCCAATCTCTACCATCTTTTTCTAATTTGTATTTCAATCTTAATGCTTCTATTGATTGAGATCGGATATCAGCTAAAATCTCTTCTATTTCTTTACTGATGAACTGGATTGTCAAAACATCTCTTTCCGTTTTAACACCAGTAGCATTTAATAGAAATAGGGCTTCAATATTGATACCCGAATTATATCTGTCCAATTCTTCATTATTCAGATTCGAAAAAGAATAAGATGCAAATTTTGGTTCCACATCTGTCCAAAGAATGTTTTTCAGGATGAAACTATTCAGAAACTCATACTTCTCCTCCCTTTTCCCGTAGAGGTCATAATGAAAAACCTGTGCTAACTTTTTGTCATTCATTTTACCAAAAATATTTCATTTACTAAACTAATTGTTTAACAACTTGATACATTCTATTTTTACCACAGAGGGCACGGAGGATACACAGAGAGCCACAGAGGTTAATCGGAAGGTATTCCATCTCTGTGTTCCTCTGTGATTCCTCTGCGAACTCTTTGGTTAAAAAAATCTATCATCATCCATCAGCATTAAATTTATTTTGTCGAACAAGTTGTTCGACTATTAATCCAAAAAGCCAACAAGCTGTTGGCTTTTTATTTTGCCTGCTTCTTCACAAAGATATTAATACTCACTCCCTGCATGATATCAAACACGTTCTCATCTTTTCCGCCATTGGGATGGACTTCCTTTTTCTTCGCATTGCCATGTAAATCAAGAATATAAATCTTATCGAAGGTTTCTGCAAGATGCTTTCTCATCTGCCGGTGGATGATCCCGTCGATGAAACTGTTGTTCGAAATAAAAGCCAATATTCCTTCCCCGTTTTTATCGATCAGAAATTGTCCGAACCGGATGAATTTGATGTAATCATCGGATAAGGGCTGGATATTTCGTTCATTCAGGTCCTTCTTATAGTCTGAAACGAGTTTCTCAATCCAGGGCGATTTGTTGCTGCTGCTCACCGAATACGGCGGGTTTCCAATCACCACCATCACCGGAGTATCCCTTTTCACATGATTCGCCTCGTTCGCCTCCTGCGATAACCAGGAAGCGAACAGGGTTCCGGTGTCCTGGTGATGTTCTTCCAGGGAATTGGTAAGATAAACTTTCAACCGTTGCTGGCGGGTGGGTATGTAGCCGGTCTCCTGCAATAAAAGCTCCAGTTTAAGATGTGCCATGGCATACGAGGCCATCAGGATCTCGAAACCATTGAGCCTCGGCAGCAGGTGATCCTCCACGTACTGACTCCATATGCCTTCCTGCCCTTCGAATTTCCTGTGCACATGCCGGATAACCTCCGCCAGGAATGTCCCTGTACCGCAAGCCGGATCAAGGACCTGCACCCGGTGGACTTCCTGTTCCGTCATCTTCCCCTGCACGGGCATTTTCACTTTAATTTTCGAGGTATCTGCAAGCCCTTGCGGCAGACCGAATTCTTCTTTCAAAATATCATCCACAGCCCGCACGATAAAATTCACGACCGGTTCAGGCGTGTACCATACACCCCGGCTTTTCCGAAGGGCAGGATTGTACTCGGAAAGGAAAGTTTCATAGAAATGGATCATCGGGTCGGTCTGCCGGGTTTCCTTGCCAAAATCCTTCAGGATGGCTGAAACGTCGGTATGTTTGAAAATATCGGCCAGGTCGTCGACGATCCACCGGATCCGGTCGTCGAGGTCATAGCCGGCAATATACTGGAACAATTTCCTGAGGAACGGGTTGGAAGAGGGGATAAGCTGCGCGGCTTCCTGACGGGTGAAATCTTCCAGCGACGGATCATGCAGCCTGGCCGCGAACATACCGTAAGCGATCGTCTGGGCGTATATGTCGGCGAAATCCTTCGCGGTGATGTCATGGATCAGGACCTGCCGGAAGGCGTTCATCTGATCGTGCAGGGTATTGTTTGCCTCCTCGAAGAAGTTGCTGCCGGAAGAGGTCAGTGAATCGGAGAGTGAGTTTTCGATCACGCCGGCCATGAGCTTTGCCTTCGCCGCCATCATTACGGAAAGTTTGGATGCCGACTTGATCGTCTGCCCGGTGAATGAGGCAAAATTCACGATCAAATCCTGGAATGCACTGAAATCAACCGGTTTGGATACAATCTTTCCCGGCACGGCATCGGCTAAAGTCACCCTGGAAACGAATTCTCCGTTCCGGTAAAAGTGAAAGGTCAGGTAATCCGTCAGGATCAGATTATCAAGCGACTTGCGGTACCTGTCGAGCTGTTCTTTCAGATCTTTCCCGTTCAGGTCTTTCCCGACATCTTTTGCTTCGATGTAACCTACGGGGATATTCTTCCTGGTTAAAATGTAATCGGGGGCTCCGCATTCGATCCGGGAAGGTTCATTCGTGACTGTAATTCCGGGAAGAAGGCTTTCAAGCAGGTTCCGCAGGTCAGGCCGGTAGCTGTGCTCCGTCGATATTCCGGATTTGTAGAGTTGATTAACTTTTTGAAGATATTCCTGGATCGTCATGGAGAGGAATTTGGCTTTAAAGTTAAGGAAAATCGAGTTTTTAGTTTTTAGTTTTAAGTTTTGAGGTTGAATTATTAAGTTATTGAGTTAAAATAAGCATGAAAGGCTTGAATTTGAATATAAGGGGGAGCCGAAACCGATAGTCCCCGCCCGGCAACCCCGAAAGGGGTTGAATTTCTCAGAACGTCACCACCTAGTCAAAAATGAGCCTTATCTTTGACCATGATCAAAACCTGGTGCTGTTTCGACATATAGCGACTAAATATTACAATGGATGAATAACCTCGCTGAACTGGCAAAACTCTTCCTGAAACTCGGTACCATCGGTTTCGGCGGGCCTGCAGCCCATATTGCCATGATGCGGGAGGAAGTGGTGAAGAAACGGAAATGGATGGACGAGCAGCTTTCCTGGATGCGGTCAATGTGGCTTCAGTGGCAATTATTGTGATAGTTTGTTACCAGATGGGGAAAGAGACCATTACCGACTGGCGTACTTTAATCATTGCAGTTGCAAGCCTGGCCGTTGTGTTTGGTTTCAAAAAGATAAACAGTGCCTTGATTGTGCTGGATGGCGCGGGTTTGGGCTATATATTAAGCTTGATTTGAATGGATTAAAATGCCTGACCAAAAGAGATTCGTATTTGTATTTTTTTTCTGCTGCTTATTAATGGAATCCTGTTTTCACAAAACAACAGGTTTACTGTTTCCGGGTTCATCGTCGACTCCCTGAGCAACGAGCCCATCGAATATGCTTCCGTTGCACTTTATTCATCACCGGGAATGGATTTGATTTCCGGGACCGTTACCAATTCCAAAGGGGAATTCAAACTGACCGGACTTAATACAGGCAGATATTCCCTGGCCGTGAGCTTTGTGGGATACCTGACAAATACCACAATAGTTGAGATCATCAGTGCATCGGTCAGGCTCACCGGCCCGATATATCTAACCATTCCTCCCGGTCATTAAGCGAAATTGAGATCAGCTCGGAACAGGACGAAAAACAAACTTCAATCGAAAAGACCAGGATCAATGTTTCTCAAAGTATCTCATCGGTAACAGGTAATGCGACCGATGTTTTAAAAAACCAGCCGGCAGTATCCATTGACCCCGAGGATAACATCTACCTTCGGGGAAATAAAAACATCCTGATCCTCCTCGACGGTATTCCGACAACACTCACGACACTCAATTCCATCCCTGCTTCAGGCATAGCCACCATCGAGATCATCACCAATCCGGATGTAAAATACGATGCCGAGGGTACAGGAGGAATTATCAATATTGTTACGGTAAGAAAAGGTTTATCAGGATTCAGCGGTGCGGCAACATTAAATTACGGTTTTACCGGGAGGATCAATGGTGGACTGAATGTTATTTATAAGAAGGGCGTCTGGGATCTTGGTCTGGATTATAACGGAAAATATGAAGAAAATGAGATCCGGAGTACCCTGAACCGGTTGTTGTACGGGGAAAATATTCAGGTTGAGCAGGATATCGAATCCAGGCAAAGCAGTTCCACTCATAAGGCCGGGCTTAACATTTTACTAAAACCCGGTAAAAAGGACATTCTATCCGGCAGTTTTAAATTTGTAAAGCCAGACCTGGCCAATTCGCAGCAAATTTCCGGAACACAGGAGAATGATACGTTTCCGCCGGTTTATTATAACAGGTTGAACGAAATTACTTACTCAAGGCACAATATCGAAAGTATATTGTCATACAGGCATTCGTTTATCCCCGGAAAGCATGAGTTGTCATTCAGTGGTTCTTATTCAAAAACAAAGGGCAGCAGACCGGCGGATTATTATATTGAAGGCCAATTGCTTCAAAAATCCAGCGGAGGCGGCGCTCCGACGAATGCTGCCATCCAGGCGGATTATACCAGGACTGTCTTCTCTTCTGGAAAATTAGAAGCAGGGCTGAAAGGTTTCACCAGGTGGAACAGCTTTAAATATACTTTCTATAATTTGGATACCGTCACGAATGAGTGGATCCTGGAACCGGACTTCAGCAATGACCTGGATCACCGGGAGAATATTTATTCGGGATATGCCATGTATTCCGACAGCCTGTTTAAGCATTCTTTCTTTAAGGTCGGCGCACGGCTGGAGATCAGCACCTCCGAACTGATTCAACGATCGGTAACAGACACGGTCAGCAAGACCTATCTTTTCCCCTTCCCGTATCTTCTTATCAAACGTAATCTTACTAAAAATCAAAGCATTGCATTGAGCTTTAACAGCAGGATCACACGCCCCACCTATCCTCAGTTAAACCCTTATGTCAATGTCATCGATCAGACAACCTATGAAACCGGAAATAAAAACCTGGATCCTGAAAGGCTTTATAAAACGGAACTGAATTATTCTTTTTTGAAGGAAAAAACCCAGTTTACTGCAAATCTGTACGGAAGCGCAACCAGGGATTTTATCACCCAGGTCACAAGGCTCATACCTCCGGATACGCTCATACTGACTTATGTGAATGGAAAAATCACTTATAAAACCGGTGGCGAATCCGACTTCACTTACATTTTCAACAAGTACTTTTCGATCAACCCGTCAATCTCTCTATTTTATTTAAAAACGAAAGGTCAGGTCGATGATATTGATCTGGGAACAGAAAACTGGGCATGGACCGGAAATCTTAAAGCAATTTTCAAACCCGACCAAAAAACGGAGCTGCAGTTATTTTTAAATTACAATTCTCCTGTTTCTTTGCCCCAGTTCGACCTGGATGAGATCTTTTATACGGATATCTCCGCCAGAAGAAATTTTTTCAAAAAACAACTCACAATCAGCCTGACATTAACCGATGTCTTCAACACTTCCGACTGGAATATTAAAACGGATAACACGGCCTATTATCTTACCAATCACAGTAAGTCCTCAACCCGTATCCTATGGTTGGGTTTGAGTTTCAATTTCAATTCAAATAATGGAAAAAAGATTCAGAAAGGTGTTGAGGATGAAGAGGATAAACAGAAAATCAGGATCGGCCAGTCCTGAGAAACAATAGATTATTAAGCAAAATTTCCACAAACTGAAAGTTTTTCATTCAGCTTACGTAATCAATGTATAACTCTAAAACATATGAAAATGAAAAACTTCACAAAAATCATTTTAACGGCAGCGCTTGCGGCTTTCTTTACCGGACAGGTATTAGCACAGGCAGAAACATCGGCTGCTTCTGATAATCAAACGGCAAAACAAACCACAACCCAGGTCCCGGCTCCCGGTAAGTTTATTGATAACAACAACGACGGGATCTGCGATAACCGCGAAACGATGCAGGTCAAAGGCACCAAAGGCCGGAACTTTGTGGATGTTAACAATGACGGAATTTGCGATCACCGTGGCGAAGGCAACCGCGGAAACGGCAACCCGGATTGCCGCAAGGGACAGGGAAATGGCTATAGCAATGGAATGGGACATCAGCACCGGCACAGGGCAGGAAACCAGCATTGCCGGAATTGGAATAAGTAAAATCAACATGGTTTGATCATTCAGGCCCTTATTGTCGTATATAACAACAAACATTTGTTTGTTTATTAAACATTTTTTATCTTTGCAAGAAAATATTTGCAATGATAACCTCGAAATTATCACCCACGCAGATCGGGAAAAGGATTGCAGGATTACGAAAGCGAAAAGGCTATTCTCAGGAGGACCTTGCCACATTCTTGAATATTCCGAGATCTTCAGTCGCTCAAATTGAATTAGGTAATCGGAATGTATCAGTTATTGAGTTGCTTCTTCTTGCAGAAGTGCTTGGTTTTTCGATCGATAAATTCCTGGCTGATCAATATGAAACCGAAACAGTTATTTCCCTTGCTGAAGAACCCGTTCCATCAAATTATAATGTTAGGATCTCAGCCCCATTACTTAACATCAATAAATTGAAAAATATACTGTCGTACATCTTGCAAAAATGCGGGGGCAAACCCAATGTTGGGGAAACGGTTCTTTACAAATTGCTGTATTTTGCTGATTTTAATTATTATGAAAGATATGAGGACCACCTAACTGGCGCACAGTATTGTAAGTATGCCTACGGACCGGTACCTCAAGGTATTGATGATATAATTAACCAAATGATTGACAACGGTCAGATTCAGCGAATCAAAACCGTATTTCATGGATTTCCTCAAACTAAATTTATTGCTTTACAGGCCGCGGATCTGACAACTTTTAGCGCCGCAGAGAAGGAAGTAATTGATAAAGTGATAGAACAATTCTCTGACTGGTCGGCAAAGAAGATAAGTGATTATTCTCATGACGATAAACCCTGGAGAGCAACAGATGAAAATGAAGTAATTGATTACGAGCTCGTTTTTTATCGGCGACCACCTTATTCAGTAAGAGAATATGAAGAAGATGAATAATATTAAATTCGAGACTATTCCGGAATTTGAAAAAGATCTGAAATACTTACTGAAAAAATATCGCTCTTTAAATGATGACCTTGAGGTTTTGAAGAAAGACCTGAAAGATGAGCCGGGGGCACAGCCGCCGTTTAGTTATCGTATTGAAGGTCTTGGCATTGAGACATGTGTCGTCAAAGTGAGAAAGATTGCTTGTAAAAGTCTGAAAGGCAAAGGAGTTAATTCTGGACTAAGGCTCATATATGCCTTTATTGAAATAGAAGATAGAATTGTGTTTATAGAGCTATATCATAAAAGCAATAAAGAAAATGAAGATAAGGAGAGGATTTTAACTAACTTTAAATAATTATCTACTCCCTTTATAATAAATCACCCTGATATTTTCCAGTGTCACCAATCCGCCATACTTCGACCTTTCAAAATATGGCTGGAGTTTTTCGATGAAGTCCTGTATTTTTTCTTCTTAATCCACAATTTCGATGATGATGGGAAGGTCGTCCGACAGAGCATATAATTTGGCAGTATGGATCATGCTGTTGGCGCCGTACGACATAATGCCCCGCAATACGGTAGCCCCCGCCAGCCCGTTTTTTCTGGCAAAATAAACGATGGCTTCGTAAAGTGGCTGACAAGGTACCGGAGCCCGCTCCCGAGGAACCCGCCTGTACCCGTAATTAAAAACATTTTCAGCATAAAATCAGTCTTGAATGTCAATAAAAACAGGAGTCATCAGCACGAGGCGGTCAAAGGCGAACTCCATCGCCGGAGGCAAAAGTACTTATTTTACCAATTCAACAAGGTCCAGTTTGATTAATTCCCAATGCTTGCCTCTTCCCCTGATTTTCACTAAATTTGTAAAAAATATATTATGCCAAAAATTTACGAGTATTTAGGTATTCTGATATTTTTTTATTCAAATGAACATGAGCCGATTCATGTACATGGGAAATATGATAGTCAGGAAAGCAAAGCAGAGATATATTTAGTAAATGGAATCATCGTTGAAATTAAGATTAAATCTATTAAAGGTGCCACACCTCTGACTGGAAGTAAACTAATTGATTTTAAAGACTTTCTGGAAGAATATGCTGACGACATCGTTCAAAAATGGATCGATTATTTTGTATTTCATAAACATGTTGAATTCGAGAAAATTGACAGGAGATTGAAATGAAAATTTCTGAAGAATATATTGATTATAAAGTGGAATTAAGAAAGGTGATCTCAGCCAGATATATTGGCGATTTTGCGATAAGAGTCTTTTTCTCTGATGGATCATATAAACTGGTAGATTTTAAGCCTTTTTTGGAATCATCCTTGCATCCGTCAATAAAAAAGTACCAGGATGAAGTAAAATTCAGAGCGTTTAAAATAGTTGACGGAAACCTGAATTGGAACGATTATGATATGATTTTTCCTGTCGAAGATTTGTATCAAGGAAAAGTTTAATAAATGAAACCGGCAATTTATTTCGGGATCATCGCCATGCTGATCATTGCCTGCGCCCCGGCAAAGAAGGTGTCGAAAACCTCGGCGGAGATTAAAGCGGCAAGCCGGGACAGCACTGTTTATGAACTGATCATCAGCGACATCCATTTCGAGCAGTGGTACCTTCTGAACTACAATGATGCGAAAGACCGCAATAACGAATATTACCGCAGCAGGAACATCACGGCGGTGTATAACTGGAACAACCTTTACCGCAGTGGTCGTTATATCGACGCCATCGATTCCTATATCAACTACGAACCGCACATCGACTACGGCATCGAAGTGAACCGCAGGCTCTTCTGGTATTTCAGGTTCGTGGAGGACTACTACGGGATCAAACTATTTAATTAGCCCATCGACCATCGAAAATCAGAAATCACTGGGACCGGGAATTGTTTTATTTTGTAACTTTGAATAAAATTCAAGACATGACTGTCTCCGAGTTGAAGTTGAAATTATTCCGACAGATCGATACTTTAGACAAGAATCGATTGGAGGAATTGCATGGTGTTGTATTGAATTTTCTAAACGGAAATAAAGATATCGGCGACTGGGATAAATTAACAGAAGAACAAAAACAGGGCATTTTGGATGCAATTGCAGAAATTGATGCAGGGAAAGGAATACCTCATGAAGAGGTAATGGACAGGGTGAAAAAGAAATATCTGCATGGCTAAGCGAATAATCTGGTCACTATCAGCACAACAGGATCTTGATTCAATTCTCAACTACCTTTTATTAAATTGGGACGCTAAGGTTTTGATGAATTTTATTGAACTCGTTGAAACGATAACTTTTCAAATCTCACAACACCCAAAACAATTTCCCGTAATAAATAAACAGAACAAGATCCGTAAATGTGTTTTGACTAAACATAATACACTTTATTACCGGGAACGAAAAGAATCAATAGATATCTTGAGGATATTTGATAACAGGCAGGACCCTAAAAATCTCAGGTTTTAGTGTTGAGTGTTTAGTGTTAAGGGCGGGGAATTTTTATAGTGATATTAAAGCGATTTATTTCAAATATTTTATTTATCTTTGCCGGAATTATTTTGATTAATACCTTGCAATTATGGAATCAAAGATCGGGAAAGTCATCACCCTGAATAAAAGGGAATTCAAGGCAAAAATTTTCGATTATTCTTACACGAAAGATTGGAATTATAAAGGTGAAATCCCCGCTGTCATTGACTTTTATGCCGACTGGTGCATGCCCTGCAAAATGGTTGCCCCGCTGCTGAGCAAGCTTTCCGAAGAATACGACGGAAAGGTGAAGTTCTACAAGATCAACACCGAAAAAGATCCGGAAGTGGCTAAATTATTCGGCATCTCCAGCATCCCGACCCTATTGTTCATACCTCCAACGGGGCAACCGACGATGGTCAGGGGGGCACAGCCGATCGGGGCGTTGCGGAAGAACGTTGAAAAGATTTTGCCAGCCAGCGGAGAACAAAAAAGTATATTCGGAAGATTGTTTTCTTTTAATAAGTAACACCACTACCCCACATTCTCCTCCAGCGCCTGCAACTGCAATTTAAAATGCTTCATCTCCGACTTCATCACCCGTTCAACAGCCGATTTCAGTTCATCGGGAGAAACGGGCTTGAGCAGGAATTCGATGCTGCTGAGCCTGAAAGCGCGGATCATGTCTTTATCCATGGCTGAAACGAAGATCACCCGGAAATTAACGGATGAAAGGGCGTGGAGCAGGTCAAAGCCGGACCCGTCGGCCATGTTCAGGTCCAGGAAGACGAGGTCGGGCTGAAGGTCCCTGATCATTACGATCCCGCTTTGTACGCCGCACACTTTCCCAACTACCAGCACTTGCGGGCATTGCCGTTCCAGCATTTTCCCCAGCGTATCGCGGTTGTGGGGCTCGTCGTCGATGATTACTGCTGTTGGCATGATGCTGTTTTGTTCCAGGGTTCCAGAGTTCCAGGGTTCCAGGGTTCCACCCGGCCACCTGACCACCTGACCACCTGACCACCTAATATTTCACAATCTTCCCCGCTCCGGTCAGCGGTCGGCGGTCGGCGGTCAGCAGCCGGTAATAGTAGATCCCGGCAGGCAACGCAGACGCATCCCACCTGACCACCTGACCACCCGGCCACCTGCCATCCAGTACCGTTGCCACTTCCTGGCCTTGAGCATTATAGATTTTCAAGCTTACCTGTTGAAAATTGAAATTGGAAATTAGAAATTCGGTCAAACCCCCGGTAGGGTTGGGATAACAAATGACCGCCGACCGCTGACCGCCGACCGCCGACTCAGAAACCCCGACTGTACAAGCCGCCTCCACCTCCTCCGGACTGTTGCAACCATCATTATTGTTCATGATGACGACTTCTCCGTTAGGGCTTGCCAGGTAACTGCATATGCTCTCTATATCGCAGTTGGACAGCCAGGGATTTGCTGTGATATAAAGGTTAGTTATTGATCCGGGGGCGATATTTTCCAATCCTGCCAGGCTGGTGAGGTCATCGTTCTTTCTGATGGCCAGGTATCCGCCTACAGCATCGAGATTCTGAAGGCCGTTGATACTTGCCAGGTTCGGATGGCCATCCCATATCCCGATTTCAAGATTACCTCCGATTGAATGCAGGTTTTGCAATCCATCCAGGCTTGTCAATGATGGATTGTTATCTATTGCAAATGAACCACCAATCGTTTGGATATTTTCAAGTCCCTTAAAACTGGAAAGAAAATCACAATTATGAATACTAAAATCACCACCAACTGAATTCAGGCTTTCCAGCCCTTCCAGGTCTTCAAGGATTCCATTCCAGTTGCCATATATGCTTAAGCCACCTCCTATCGATGCAAGGCTTTCTAATCCTGACAGACTGAAAAGATTGTCATTATATTCTATTACCAGATCACCGCCAATACCAGCCAGTTCATCCAATCCGGTTAAACTATCAATCAAGGGATTATCGATTATAGTCAAATTGCCTTCGATTGCCGTCAGGCTGCTGAGATCCGACAGCCCTTCCAGCACTCCATTTTTTATAATCGAGAAGCTCCCCCCAATAATAAATAGATTCACCAATCCTGCCAGGGTATGTAAGCTATCATTGTTTCTAAGTACCAGATCACCTCCAATTTGAGTCAGGTTTTCAAGACCTTCCAAACTGGTAAGTAAGGGATTGGCGCCATTGTAGGCATTGTTACCGATGACAAAACTTCTACTTATGGAATTCACCTGGCTTAGTCCGTCCAGGCTGCTAATATCTGAACCTTCAATTGACACATCACCACCCAGATCATAACAATCCGGATAATGTGAGGCGAAAGAATCAATATCTGCTTGTGAGAAAAAATAAAAATTGCCATAGGGCAGGCAAGGCAGAATAATCCCACATGAGTTTGCAGCTTCCACCGGATTATTGCAACCGGATGCATTATTGTAAATATTGACAGAACCATTGGGATCAGACAGGTATTCGCAAAAATAATCCACACCAAACTCGGATAAGGCTGGATTACCGATAACAGTTAGATCACCGACGATAGAGGTCAGGTTATCCAGACCTGCCAGGCTGGTAAGGCCATCGTTGTTTATGATTGCAAAATTACCTCCAATGGTTGCTAATGAGGATGACCCATAAAAATCAAACAATCCTGTATTCTTGATGGTTATGTCCCCTTCAATTGTATTCAGATTTTCTATCCCTTCTAAACTGCTTAAATTCGAGCTATTGTCGATGAACAGCCCGCCGGTGATTGTTGTGAGATTTTCCAACCCGTTGAGATTTACAAGTGAAGTACCCGCTCCCCAATAATTTTTACCACGACCAAGAATAAGATTATTGACATTTATCAGGCTATTTAAGCCGGTCAGATGGTGAAGGTAACCGTTTGCTGTAATATCAAGATCGCCCCCAACGCTGGTGAGGTTGTCAAGACCGGTCAGGCTTTGAATACTGTTACCATAGATTGCATTATCCCCATAAATATAGAGTATGATGTTACCTGTGACAGATGTTAACCCCTCCAGTCCTGTAAGGCTTGTTAATGAATAGTTAGCGCCAATTGTAATATCTCCTCCGAGGGAAACCAGGTTGTTTAATCCTGACAGATCAGTCAGACCAGTGTGGATTATCCTCAGATCACCGCCAATGGAAGCCAATGAATCCAGTCCTGAAAGGCTGTTCAGACCTGACCAGTTCCAACCTCCATCGATAGTAAGACTTCCACCAACTGAGGTAAGTATGGATAATCCATTCAGATTGACAGTATCTTGAGGCTGAATGGTTAAATCCCCTTCAATCCCCGTACACCCCGGGTAATTCACCTGGAAACTGTCGATTTGCGACTGCGTGGTAAAGGTGATCCCTTCGGGCAGGCAGGAGCAGCCCCACTGGGCAGATGCCACGTGAACCGTGAAAAGTGAGGCGTGAAGCGATAAGATAAAAATGATGAGCTTTTTCATGACAGTAATTTTTTTATTTATGTTCAATTGTTCAATTGTTCAATTGTTCAATTGTTATTTTCGCCTGGAACCAAGAGCCAATGACCAATGACCAGTGACCAGTGACTAACGACCACTAATTTACCACCTCCCTCACCGGTAAATGAATCAAATGAGTGAACGCCGGGTCTCATTGAGGGAACGCCGGGAAGAAATGAGGGAACGCGGGGATTTGGGGATTTGAGGATTTGAAGATTTGAAGATTTGGGGGTTTGTGTCTTGTCCTGAAATAGGTTTACAGGAAAAGTAAACTAAAAACAGGATTATGA
>CAYUQP010000021.1:0-67794 GCA_964447005.1 uncultured Bacteroidales bacterium
GCGTGAACTACTCAATGTGTTTAATGCTGTGCCTAAAGAATGAAAAATTACGGTTCATAACGTATGTTGTTGAAAAAGACGGTACGGTTTCAAATGTAAAAGTGCTGAGAGGAATTGGTGGAGGATGCGACGAAGAAGCCTTAAGGGTTGTTAAAGCGATGCCTAAATGGAGTCCCGGGAAAAATGAACAGGGTGAAACCGTAAGATTCCAGTATAACCTGCCGATCATGTTCTCTTTAAATGATAAGGATAAGAAAACGGAAGAACCGGTGAAGGAATAATTACTTCACGACCATCACCATGCCTTCGTAAACTTTTTTCGCTCCCCTCATGTTGGTGCCAAAGATACGGAACACATAAGTATCACCAGGCATAATGTTGCCCGACATGTCCCGGCCGTCCCAAACACAATTCGGATCGGTGATCGGGGCATCGTAGATCTCGACTCCCCAGCGGTTGTAAATGATGACGCGGAACACATCCACGATGTCGCTGGTTGTGCCGCCAATGATGAAGCAATCGTTGAGGCCGTCACCGTTGGGTGAAAAAGCATTGGGCACAAAAATCTTGATATCTTCCACGATGCCGATCTCGAGTGTATCGCGGTCCCAGCAGCCATGTATGGTTTCGGTATACATCACCACCTGGTAGCTGCCCGGCGCGCCGTAAGTATGCCGCGGATCCGGTTCGGTGGAAATATTGCTGCTGTCGCCAAAATCCCATTGGATCAGAGCAAATGGAATATTGACCTGTTCGTAAAATTTAATTGTCGGGTTATCGATGGTGGCCGCTTCGGGATCAGCCATAAAATCAGCGACAGGAACCTCGTAAACCTCCACGATATCGTTGATGGTCAGGGTGTTGATACAGCCAGTGGAGTTGGTTACCGTAAGGGTCACATCATACGTGCCGGGATTGGGGTAGAAGTGGCTTGGATTAGGCTCGGTTCCTGTTGCTCCATCGCCAAAATCCCATAAATAGCTTGGATTTTCAAGGTTCGATGAGGTATTCTGGAATGAAACGGTGATTGGCTGGCACCCGGTATTGTCTATTGCCGAGAATCCTGCCAGCGGGTCGGGATGGATCTGGTACTGGAAGAAGAAGGTTGCTTCGCAGCCCAGTTCTTCGATATGCAGTGAAATGTTCTTCAGGCCGGGACTGCTCCAGACGATCTGTGGCGGATTGGCCAATGTGCTGGTGGCCGGAACGCCATCGTCGAACGTCCAGTAATATGTGGCATCCGGAAGCGGGTTTACAGTGGGCTGGAAGGTAATTGTGACGGGGAAATTGGTACACTGGTAGCCCGGGTCCCCGAGGATATTCCCTGCCAGTTTCGGCCTCACGTTGACCACCACGGTGGCTGAATCCAGACAGCCATGGTTATCGGTGATCCGGCATTTGTAAGTTGTGGTTTCCTGAGGCGTCACCGTCGGAGAGGCGCTGTACTGTTGTCCTGCCAGGGAAGCGTCGGGTGGATTGGCTGTCCAGAAATAATCCGTAATGCTCACCGGTCCGGTCGGTACAATGCTTAAGTCGGTCGGATAACCAATGCAAACTGACTGAATGGATGTTGACGCGATGGGATACGCGTACGGATACACATTTACTTCACGGGTAATCGTGTCATAGCAATAGTTGATATTATGGGCGATGACCGTAATGGGGTGGATACCGGCTTCTGTAAGTTCAAGGCTGATAGTCTGGCCTGTGGCGGTATAGTTGGTCCCGTCGTCTTCCCATGACCATGACCAGCCGTCATACGCGTTCAGCTCTTTCAGGGTGAACGGGACATTTGGGCAGGTATTGAAGTTGGTTGAATTGTTCATGGTCATGTCCATGATAAGTTCCGAAACGAAGAAAGAGAAACAGGTGTCGGCCTGCTCTCCGCATTCATTGATGATAGAGACGCATATGGTATGGTCCCCGGCGACGGTGGGATAATAGTTCAGGGTTTGCTGCGTAGCACCGGGGATTGGTGTTCCGGGATAGCTGCTGTAGTACCATTGGTATGATTGTGCAGGGCTGCAGGTCAGCAGGATATGGTCATACAGGCAGATCAACGGGACCCCGGTAATTTCGACGACGGGGAAAAAGGTAGCATTGACTTCATCAGAATCGGTATTACCGCATTCATCCGTTACCACGCAGGTAAAGGTAATGGTATTCGGGGCATACTGGCCATATTCCTCCCAGGTGACTGTATAAATTGAATCGTAACCGACTTCATTGCCCTCAAAATACCAGATGGTAGTGAAATCATGTCCAACGTTGGTGCTTTGTACTTTAATATCGGATTCTCCGTTCTGGCAGAGCTGGAAGTCAGGGCTGGCCTGCACGGTGAGTGTGCTGAGAATGATCGCCGTATCTTTTCCGGCGACATATCCCGGAAGGCCTGTACACCGGTCGGAGATGGTGCATATGGCATAATCGGGGCTGGAGCCGATGGTGGTGGTGAAGTTTTCCCCGGTGCCTAGCTGGGGAGGGTTAGTCCAGAGATAATTGTAAGGCGGGATGCCTTCATCGACAATATCGGTGATATTTACAGTAATATCAGCGCCGCAATGGTATGTATCGGGCGGCAGCGGGCCATAGGTTTTGGAATTATTTTCATACGGTTTATAATCCATCACATAACAGTCAATGCTACCGGAATAGCCGGCGATAGCCTGGCCAAAGCCTGAAGTATCTGATGTGGGGACATCGCAGGGGTCGAGCGTGTAACGTATGATCCACGGTTCGCGGCCGTTGACCCCTTCGCTGATCCCGTCATCGATCGCTGAGATGACCATGTTGTACTCCATGATTGAATCGGGGATCACGATCAGGGAATCCTGCAGCAGCGGGGGTGTAATGGTATATTCCGACAGGTTGGCGTTGGCGATTTTCATGCGAAGGAAGGTAGTATCCCTTGGCATCACGTTAAACCGGATGGTGATCGCCATGTCGGAGCATCCGCCTTCCACGAGGGCTGTATCACCGGCAAAATCGTTATTTGTGATGGCCCAGTCGAAATCCCATTCGAGGCCATACCCGCTCATCAGGCTGTATGCTTTCAGGAACAGTGCGGAATTTATCTGGTGCGACAGGTTGTATCCCTGGACAACAACCCCGTTGGGATAATCGGCCACGGCGATTTTCACCCAGTAGTTATGGCATGGGGCCAGAACGCCCCCCTGGGTTGCAAAAGGGAATATCGGACGAAGGGTGGTGGCGCCGTCAAAGATTACGCCTTTATCCCCATAATTGGCTTCGTAGTAACCCGGCGGTACGGTGGTATGGTTGAGCGTATTCACGCAGACCGGTTCCCAGAATGGATCATCCTGTGTCCCTTTCACGCTGGCAATCATTTCAATAGCTTGTTGTCCCGGATTTCTTTTTACAAAAATTGCCATCAGATCACCGGGGGTATTCTGGGCCGTGCGATCAAAATCTGCCGGAGGCGGGTCGGGAGGAGGGATCTGGTGTGATTCCCATTTATATTCTTCCGATGCAAAGACATAATCCATCTTAATGGAATTATAGTAGGGCTTAAAAACAAATTTGATCACTGAAGGATCAAATGCGGTATCCGGTTTCGGAGGCATGCTACCCAAACCTGCCAGCCAGTCCATATCTGCATCTTTAAGCCCCTGCCCGCCTTGAGGTGATGAATATGCGCCCAGGCTGTCATGCGCGGGGAACGCCTGTATGCCTGTTTTGTTGATCCCGTTGTCGATGATAGTGGCTGTCCCAACGTAACCGTTTGAAAGCATTACACCTTCAGGGATTCCGAGGTCTACTCCATTTCTGAACAACCCGACACCTTTCGGGTTGCCTATATACTCAATTTCTGAAATTACGCCGCCGCCAAAAAACAGGGTATCCCGGATATAATTAATCACATCGGTCAGGAACACTGAGTCCGGCAACGGAGAATCAATATCCACCTTCTTGTAAATATCCAGGTCAGGAGTTGCTTGGGAGTAGATTGGCAGTGCTTGATTAAAAATGATGATAACCCCAATGGAAAGACTGACCAGCAGATGGTTTGGGTAACACCATTTTGTCTTTTTTGAATTCATCGTTTTAGTAGTAAAGATATAGATCACAAGATAATAACCTGTAAAAATAAGCAGACTTTTGGAAAGATAAGCCTTAAAAGTCAAATTATTTCACCGGAATTCAATGAGTGCAACGGGAACCTGCCAGGCCGGTTCGATCTTTTTTATCACCTTAAACTTCTGTTTGTCAATATGTTCCCACTGGGCCAGGTAAAGCGCCCCGGGGATTTTTTCCATCTTCACCGGGGTCATTTTTCCTCTTGCCGTAGAAAGATAATAGGTAAAGATCTCATTATTATATCTGTATTGAAAATAAGGATCGGGTTTAAAGGACGGGTTCCAGTAAACATACAATTCCCTGCCTTCAGTCAGTTCCGCCAGTTCCGATGCGAGTTTCTTTGTGGCCACAACAGGGTGTGTTTTTTCCCATGAAGGAATAATCGTATAATTAAAAGCGATCCGTATAGCCAATATAGCTATAGAAACCCATAAAAGCCGAAAGGTTGCCTGTCTCCAGTAAAAAAAACTGATGATTGCCAGGGCGGCAAACGTCATCACGGAAATCCACAGGATATTTGGCAGTTCGCGTGTGGCGGGGTGCAGCATAAATCCGAATGAAGCAATGGCAGCCACCGTGATGATCGCTCCAAAAAGGTAGCTGACAACCCGGAAATTCCAGTTTCCGCTCTTTTCATATTCAAAATATAAGGCAAACATGATGGTCATGGCCAGCGGAACCAGCATCAGGATATACCTGGCATAGGCCTCCGGGGAAGTCCAGTAGGGAATGATGTTGAACATGAAAACCAGCGTCATGTACCAGAGCAGCGGATTCTGCCTGATCATCCCCAGGCTTCCTTTCCTGAGGAAAAGGATGACCATGACCGACCAGGGAAGGAAATGATAGATGTTTTCAAACGGATAAGTGAAAAAATGCAGGATTGTTTTCCACACTCCAAAGCGCACCACTGTCCGCCGGGTCACCTCACCGGTCAGGACATCCAGGACCTGTCCGGGTTCGATCGAATTTCTTGCAAAATACAGCCAGTAATAAATTCCCGTGACCAGGAACAACAAAGCGATACCCAGGAAATGCCTCCAGTTGAGCAGCATCTTGAATTGCTTTCCCTGGATGAACAGGATCAGGAGGGTCACCGCCACGAAGAACAGGCTGGGCAGGCCTTTGAGCAGGTAGGAGATCGCTGTGATGGCATAGGCAACCAGGAACAGCGTCAGGTATTGTTTTCTCCGGAAGAAATACCAGGAGAGCATGAAGAAGGAGTAAGTGAGCCAGGAGAAGGTTACATCGATCAGGCCATGCAGCGACTCGTAAAATATGATCCTGCCGTAGGTAACAAAAGCCAGTGCGTTCACCAGCGCGAAACGGTTCCCGAATTCGCGCCGGGTAAAGAGAAAGATCGTCAGCGCGAAAAGCACGATCGAAATGATCACCGGGAGCCTTATCACTGTTTCGGAATAGCTGCCGGTGATGTTGAAGAAGAGGGCCAGGATCCAGTTGAACATCGGCGGTTTCATGAGGTAAGGCTCCCCGCCGATGGTCGGGGTGATGAAATCGCCGCGCTGCAGCATTTCAAAAGCCACAATAGCCCGGATCGATTCATCCCGGATCATCTGGACCATATTAAGATTGATAAAGAATGCCGGGATGAACAGGACCATCGCCAGGGCAAGAAAGAAAAGCAGTTTTTTATCAGAATTTCCTTCCATAAATCTTGTACCAGTCCACGAAGTTTTTCAGTCCATCCTCGATGCTGGTCCGGGGTTTGTATCCGGCATATTTTTCCAGCATACCAGTGCCGGCATAGGTTGAAAGCACATCGCCCGGTTGCATCGGCTTCATGATCCTGACAGCTTTTTTGCCAAGATTCTCTTCAATGATACAAATAAAGCGAAGCAGGTTAACCGGTTCGGAATGCCCGATATTAAACAGACGGTAAGGGATTTCCCCATCCGGGACCAGATCGGTCACCCTGACCAGTCCATCGATGATATCGTCGATATAGGTGAAATCCCTTTCCAGGTTTCCATGGTTGAAGACTTCTATTGGTTTCCCTTCATCGATGGCCCTGGCAAACTTGAAATAGGCCATATCTGGCCTGCCCCAGGGGCCGTAAACGGTAAAAAAACGAAGTCCTGTGACAGGGAGCCCGAAAGCGGAGCTGTAAGTATGGGCCATCAGTTCGTTGGCTTTCTTGGTCGCAGCGTACAAGCTGATCGGGTGGTCCACGAAATCGCTTTCTTCGGAAGGTTGCTTGGGATTATTTCCGTAAACGCTTGAACTGCTGGCGTATACCAGGTGCCCGACCTGCTGATCCCGGCAGCCTTCCAGGATATTCATGAAGGCTTCGATATTGCTGTCGATATAAACATAGGGATCGACAAAGCTATGCCTTGCCCCGGGCTGGGCAGCAAGGTTGATTACCAGGTCGAAACGGTGGTTGGCGAAAAGCTCCCGGGTCAGTTTTCGATCTTTCAGATCAGTTTTTATAAAGCTATAGCCAGGCAATGAGCTGCTTTTCAACGTATTGCCATCAGTGATCTGCTGTTTTTCAATGCCGCATGCTTCGAGCCGGGCGTATTTAAGTTCAGGGTTATAATAATCATTGATATTATCTGCGCCGATCACTTCATTACCTGAAGCACAGAGTCGCCTGACGGCATGAAAACCGATGAATCCTGCAGCGCCGGTAACAAGGATCTTTTTCATCCCGGCAAAGTTATTATTTTTTTTATGTGGTTATTGCGACGCCGAGAAAGGGAGCACCAGGAACACGACAATATCCCAGGTGGTGTGGCTGACCACGTTGATCAGCATGGATCCGTAACGGAGGTACATCCAGCTCCAGAACAGGCCGCAGATGAAAGCGGCCAGAATGAGCATGATATTGCCGGTGAAGATGTGGACTCCTGTATAAAGCAGCAATGCGATGACCATCCCGGTCCATTTTCCGGTTTTCATTGAAAACTTTCGCTGAAGATAGCCTCTCCAGAAGAGCTCTTCTCCCGGGCCGATCACGAGCAGCATCAGGATGGCAATCCTGATCCCGGCGGCATCGCCTTTGAAGCTATAAACGCCTTCAATACCGGGACTTGCAAAATCAAACCATTTCCTTGAAAGGTAATTTCCGATGAAAAAAACCAGGTAGAGGAACAAGGCGGAAAGCAGCCCGATCCCTATTTTTTTCCAGACGTCTTTCGAGAAATCCTTAGCGAGCAGGTAATAATACTCCCAATCGGTCACAAGGGCTAAAGTGAGCAGAACTGACAGGTTGATGGTCATCCACCACCAAAAGTCGATCGGGCCGAACTGGCGCATAACGAACATCGGGCTGAACATCAGCACCGCCAGGACGGTTATGAAAATGGTCTTGGTCAGTGGCTTCATTTTATTGGGCCCACTCGATGACTTTTTGCAGGATCAGGGCCAGTGTACAGAGTGAACCGAAAAGCAGGTTGAGCTGGGCTGAAGCGCCGTCCAGGGCTATGAAATCCAGCGGTTGGGCCGGTGTTCTGCGATTGACGGCTTTCCGCCATACCCTGAAAGCCAGCGGAAGCGCCGCCATGGTAATCAGGAAGGTGAACGGCATCGCGGTCAGTTTCGGGAAGAGGATGGGAACCAGGATAAGCCCGAGAATGATGACAAAAGGCCCGTAGATCAGCACGCCATAGTAGCGTAATGAGTATTTGTCGCCGAGCAGGGAGGCGACCGTAAAAATCTTGATCTCTTTATCCGATTGAATATCGCGCCAGTTATTGGCATGCAGGATGGCGATCACGAGCAGCGACATCGGCACCGCCCACAGGACAGGAATCCAGGAGAGCTGGCCGGACTGGACATAGTATGCGCCCAGTGAGCCGAGGATTCCGAAATTCAAAAACACGGCCAGGTCACCCAACCCGTTATATTTCATGTTGACCATGGAGTGGGAGGTGTAGAAGGTGCCTACGAACAGTCCCAGCAATCCAATGGCCAGGAGCCATGGGCCACTCACCCATGTAAGATAAAGGCCGATAATCGTACCGGCGACCAGCATACTCACGCTTCCGATCCAGGCTTCCCGGATAGAAATGATGCCCCTCACGACACCGCCGCTTGTTGGAGAGGGAACCTTGTCGAGACCTTTTTGAAAATCAAAAATATCGCTCAGGATGTTCGCCCCGCTGTGCAGGATGACCATGCCGATAAAAGCCAGGATAAATAACAGGGGCTTGAATTCATAGCCGCCATAGACATATGCGAGCACGGTACCGAAAATGACCGGCATGGTTGAGGCTGGGAAAGAAAAAGGACGGGTTGAAATCCACCACTTTTTGAAGAAAGTTAGTTTAGCTTGTTCTTCCATAGAGATGATTTAAGACTGACAAAAAACAAAATAATCGTGAAATTGTTCGCGGCTGCAAAAGTATAAAATTTGATAATCAACCGGTTGAAATATTTCAGGGCTGGATGATCACTTTATTGATCGCTGATTTGATGGCACCCTGGAGCTGCACTGAATAGATACCCCCGGGCAATCCATCCAGATCAGCCTGTATCGCGGACAGCCCGGTTACGCTTTTTTCATAGACGATCCCGGAGACAGGATTGATCATTCGGAGGCGATCGAAATCGCCCGGATGATCCCACTCGATCCTGAAATGACCATTGTTGGGATTAGGTTTGATTTTGATATTGGTTGAGTTATCCGGCTGTTCCAGGCCTGAGCAATAAGAGAAATCGAAGATGACCAGGATGGAGTCGGTGAACGTGCAGCCATCAGGGCTGGTAGTGGTCAGGGTGTAGTTATCCAGGCTGAACCCGATGCCTGTCACCCCCACGCTGATTTCATTTTCAGTGGACCCATTTGACCAGAGATAGCTCCACCCGGGATTTTGCGGTACCGGTTTGAGCAGGACAAACTCGTCGGGGCATGCGGTGACCGGATCGGTTGCGGAGGCCCAGGTAAATTCAGTGGAGGGATAAACGATCAGCTCTTTATTCGCTTCAACGGAATTGTATCCGTCATTGACGACCACGTGGTAAATGGCTGTGATTATTGGCGTCACGCTGATTTGCTGCAGTGCAGGATAGGTATTCCCCAGGTTATCGCTCCAGGCGAAGGTGTAATTTCCTTCATTTCCTCCGCTGGGATAGGCCGTCAGGTCGACTGTTCCGCCTTCGCAGACCGAAGGCTGGCCGGCAGCGATCATTACTGCCAGCGGGCCACCCGAGATTTGGACCATGATCTCATCCGTTTCACCTGAACAACCGGTTTGCTGATCGGTGACCATCAGGGTGAAAATTGTGGTTGCTTCGAGGTTGACCGTCTGGGTCACGGCCGCATCCGGGTTCATGACCAGTCCGGAGGGTTCCCAGTGGTACAGATAGTACCCGCTGCCCCCGGTTCCATATCCCTGCAACGTGGCTGGTGTTCCGTAAGGAATGGTGAAATCATCCCCGGCAAACGCGTTAGGATCGGGATTTACGGTCACGGTCGCCGATGAGCTGATCTCGCTGAGGCCATCGCTGATGGTAACGGTGTAAATTGTCGTGGTTTCCGGCAGCACGGTAACCGATTGGAGTCCGGAACTGAAGCCGGGGGGATCGGAAGCCCAGGAGTAGGAATAATTTTCAGTTCCCCCGGAAGCCTGGGCTGTCAGCACCGACTGTTCACCCGGGCAAATTTCATCCGGATCGGCTGCAACGTTGACCCCCAGGGGCCCGCCGGCGACCATGACCAGTACCGTGTCATGCCCGGTGCAACCGCCCGATTCATCGGTGACGGAGAGAATGAATTCCGTGGTCAGCAGCAGCGCCACCGTCTGCGGGTCCAGGGTTAAGGGATCGACAAGCAACTCGGGATGAGACCATTCAAAGCTAAACGGCCCGACGCCACCGGAATAGCTGCCATGCAACACGGTCGCCGAGCCATAAGGAAGGATGAGATCGTCGGCTGTAGCGCTCACAACCGGGCTTTCCCCGATCGTCAGGTTTTTGAAGGTCGTATCGGATATACAGCCCGGCCCGTCGACGTAGAGATTTAAAGTATTGTTTCCAATGGTATTATGCATGATTTCAAAAGGGCCGGGGCCTGATCCGGAAAGAACAGCCGCGCTGCCGAAATCCCAGTGGAAATCGGCCGTATCGGGGGCGTTGCCGGTGTAATTGACGGTGACGATCTCGCCGGTACAGGCCGATGTGGGGGCGGTGAAAAGCGAATTGAACTGCGGAAGGACGTCAACATAAACGGTATCATAATAGACAAGGACCGTTGCGAAGGAGATATCATCAAGGGCAAAATCGTTTCCGCTGAGGATCGTATTCTGGTTCACGATGCTGATCGTTGCCTGTTCGTTGTCACCCGAATCCCAGATATGAAAAAACTGGTACCAGTCGCACGTGTAGGGATAAGCCTGGAAAGGCTGGCCCATGAGCACGCCGTTTATGCTGAACTGGAGAGTAGCGGGATTAGTTGCATGCAGGCTGGTGATCCAGGTGGAGAATTCATAACGTTTCTGCGGCTGTATGTTGGTCAGGGTCAGGTACCAGACTTTCACGTTGGCAACGCCGGCCCCGTTCACGGCCATGAATTTACCGCTGCCCGAGGTATGATCTTCATTGCAGAAAAAGTTTGGGTGGACCGTATGGGCATCATTGACCACCGCATAGGTGCCTTCTTCCACGATACTGACCTGGTTGTTGACATATTCGGAATTGAAGCCCATCACGCCGAGTTCAAAGGCCCCGTTCAGGATCAGGTTGCCGGTAGCCACATTGGATTGCACGACATACATGGTGCTGACCTGTGGTGCGACGACCGGGTTCTGTTGTTGGGGTATGAGGAGAGACGGATCCGTGGGGTAGGAAGTCCAGTAGTAGCTGAGCCCACCGCCGGCTGCGGAGAGCTGTGCCGATCCTCCCTGGCAGATCGTGGTATCGCCCCAGGCTTCCAGTTGGCTGAAAGATGTCTTCATAATAAGAAGAAGTGTGATGCCGGTAAAGATGAAGATTGGCTTCATCGGATGCTTTGTTATCTGATCTCGTTTTTTAAATACTCTTCTAGTTCTTTCTCGTCGGGTAACTCTAACATATATTTTTGGACAAAAATACTTTGATCGAGTCCGGCTGTAGCATACTTAACCATGGTATATCCTTTATCGGTGCAAAGTAGTATTCCAACAGGTGGATTATCGTCTTCGCGCATAACCTCGTTGCGATAATAATTCAAATAAGCATTGATCTGGCCGGCATGGCTATGTTTGAATTTTTCCATCTTCAAGTCAATCAGCACGTGGCATTTTAGAACACGGTGGTAAAAAACCAGGTCAATAAAATAGTATTCGTCGTCGATCAGGATACGTTTCTGCCGGTCTTCAAAACAAAAACCATGACCCAACTCCCGTAAAAAATGGATCAGATGATCTATCAGGGCTTGCTCCAGATTTGTTTCCGTAACTAGTGCCCGGGAGTTCAATCCCAGAAATTCCATTGCAAACGGCGTATTGATGACATCTGCCGGCGTAAGTTGAACGGCTTGCTGCTGCACCATGGCTGAAAGTTTTGCCTTGTCTTTAGACAAACCGCTGCGCTCAAAGTACAGGCTTTCCACCTGCCGTTTCAATTCCCGTACCGACCAAACTCCTTTAGCACATTCTATTTCATAAAATGCTCTTTTTAAATTATTATCAATCTTTATCAGTTCCACAAAATGTGAAAATGAAAGTGATCTCAGTAACTTATCAGGGGGTAATCCAAATTTTTTAGCGACAGGTTCAGCAGATGATAATTTATTTACAGCTTCATATATAGCATGAGTTGATTCGTCAGACGCTGTTTGACTAATTTGGAATTGTTCGGACGCTGTCTGAATAATATGGTCAGATTTAAAAAATTCAGACACTGTCTGAATAATTTCAGGATAGATCAAATAGAATTGCCGGTACAAATTAAGGTTTGTGAAAGAAAATCCATTAAATCCATTCCTGGAAAGTTGCTGTTCCAGATTTTTTATCAGTTTATAGCCATATTTCGCCCTATCTTCTCCATTTTGCTCAAATTCAACAATATAATAACCAATCAGCCAGTTGCGAATGGTCATGGGCATGTTAACCGCCTTTGCTGCTGCAGCTTGCAAATACAAATGAGTATCTTGTATCGTATTAACCAGGTGATTGAAATTCATATTTTAAATTTTGAATCCGATTTTCAGAATCACGCCAAATCATTGTAATTCTATTTGATTTTTTCACTCCTCAATTTTTATAATTCGTTTAAATTAACGTAGAAATATTTGATAAAGGCCAACCCAATATCAAGTTCATGATTCCATTAATGTTGATTTATTAAACAAACGAGATGATGATGAAGTCGATGTAAATTTACCAAAATTCCATCTATCGGATGGAGGATGTATTTATTTGAAAATAAAAAAGACGCTTAGAAAATATATTGAGTGTCTTACATAATAAATCAAGTACTTAAAACAGTAATCCTCTAATATATTTCTTCAGCGTCTATACTCTTTTTGAAAGACGGGCAAAAGTAATCCGAAAGGTACGCGCGGGCAATAGACCAAAAGGTGTAATTTTTAGCTTAGACCAGTCCCGTTTCTGCCGCAAACTGTGCGATCGCCGCTTTGTTCTTTAGTTGCAGTTTCTGGATAATATTATGACGGTGTGTTTTAACTGTAGCGGGACTAATGGATAACTTCCCGCTTATTTCCTTGTCAGTGTTTCCATTTGCGATAAGCTTTACGATCTCCAATTGACGCTTTCCAAGACTTCGCAGCCGAAGCTGGTTTTTCAGCTGCAGGTTTTCCCTGATCAGCTGAACGACCTGGTTTCGGGTATCCTGCAATTCTTCCAGGTTCAGGATCGAGACAACATACCGGCATGGCATGCCTTTCTTCATTTCCATGACAGCCACGTTGCCCAGGAACCAGTGATAATCACCTTTCTTTGACCTGATCCGCAGCATTCCTCCATATATCACGTTCTCTCCCTGACCGATTTTTTCAGGGATGCCTCAACCACTTCCATGTCTTCAGGATGAATGGTTTCGGCGAAGAATTCAAATCCCCTGGCGAGAACTTCCTCCCTGGTACACCCGGAAAAATCATAAAATTTCTGGTTGGACCAGAGAACGAGATTGCTGGGTGCGTCATTAAAATCCTCGATCTGGTTGACTGTAATCAGACCGTGGATCGAATTGAGAACATCTTTATAAAACTTTGCTTCTTCTTCAGGAGTATTGAATGGGATGCTGTTCATAGAAACTTGTTTGTCAATTGTAATATGGCAGGAGGGTGCAAAGATAGAAAGAAAAAGTTTTCGGTTATTTCTTTTCCCAGGTCCTTTTCAACGCTGTCAGGTCCTTCGGACGCTGACAGGTTGGTGGGGGTTTCAACGCTGTCAGGTCCTTCGGACGCTGACAGGTTGGTGGGGGTTTCAACGCTGTCAGGTCCTTCGGACGCTGACAGGTTGGTGGGGGTTTTAACCTGACAGCGTCCGCAGGACCTGTCAGCGTTTTAAATAAATCATAGTTCCAGGTAATCCTCGATATCTCTTCTGTTTAATATCTGCTCATGCTTTGTCTTAAAATTTCCGACATTATCGAACCATCCAATTACTGCATCTCTTTTCAATGACGTGGTTTTAAGTGAAATACAAGTCAGATATGAAGACCATGGGTAATCCATAGGATGCTCGCAGAATCTATGATGAACCGGATTCTGATGAATATAAACAACAACATTTTGAAAATACCTGGAATTATCAATTTTTTTTCTTTTAAACGGCCTCTCCAGCAGACTGCCGTGACGATCATATCTAATATTGAAGTATTTAGCATAAGCATTGAAGAAATGAGAAAAGTGCAGGAAGGCCCTGGGTACTTTACTTTCATCATGATCGGCAAAAGGGCTGATAATTTTACTATTTGTCTTTGACTGACCGGGACCGGTATAAATTGAGCTTTTAACGATCAAAGCACTTATTTCTTCAGTTTCCCATTTGATCTCATTAAATTTCTCAGGATCATTATTTCCATCTTTCGATGAGTATTTATATCGGATGTTTTCCTTTATTCTGACCATCAAATGAAAATGATTTTTCATCAAAACCCAGGTATATGTATCACATACAGGATTAATGTATTTCTCATATAATCTGAGAAATCTGGAATAATCTTCATGTGACTGAAAAATATTTTCTCCATTAATTCCACAATTATAGATGTGGTAGAAGCCGCCTGGTACTAATTCGTTTTTTAATGTCATCTTAATCCCCTTCTTGTTAAATTCATAAGCCGTATTGTAATCAGGACGCATGCATATGTGAAATAATGCTGCCCAAGGCCCATATACTAATGAGCTTCAATTCTATAAATGAATTATCAAGGTTGGGATAAAGGGAGAGGATCCAGGATCAAAAAGCAAACTTATACATGATCAGGACTGGTAGCAAAGATAGGGATAATTGAAAAAACGCTGACAGGCCGGTAATTTTTTTAACCTGACAGCGTCCGCAGGACCTGTCAGCGTTTAAAACCTAGAAACTGGCTCTTACCGCCAGGATGAAATTCCTTCCCGGCGAAGTGATCCCTGAGCTGTACGGCCTGTACCTTACATCGGTCAGGTTTTCCACGCCGCCGCTCACCGAGAAAATATCCGTGATCTGGTACATCGCCTTGAAGTTGAAGGTGTACCAGGAGGGAGCATAAGGATTACCATCAGCGTCTTTGGCATACATGTAGTCCTTACCCTGCTCTTCCGGCGGAAGGTCTTCGTAATTGACCTGCCCGCTGTAGGTGGCATAGAGATCCAGCTTCAGCTTGTCGGCTGAGAATGTAAATCCCGACTGGCCGAACCAGGGTGCTGCATGCCGCAGGGGGCTTTTCGTCCCGTCGTCGAGTTCTTCTTCCCCTTTCTGGTAATTGAACTGGGTCGAGAAACCGAAACCGCCGGGGATCTTGGCCTCCACGTCAAGCTGGATACCGTAGACCGTTGCGAAAGCGGCGTTTTGCGTAGCCTGTACCTGGCTCATCTCGCCGTCGTACATGATGCTGTCCTGCCCGTTCAGGGTGTAGTCCCTGCGGACCATCGCGTGATCCAGGTATGTGTAGTATCCCACCAGGTCAACTTTCAGAAAATTACCAAACACTTTTGCGATATCAATTTCAGCATTGTACGCGTATTCTGCCTCCAGGTCGGGGTTGGGAACCATAACCGAACCGGGCTCCGAGTCGAATACCTTGCCCATGTCGTCGACGTTGGGAGAGCGGAATCCGGAGGAGATGTCCGCGCCCAATGACCATTTCTCAGCCGGGTTGTAAACCAGTCCGAGGCTCCCGGTGAGGGCACCGCTGCCCAGGTCAGCCGTCGTGTAAGGAAAAGGATAATAAGTCGTATCGAATACAGCATCAAGGGAATACAGGTTGTAACGGGCGCCGGCCTGAACGTTAAACTTGCTGCTGATCTTATAATGATAAGTCAGGTAGGCGGCATAGGAAGCCCATTCTGATTGCGGGTACCGGCTCGGCCCGGGGATAATTTCCCCGGTGGTGACATCTTCATCGGTACCTGTCGAGACCACATCGTTGAAAATGTATTCCAGACCGTAGAAAAACTGGTGTTTTTCCCGGATTGCTTTGGTGAAATCCAGGTTGACGGAGGCCGCGTATACTTTTTCATAACGGTTATATTTAGTCGGTTTGTTCAGGTCCCGGTCGTGACGGCTTTCCTCGAATAATTGGTGAGCCAGCCGGATGTTCATCAGGTCATAGATGCCGCCGTCAGCTTTGTTCTCGATGTTCAGCGTGTTCATCATCCAGGTCTGCGGGCCGTAGTACCACTCGGCGCTTCGCGGAAGTCCGTTTTTCGTGCGGAGAAGACGGTCATAGCGCGAAACGTTGGTAGTTGTGCTGTAATGAAAACCATAGGTGAAATCCCAGTTTGCATTCGGAGCGAACCGGATCTTCTGCATCAGGTTGGTCTGATCGTAGCCGGTGGGCATCTGCACCTGCGGATCGGGGTTGGTCACCACCACATCCGCACTGTCCTGTCGCACGACGTAATTCGGCCTGAGGTAATCATCCGGACCGTAAGTGCCCATGCGAAGGTCAGAGAAGTTGGTCTGAGAAAAACTGGTCACTATGGCCCATTTTTCCCATCCGACATTGATGTCGAAGTGGCCTGAAATCTCCTTGTCGGCAGATGAGAACCGGGTCATTGCATTGCCTGAGACCAGCGGATCCCCGTTGACAGACAGGCGGGGCTTCAAGGTCTGGAAACTCATCACGCCGCCGATCGCATCACTGCCATAGATCACGGAACCAGGCCCGAAGAAAATTTCCGTGTTGGCTATCGCGTAAGGATCGAGCGAGATGACATTCTGCAGGTTGCCGCTTCGGAAAATGGCTGTGTTCATCCGGATCCCGTCGACCACGAGGAGCACCCGGTTCGTGGCAAAGCCGCGGATCATCGGGCTTCCCCCGCCGAGCTGGCTTTTCTGGATAAATACTTCCCCTGAGGAGCCCAGCAGGTCGGCTGCCGTCTGCGGATTTTGCAGGGCCACCTCTTTGGCGGAAATCGTGGTGATCTTCGAAGGCACATCCCGCGTCGGCTGGCTCCAGCGGGTTGCCGAAACAACCACCTGGTCGAGCGATATCATTGATTGGACCATCATCACCCTGAAACCCTCCTTTTCAAGTTCCAGGTAACTTCTTTTTACGGCCTCGTAGCCGAGCAGCCTGATCTCAATCAGGGAGGATCCTTTGAAACCGCTGATATCAGCCTGGCCCCTGGCATTGGTGATAACTGATGCAGCAGGCTCCTGGCTTGAGACCGTGACCAGCTCCAGCGGCTGGTAATTTTCTTTGTCTTTGATGGTGATGACCTGGGCATGAAGGGAAATGTATGCCAGGGTAAATATAATTAGAGATAGAAATCTTTTCATTTTCAGTGATTTAATTGTTAATTAAATGTAAGGATCTGATAGAAGTTACACAGAGTTCCACGGAGATGTCACAGAGATTCACGGAGAATTCCTTAGTGGATCTCTGCGTACCTCAGTGGATCTCTGCGTAACCTCAGTGGATCTCTGTGTAACTTACTTTAAGCTATCTTGATTAACAGAACGGTTTGGGCGGCGGGGAAGGAGGGGAGATGAAAATAAGTGAGTAGTGAATAGTGAATAATGAATAGTGAATAACAGATGGGTTTGGGAGATTGATGTTCCAGGAGAATGATTCATTCCGGAAAACCGTTTTGAAGAGCTGTTTGATCCTTTCGGTTTGTTTTTTCTGAAAGGGATCATTGCCGAGGGCCCTGGTGATCAGTTTTTCCTTCTCCTTATAGAGCCTGGTCTCCTTATGGTCGCGGTAACATCTAAACCAGGTAATATTTCCATCAACACCCTGGTCGACAATATCGTACATATGTCCGTCAAAAATGAACTCACGTGAATGTTTCCATTTGAGCCTGGTTTTGATCTCTTCGTCAGAAAACCTTAAGGTAATGATATCTTTTTCTTCTATTTTGTTTTTAATGAAGATATTAACTTCTTTTTTGATCTGAATTTCTTTAAAATGAAAAAAGAGATACGTTCCTGTAAAGGGGAGCAACAGAGCGGTAATGAGCAGTATGACCAGGAGATTCTTCAAAAGAGTTTAATTCCAGCGCGTAAAATTAAGAATTTTTAGACCTCCTGAAACGTACTTTCTGTTCAGCGTTCATCTTCTCCGTCGCGTACTGGAAGATCAGCCTGGCCGCCGTTTCCTTGTACCCGAAGAGTAACTTCTCCACTGGTCCCGGCTCGATCTTCCAGGCCTCACGCAGGAACCAGCCCACGCCCTGGTGCACTTCCCGCTCAGGATCCATCATCAGTGGCTCCACAAAGCGGACATACTCCTCCACCTTCTTCGTTTCCTTCATCAGCTTGATCAGAGAAACCGGCACCGCTCTTCTCTTGAACTTATTCTCTCCCAATTTCCAATTTCCAATTTCTTCATAACCGATGATCTTCTTCAGCAGAAACACCGAGATGATCTCCGAGCACATCGCATCCGTGTGCGCCCAGTTCCTGATCCCGATATCGAACCAGCGGCCGATCTCCGCAAAGGTTTCCGGGGTGTATTGCTTCTTCAGCGCTTTCACCATCATCAGGGCAAAGCTGGGTTCTTCGTACTTTACGCCCGGGATCAGCAGTTTGCTCACCTGCATCACAAATTCAAGGTTGACCTCCGGGCGTTCAAGGATCTCTTTTACTTTTTCCTGCATAAGCGGATACGCCACGCCATAAGCGTCATACCCGCCTTCCTTGAAATAGCGGGAGTACTTTTTTACCAGTTCGTCGTTGGCATTATCTCTGCAGAACTGTATTATTTCTGAAAAAAGCTGATCGGTTGTATTCATTTATTTTCATTTATTGTCATTGATGGTCATTTAAAAAGAAAGAATCCCGAATTTAAAATTTAAAATTCAACATTCAACATTATTTACCGATTCTCGCAAGCATTTTCCTCCCGCAGGTCTTCATCGAGATTTCGCTCTCGTCCATGATCATTTCTATTGTAGCGGCAAGTTCGCGTAAAATATCCGGTTCATTCCGGCCTATTTTAAAGATAACAGTCATTGCATAAATCTTGGTTGCCGGCGGCATACTGCTGGTGATCAGCCAGTCGAAGCAGGCGTTTAAAAGTATGCCCGGTTCCGTGATCCTTTCTATATCAACAACATCGGCAATCACTTTGAGGAAATTTCTTCTTACACCGTCAATCTTTGTCTGAAGGATTTTTTCAATGATTTCATCAAGATAAGGATAAACCGATTCTTTATATTTTTCCATGTAGAGCTGGGCAACCCGGGCCGCCCGCATCGACAGCGGGTACTGTTCCAGCCAGCATAACTCAAGTATAGCATGAAACGAATCCGGGTGCTCTTCCAGCACCTTCACTGCCAGGTCGGCCACCACGCGCTCGGAGCCCATCTCCAGGATTTTCAGGAAGTCATTGGTCATTGGTCTTGTTAAACCTCTGCAAGGTATTATTTTTTCATGGATTACATGGTTCTACAATACGTAAATCGCTTGCGGCGAATTCCGCGTAGCGAGTGAAGTTCTGCAATGCGCAGATCGCCTGCGGCGAATTCCGCGTAGCGGATGAAATATTGTAGAACAGGTGGTTTATGTTCCGCTCTAATTCCACGTAGTAGATTAACAAATTTAAGGTCATTGGTCAGCAAAGAAAGGAATAATGAATAATTAAATGAGTAATAATCAATGAATTCATTCCGACCCTTGGAGAACGTGGCCTAGGGGTTTCCTGAACCTGAATCAAGTAATTTAACCCATCTGGCCATACGGCCAGCAAGATCGGCAGGTTCTCTGTGATAATTCAACCCTTTCAGGGTTGGGGTTCGAGCAGGGGGCCATTTACCGTACGTTGCACATACGGTTATTCATGTTCAAACCCTTCGGGTTTGGAGTTTGTGCGGGTGGCTATCCTCCGTACGTTGCACATACGGCTATTCAAATTAAAACCCTTCGGGTTTAGTACGATGTTGACTCCTCCCCCGTATGGGGGAGGCCGGGAGGGGGCTGAGGCGGCTATTCAAATTCAAACCCTTCGGGTTTAGTACGATGTTGACTCCTCCCCCGTATGGGGGAGGCCGGGAGGGGGCTGAGGCGGCTATTCAAATTCAAACCCTTCGGGTTTGGGGGAGTTTGCACTGTTCATTTTTGCGCTACAACGAAACTGGCACTGATCCCGTCAAATATCCTTTCCGTTTCGATGGTCTTAAAATGATGGCTTGTAATTAAATTCTCAACGTCTTTAGTAGTAAACATATTCAGGTGCAGCGGGAAAATGCCAAGTTTTTTCATCAGGAGGTATATTTTTATTTCTAAACCTTTTGAAAACGCTTTCTTATCTTTAAAACAAGGAATTACGGAAATAAATAAGCCTCCCGGTTTTAGCAGTTCATGTATCCTTTTGATTACGTCTTCTTTATCTTCCAGCAAATGAATCACCGCAAAAGAAACGATCTTGTCAAAAGAGTCCGGTTTGAATTCATCATTGAAGATCGTTCCGGATGAAAAGGAAATATTATGAATATTTAATGCATCTTTCTTTTGATTAGCCAGGCTGATCATTTCGGGAGAAAGGTCAAGTCCATGAATGAACTTCACTTTTTTCGAGAGTTCAATGACCTTGTTCCCGGTGGCACAGCCAAAATCCAGGACCTTATCATTCGCATTGAGATATTTGCCGGTTTTGGCAAGGATTTCCTTATTCACCGCTTCGGATTTTCTTTCGCTGTCATCGTAGCGCATCGCGTTTTTATCCCAGAATGGCTTGATTTTCTCATTCATGGCTTATGCTTTTTAAAAGTTTAATCACAATGGCGCAAAAAGGATTTCACAAAGGGGACATTAAGTTACAAAAAAGCACTCAGGGAAACCGCTTTTTCAAAGCTTTCTCCCTGTAAGCGAAGATCCCTTCCAACTGTTTCCTTATAAATAACACGTTGGCAATACTACCCAGGAATCCCAACGGCGGCTTGTAGGAGACGATATCCGTCATCATCACGCCGTGTTCATGCGGTTCGATGAGGTGCTGGTGGTGCCAGAAAGCATAGGGCCCGGAACGTTGCTCATCAACAAAATAACGCTTTTCAACGACCTGGGATATTTCGGTGACCCAGGTCATGGGAATCCCCATCAATGGCCTGACTTTGTAGCTGATGATCATCCCGGCGTACATTTTTTCTGGTAGATTTTCTGATGTGATGTCAAATCCCATATGGTCAGGGGTGATCTCTTTCAGGTTTTTGGGAGATGAGATGAAATCCCAGACTTCGTTGATCGTAGCTGGGACGAATTGTTTTTTAATGAGTTGATAAAGGGCCATTTGATCTTGAAATAAAGGTAACCAATACATTTTCAATCCTGAACAATTATAAGTGGCCAAATGTTGCAAGAAAATATGAGTTTTGGCTACTTATAAGCCAATATTTTGTAATATTTTTGATCATTCCCCTGAAGATAAACCCATGAAACGGCAGAACAGAATACCAGTACAACCGTCCCCATAGCCCCAGCGGACGAATTGTAGCGGTCTGAACCAGGAAATTGTTGTCGATTTTAAACTCAAGCCAGGCCTCGCCGGGAAGCTTCATTTCCGCGTAGAGCAACAATCGCTTTTCCTCCCTGCCGGCATATAAAACCCGCCAGAAATCAAGGGAATCGCCGGCGATTAAATGCTGATCGTCTCTCCGTCCCCGCCTCAGGCCAACCCCTCCCACAAGTTTGTCCAGGAACCCACGGATCTGCCACAGCCAGTTCCCGTAGTACCAGCCCTTCTTCCCACCAATGGACCAGATCCGGTCCAATACCATCTCTTCGTTATCAACAGCCCTTTTCCGGATATCCCTGAAGCACCCGTGTTCCGGCACATCGATCAGCTTATTGATCCCGCCGGTCAAAGTTTCCCCGGATAGCACGTCGGTCCAGCTGGAAGGAACGTCGTGCTGCCCGATCCTGTCAAAAGCCATGCTTACTGCATCCTCGTAGCTGATCAATTGAATGTTTAACATCCCGGCCAGGTTGTTTTCGCTGCAAACGATTTCCACCTTCATGCTGTCAACCAGGTTCACGGCGAGCTTGAAGGAGGTGGACGTGATAAAATACAGCCAGTATGAGGATAACTTTGGTGTCATGACCGGGACAACCCAGATCTTGCGTTTCAGGCCCCGAACCCGGGCGAATCCCAGCAGCATCTCCTTGTATGTCATGATTTCAGGGCCACCGATGTCATAGCTGTTACCAAATGTTTCCTCCCTGAGCAGAACGCCATTCAGGAACTGGATCACATTGCGTATAGCAATGGGTTGTGAACGGGTATTCAGCCAGCGCGGGACAATCATCACCGGAAGCTTTTCCGCCAGGTCGCGGATGATCTCAAAGGAAGCGCTGCCGGAGCCGACAATGATCCCGGCCCCCAATGTTGTCAGGGCGTAACGTCCTTGACTTAGCGCGTCCTCCACGGCTTTCCTTGACGACAGGTGCTTCGACAATTCTTCACTGTTGACGATCCCGCTCAGGTAGATGACCTGCCGTGCGTTGGTCAGGCTGATCCGGTCCCTGAAATTTTCCGCCGATCGCTTCTCCAGTTCTTTGAAATCACCAATGGAAGATGACATGGAATGAACCAGGTAATACGCCGCATCAATATCATCCGGGATTGCCTCCAGGCTCTTCCTGTCAAGGAAATCAACTTCAATAACCCGCACCCCGAACCCCGGGCCCCGGAACCCTGGAACTTTGGAACCCGGAACCTCCTTTTATCCCTCACACAGCAAACCACCTCATGTCCTTCTTCGAGTAAAACAGGAAGCAAGCGCTTGCCAGATTATATTGTCCTGCCGGGTTCTGCACATGAAGTTTCAGCGGTTGTCAAACTTCTTAACCTGCATAATATTCCTTATGCCGCGAGGGGGAACGGATCCAGCGTCATGGGTTTTGTGATGAGCGAGGGTGCAGTGATCGACATGGCCAGGATGAAAAGCATCGAATTTGACGAGAAGAACTGGCTTGTTAAGGTCGGTGCCGGCGTTGCTGCCTTTGATCTTCAGAAAGCTGCTTCCGAACGGGGCTTCAGGGTGAATGTCGCTGAACCTTCAGCGCTGGTTTGCGCCAATATCATGTGCTCGGGAATCTTCTCCCTGTTTTCGGCATCTTACGGCACTGCTGCCGACAATTACATCGATGCCGAATTTGTCGGGCCCGACGGAAGCATTTTCCGGCTGAGCGATAAATCGGCGCCGAACCTCTTTTCCTTCCGAAAAGAGAATGCAGCGTTGCCAGGAATATGCACTACGGCATGGATCAAACTTCACCCCGTCACTTCCGGCGAAGGGGCTGCTCTTGTGCCGTTTGAGTCGCTTGAAACAGCGCTGGATTTTGCCAGGGATTGTGCCACGCGTCGCATAGGAATTGCCATTGGCGTGCTGGGCGGGGAATATTTGTCGGTTTTCCTATCCCCTACGCAAAAACTTGCTTCGGAGGTAAAGGATGTTTTCCTTCAGAAATTGAAAATTCATTATGCTGTGCTGGTCATCGGAGATCAACGCGGAATTCAAACGCATTGCCGACAGCCACGGGCTCAAGAACGATTATGGATTTATTACCCCTCTTGACGACGGAAAACGCTGTGTGTTCGAATATGACTATTACCTTGACCAGAACGATCCGCAGGAGCGGGCTAGAATGCAGAAGGCCCTGATGGAAGCGGGAATGATGATCGAGCGGTACGCCGCTGAAACAGGAACCGTGACCTGGATACAGCACCTGTTCCGCCAGGGATTTTGCCGGAAAGAGAGTTTTTTATATTCAGTCACCCGGGCCGATTAATGACTGCATGAAAACCAATGGGCAGTAACAATACTTCCTTACAGGAGCCACAGGTTTCCTGGGGAGCCATATCATGGCCGCATTGTTGCAAAATGGTACCGGTCTGTCCGTCGCCGGACGGTACTCTGGCGGTGAAACGCTGAAGGAAAGAATAAGGAAGCTGCTCGCATGGTTCGGAATTGAGCATCTGATGGGGCGGATCGAATTTTATGAAACCGACTTTTTAAAGGTCCGTTTAGGGCTTGGGGAAGATGAATACGAAGATTTATGCAAAAAAGGATTAACCATTATCCAATGCGCATCGGATACAAGTTTTACGGAGAGGAACCGTGAAAGGGTCATAAAATCGAACGTGCTGAGTCTCAGCGAGATCATGAATTTAGCCTGCAAAAGCAACACCCCTTGCTTTCATTTCATCAGCACGGCCTTCGCGGCGGGCACCGACCGGGTGGATTGCCCGGAGAACCCTGTGACTTCGGAGAATTTCACCAATGTATATGAAGAAAGCAAGGCACAGGCTGAGAAAATCGTATCAGGAAAATGCAGCAGGGAGGGAATTCCATACACCATAATACGTCCATCCATCGTCTTCGGTGATTCCATAAGCGGGAGATCGGTCAGATTCAATGCGCTGTATATCCCGGTTAGGTCACTGCAAGTGATCAGGGATATCTATCTTACGGACATAAAGAAAAATAATGGCATGAAAGCAGCGGAATGCGGTATTTTCCTGACTAAAGAAGGGATTCTCCACCTTCCGCTGAAGATATTCATCCCATGCGAGGGAAGCATTAACCTGATCCCGGTGGACTATTTTACGGCAATCGTTCTCAAAATACTGGAAAAGCCTGAAAACAGGACAATATACCACATTACCGGCAAGAACCCGCCAAACCTTGAGTTGCTGACAATATATACCCAAAAGTTCCTGGATATCACAGGGATTGAAGTTATTACCGGAACTCCCGTATCAGAGGATGCAAGAAATCCCGCCGAAGAACTGTTTGATCATTTCATCAAACCTTATATTCCATACATAGATGATAAAAGGATTTTCAGAAGAAATAATACAGACAGGGCAACCGCGGGGGCACTCCCGCCAGATCTCAGTTATGAGATTTTTCACCGATGCATGGATTATGCCGTATCGGTTGACTGGGGGAAGAACCTTTTTTCCCCTCTCCCTCGCGATGGATCTGCGCTTCGGGGAGAGAATGTTTTGATGGGCTGATCTGTCTCTGCTTCCGGTGAGTTGGCAAAATCCGAGATGGTATTTCCCTGATTGCTTTCCTGACTTCTGACGCTATGTTTATCTACTTTTCTTCCTCAACCACTTTCACCCTGGCATAACTTTTCTTCCACGCGATCAGGAAAAAGCCCAGCCCATAAAGAGCGATGTTAAAGAGGCTGAGTGAGAAGATGCCAATACTGAAAACTCCAATCGAAAAGATCCCGACTGAAAACGTTCCGGCGGAAAAGATACCGGCAGAGAATTGTCCCGCGGAAAAATATCCCAGGGAAAAATCACCGGCTTGAAGTACATCATAGCCGGTCAGTCCAAAAATAAGCCCGATTGCCCCCAGGACAACCGCTGCTCCGATAATAATTGCATTTTTCATTTTTTTTTGTTTTTAAAGGTTTATGAATAAAATTTGATGCGGCAATATTACGACCGATAGAAGCGGCTGTAAAGAAATTTGGGATGAATGGAGGGTTTTGTGACGAAAAGCAGGGCTGCGGGATGAAATGACCGGTTCCCGGGACAAATGGCAGGGATTTATTGTCTCATGGCGGCGATCCGTTCCCTGAATTCCGGTGCATTTTTCCTGGCGACCGGAATCTCATCTTCGAAATTTTCTACCACAACCCGGAGCCCCTGGGAATTGCCGCTGACCCTTGTGATCTGGTCCAGGTTGACGATCCAGGAGCGGTGGCACTGGTAAAGGAAAGGAAACGGGGCCAGTTGTTCCGCTGCGTATTTCATTGTATTGCGTAAAAGCACCTGCGTAAACCTGTTGTTTTTAAGATAGCCTGCCGTAATATAATTTCCATCAGATTTGATGAAAAGGATATCACAGGCATCGACTATTAATTCTTCATTTTGGCCTTCACCAATAAATTGGACCGACTGGTCATGGTGGCCCGTCGGCGCATGGGGCACCAGGGTTTCATTGATTACCCGGGCAGCGGTCTCGTTTTTGCGTTTAAGGTATCCCTGCTTGATGAGGGTTAATGCCGTAATGGGAATAATACCGATGGCAAGCGTATAGGCCTGAAAGATGATGATATTATTTAAATTAAGCTCAAATCCCATAGTGAATGACGAATAGACCATGTTGCCGAGCCCTACCGTGAAAAGGATCCAGGTAAGGTTCACGATCTCCTTCAGCACGGTCCAGCGATCACTTCTGTAAAGCCCGGGCAGCAACTGTGGCAGAATCAGCAGGTCAATCACCTGGATTATAAATGTAACCAGCCCATACCCGGCCAGTACGAATATTTTGTAATCCACCTGCAGGTTATTCAGCCCGAACGGCTGGAATATCACCATGAAGAGACCGATGAACAGGGAGATCGGAATGATGATCTTCCAGACATTTTCCTCCAGGGGATAGGGTTGGGAGAGGTATTTCCGGATGCGATTCATTTGCTTTCGCAACGATTGCTTAGTTCTTAACATCCAGCGCGCACTTCGACTTAGCCAGCCTTTCCGGAAAAATGGTGTTGAGAAGAAGGATCAGCGCATCCCAGTCCTGATCCATCTTTTCAGCCTGCTGCGGGGTCAGGACCACATTGTTGTTCTTTTTAAGACGCTCCGACAGGATTTTTGTATAATGAAACAGTGTCATATCGATATCCTCACGGCCAGAATACCTGTTTCTCACCGCATCGATATTTTTCCGCGTGTCGTCGATAAAGATGATGGCTTTGAATGATCTGCCCGACCGCCCGAGGATATGGGCCAGCATATCCCCTTTGTTCATGCCGGTGGTCATCATGATCCCATTGTAATAACTCAGGTTACGTTCTAATTTGTAGTCGAGGAATAGCTCTTCGCCATCGATGGTTTTCAGTTCCTTTTTCTCCAGGAAGATGCTGTTTCGATGCAATTCTCTTTCCGTCGCGGCCCGGTAAGCAGGACTTCTTGACGTGAGTGCAAACAGGGTTATTCCACCGGATTGCCAGGTGCTTATATAATCCGGCAGGCGGCTGTCGGTGAGCGACGTCGTGCCCAGTTCGTATAAAAGACCGATCGCTTCATCATAAAGGCAGTCTTTCACCAGTAACTGGCTGTCAGCGGGTATGATTTCCAGTTCTTTATTCTGCCATTGGTACCAGATATCGCTGCCCAGGTCGGTATCTCCGGTCAGGATCGTGTTGTCGATATCCATGACCACCAGCAACTGGTCCGCGCCATAGAGGCTTACTTTCTGATAAATAGTTTGATCAATGATCGCATAGTCAACCACTGTGGTGTCTTTGAGCGATTGCCCGTAAAGGCTGATCAAGCCGGGGAAAAGCATAAACACCAGGCAGAATAATGCTTTTGTTTTCATACCTGTGATAAAATCACTCTGTAGCCTGCCCGGCAGCGAGATTCTTGCTGTTCTCGATCGATTGCAGGGCAAGATAATTGTCGCCGAACCTGGCCAGGTTGTCCAGTTCCTTGTCGTACTGGTCGAAATGACGCTCTTCGTCGTCGACCAGTGCTTCGAAGATCTTTTTGGTGGCTGAATCGGCGTTCCTGGCGCATTCGTTTGCCCAGTTGTTGTAATCGATCGCGCTCTCGGTCTCCATTTTCGTGGCCAGCTCGAGCATCTGCTTCACATCGTGGATCTTCTGCACGTCGTGGGCTGCTTTCATTTCAACTTCTCCTTTCAGGAAAAGGATGCGTTCGGCCAGGGTCTCCACATGCATCATCTCTTCAATGGCAGTGCGCTTAAAGAGGTTGGAGATCAGAAAATACCCCAGATCGTCACAACGGAAATGGAAATACATGTACTGGTGAACAGCCGCCATTTCGTCGGCAACGGCCTTGTTCAGTAATTCAATGCTTTTTTCTTTCATGATCTTTATGTCTTTAATTAATTTGATTTTCAGAGACTGTAAAGATATAAAAAAAGGACCGGAGTAACAGGGTCCAGACTTCCGTTTAGTCAAAATAGAAATCCCCGGGAACGATCCCCGCCAGGAATGAATTGATGAGCGTACCATCAGGTTTGTAGCGGTAAACAACCCCACGCTGAACATAGTCGATCGCGTCGGCCACATAGATTACGCCCGATGAAGGATCAATGCCAATTCCATAAAAGTTCGCGGTACCAGCGGCAATCAGCGGGCTGTCAGGCAGGTTCCCCGCGGTTATGCTCATTTGAAACACGCTTTCATTCAGAAAATAAAGCGTATCATGGGTGCCGTTGATATCCAGGCGCCAGGGTTTATCCGACAGACAGTTGAACTGGAAAGATTGCTCTGCCAGTTTAGTGACCGGGTCAATGCGGTAAAGTGCCGGGTAAGTGCTTTTTGCTTCATCACCCCCGCAAAGTACCCATAAATGGCCGTTTTTATCTTCGACAATGGAGTTCGGGCCGTAGGAAACCTGTATGCTGTCTTCTATAACATCCGTTGCGGTGTTGATTACGTAAACCTTATCCCGGTAAGGATTTGTTATAAAAGCTTTGCCATAAACCAGGGCCATCTCTTCCGTCCATCCCGGGCAGGGAATATGCCCGCTTATGGTATTCGTGCTTAAATCAACAATGGCTATGGTATTGGCATATAAATCGCTGACATAAGCCTTGCTGTTGCTTACAGGAAGAAAATAACGGGGCGAGTTAAAGCCGCTGATGGCATCCGTTGCCACAAAGGTATCCGGATCCACGACCACCACTTTAGCCGAATTATTTACCACCAGATAGATCTTGCCGTTAAAACTGCATATCGACTGGCAAACATCGCCCAATGGCACGCCGTTGGCGGGTTGATACAGATCCTCTATTACCGTTTCCGATTCAATATCGTAATAGCTGACTTTGGCATTGCCAAACTGGAAATTGCCCTCATTGGCGATATAAACGCCCCTGTTGCCGCTGAGGTTAACAGGAGGGTTAATGCAATCATCGGGATGGTCTTTCAGGCAGGAGGAAAATACTGAAAAGCCGGCGAGGATAAGGAATAACTGAACGCTCTTAATACGCATGGTTTACCGTAATTTTTATTGTCGCTTTACCAAATTGACTGATCAGACTGATAAGATAAAAACCATTGTCCGGATGCATATCTCCGAGCTTAACGAAATGTGACCCTTTTTCATGGTAAGCATCTGAAAGGATATGCATTACCCTGCCTGACAAATCATAGACGATAATCCTGATATTGGATGGTTTTTCAAGGGAATAGTGCAGGATTGAATTGTTGTTGACAGGGTTGGGGAAGACATTGACGGAAAATATGCCCGCATCTGGGTTCCGGATCCCTGAACTCACCTGATGGATGACGCCGACGGCATCCAGGTCAAATCCGCCGGATTCAAAGGGCGTGTTCCAGGGATCGTTGATTTTTTTTCCGTACCGGTCGTAGCGGGCGTATTCATCCTGGATGCATCCTACAACATCAATGATCTTCACATGAGTGACATTGTTGATATCCAGCCCGTTGTATCCGGCCAATTCCTGCAGGTCAAACGGGGTGCCATACAGTGCCGTGTATTTCCCGGCCAGGTTATCGATCTTAGAAGCATCCACTTCGCCAAAACTTCCGACCTGGATCGTGTCCTGAGTATTTGATGTGGCGGGAAACCTGAAGAAATTAACTCCGTCGGAGCTGACTTCCACAAAGGCCAGTTCCAGGAAAGTATCGTTCAGGGAATTTTCAAATACGGCAAAGTCCCATCCGGGCCCATTCGTAATGGGATTGGCAAAGGTCAGCTCAGCCACGCCCCCGTCGCCCAGGCTGACAACACCGAGGCCGTCAGCAATACCTGTAGCCATTGAGCTGTCGCCCGACGAAGCATACCCGGGACTTGCGCTGGAAATATCCTGTAAACCTCTCGTTATCTTACATCCGGTTGACCAGGCCACAAACATGGAGCTGTCTTTATGAATGGCCGTCGTGCCGCTATGACCTGCCGGTGGTGGAAACTGGGCCAGGCTGCCTGTGCAGTAAAGTAGAATAATCCAGAAAGCGAATATAAATTTCATGGTTATCTTTTAATAATGGATTTGAAGTAAACAGATCTTACCCCCATAATCCTGATGAAATAAGCGCCTGGGCAGAGATTGCTGATATCAAAGGAAAATTTTTCCTGGAAGCCGGATTCTCCGGAACAGACGACTTTTCCGGTCAAATCAGTAATCTTTATTTCATAATCTTTTTCCGGTAAATCGGACAAATCAATAGTAACCATATTATCGACAGGATTCGGATACACAGTAATTGAGGAATTTACACCGGTTCCATCCTGAACGGAAGAATAGGAGTCCGCTGTGGTGAGGTTATCGATGCAAAAGAACGACGGTGTATTCATGCCCCATGGTCCCATATCGCTCGATGTCAGCATGAATATCAGGCTATCAACATTTCCGAGTAATGCCAGGTCGACCCACTGCCAGGTTGTAACGATGTAATCAAGGGCATTGTCTTCAAACCGAAAATCCGCCAGGTAGAATTCCACGCTGTCGTCAGTCATTTCACCGGCGAGCCATTTCCGCACCGTGAGTTTAAACCAGTCAGGGTCATTTCCGCTGTCGCCGCCGAATTTCTTCGCGTACAGATCGCCGTCCCTCATGCTGAGCGCGGCGTATGTCGCATTGGTGACAAAAAAGCCATTGACAGCTTTTCCGGCAGCCGCTGGATTCAGCCTGATGACCGAGCCCTGCTGCCCGACAGCGTAATTTGGTGAATTGCCGTAGCCGGAAGCTGGCCGGGCGCTGTACAAGTTAAGAAAGCCGGCGGACGTGCTGTCCTGCATGTTGCTGTAAGCCCACCCACCTGTCCAGAGGCCGCCGTAAGCCGTATCAAAAACGTTCGGAAAAATGGCGTTTCCACTGGTAAAAGATGTTCCCGGAGGCGTATCGGAACCATTCCAGAAAGAATTCGGTGAAAGGGTCAGATTTTCAAACGTGGAGACGGTTTGTGCGCCGGCCGGAAAGCTGCCGGCTGCAAGTAATGCGGTGGTCAGGATGATAAACAGTACGTTTTTATTCATTTTGTCGGCTTATTATCAGGTTGGTAAAACTGTATTGTTATTCCGATGAGGTAATTTCTTAACGGCATAGCCCTGTTAAGAATGACCTGGTATTGCTCGTTGAAAAGATTATTGACCTGCGCGAAGAAGCTGCCGGTAAATTTTTCCAGTGAAACCTTGTACGATGCATAAATGTTGGATATCCAGTAAGGTATAATAAATTCTGTATTATCGTTTGAGGTATAACGGTACCCGGTATAGTTTTGATTGAATGTAATATTCATGCCCTTGTATTCCGCGGATATTTTTCCATGCCCGCTGTACATTGGAACATAAACGAGCTGTTTACCCACTGAAGCGTCGGTCTCGCTTTTTGCTTTCTCATTGGTGGAAACGACATAATTGGTGATCACTCCAATCCTGATCATTGCTTTGTTGATTTTAATCCCCAGCGCCGACTGGGTTTCCAGTCCCCGGCTCCAGACTTCCATCATGTTCCGTGGGCTCCAGTAACCGGGGCCGGGGAGCCACAGGATCCAGTTGTCCATATTCCGGTTAAAGACCGTCGGCTCAAAGCGGAAATCCAGTTTTTTATCTTTTGAATTTAGTTTTATCAGCAGGCCCAGTTCCTCACTGTAACCGCTCTCAGGCAGCAGGTCGGGATTGCCGCCGGGTACCCAGAACAGGTCGTTGAAGGTAGGAGTGCGGTAGATCCTTGCAACGTTGCCTTTTACAGTCAGCCATTTCCGGATCACATAATCCGCTCCGGCAGAAAACGTGAAAGGTGACAGTTCATTTCCGGTGATCTCCTGCCTTCCCGAAACAGTTGCTAACAATTTCCTGTTGCCTGTGTTTATCCTGTATGAAGCAAATAAGGCGGTTTTATTCTGTCGGGGCTTATCGGGATAACTTGTGGAGACCGCTTGTGCGAAGGTGTTGTTCAGCCCGATATTAATAACCTGGTTCTCATGAAGTATGATCCTGGATTCGGCTTCTGTGATCACGGTCTGTGAACGGCTTACGGCAGGCTCCTCGTTAGATTGGCCGGTATAATTGATGTTTTCGTCGAACCAGGCTGCCCTTGCCATCCAGAGTACTTTCTCCCCGGTCCGCTGCCATTCTGCAGAAAGGCGGTAATTTTCATCTGCCTGGTTTGCCTGGCCTGAGGTTTGCAGCATGGTGGGAGGAATGTTCCGGTCGCTGAACTGGTACCAGAAACGAAGGTTTGCTTTCTGGCGGTCGTTGATCCTGAAATAATTCTCAAACAGGAGATCATGCTGTTTCAGTTCCGCGTTGGATTGTTTTTGTTTCGGGTGGCCCGCCTCCTGGGTATTGTAGAATTCAAAATCATTTTCAGCCGTCGTATGGCTTATATTGAGCGATGTCACCCACCGTGGCTTGCTGATCTCAACCCGTGCATTTTGCCTGAAATCGGAAAAGCTCCCGAAAGCGGCACCTGCCATGATGCTTAAACCTTTATTGAACTCAGCATGGTTATTCAGGTGAACCGTACCGCCCACGGCCCCGCTTCCCCAGAGGGCGCTGGTGCCGCCATACTGGATCAGCACATCGTTCATGAACTGATTCGGGATCAGTGACAGGTCAGTCAGGCCGTTCATCGTACTTCCTATGTTGAAGCCATTCCACAGCACCGCGGTGTGGGTGGCGCTGCCACCTCGCAATGTGCTGGTGGCAAGGCTTCCCTGTCCGTATGATTTTATAAACAGGGGACTTTCATTTTCAAGCAGTGTAGCCAGGTTGCCCGTTTTATAACGGGTTAGCGCAGTGCTGTCGATCTGCTGGATTTTAGTGCCCGCGGAAAAGTTTTCAAGCCGGTTGGAAATAATGGCGACTTCTTTCAAATGAATTGTTGAATCATTGCCGGAGTGCTGTGCAAAACCAGTGAACGGTATGAGCAGCGGACACAGTAAGATTATCAGTCTTAAATAATTCATCATCAATGATATCAAAACAAAGATCATTCGTTTCCGAATTTCACAATGCTTAAGAAAAGACAGGGAGAGGGTATGCCGGTGCGGTAGAAGACCGGCTAAGTAACCTGACGCTGCTTTTAGTTCGCGAAAGCATTGTCAATCCAGGTAAGGCAGGTCTCCTGACTTGCACCGGTTTTTACCGTCCTTCCCATCCCGTCAGAGGCGGGGCAGTGGACCCATGCGATAAAAACCTGTTGCGGTGTTTACAGTTGCGCGACAGTCCGTGATTCACACACGGTTCCCTATTATTCCTTCCCGGCAGTTGCCAGGTTTGGAACCTTACAGGTTGATAGAAATAAAGGAAGAACATTTATGAAGGCAAAAGTAAGAAGAAATGATTTAAAGACTGAGATTTGTTAATAAGTAGGCGCAACATTCCGGTTGAGCGGTTATTTATAGTTGTCTTTCCACTTCATATAATTTTTTTCAACTTTTTCCCTGCTGTTCCTGAAGTCGTGAGCAGGCAGGAACAAAATGCACCTGGGCATCAAATCCGAAATCGTGGAGGCTCAGGGCGGATTGAATAATTATATCAGGTTTTCATCAGATCAAAAATATAGAGTCATGAGTATTTTCTGGCCACATAATAAACCGATTGAAAAAGCTGCGGATTTACCTTATACAAGCGTATCTCCTCCAGGTCGCTCCGGAACATTTCTTTCTCGTGTTTTTCAGTTATTTTACCGGTCTCTTCCTCAATAAGCCGGTAATAATCATTCCACCAGACCTGTTCATCCAAATGGATTATATCGATGATCTCACATTGGCTGGCTTTTATGAAATCGCATTTCTTCTCATGGTCTTTGTATTCATCATGAATGACTAAGTATCCACTGCTTTTCAGGTGTTTTAAAATGATATTGAGACCTTCTTCAAAGCCGATTACATTTAAAAAACCTTCGGCAAGAATGAGATCATAGCCTTTGGGTTCAAAATCAAAACCAAAGAACGAAACATTCCGAGCTTCAATACTGTTTTGCAACTTTTCACGGGTGATCTTCTGCTGCAAGCATCTGATGGCAACAGTATCCTTATCGATGGCCGTGATGGTACCGGGGAAATGATTAGCGAGCCACATTGTCGGGACGCCGGTACCGCAGCCGATGTCCAGGATTCTGGCATTTTCACTCAGGTTGATTTTTGAACACGCCTGGTCGAGGTATTTGACCAGTTCCTGCCGGCAGCGGTCTTTGATAGTGAAGTATTTGTTCATGTTTCCTAATCCGGTAAATAGCCATCTTCCTTTCATTCTTCTCACAAAAATAGAACACGAATAGACACGAATGCTACGAATTTACACGGATTGCAATAATTCAGTGTTAAAAAATATGCTAAGACGCTGACTGGGAGGGGTTGTTCCGGCTAAGGCGGGAAAAGCTGTGAAATGTATTTATTTTGCGTCGCCGACGGTTAAAGCCGGGTGAAATCAGTTTCTCCCTCCCCCGGCTGGGGGAGGGCCGGGGTGGGGGCTGAGACCGACGACTAAAGCCGTCGGTTATTAATGCTTACTTATACTTCTCCTTCAAAAACTCAATCGTTGCTTTCATGATTTTCTTCAACACCTCCTGGTTGATGTCGGACAGTTTTTTCACATAGATGCAGCCGACGCCCATTTTGAATTTTCCGAGGTCATTCAGTAAATGTTTATGTTCTTCGGCGCCGGTGAATACATAGAGTGAGATAGCGGCCTTGCGGGGCGAAAATCCTACCAGCGGCCAGTCACCTTCCTGGCGGCTGCGTTCGGATTTGTAGTGGTAGCTACCGAATCCGATGATGGACGGTCCCCACATCTTCGGTTCATAGCCGGTAAAATCCTGCATCAGTTTTAGCAGTTCAAAGGCGTCTTTGCGCTTCTGTTCACTGTCGGCAAAGGTGTTGATGAAGTCAGTCACGTTTGCTTCGGTCTTTTTTGTCTTTATTTCAGCCATGGATCCTGTTCTTTATTAATTTCAGCAGTCACGATTATACATATTAACGGTTAATTGAAAAAAATGTTTTAGAATCATTTTCTGATACATTGTTTTTGATCCGGAGATTAAATTTATGCCCGGTATTATTGCTTTTCAGCATTTTTTTCATTAACTTTATGGCTTTCCGGACAATCTGCCAATAACTACTTATATACTGCCCCTTTCTTGTCCTGTTCTTTAAGTTTTCATTGTCATGGTCAAATTATTGCATCCGGCTCATTTAAATCCCTCCTGAAATGCAGATCACATAAACTTCATATTCTCAGAATTACAATTCATAGCATCATGAAAAGGACTTTAATTATACTATTCATTGCGATCCTGACCGGTGGAACCCGGTATTTATCCGGACAGGGCGATTACACTGACGAAGCATTGGCCCCGGTTAAGCCAGGCAGTCAAAAGGAGCGGCTTACCAACACCTGGACCGGTGGAGCAGCCGAGGACTACTGGAACCTGGCCGGCAACTGGTCGCTGGGACATGAGCCGGCAGTGGATGAGATGGCGGTCATTCCATCCGGAAGCGGGTTCCATGTTATTGTCGATAATGCTAACGGCGTATGTTACAGTTTAAATGTCGGAAACGATGTACTGTTTGAAATACGGGACAATTCCCTGACCATTGATCAGGACCTGTATATGAACGGTACGCTGGAAATGGACAACAGCACCGGGGTATTGACTATTGGGGATGGCGCTTTCTGGTACAGCGGATCTTCCGCGGATATGCAGGCCAATGCTATTATTTGGGTTTACGGTAACTGGGTTTTTCATGTAGGTACCAACGTGAATATGACCAATGGCCGCGTGCTGTTCACCGGCACCTCACCTTCCCTGGTCTTTACCTACGACACCGATGCTTCTTTTTATTCTTTTGGTAACTATAAATCAGGCGGAGGGTATGTTGAACATAATTCCGCGTCGACTCAGCCCCTCCGGACCAATAGTTATTTCTACCTGCATTACAACAGTGAATTCCGCACTACTTCCTCACAATCCATCATCGTTAAAGGCTATTTTTCAAAAACCGCATCAGCCATCTGCAATCTGAGCATGGGAACTATAGTGATGGATGGGACATCCACGAATATTTATTTCGATGCCCCGGGACATTTTAACAACCTTACTATCAGTCCTTCGACATCAATAACGTTGCAGGATAGCATTGATGTGGACGGAGACTTGCTGATCGAGCAGGGGACACTTAATGCAAACGGGAAACGGATCAGGATAACCGGGGACTGGAACAATACCGTCGGAGATGCAGGATTCACAGAAACCGGCAGCCGGGTTATCTTTCACCAGCCGGAGGGGCCATCATCTTACATTTATTCAGGGGAGAACTTTGACACCCTGGAAGTCTATGTCTTTGACAAGGTAATCATGATAGGGCTGGCAGACCCGGTGACCTGCGATCACCTGATCATGAATGGGGGAGGGATCAGCGTGACCAACAGCACTTTCACTGCCGACGACCTTGTGCAGAACGGCATTTATGGTTACTGGTTCGTCAACACGGGGAGTACGGTCAATTTATACCAGGATGCATCCGATTATATTGATTTGTACGGAACCCTGAATATTTCCGGTGGCACTATGAATGTTTACGGGGGCGCTGATGAAAGCTACTGGGGTTTCTTCAGCAATGGAACGGTTAATATGTCATCAGGGGTACTTGATGTAGTAAATTATGGGATACATATTTTCGATTATTTCCTATTTACTGATAATATTACCGGTGGCACCATGAAAGTTGCAACCCAATTCAATGTTTATCGGACAGATTTCAATCCGACCGGTGGGACGATCGAATTCCGCAGTTCAGGTGTGGGAGAGATTTCACATTATCCCGGGAGTAATTTTTACAATATCCTGATCAATAAGATCACTTCGACTGTTTTACTCAGCAGTGATATCGATATCAACGGCAATCTCACGATCGATCAGGGAATCCTGGACGTTTCTGCCGGCAATTATGCGATCAACATTGCCGGCAACTGGACGAACAACGTGGATCTTACCGGGTTTGCCGAACGAAACGGCAGGGTGACATTTGATGGGCCCGGCGCCAGGGATATCAACAGCTCCGAAACTTTTTACAAGTTAATCCTGAATAAAACTTTTGCAGATTATTACGGGCTGGAATTAGATGAAGGTATCATTGTCCGTGTAAATGATTCATTAAAAGTCATGGACGGGACGCTGGAGATCAACAACACTTCGATCCTGGATGTTCGCGGTCCCATCGTTATTTCTTCCGGAGCAGGGCTGAACGCGGATGATCCCTCCACTAATATTTGGATTACCGGTGATTTCACGGATAACAACGCTACATTTACTGCAACCCAGGGATTCTATGCCGGCAACACCTCGACAGTCCTGTTTCACGGCACCTCCAACCAGAACTTTCAGACTGCAGGCACCACGGGAGTTTTTAACAATCTGACCATTGATAAAGGCTCCAGCATTTTCTATACTTATGAGGATCTGGAGATCAGGGGTAACTTATCGGTCGTGACCGGATCATGGCAGGATAAATATGGCAGCATGAATCACCTGTTCAGTGGAGATTTTACCATTCATCCCGGAGCTAATTTTTATAACGCCGCAGGCTCAGTGTGTAACTTCATTGGAAGCGCGGACCAGGTCATATCATTCGATCCTCCGACCACTAACGGGTATTTCATGAACGTAACCATTGATAAATCCATTGCAAAGGAAGATGAAGGCGGGAGTAGAGAGAACCGGTCGAATACTGTTACGCTGGCTACGGATATCCTCTCCCTGAGCGAGGGTAATCTAACCGTGAATTACGGCACCCTTGATTTTAACGGGCATTATTTCAGGGCTCTCGGTGATATTAAAATTTATAACGGAGGCAAGATCACTATTGATGAAGATGCCTGGGTGGAGGTTGGAAGTACCGACTCAGTGATCGTTTTCAACGGGGGCGTGCTGGAAGTCATCGGAAGTGCCGGTCACCAGGCCAAAGTCATAAGTCATACCGGTTATCATGCCTTTGAGATCCGCTCCGGAGGGACTATCAGCGCGAAATACGGATATTTCTCCGGAACAGGCACTGAAGGTCTTTATGTTCAATCCGGCGGGCTGATCAATGCCACGAATGATTTCGATTTTTGCACGTTCACCAATGGCCAGTCCGGGGCCAACGCGCTGCTGCGGATCGACAACAGCCAGACAAGAACGATTGAAGGTGCTGTTTTCCCTGCAATCGGCACCAACAAGAATGTCAGTAAGACCCTGAACCAGGGCGAAATAACCTTTACCGGTGCTACCGGGGCTTTTGCCGGGCCGGTATATGAGAATGACCCGAATGGCCGTATCCACTGGGCTGAATATGGCAGGTGGGACGGGTCGGTTTCCGCCGACTGGAATAACCCCGGGAACTGGGGATTTGACCTGGCACCATCGGTTAGCATGGATGTACTGATCCCGGCGGGATGCCCGAATTATCCTGATCTGACGGATAATTTAGGGATCAATTCTTCAAGCTATGCTTATGCTTGCAAAAGCCTGACCGTGGAAGCCGGCGGAAAGCTCACTATTTCATCAGGCTATGATATTATCAGTTTTGGAAATATAAACTCTGCCGGCGATCTCATCATCGGGGATGATTATTACGGAAATAACGGCTCAGTCTTCAATATAACAGCGGACACCTGTAAATTCGGCATGAATTCTTCAACCGGTTATATAAACCTGAACAGTGGCGCTGAGATAAACATGACGAACAGTGTCCTTATGGCGGAATCTTTTTACATTAACAGCGGAAGCTGGTGGCATGGGTATAATAGTAATGCGCACCTGACTGCATTTGGGTCAGCTCCGGTTGTTCAATATGTACTGACCAATGATGAAGACAGCTATTTCAGCACGCTGATCATCGATGCCGGGGTAAATGCCACGATGGGGAACAGTACCTATGATCTTTATACATCGAGTTCCCTGAAAGTATACGGAACCTTTACAAATTTCGGCAAGACGGTATCCGCTAACTATATGGATGTTTACGGAACGCTGAACCTTGATTCCGGACTGGTAGAAGTGAGGACCAATGGCCCATATTTCACCACGGCCGGGATATTGAACATGACTGGGGGGACCCTGGATGCCGGCAATGAGATTCGTTGGAACCCGGGTTCTTCAGCCAATGTATCAGGTGGGGAGATTTATGCCGCAACCACATACACGGTGACCAATGGCACTGCTGTGACGATCGGGACCGGGAATACGGTCTATTTCAGTAATTCCGGAACCTCTAATATAGATATCCAGGATTCTGATGCAGTGTTTGGAAATGTTGATATGAACAAACCTGCAGATGTAACCTCAGGAACCTACCTTAAGGTCAGCAGTACATTCCCTATGGTGGTTGCCGGAAACCTCTATCTGCGGAGCGGGAACCAGCTCCATTTGCAGGGCGAGGATCTGACGGTCCAGGGAGCCCTGATCAACGAAGCCGGTTCGGAAATGGATATGATTACGGGAGCGGATTTCATCAACAATGGAGATTATACGTTAAACGGCAGTTTGACTAATCCCGGAGGGAACGTGACCATTCACGGCAGATTTGCTCAAAGCACCACGGGTGTGCTGACCATCTCAGGAGGCTCTTTTATTAATGACAAGGCGCTTACCACCCCATCCACTTCCATTGCAGGCACCCTGAACCTTTCGAACGGCATTTTCGAGATTACCCATATGTCCACCTCCTTTGCCGCTTCGTTCATTGATAATATATCTGGAGGCACGATGCGGTTCGGATCGACCATCAACGCACCCGACAACTGCTTCCAGCCCTCCGGCGGCACGGTGGAACTGATCAATTTTTCAGGGAGCGGCTCCCCGTATCTCCAGATCGGGATGGTTAACTACCTGCAAAACCTAACGGTAAACAGCAATATCCTTTGGTACATCAGCGGGAGCGGAGCCTCACAGCTCAGGATCTGGAAGGACCTGACCATCAATTCAGGTGGATTGAACGGTTCGGACGATATCGTATATGTTGGTGACGACTGGACCAATAATGTCGGTTCAGGAGGCTTTCTGAGCGGAAACGGCAGTGTTTACCTGATCGGTACGGCAGTTCCGCCGGAACGGCAGGTGATCAGCGGCACGAACACGTTTAACCTGCTCTACAATGTCAATACTGATGCCATCGTTGAGTTCGCCGGCCCGACGACTGTCAATGACACATACTTCGCCGGTCAGGGCGGAGCGGAGTGCGAAACGTTCATCACCGGGACGGCCGTCAATATCCAAACGCTGCATTTGTCCCAGGGGAATTTCGCCTTGAGTACGAGTATACCAACCGTAACCGTTTCGAGCCTGGTCCAGGGTGGGACCGTTCAGGTTACCAATGGCAATTTTACCGTTGATGACCTGGTGGATAATGATATCAGGGGAACCTATACGATTTACAATGGCCAGATCAACCTGAACCAGGATCCCGCTGGTTTCCTCGACCTTAATGCAAACCTGAATATTAACGGAGGGACTATTAATGTCGACGGAGGACAGGATAACTCGTACTGGCCCTATTTTTCAGCAGGAAGTATCACTATGAGTGCCGGCGTGCTTGATTTCAAGTCAACCGGAATCATTTTGAACACCGGCACCTTTACTGAGAATATTACAGGCGGGGTGATCAGGACGGTTGGTTTGTTCCAGGCCAATACAGGAGTGACATTTTTCACCCCGTCAGGAGGAGCGGTAGAAATGTATGGTGATGATGATTCGCAGATCTCCCTTCAGGCGGGATGCTATTTCCATGATCTTTACTCCTCCAAGACTTCGCCTGCAATAGTTTATCCTACTAAAGACATGACGGTTAAAGGCGAATTGAGGGTGAAGAGCTCTTCATTTGAAACGAGTGGATATTTGGTAAATGTGGGGGAATGAGATTGGGGTTTTCATTTGACGCTGTCAGGTCCCGGTTTGTTTGACGCTGTCAGGTCCTCCTTCGTCGGACGCTGACAGGTCATCGTTATCCTTTAAACCTTACAGCGTCCGCAGGACCTGTCAGCGTTTATTGCCGTATTGTTCACCGACAGGAATGTGATGCAGGAAAGGATCAGGACGAAAATTGGTTGATGTTTCATCGCGGTTATATCTTTGAGTTTATAATGTTTAATAAATCATCGCTTTAAGAAATACTTTTTCAGTTTCAAGATTAATTTCAACGATAACAAAGCCTTTTCCCCTGTGATCAGAAGTATTAACCGTGCAGGATTCTACAGGTTCCGGTCTGAACGAGCAGTAAAGAACTTCCGTCCCGGAAGGTTCGATGATCCTGACCGATTGAATCTTATTGCCCTGCTCCGTTGCTATTGTGAAGATATCCCTGGCAGGATTCGGATATATTTTTACCAATGTGACAGGACTGAGATTTTCCACAAGGCCGGTGAGCGGGTTTGCCAGCTCATTCTCATAAGCCCCCAGGTCAGGCATTGATCCTGCAGGATCAGGCCTTGCGTTGCCTTCAAGATCAATGTCAGGAGCCGCAAGGTGCGGATAATTGAATAATGTATCCAAACCGGCGCCAATACATTGGCTTGAATCAGACAACCGGTAATCGGAATTGCTTATAAAACCAGGGTTAAAGTCGAAAACAGGGCCAAAATAAGTCAGGTTGACATTACCCTTAATTCCTGCAATGCCGTTTTTAATGGCTACGTGACCCAGAATAGCCAGGTTGTTAGAAAGATAAAATTCTATCTCATAAGCACTATTATTCCAAAAGATAGAATTCATCAAATGAAGATTGCTGCTTGGACCAAGGAGGATGCTGGTATTAGAATTGTTCACAAAAGTGCAGTTGACAATCCCAAGTGTTTCCGTTACATTAATGCACCTTCCGATATTATTTGCAAACAAGCAATTCGTAATTACTGTAGGATATTCATTTTCATGATATAAGACAGCTCCGGGAGCATTGTTCTCCATGAAATTACATCTATCAAGAGCAATACCTGAATTGAATGAGCAGATCGCACAGCCCACATAAGGGGCAAAATTTTCCTTAAATTCGGTAGATTCTGCCTGTAAAGTGCTATTAATTACAAATATTCCGGCCCCCAGGTAAGCTTCATTGTTCAGGATCTGACCGTTGAGCAGCTCCAGATTTGAATTATTGGCATACAACCCGCCACCATAGGGATTTACAGGCGGAGTGATGCAAAATGCTTTATTGGATTTAAGGAGAAAATTGGCGAGAATGACCGTAGAACTGTAAACAGAGATTCCGCCTCCGGCACTAAATTCCGTTGACTCACAATGAGCTGTGTTTCCAATGATCCTGACATTATCAATCATGATATACGATTGCATGACCAGGATTGCTGCCCCGGATGTAGACCTGCAATTGGTGATGGTCAGGCCTGAAATTCTTGCCGGATTATCTGTATCGCTGATCCAGATCCCTCTTCCGGTTCCATTTCCGTTGAGAATGGTTTGGGTGATAAAACTTGTATCATTGGTCAAAATAAAGCGCGATCCGATAATAAGATCTTTTTCACTTATTACCAGGTGCTCGAAATACTCACCCGGATCAATAATAATTGTATCACCGTCATCCGCAGCATCGATTCCGGATTGAATTGCCGGGTAGTCGGATGGAATATAAATTATTGTCGCATTGAGGGATAATGCAGAAAATATCAAGATAAGCGAAATAGCTGATTTTAATGACATCATAGAGCTTAACTCGATAACTGGTTAATATTATGTTGCGGTCATATAGCATGATAAAGTTAATAAATTACGATATGAAATGGAAGTTTTGCTGAAAATAGTTGTAAGAAGATTGGATTCTTTTTGACGCTGTCAGGTCCTCCTTCGTCGGACGCTGACATGTCATCGTCAGCGTTTAAAAAACTTTACTATTTTTGAAATACCTTAAAATGTCAAAAAAATGAAAAAATTTGCCGTAGTATTATCCGGTTGCGGCGTGTTCGACGGCGCCGAGATCCATGAAGCCGTGCTGACCTTGCTGGCCATCGCACAGCAGGGTGCAAGCTATGATATTTTCGCCCCTGATGTCAACCAGTATCACGTGATCAACCACCTGACGCACCAACCCGTGCCCGAGAAGCGCAACGTGCTGGTCGAATCGGCGCGAATTGCCCGCGGGAAGATCAGTCCGCTGAGCCTTTTCAACGCTGCGCATTACGACGCGCTCATTTTCCCCGGTGGTTTCGGGGCTGCCAAAAACCTCTCCACCATTGCTTTCGACGGCCCGGACGCGAAGGTTAATCCCGATGTGGAAGCGGCAGTGAAAGCCATGCATAAAGCTGGCAAACCGATCGGTGCGCTGTGCATTGCCCCGGCGGTCATAGCAAAGATCCTGGGCAGCGTGGAGGTGACAATTGGCAACGACCCGGGCACCATCAGCGCGATAAAAAAAATGGGCGGCGCGCATGTCGAAACTACGCATGGTGAGGTGGTAGTGGATAAAAAGAACAAGATCTTCACCACGCCGTGCTATATGCTGGATGCCAGTATCGTGCAGATTTATGAAGGCGCGAGGAATGTAGTTAAAGAAATGTTGAATGTTGAATTTTAAATTTTAAATGCGGGAAGTTCTTGTAAGTGTTAAGTTTTGAGTGTTATGTTTTAAGTGAGGGAATTTATTTTATGAAACCAAATGCAGAAATTAGAAACCAGATCATGCAGGTTGTTGAAAACCAGATGAGGATGGATGATCCTCCTGAAACCAATCAGACTTACAAAAGATTAATAAAACTCGGTTTCAATGAATTTGACAGTAAAGCCATGATCGGTCAGTGCGTTGCTGTTGAAATCTTCAATATCATGAAATTCAGGAATCCTTTTGATGAACAACGTTTCATAAAAAACCTGAATAAATTGCCGGAAGAGCCATTTGATTGACTTTGAACCGGCTAAGTGGATAAAATAAACATTATTTTCTTTCCCGAACTTAACATTTAAGAAAATCCCGCATTCAAAATTCAACATTCAACCTTCAACCTTCAACATTATAATCATGCCTGACTCTCCTGAAAAATACCTCCGCACCCGCGCCCGGACATTGCCTATTGGGGATTGTTACATCACCAAAAACTGGAAGGAATCCGGGATGGCTATGATTCTTGTATCACGAAAGCATGTGACCAGAAATCTTACCTTCGCCGGATACCAGATTGATCTCTATTGCCTCGGGGTAAAAGATACTTTCTGGCGTTTTAATGAACCGCCTGAAGTGATGGAAGATATTCTCAGGCAATTTTCCAATATGAATCTCCGGGGAGAAGAAATGGAAAGGGTTGACTATGAATTAGTTCACAATATTGTTTACGGGGCAGAAGCTTTTGCTGACGATCTCGGGTTCAGGCCACACAAAGACTTTGCCCTGACAAAGTATATTCTGGAAGAGGATAATGACAAGTTTGAATTCATCGATATTGAATTCGGTTTGGATGGAATGCCTGCTGTATATCTTGGATCAGAAGAATATCCCGCAAATGTTTATAAAATACTTGATCAGAATGTTGGCAAAGGGAACTATTACGTTTTTGGAGAAAACGGGGATTTGATCAGCGGTCCGGAAGCAGAATCAGATCAAGAACCCGATTCCGGGGAGGAAAATCAGGGAGAGCTTGCCCCGGTTGTGCCGTTGAACCGGGATATGATGGATTTAGATAATGAAAGGCTGATGAGGTTCCTTTCCGAACAGGATTTTCAGAGTATTGAAGAGCTTAATAAATTCATGGAGAAAAATGTGATTGGCAAAAAGATAGAAGATGTTATTCCTGAAAGGAAAGGCAAAAAATCCAATGCCGAACAAGCCGATGACATAATGTACCAGGCCTACCAGAGCGACCCGCAAAAAGGCGTGAGATTAGCTAATAAGGCGCTCGAGGTGGACCCGGAAAATGTCAGGGCATGGAATTACCTTGCCCAAAATGAACCTGATGCGGATAAAGCCCTTGATTTGTTTGAAAAAGCTGCGCTGATTGCAGAGAATCATTTAGGCAAAGCCTTTTTTAATAAGAATAAAGGCTCTTTCTGGGGCATTGTTGAAACAAGGCCGTACATGACAGCCCGGGTGGGAATGGCCGATTGCCTGGCTGCTATAGGGAAAATTAAAGAAGCGAAAGAAATCTATGAGCGACTGATCGAGTTAAACCCAGAGGATAACCAGGGAATCCGGTTTGTCTTATCCGATCTTTACCTGATGAGCAGAAATTCGAAGCAGTACCTGAAGCTTTTCAATAAATATAAAGATGATCCATCGGCTTACTGGCTTTATAACCACGCGTTTTTCTGGTATGATACCATAGGACCGGGAAAAGAATTCTACGATGCACTGAAAAAGGCCATAAAGGCCAACTCCCATATTTTTGACATTCTGACTGGTAAAGAACAGGTTTCGAAAAACCCCAAAGAGTATTTTAAACCCGGAGACGCCACTGAAGCCGCTGAATATATCCATGCCATGGGTGAACTCTGGCAGGGTAGTGAAGCGCTGATCGGGGAACTGAAAAGGTTCAAAAATTCCTGAACTTAGGTCTCAACACATCTTCTATTAATTTTTGATTTAAGGTAAACTTTCATCAAATGAGCCGAAATGATTAATTTTATAACACTGATAATCTAAAGACGGATTCCCAGGTCTCGACCAATTATTTTCTAACCATTTAATTATTAACTGATTAAATCATTTTATCATGACTAAAGAAAACGCAATCAGGTTATTCAATGACCGGAAGATCAGGTCATTGTGGGATGAAGACCAGGAAAAGTGGTATTTCTCAATTGTGGATGTGGTTGCAATACTTACCGAAAGTGACAATCCTCAAGTATATTGGAGAGTCCTAAAAAAGCGGCTACTTGATGAAGGTAATGAAACCGTAACAAATTGTAACGCTTTGAAGATGCAAGCTGTTGACGGTAAAATGAGACTCACCGATGTTGCAGACACAGAGCAATTATTTCGTTTAATTCAGTCAATACCGTCGCCTAAGGCTGAGCCTTTTAAATTATGGTTGGCCAAAGTCGGTAATGAGCGATTAGATGAAATCGAAGATCCAGAAAAAGGCATTGATCGTTTAATGGAGACCTATCTACGGAAAGGTTATTCCAAAGAATGGATCAATCAGCGATTGAAAAGCATTGAGGTTCGCAAAGATCTCACTGATGAATGGGAAGACAGAGGAATTAAGAAAGGACCGGAGTTTGCCATTCTCACGGATGAAATCACTAAAGCCTGGAGCGGTTTTACGACCAGGGAGTATAAAAAGTTCAAAGATCTTAAAAAGGAAAACCTCAGGGATCACATGACCAACCTGGAATTGGTTCTCAACATGTTAGCCGAAGCTTCAACAACTGAAATTTCTAAATCAAAGAAACCGGAAAATTTTGAAGATAGCCGTGAGATCGCAAAAGAAGGAGGGACAATTGCAGGAAATACCAGGAAAGAGATCGAAGCAAAAACCGGAAAGAAAATTGTAAGCAGGAAAAACGCAAAAAGACTCCCGGGTACAAAACCGAAGGAGTTAAAATAATATCCCGATCTTAATACTCAACACCAAACACTTAACACCAATAATACTCCCGAATTTAAAATTTAAAATTTAACATTCAAAATTAATGAACCGTGTTTCTTCACTTTTTGGTATCCGCTACCCGATCATCCAGGCCGGAATGATCTGGTGTTCCGGCTGGGAACTCGCCTCGGCGGTGAGCAATGCAGGAGGTTTGGGCCTGATCGGCTCCGGCTCGATGTACCCCGATATCTTGCGCCAGCACATCCGCAAATGCAAAGCTGCCACCGACAAGCCCTTCGGGGTGAACCTGCCGCTGATCTACAAGCAGGTGGAGGATCATATCCAGGTTATTCTCGACGAAGGGGTGCAGATCGTGTTCACCTCGGCGGGGAACCCGGCGAAATACACGAAATTTTTCAAGGATCATGGTTTGACGGTGGCTCATGTAATTGCCAACACGAAGTTCGCCCGCAAGTGCGAAGAAGCCGGCGTGGATGCGATCGTGGCGGAAGGTTTCGAGGCGGGCGGCCATAATGGCATCGAGGAGACCACCACGATGACGCTGATCCCGATGGTGAGGGAAGTAACAACGCTTCCACTGATCGCGGCCGGCGGCATCGGCACAGGTGCCGCGATGGCCGCCGCCTTCGCCCTGGGCGCTGAAGGCGTGCAGATCGGCAGCCGGTTCGTGGCGTCGCTGGAATCGTCGGCCCACCCGGTATTCAAGCAGAAAGTGCTGGAAGCAAAAGACGGCGACACGGCGCTGATCCTGAAGAAAGTCATCCCCGTGAGGCTGATCAAAACCAAATTCCACGACCAGGTGAAAGAGCTGGAAAACCGGGGAGCAAGCCGGGAAGAACTGATGGATCTCCTCGGTCACGGACGGGCAAAAATGGGAATGTTCGAAGGCAATGTCGACGAAGGCGAGCTGGAGATCGGGCAGGTGAGCGGATTGATACATGAAGTCAGGCCGGCGGCTGAGATTGTTGCCGAGATCGTTCGTGACTTCAATTTGGTGATTGGAGGAATGGGAGATTTGAGGATTTGATGTCGATTTTCGATGGTCGATTTTCGATGGTCGATTTTATTTTTTTTTGAATTTAGATTTTGGGATTTGTTTGGTCCGCCTAGGCGGATGGTGCTTGGAATTTGGAATTTGTTTTCATCCTCCCCACCCCTTAATCCCCTCCCGTGCAATCGGTTCCCAACAAACATCGATCTCGGCGGGAGGGGGAAATCGTTGCTGCTTCGCCGGATTTTCTACCGATATGTAAATCCTACGGATTTAGGGCGGGGAAGCGCGGAGGTTTATACTTTAGGATTTGTGATTTAGATTTTGTTTGATGCTTTGGATTTGCATTTTAGGATTTGTTTGGAATTTGGTGCCTGGAATTTGGAATTTTCACTCTGCTACCACATTGTAAACCCCACTCACCAGGATCCTTCCTTCGACCGGCTTTCCCAGTATTTCAGTGTATCCGTTGTTCATCCGCCCGGTGCTGAGGATGACTTTTTCAAAGAAATATTCCTCTCCTTCCTGCTTCTGAAGAACGAGAACGGCGTGGCCTGTTTCCGTTTTGATGATGGCGTCCGATGGCAGGGCGTAAACCGTGTCGAGCCGGGTGATGATCTCCGACTCAACGAAAATGTTGGCAATCGGATCGGTGTAGCTTTCATCCGTTATCGTAGCGTAACAGTCAACGGATTTTGAGTCGCTATCTACGGAAATTCCTATGGAGCTGATGGTTGCAAAATATTCCCCTCCTGTGTTCACGGACTTGAAACGTACAGTCTGGCCTTTACTCACACCGGAAATATTATCCGCGAATACGGACAGCCTGAGCTGGAACTTGTCCGGGTCGGCAATTTCGCACAGCATGGCCTGCGGATCAACATAACTGCCGATGTTTGCTGTCAAAGAGGAAATATAGCCTTTGATCGGTGCACTTAATGAATAGGAAGAATAAAAGTCGCCATGCTCAATTTGTGCGATGGATAATCCGATGGCTTCTAACTTTGATTTTAAGCTGTTGTATTCTGCTTTTGCCACATAATACCCGCTTTCAGCAATAACAAATTCTTTTTCTGATGTGACTTTTTCCTCATAAAGCAATTTGGTCCTTTCATATTCACTCCTTATTCTTTTATAGTTTGCCGATGCTTCCGCGTAATCCTTCTGAATGTCAATCACTTCATTGCCGGCTATTTCGATCAGCGGCTGATTCTTCTCCACGTACTTTCCGTTGGCACAGTAAATTGCTTTGACGACTCCTGGGATGAGCGCGTTCACTTTTGCCATCCCATCGGGCTGCGGAACGATTGTCCCGGTGCATTTAAGCGTGCTTTCAAAGGCCATGGTCTCCAGTTCACCCAGTTGCATTCCTTCCGAGGTGAATTGCTGACTTGTGATCTTTATTTGTCCGGAAGGTTCTTCCACCGGTTCAGGGTTGCTCCCGCACGAAACCAGGATAGTTATTGCAATAGCGTAATATAAAATCTGTTTTACAGTATTCATGGAATTTTATTTTGAAAGATAATTAAGTTCAAGTGTTACTCTTGTGTAATTCAGCAGGTTATCGAGATAATCCAGCCTGATTTGAAGCGCGGTCTCGGTACTGGCGGCAAACCTGAAGTAATCGATCTCGCCTTTGTCAAAGCTAAGCTTCGAGGTTCGGATTATCTCTTCGTAGAGTTTATTGCCGTTTTCATTGTAATAATCAATCAGCTCTTTGTATTTATTGTAAGAATTCAACAGTTCCTTTTGTTTATTTTTCAAAAATTCAATTTCATAAACGGAAAACTGCTTTGTCGCATCCAGCGCTATTTTTGAGGCTTTGATCCTTGACTTTTGTGAGCCGAAGAACAACGGAACGGTAATGCCTGTTTCAAAGCCCTGGTAGAATTTTGAATTTTCATAGAAATTCGTTCCGATGAAGTAGTTTACGGAGAAATCGGGGATCAGCTTTTGTTTTTCGATCCGGATACTGGCATCACTGAGTGCTTCCAGGCTTCTCAATTGATCGACAAAAGGGATTGAGTCAATGGCCCTGTCGTTTCGGGCCGGTGCCGTAATTTCAGGCGTCAACGTAAACGAGCTGTCGTATCCCATGAGGGTTTTCAGCATGGCAAGGGCATTGCCGGCACTATACCTGATTTCGTTCATCTGAAGGCGGATTTGCTGCTGTTTTGCAGTGATATTCAGCAAATCGAGGTTGCTGATGTCCCCCTGGCTGTTTCGCAGGGTCGCACCTTTTAGCATACTGGTGTAGAGGCTGTCGATGCCGGAAAATATCCTGGACTTTTCATTCAGCACCTGGAGTTCAATATAACTCATCGATACTTCCCTGGCAATTTTTTCGCGCTGCACATTGAGTTCGGCTTCCGCAACGGCGTGGCCGATTTTCTTCGCTTTCACCTCTGCGCTGTAAAGGGTGGGGAAGCTGAAACTCTGCTGCACTCCCCAGACCTGGAGGGGATAGTCGTTCTCGGCAATGTTATTCTGGTCCATCCCATAGGTAAAAACCGTTTTATCCAGTTCAACAGCGGAAGGGATCAGGGCTTTTTGCTCCTCGGCCTTAAGCTGGTAAGCCTTTAACTCCCTGTTGTGTTCCAGGGCATATTTTACCGCTTCATCAAGGCTTAATTCTTTATCCTGGGCGAACAAACCCAGTGCTGGCAATGTTAATAAAAGGATCGTGAGGCATTCTTTGGTCCGGGTAAATCTGAGCGGGAACAGTTTTGTCACTTTTATGTTATTAAAAAGCACAAACATGAGTGGTAATGCGATCATAGTAAGCAAAGTTGATGTGACCAGTCCGCCGATGACCACGGTGGCCAGTGGGCGCTGCACTTCTGCCCCGGCACCTGTTGAAATAGCCATGGGCAGGAAGCCCATCGCTGCTGCGCCTGCCGTAAGCAGCACCGGGCGGAGCCTGTCTTTTGTGCCTTTAAAGATCAGTTCGCGCATGGTCAGGCCTCCCTGTTCCCGCAGTTCTCTCAGGTGTTCGATCAACACAATGCCATTCAGCACGGCAATGCCAAACAGCGCGATAAAACCCACGCTGGCCGATACGCTGAAGGGCATTCCCCTGATCCAAAGCAGGAAAACCCCGCCAACTGCTGATAGCGGAATGGCTGTGTAAATCATGAGCGCATCTTTAAACGATTTAAACGCAAAATGCAGGAAAATGAAGATCAGCAGCATGGCCACCGGGACTGCGATCAAGAGCCGATTTATCGCGTTGTTCAGATTTTCAAACTGCCCGCCATAGGCAAGATACGTTCCCGGCTTCAGCGTGACATTTTTGTCGATAATATCCCGGATATCTTTGACCACTGACTGGAGGTCCCGGTTCCTCACATTCACGCTGACCACAACCCGGCGATGGGTGTTTTCCCTTGATATTTTTGCAGGACCCTCGGCATATTGAATATCTGCCAGTTCAGCCAGGGGAATCTGATAACCGCCCGGGATGGGAACCATAAGCTGCCTGACATTCTCGATATCCGAGCGGTTTTGCTGATCAAAACGAACGACCAGGTCAAACCGTCTCTCGCCTTCAAACACCATCCCTGTCGCTTCTCCGCCGAATGCCGCGGAAAGATAGCTGTTCAAGGTTTTTATGTCGACACCGTAGTAAGCAATCCTGCTCCGGTTATAGTCGACTTTTATCTGGGGCAGGCCGGCTGTTTTTTCCAGGATAACATCGCCTGCGCCCGGCACCCCTTCTATCAGCCCTTTGATCTCGATCGCTTTTTTATTGATATAATCCAGGTCATCGCCAAAGATCTTGATGGCAATATCGGACCGGACACCGGTGATCAGTTCGTTGAAGCGCATTTCGATAGGCTGGGTAAATTCATATTCAATCCCCGGGATTACTGAAAGGGCTTCTTTGAATTTATCTGCAAGTTCTTCCTTGCTTTTGGCGCTGGTCCAGGTTATGCGCGGTTTGAGCCGGATGATCATGTCGATCTCTTCCATCGACATCGGGTCGGTAGGCACTTCTGCTGCCCCGATCCGGCTTACGATTTTATCCACTTCGGGGAAATTTTGTATGAGTATCTGCTCCATCCTCGTTGTCGTTTCAATAGTTTTGGATAACGATGTGCCGGTTTTCAGGACGGGTTGGATGACAAAATCCCCTTCATCGAGGGTAGGAACAAATTCGCCCCCCATTCTTGAAAAAAGTACGACTGTCAGAACCAATGACAGGAGAGCAGCGCCCAGCACGATCCGCTTGCGGTTGCAAGCCCATCCCAATACGGGAGCATAAGATCTGTAAGCAAAATCCATGATCCGGTCGGCGATATTCTTTTTATCCGATTTCGATGGCTTGAGGAGCAATGCCGACGCCACCGGCAGCCATGTCAGGCCCATGATCATGGCGCCGATAATGGCGAAGGAGAATGAAAGGGCCATCGGTCTGAACATTTTTCCTTCCACTCCCGACAGGGACAATATCGGGATAAATACGATCAGGATGATGATCTGTCCGAATATTGCCGACTTCATCATCTTTGACGCTCCGTCGAGCGAGATGGCATCCATCAGGGCAAAACGCTCCTGATTGTTCACATTCGCGAAGTCATTCCTCCTGACCGTCATCTTAAGGGCGATAAATTCCACGATGATCACTGCGCCGTCGATGATGATCCCGAAGTCGAGCGCGCCAAGGCTCATCAGGTTGGCGTCGATGCCAAAAATGTACATCATGGAGATGGTGAAGAGCAACGCCAGCGGGATGATGGAGGTGATGACGAGTGCTGAACGAATATTTCCGAGCAAAAGAACGACGGTAAGCATGACAATCAGTGCACCCAGGACCAGGTTCTCCACCACTGTGGTCGTCGTTTTGGCGACCAGTTCGCTCCGGTCGACGATCGGGTTGATAAAAACGCCTTCCGGGAGATTTTGCTGGATCTCGGCAACTCTGTTCTTAACCTCTTGAATAACATCCTTCGAGTTGGCATTTTTAAGCATCATGACCTGCCCGAGGATGGTTTCCCCTCTCCCGTTGGCGGTAATGGCCCCGTACCGGTTGGCATGGCCAAAAGTCACTTTTGCCAGATCCCTGATCAGGACCGGTGTGCCGTTCACATTTTTCACGACGATTTTCTCAATATCTTCAATGGACCTGACCTGTCCGTCGCCACGTATAAAGTAACTCTGATTGGTTTTTTCGATATAAGATCCCCCGGAAATGCTGTTATTTGATTCCAGCGCATCGAAAACTTCCATGAGCGTTACATTCATGGCCGCCAGGCCGGAAGGATTGATGGATACCTCGTATTGTTTCAGGTATCCGCCCCAGCTATTGATCTCCACCACGCCATTGATGCCGGAAAGCCTCCGTTTGATGATCCAATCCTGGATGGTGCGCAGGTCGGTGGCGGTATACCTGCTTTCGTAGCCTTCTTTGACGTCGAGGGTGTACTGGTAAATTTCCCCCAGGCCGGTCGTAATCGGTCCCATTTCCGGTTGGCCGAACCCTTCGGGGATTTTATCTACCGTGCTTTTGATCTTTTCCGCAATAAGCTGGCGCGGCAGGTAGGTACCCAGGTTTTCATCAAAAACGATGGTGACCATTGATATCCCGAATTTCGATACGGAGCGTATTTCTTTAACACCCGGCAGGTTCGCCATTTCCATCTCCACCGGGGCCGTAATATACTGTTCGATCTCCTGGGTCGACAAATTTCCCGACGTAGTGATCACCTGGACCTGGTTATTCGTGATATCCGGTACGGCCCCTACCGATATTTTAAATACCGCGTACAGTCCAAATCCCGCGATGGTCATCGTAAAGAGAATGATGATCAGTTTGTTCCGGATACTGAAGTCTATTATTTTTTCAAGCATCTTTTGGTTTTATTTCACCTTTAATACGTGAACAACTCTGGTTAATTTCATCAAATACCCTCCGACAAGCATTTCACTTGAAGATTTCAGGGCCAGAATCAAAGGTAAATAAAATGACCAAATGATCTATTAATTCCCGTTCTGTAATGGAACACGAATAAACACGAATGCTACGAATTTGCACGAATTTATAACGGTATTTTGTAAGCGTTTGCAGGATAGGTCATATGGAATAATTATTTCTTTAAATAAACAATTTATGATGAAATCATGCATTCTAAATGCATAAAACATCTTCTGACATCCGTTTCCTTATTCTGACTTCTGTCTTCTGTCTTCTGTCTACTTTTTCCTATATTTGGATTCTGGTTGAATTTGTTTGGAATTTGGAATTTATTATTTGAAATTTGTTTGGAATTTGGAATTTGGAACTTGGAATTTATAAAGTATGGATTTTAACTTTACCGAAGAACAACTGATGATCCGCCAGGCGGCGCGGGATTATGCCGAACGTGAACTGATCCTGGATGTGCTGGAACGCGATGAAAAAGCCGAAATACCCTGGCGCCACATCAAAAACCTGGGCGAGCTGGGCTTTTTCGGCCTGATGGTCGACCCGAAATACGGCGGCAGCGGGATGGATACAATTTCGTACCTGCTGGCCATAGAAGAAATTTCCAAGATCGATGCTTCCATGGGGGTGATCCTTTCAGTGCACAACTCGCTGCCCTGTTATGGGATCCAGAAATACGGCACGGAAGAGCAGAAGGAGAAGTACCTGCCCGACCTTGCCTCGGGGCGTAAGATCGGCGCCTTCCTGCTGTCGGAACCGGAAGCGGGATCGGATGCCACTTCTCAAAGGACAACGGCTATTGACCAGGGCGACTATTACCTCGTCAACGGTACCAAAAACTGGATATCGAGTGCCAACTGCGGATCGGTTTATATCCTGATTGCTCAGACCTACCCGGAACTCGGCTCCAGGGGTATCAATGCTTTTATCGTTGAAAAAGAATGGCCGGGAATCTCCCTTTCACCGCATGAAGATAAGATGGGTCTTCGCAGCTCTGACACCCATTCGGTGATGTTCACCGACGTTAAAGTGCCAAAAGCCAACCGGATCGGGGAAGACGGGTTCGGGTTCAAGTTTGCCATGAAACTCCTCGAGGCCGGCCGCATCAGCATCTCGGCACAGGCAGTGGGTATTGCTGCCGGCGCATTTGAACGCGCCCTGAAATATGCCCAGGAGCGCAAAGCTTTCGGAAAATACCTCATCGACCACCAGGCCATTGCCTTCAAACTGGCCGATATGGCTGTAAAACTGGAAGCCTCAAGAAACTTTGTTTACAAGGCCGGCTGGCTGAAAGATAACCACCAGCCATATGGTCTTGCAGGCTCCATGGCCAAACTCTATGCTGCTGAAGCCGCTATGTGGATCACCACCGAAGCGGTCCAGATCCACGGCGGGTACGGCTACGTCAAGGAATACCACGTCGAGCGCCTCATGCGCGAAGCCAAGGTGACACAGATCTACGAAGGGACGAGTGAGATCCAGAAGATCGTTATCAGCCGTGTGTTGAGGAAGTAAAAGAAAAAATCCTATTTTTGCGTTCAACAATTTAACAGTGTAACAATTTAACAGTTTAGCAATTTTACAGATGAAGATCCTTATCTGCCTCTCCAACGTCCCTGACACCACGACGAAAATAAAATTCACCGGTGATATGACGCAATTCGACGCTTCCGGTGTGCAATGGATCATCAATCCCTGGGATGAGCTGGCTTTGACCCGTGCCCTGGAAATAAAAGAGACTTCGGGGACCACGATCGAAAAAGTATCTGTCATAACCGTTGGCAAAGCTGACACGGAGCCTACGCTTCGCAAGGCCCTTGCTATCGGCGCCGACGATGCATTCCGGATCGATGCGGACGCGAAAGACGCCTACCAGGTGGCTTCGCAGATCGCAGCCTTTGTTAAGACCAATTCTTACGAGATCATTCTTTGTGGCATCGAATCCAGCGACTACAATGGATCCATGGTTGGAGGGATGCTTGCCGAGTTCCTCGACTGGGCTTCGGTTTCATCGGTTTCGGCACTGATGCTGGAGAATGGCAGCGTGAAGGTAAACCGTGAGATCGATGGTGGTCAGGAAGTGGTGGAAACCTCACTGCCCTTTGTCGGGGTTGTGCAGAAAGGGATTACCAAAGAGCCCCGCATCCCTTCGATGCGCGGCATCATGATGGCCCGCACCAAACCGCTTTCAGTCATCCCGATCTTCGTTTCAGAAGAAATGACCGAGTTCACCAGCTATGAGCTTCCACCGGCACACGCCAAATGCAAGATGATCGATGCCGAGAATGTTAGCGGATTGGTGGAGGTGCTGAAGAACGAGCTGAAAGTAATCTAGAATCTGGAATCTAGAATCTTGAATCGAATTTAAAATTTAAAATTTAAAATTTAGAATTTATGGCAGTTTTGGCTTTTACGGAGAACTGGGACGGAAAATTCAAGAAGATCAGCTTTGAACTGATCTCATACGCTCATCAGCTTGCAAAAAAGATGGGGACGAATGCGGTCGCTGTGTCGATCGGCAATGTTTCCGAAGACGAGCTGAACAAGCTGAAACATTACGGAGCGTCGAAGATCATCAAAGTCGAAGACAGCCGGATCAACGGGCTGGTGAACAAGGCATTTGCCGCGATCATCGCGCAGGTGGCCGAAAAGGAAAGCGCCAATGTCGTGGTGTTTTCACATAACTTCACCGGCAAGGCCCTGGCGCCGCGGGTGGCTGTGAGAATGAAAGCCGGCGTGGCCTCAGGTGTGAATGCCCTGCCTGATTCCATCGACCCGTTCGTTGTGAAAAAAGGCGTTTTCACCGGAAAAGCCATCGGGCACATCACGATAAAATCCCCGGTGAAAGTGCTCACCCTGTTCCCGAATTCCGTGGAAACTATAGCGGGTGATGAACCGGCAACGATCGAGTCCTTTACCCCGCAGCTTTCGGATGATCACTTTACGACTAAAGTGATCGATGTGAAGAAAGTAACGGATACGATTCTGCTCACCGATGCTGAAGTCGTTGTCTCAGGTGGAAGAGGAATGAAAGGCCCTGACCGCTGGGCACCGCTGGAAGAACTGGCAGGCTTGCTGGGAGCTGCCACGGCCTGTTCGCGTCCCGTTTCCGACGAAGGCTGGCGCTCGCACCATGAGCACGTCGGCCAGACGGGTAAGATCATCGGGCCGAACGTTTATTTTGCGCTCGGAATCTCAGGCGCTATCCAGCACCTTGGAGGCGTAAGCGCGGCGAAACATATTATTGCCATCAACACCGATAAAGACGCCCCCATTTTCGAAGCCGCCGAATACGGCATGGTCGCCGATGTGCACCAGGTGCTGCCGAAGCTTGTCGAAGCTGTTAAAGAAGCAAAGAAACACTGATCAGTTGGACAGTTGGACAGTTGGACAGTCATTTTTGTCCAACTGTCCAATTGTCCAATTGTCCAACTAGTTACCTTCCGTTCCCACTACCGTCACCGTTGTGCCGTTCTTCACATTATACGATGCGCCGGGCATTACGGTGAAGGAGCCGTTGACCGTTGTGTTGACATTGAAATCCACGTAAGATCCGCTTTTATTTACGATTATGTTCCCGAATGTCTCGGAAGATACAGGAGGGGCAAAACGGTAGTTCACCGTTGGCCAGTTATTCGTGCTGACCAGGTTTGTAACACCGGTGGTTGTTGAGCCTGTGGTTGCTTCGATGAAATGTCCGCTACCGCCCGTAGCATCTTCAATACCAATTGAAGCTCCTTCATTACCGTGAGTTCCGGTCTCTGCAGTGCCATAGTGAAATTCTATGATATTTGAGGTTTCATGAAGCTTGGCCTGAAAACTGATTCTTGCAGTGACCCCGTTAGTATTGTAAGTAAGCAATCGGTACCATTCAACAGTAAAAATCCTGTATGGTGCTGTGCCTTCAGTTTTGTAGGCTACTACGCTGGTTGCATCATCTTCCAGGTTATCAAACCATGGAGCCAGAGTGGTATTGGGAGCTGTTGTATTAAAAAGATTGTCGTTATTTCCTGTCGTTGTGCCGCTTTGATTCAATGATATCCAGCCATTTACGGATATACGCGCCTGAGTATAATCAACTCCAAGATAGTTGAAAGTAAATCCCAACGGTCTTACAACATTGCCGTTATCACCGGTTGGACCGGTCGTGGCGCCGGATAACAGCGTCATTCCCTGGTTGAAAGTGCCCAGGGTCATTTGAGTGATATCTGAAATGTTTGCAGGCACTGTTACCACTGAGGCATCCGACCCGGTAAAGGCGACTGTTCCCTGGCCGGGATTAAAGGTGCCCAATCTTGTCCAGTTTCCACCGATATTAAGTGTCCCGCTGCCATTGAAAGTAAGGCTGCTCCCTGCATTGATGGTGAGATTGCCGGTTACGGTCATCTGGGTGCCGGATGCTAAAGTCAGGTTACCACAATCCGAACCGATGGTAAGGTTGCCGGTATATTCCGGCCAGTTATCAGCTCCGGCCGCGATAAGGGCCGGTTCCGTACCTGTGGGGACTACGCTGTTGCTCCAGTTGGAAGCTACATTCCAGGCATCCGACGTAGCGCCGGTCCAGTGGTTCGGGCCAGTGCCGGTGATGCTTATATCATCGACAGCCCAGTACCATCCGTAACTGCCGGTATATTTCCACCTGAATCTGACATTTGATTGGCCGGCGACCTGTGAGGTGAGATCCTGGCTGAATGTAGCCGCATTGGCAGTGGAAGCAGTCCAGGTCTGGATTGTGGTCCAGGTGCTGCCGCCATTGATGCTGTATGATAAATTAGCCGAGGAGCCGGTGTAATGATAATAGTAATGTTGAAAAGTAAGATTCACCGAGGTGTATGATGACAGATCCAGGCTGGGTGTTATCAGGTCGGCGTTCTGGGAGTTACCCACTCCGTAGTTGTCGCTGTCAAGAATAGCAAAACCGTTGGATGCAGTCGCAGTGTTGATGGTTCTGTTGGCTGGATTATTAAATTGCCAGACCTGGCCATTTCCCTGGTTATCAACGATTGTCCAGCAATTAGGAAGTGAACCGTCTGAGAAATCTTCAGAAAAAGGCAAAGAAAGATCGCCGCAATCAATCACGGTAATCAGGTCAGTTTTAATTTCAGTATCATTTCCGTTGGCATTGGTGGCGGTCAGGGTCACGGAATAAACTCCCGCAGTATTGTAAGTGATCACCGGATTCTGGCTTGTTGAAGAAGAAGGGGTTCCACCCGGGAACGACCAGCTCCAGGAAGTTGGGTTGCACCAGGAATTATCGGTGAATGATACTGCAGTACCTGTAATTAATTGAGTTGAGGTTACCGTGAAATCAGCAGTGATATTGGTTACCGAAATATAGGCTGTTTTGGTCAATGTATCATTATTGCTTCCATCCCCAACTATGAGTGTCACACTATAAGTTCCCTGGGTATTGTAACTTATGGAAGGATTCTGAATATTGGATGCAGACGGTGTTCCGCCCGGGAATGACCAGTTCCAGCTTGTCGGACCCCCCAGTGACTGGTCGGTGTAGCTTACTTGTCCGCCGGTGCAGACATTAGTAGGATTGCCGGTGAAAGCTGCAGTTAAAGGGGGGGCTGATAATGTAAACGCCGCGATTTTCGTTTTCCTTGCCCCGGTGTTGCTGATATATTGAGAGGTAAACCAGAATGTATGATCGTCGGATGGATCGACCTGCATGCCTGAATAATCGCCCCACCGATTATAAGGAGTTTGTGAGTAAGCCCCGGTGTGTATGATCTCTTCGGCAACGTCCATTGTCCCGTTGGCTGCAGCGTAATAAGCAGCAGACTGTCCGCAGTACCTGATCCCGGGATAGACGGTTGTGCTGGAAATGGAATACCCGAGGGCGATCTCATTCTGACCATTCAGCATAATGCTTCCCATCCATCGCGAATGGGCATCCGGGGCATATGTTCCCTGCTGCCTGACAGTCCAGTTGCCGCTGCTCACTCTCCGGAGCTCGTACCAACGGATCCCGGCATGATCGGTATTGTCGACATCCACAGTATGGCAACATACAATAGTTTCGTAGGTTCCGAAATTTCGGTACTGGGGCGGGTTCATGACTACCTGGGGTATGGCGTCAAGCTCCCTGGTCGTCCCGGGTTGTTTGATATTGTCCCAGTTGCTTCCGAAATTGCTGTCGAAGGCGGCTACGTTCAATTGCTGGACCCGGGCAAAAGTAGAGCTGGCAGGAGTGGTCCAGTTGACGGCCAGTTCATAGATCCAGAGCTGATCACTGCCTCCTCCGATGGCATCGTCGTTTATAGTAATGAAAAGACCGGGTTCACCTTCCGGAGCGAAAGCGCCGTCATTGTCCAGGGGAGGGACGCACATGAATCCATCGATGGTGCCGGGTCGATTTGGGTTATCAAACCCGACAGCCTGGGCTGTCAGGCCGAGCAGCATCTTTGATCTTTCAAAAACATAGATATCGTTTCCGGAGGAATTATTTGTTCCCATGTAGTAACCATCCCGCCAGATGCCAAATTTCTCATAGTCAGGCATATCTGCGACATCAAAAGAGTATTTATGCCATGTTCCGGTAGGGTCATTGGTGGTCGATACGGCGATGAGCATGTAGTCATTGGATCCTGAAATAGAAAATTCTGCTGCGAGCCAGCGGTCCGCCTGTTCGTCATATAAGACGATCGGGTCACCGTCATTATATTGCGATCCTGTTACCCCGCTGAATAAAGTATTCATGTCTGTCGGACCAGCTAACAGGTTTCCGGATTTATCAAAAATCGTATAGACTGTATTTATAGTTTGCATGTAATGGTCAGGACCGGCAGTGCCATTGGCATCAGGCGGAAAATAGGGACTTTCGGAACCCTCGAAATTTACGGTCATTTCCCTGGTACCACCGTCAATGGGCATTTGCCGCTGCCAGACCGGATCAGGACCTTTGGGCTGTGCAGACTCCATGAACGGGTATGAGCGATACCTGATTTTTGGATTAAGCATTTTTCTCTCAGCCTTATGGACCATGAGTTGCCATTCTTTATCCGTGACTTTTGGAAGATCCCTTAATGGAGGGGTCACGCCATGGTATTGTCCGGTAATGATCAGTGAGGGGCTTATGGCTTTTTCCTGGGATATCATTTCCGCCTGGATAAGAGTTAACAGCATACCGGTTAAGTATAACACTTTGAATTTCATTATTAAAAAATTTGAATTAATAATAAATTGGATAGAAGATATTGCCTTATGGTATCATAAAAAACACCTGCATAGGTTTAAAAATGTCCTTCAATTATATTAATCCTAAAATTAGCATAAAATACCTGTTTTGTTGATGAAAAAGTTTTCAACAGGTATGTAAAACATTGAGAAAGAGAGTTATAATTCTTACTGACCCAATACGGTCAACGTATATCCACTTTTAACTTTATGCTTTGCGCCCGATAATACATCAATCGTTGTGTTAATGGTGGTATTAGCGTTGAAATCAAAATAATTCGGTGATATTTTACTGATAATGACCTTGTAAAAGTTATGCAATGAACTCCCGGACAGGCTTGCGTTGCTGTTGCCGTAAAATTCAACCGTTCCGGTCCCGCAGGTAAAGGTCCCGTTATTGATCCAGTTTCCTTTTACCTTAAGCAAACCGTTGCCATCCATAATGAAAGATCGTCCGGAAGGAATGGTTAAACTACCGGTTACAGTAAGTTGAGATTCTCCATTCATAGTTATATTCCTGCAAGTTGTTCCAAGCACCAGGTTGCCGCTGATGACCGGCCAATTTGGTGCAGATGCCGGAATGGTGACGTTGGTAACGCTTCCGGGAACCACACCATCACTCCAGTTTGAAGCAGTGCTCCAACTGGTTGATGTAATACCGGACCAGTGTCCTGACAAGGTCCCGGTGATGCTGACGTCATCGATAACCCAGTAATATCCCCAGCTTCCTGTATAGTTCCATTTAAATTTTACATCGGATTGCCCGGCAACCTGCGTGATCACCTGGTTAAAGATAGCCGGATTATCCGAGTCTGTTGTCCAGGTCTGGATCACGTTCCAGGTACTTCCGCCATTGATACTGTAAGATAAGGTTCCTGAAGAGCCTGACCATTCCTTGAATACATGCTGAAAATAAAGTGTGACATTGGTATAGGAGGACAAATCAAGTGCCGGGGTGACCAGGTCTGCGTTCTGACTGCCTCCTCCGCCATACGCATCGCTGTTGAGCACAGCAAAGCCATTGGAAGCTGTTTCAGTTAAAATTGGCCAGCCCTGGATACCTGTTGCAAACTGCCAGACCTGCCCGCTGCCCTGGTTGTCAATATTCTGCCAGCAAAAGGGGAGAGCAGCATCAGAAAAATCCTCTCCAACCGGAAATGCGAAATCATTGCAATCTACAGCTTCGATACAGTCTGTTTTCGTTTCACTATCCTGGTATCCTGTTTTGTTTGCAGTCAAAGAGATCGTATACATTCCACCTGCGGTGAATTGTATTTGCGGATTCTGAGAGGAGGCCGATGTACCTCCCACAAATGAATAGGTTTCCGGTGAGATGCTCCAGGCCCATGAGGTTGGGTCACCCCAGGTCATATCGGAAAGGTTGACGGTTGTATTGATCATCTGCCGTGCGGGATCGGCGTTAAAATTAGCGACCAGGCCGGCTGTTGAAGGAGATAGCTGAACCACCGACACCCCATAGTGTACCATGTCGGCGTATGATCCTCCCCAGGTCATGGTATGGCTGCTGTAGTCCCACGTATCGTGCACATAAACAGTGTTACCCGTATCATCATAACCATAACCAAGCATCGTGTGCCCTGCAATCTGGATCAGAACCGGCCTTCCGTTATTAATTTCATTTTTATACTGGTTAAAAGTAAACCCAAGAGTATTTCCTGCCCAGCCATGAATGTACTGGGAATAATAGGAAGTTACATTATACCCTCTCGACTGGTAAAATTGTTTCAGACCGTAAGCGCCATCACCGTCAGAGCCGCTATAAGGGGACCCGTCCGTATAGAAAGTAAAAATGGTTGCACCGTCGGAGCAGCCGAAAGCAGACTGGTTGGTCCTCATAAAGTCACCGGTGCAGTCACCTTGTGCATGTTCCTCCCAACCATTAACAATGAAAGGGTCCGGTCCTGCATCGTCAGTGATGACCCAATAATCATCGACATGACCACGGGAAGTCCTTCCATCGAGGCCGTTACGCGTGGCACTGAGCGGGCACAAAGCTCTGTTTTCCCCGTTGATCGGAGCATATCCCCAGATGCTGTTGTCCATGGGCATGAACCCGTAATTAGCCGGCCCGGCGTACATGTCCGGATACCCGTTATTGTCGTAATAACCTGCAGCCATAGCCGCTGAAGTGGCTGAGCAACCGAACGACCAGTCAAAGGCCGGCACATAGTTCAGCAGGACTGAGCTTCGTGTCGGTACCGCAACGGGTTGCTTTCGTTCCGGAGGCACACCCGGAACAATAATATCGACAATTTCTTTACCATTGACGTCAATCCGCCGGTCAACAATGTAATCCTTCAGCGGTATGGTAATATCCTGGGCGGATGCAGAAAGGAAAACGGATAAAATGATAAGGAGTACAATCTGATTCTTTTTCATAATCATATTGATATTTCGGGGTACCAAATTTAAGAAAAAGTCAATTCCCGTGGTTTCCCAAAATTTTAACGGTGATACCATTCTTAATATTTAAAGCAGCGCCGGGGGCTAACGTCATGTTACCAAGTATAACTGCATCATTGTTGAATTCCAGGGCAGCGCCCGATTTGCTCACCGATAAAAGATAAAATGTTTCCGCATTGGACGGTAAAAACCTGTAATTCACGCCAGGCCATTGAAATTCGCTTTTTAAGTTAGTAATACCGGTGATCATCGAACCGGTAGTTGCTTCGATGAAATGACCGCTTCCGCCGATATTGTCCTCTATTCCGATGGAAGCTCCTTCGTTAGGGCTGTGACTGCCACTTTCCAGGTTACCGTAGTGGAATTCTATCATATTGGAGGTTTCGAACAATTTTACCTGGAAACTGATTCTCGCTGTGGCCTGGGAATTGAATGTCAGGACCCGGTGCCACTGGACAATGAATACACGTGATGGCGCTGACCCTTCTGTCTTGTATGAGACCACGCTGGTATTGTCATCAGAGAGATTGTCGAACCAGGGTGCAATGGTTGTGTTTGGTACAAGGATGGTGAATAAACTGCTGTTGACTGAATTGGTTGTTCCGCTCATATTCATCGTAATCCATCCGTTGGTTGAAATGCGAACCTGATCATAAGCCACTCCGATATAATTGAACAAGAAACCCAGAGGCACATCCATGTAGCCGTTATCACCGGTTGGGCCGGTTGTTGCACCGGTTAAAAGGGTCATATTCCAGGGGAATGTTGTTCGCTCATATTGGCTTATATCGTTTACTATATAAGGGCTTGAGATGATCGATGGATTGGTGCCGCTGAAATTAACGTTTCCCTGCCCGGGTATAAAAGAACCATTGTTTATCCAGTTGCCCCCGACTTCAAGTTCACCGTCACCGTAAAATGTAAGACTGTGTCCGGGGTCAATGTTGACATTTCCTGTAACAGTCAGATTTCCGCCTGATTCTATGGCCAAATCACCGCAGGAAGACCCGATGGTCAGGTCACCGGTAAAAACCGGCCAGGTTGTGATTGTCGCCGGAATCAGCACCGGATCTGCACTGGTCGGGACCATTCCGTAACTCCAGTTCATACCGGAGCTCCATAAAGAAGATGAGGTTCCTGTCCATATGTTTGGCCCTGATACGGTGATGGCGATATCGTCGACAGCCCACCAAAATCCTGATGAACCGGTGTAATTCCACTTGAACTTCACATTTTCCTGGCCTGCTATTTGTGCACTGAGATTCTGGCTGAAACTCTCCGCATTTGAGGTCGAAGCGGTCCACGACTGGATTGTTATCCAGGTATTGCCGCCATCAATGCTGCAGGAAAAAGTGGCGGAAGTCCCGGTGGAATGGTTATAATAATGCTGAAAAGATAATATGACGGAGGTATAATCATGAAAATTAAAAGATGGCGAGATCAGGTCAGCATCCTGACCCTCCCCTGGTCCGTAAAAATCGCTGTCAAGTATTGCAAATCCATTGGATGCTGTTGCGGTATTGATTACACGGCTGCCTGGATTGTCGAACCGCCAGACCTGCCCGTTTCCCTGCTTGTCTGAATTGATCCAGCAGGAGGGCAGTGTTTCTTCTGAAAAATCTTCATAAAAGGGAAAAGCGAGGCTGCCGCAATCTTCAGCTAAAATGTAATCTGCTTTAATTATGGTGTCTGATTCTGTATCGTTAGATATCGTCAATGTTATTGAATAAGATCCGGCGGCCGTAAATTTAACCTGAGGATTGGGGGAAGAGTCAGAGGTCCCTCCGGTGAACACGAAGGTTTCCGGAGATATATCCCACAGCCAGGACTCCCGCGATCCGGTTGAAATATCGACAAGACCGACTGCGGTATTGACCGGAGGATTGGTGTTCGATGCAAAGAAATCGGCATTAAGAGCACTTGTGCTAAAGTTAAAACTTGCAATTTTCGTTTTTTTCGTGTCATTATTACCAAGATACATACTGGTGAACCAGAAGGTGCCGTCATTGATGGGATCAACCTGCATGGCCGAATAATCTCCCCAGCGGTTTGCACCGGTTTGTGAAAACTCACCGGCATGGACAAATCCCTCCGGGATATCCAGAACACCGGATGCATCATTATAAGCGCCTGCCGACTGGCCACTGATCCGGATACCTGGATAAATGTTCGAGCCGGAGATGGAATATCCCAGTGCGATTTCCTGTTGCCCGTTCAGCATGATGCTGCCCATCCACCGGGAGTGGCCGTCGGGCGCATACGTGCCCAGTTGCCTCAGAGTCCATTCGCTTCCTGCAATCCTTCGCAATTCGTACCAGCGGATACCTGCATGGTCAGTATCATCCACATCCACAGTATGACAACAGACAATGGTTTCATGCGTTCCGAAGTTCCTGTATTGAGGAGGATTCATGACCACCTGGGGAATGGCATCCAGTTCACGGAAGGTCCCGGGTTGTTTAATATTATCCCAGTTTAATCCGAAATTGCTGTCAAAAGCAGCAACATCCAATTGCTGGGCCAGTGCAAACGTTGAATTTTCCGGATTGGCCCAATCCACATCCAGCTCGTATATCCATAGCTGGTCAGTGCCTCCGCCGATAGCGTCATCATTGATGGTAATAAACAAGCCGGGTTCACCTGCGGGTGCAAAAGGCCCGTCGTTATCCAGCGGCGGGACGCACATAAACCCATCGGTGGTGGTTGGCCGCCAGGGATTGTCGAATCCTACTGCCTGTGCGGAAAGCCCGAGGAGCATCATGGATCTTTCAAAAACATAGATATCCTTTCCTGATGCATTGTTGGTGCCCATATAATACCCATCCTGCCAGATCCCAAGTTTTTCATAATCAGGCACATCATCGACATCAAACGAGTACTTGTGCCAGGTGCCGGTCGGGTCGCCGGTTGTGGAAACCGCGATGAGCATATAATCGTTCGCGCCGCAAAGTGAGAACTCTGCTACCAGCCACCGGCCGGCCTGTTCATCATACAGCACGATCGGGTCACCGTTATTGCATTCTGAGCCGGGAACCCCTGAAAAAAGCGTGTTCAGTGCAGTCGGACCAGCCAGCAGGGCCCCGGTTTTATTATAGATGGCATAGACCATATTGACGGTTTGCATGTAATGATCGGGCCCGACTGTTCCATTGGCATCGGGCGGATAGAAAGGTGATACCTGCCCTTCAAATACAAAAGGGAAATTAAGGATTTCCCGGTTGCCGCCCGGATCTTTCTGCCAGACCGGGTCAGGGCCCTCAGGCAGAGCTGTTTCTGCATAAGGATAGGAGCGTGTTCTGATTTTTGGATTAAGGATCTTTTGCTCCGCTTTTTCAGCCATGGCCTGCCATTCTGTCGGGGTCATGACGGGAAGTTCACTTAATGGTGGGGTTTCACCGTGGTAAGTTCCCGTGATGACGAGGGACGGGCCGATGGATTTATCCTGCGCACCGGTGCTTATAGCAATAAGCATCATTAATATTATAAAGTTGAATTGCAGCGCAGATTTCATGTTATTTGTAAATTCCGGGGATAAAAATTGATCCGATAATAGGTTATGATGCAAAATTACTAATAATCATTCTTAATAGCGTTTCACAAGACCAGCAGTAAAAAGTTAATCTGTGCCGAATTGCGGTTATTCACCACAGATCAGCACAGATTAACGCGGAATGATCGCCGATTATTAACTTTTCAATCTTTTAGTTCGCAGGAACTGTTGTGGATAGACCGTTATTGTTTTCAAATGTAATACGATCATAGAAGTTACAGTCACCTGTCATATTATAATCCCCATTCAGGTATTTTCCTGAGTTACCGTTTTCGCCTTCCCAGAAAGTTCTGTCGTTAAGATTTATACCCACATTGTCATTAAATCCAGGTTCCTTTTTTCCATTTCCTGCATACATGGCATACTTACCGGGATAATTCGGTAAGAGTTCTTTCTGGCTTACACCTCCAAATCCCTGGTCATCGAAATAGCCAGGCTGGATGCGGAAGTCATACGATATTGTACCATTGATTACCTGTACGGGCTCATTCGACATGACGATCAGGTGGCTTCGGTGTTCGATGACCACATAATATGAAGCATCGTGGCTTAATTCACAGCAGGTAAATCCTCCATCCACGAATTCCACATTTCCTGAATTGTCGAGAAGTGCGGCTTTCATGCAGACGGGGGGACTTGTCGGCGATTCTCTCAGTGAGACCAGGACCCAATCCACGATATCCGGCGGGTAATTTGCTGTTCCGGGTGTCGGGTTCCCACCGGAATCAAAGCCATCACCTTCATTGCCATTGTAATTCCACGGGGGTATGTTATAGGGTTGTCCCGGTGGTGAATATACATTTCCGGTAAAGAAGCTGAAATAGCATTGTCCGGGTAATACTTTCAGGGTATTCAGGCGATTACGCATTGGCAGCACATATGTCTGGGTACCGTTTGGATTGATTGCTGAACCTTCAAGGTATACGCCGACAGAAAGTTCAATGTCGTCGATAACGAATTCCTGGCTGCAGGTTGCCGTGTTACCGCAATCATCCATGAGGCTGTAGGTGCGGGTGATCATATTGCCGGTCACGATCTCCTCAACGTCAAAGGATTCCTCATCGATACAAGCTCCGGGAGAAACCGCTCCTCCGGCAAGGATAAATTCTTCCAGCGTCTGATAAGCTACCGGTGGATCGCAAACAACCGTTGCCCCGGGAGGACAGCTCAGCATTAATTCTGGCGGTGCCGCTACGGTGAAGGTCGCATTGCAGTTATCCGATCCGCAGTCGCCGGTGGCGATGTAGTTGAAGCTGAGCGTGGCGCCGTTGCAGTCCACATCCGTTGGCAGCGGGGGCACCGATCCGATGTTGTCGGTGGTGTTGCACCCTCCGGAGAAGTCAAACCCGTTGACCCAATTGTTGTAAGCGGTCTGGATATCGGCCATCGGGGTGCAGGCAGCCAGGTTGGGATCGGTCGGGCAGGTGACCTCGACGGGGCTGTCGGCTGCCACGGTGAAGGTAGCGGTGCAGTTATCCGAGCCGCAGTCGCCGGTGGCGATGTAGTTGAAGCTGAGCGTGGCGCCGTTGCAGTCCACATCCGTTGGCAGCGGGGGCACCGATCCGATGTTGTCGG
>CAYUQP010000022.1:0-22743 GCA_964447005.1 uncultured Bacteroidales bacterium
AACCAGACAGCGTCCGCCGCCAGGCGGACCTGTCTGCGTTTACCCCCCCGACCTGACTGCGTTTACCCCCCCGACCTGACTGCGTTTACCCCCCCGACCTTGCGTTTACCCCCCCCGGGCCTGACTGCGTTTAATTTTATTAATTTGGCGAAAAATTTCATTCATGAACTCCATTTGTGTTTTTTGCGGTTCAAGCATGGGCAGAAAGCCTGAATACAAAAAGGCTGCGGCAGAATTGGGCAGGCTCTTGCTGGAACGAAATATCCGACTTATTTATGGCGGCGCCAACGTCGGGCTGATGCAGGTCCTGGCGGATGTGATACTCAAGGGCGGAGGCGAAGTGATCGGCATCATGCCGAAGCTTCTTATTGATAAAGAAGTGGCCCACCTGGACCTTACCAAAATGTACGTCGTGGAAAACATGAGCGAGCGGAAGAACCTCATGGTGGAGCTTTCCGACGCGTTCATCGCCATGCCCGGCGGTTTCGGCACCCTCGACGAACTGGCCGAGGTGATCACCTACAACCAGCTCCGGCTTACCGATAAACCCATCGGTATCCTCAATGTCGCCGGCTATTTCGATCCGCTGCTGGCTTTCTTCGACCATATAGTTGAGGAAGGCTTCCTGAGGCATGAGCACCGCCAAAACCTGATCGTCGATGACAATATCCGGGGCTTGATGGAAAAAATGCTGGATTTCAAGCCGGTACCCATTGAAAAGTGGATTGAGGATATTAAAAAAGAAAGCTGATGACAGGACTTAAATCTCACAATTAAATTTAAAATTGAAAATTCAAAATTCAACATTTCCATGCGTCTTGCTTCATACTCAGTTCAGCTTCAGGATAATAAAGTCAAATGCACCCTTTGCCCGCACTTGTGCATCGTGGCGGAAGGTAAAGCAGGTATCTGCAGGGTGCGGAAAAATGTTGCAGGGAAACTGGTTTCGGAAGTATATGGCAAAGCCTGCTGCCTGAGGTTCGACCCGATCGAAAAAAAGCCGCTGTATCATTTTTATCCCGGCAGCGTGATCCTTTCGGTGGGTTCGGTAGGGTGCAACCTGCGCTGCAAGTTCTGCCAGAACTGGGAGATCTCTCAAACCTGCGCCGAAGATTATCCCTACCTGAAGCCGGTCAGCACGGAGGATATCATCAGAATGGCGAAGGAAAGGCATGATAACAGCGGCATTGCATACACTTATAATGAGCCGGTCGTCTGGTTCGAGTTTATGCTCGATATTGCAAAAAGATCGAAAGAAGCCGGGCTGCATAACGTGATGGTGTCGAACGGCTATATTAACGCCAGTCCGCTGGCTGAACTGCTCGAATTCATGGATGCGTTCAACATCGACCTGAAAGCTTTTACCGATGACTTTTACAAACGGGTGACCGGCGCCAGGCTGCAGCCGGTAAAAGATACGATCCTGTCGGTCCGCAGGCACAACAAGCACCTTGAGTTAACGCACCTGGTGGTAACCGGCCTGAATGACGAGGAAGCGCAATTCGAGGCGATGGTGAAATGGATCGGGGAGGAGCTCGGCCCGGAGACGCCCCTGCACCTGTCGCGCTATTTCCCGAGCTTCGAAATGGAGAACAAGGCTACCCCGCTGCCCAGGCTGCTGCAGCTCTATGAAATCGCCACCCATTACCTGCATTACGTCTACCTGGGCAATGTGGCTGCCGACGAGGGAAGGATCACGACCTGCCCGGATTGCGGCGCCCACCTGATCGACCGGATCGGGTACTCGACCTATAAGAAAGGACTGGACGCCAAGGGAAAGTGCAGGAAGTGCGGGAAAGCGGTGATTCGTTTTATTTAAGTCTTGAGTCCTTGGTCCTTAGTCTTAAGTCCTTAGTCTTGAGTCTTGAATTGATTTTATGATTAATGAGTTTTCTGTTATATGATCAAAGCTTAAGACTCAATGTGAAATGAAATGGAGATAGGGATCATCTTACGTAAGTTCATCAAACAGCTGGGAAAATTCATCGATTTTCCTTCTGCCATCGCGGGAGCGGTGATCATGGGCGTGATCGTGGGCATTATCAATCTCAAATTCGGGCTCTGGCCGGCAACCACGGCCGCGTTGAAACAGGCGGCTTACACTTTTCTCTTCGGGGGGATGATGATCAAATTGCTTTACATGCTTGCTGCAAGAATTAACGGCCTTTACCTTTCAATCATACTATCATCTTTTATTGTAACAGTGATAACGGTCTTATTGGTATTTGCCGTGCATAGTATGAAAGGAACTCCGATGCCGGTGGAATCCACGTTGCCAACCGCGGTTCTGGCACCCTTCGGGTTTGCTTTTTTAGCCTACAGGAGAAAGAAGAGTCTTTAGTCTTAAGTCCTTGGTCTTTAGTCAAGATTTGATTTTAGAATAGACTTAAGACTAATGACCAAAGACTTAGGACTACGAATAAAGAAACCGCTTAATACTCCGTTTCGGTGTTTTCTGGAATTCCTTCGGATGGATCTCGTATTTGGAAACCTGCATGAATCCCGGAAGATGATGGTTCACAGATTTGAGATGATGATCGAATAATTCAGCCAGGCCTTCTTCCTTCATCCCGGTTTTCTCCATTTCTTCATGATCAGGAAAGATCAGGGCAACCAGTTTGTCATTACGCTGAACGACAAGCGATTCTGCTACAAGATAGAGGTTATTAAAATGGGATTCGATTTCTTCCGGGTAAATGTTCTTACCGCTGGCTCCGATGATCACACTTTTGATCCGGCCCCTGATGTAAACATGCCCGTCCTTGTCCATGCGGCCCAGGTCGCCGGTGTGCAGCCAGCCGTCTTCATCGATCACTTCCGTGGTGGCTTTATCATTCTTGTAGTAACCCAGCATCACGTTATCCCCCCTGACCATGATTTCCCCGGATTTATTGGCCGGATCGGGGGAATCGATCTTCAGTTCCAGCGTGTCGACAGTTTTCCCTGCCGATCCCATCCTGGATTCTTTCCAGCCAACATAGCTGATGAGCGGCCCGCATTCGGTCATGCCGTAACCGACCGTGAAAGGGAACTTCATTCTGCGGAAAAATGCCTCCGCTTCGGAATTAAAAGCAGCTCCGCCGATCACCAGTTCCCTGAAGTTGCCCCCGAATACTGCAACGAGTTTTTCCCTGATCTTCTTGATAATGAGGCCGTTGATCCCCGGAACGGCCAGCAGCGTTTTCATGGAAGGCTTGCTGATGGCGGGCAGTACCTGTTTCTTATAGATCTTTTCAATGACCAGCGGTACGGAGAGGATAAGCGAAGGCCTTACTTCCTGGAACGCCTTGATGATCACCTGCGGTGACGGGGTTTTGGTGAGGATGGTGATATCGCAGCCCAGTGTGAACGGGAAGAGGAATTCGAATGCCGCACCGAACGTATGGGCCAGCGGGAGGAATGAAACGATTTTATCCCCCGGGTTGAGCGGCATATGCAGATGCGCAAAACGCATGTTGGCCGCCAGGCTGTTGTGCTGTAACATCACACCTTTGGTAAAACCCGTGGTGCCCGAGGTATAGCTAAGTACGGCCAGTTGATCGCCAGGGATCTCTTCAAGATTTAATTTATCCCCGTTCTTGTTAAAACCCGGGACCATTTTATCCAGATCCGCATTAGCGTGAACTTTCCGGATCTGTTCATCCCCTTTTAACAAAGCCATATTGCCCAATGAAATGACCCCTCTGAGCTTTGGCATCTTGGTGATATCCAGTTTCTCGAAGATAGCGTCTTCCACAAAAAGGATCGCCGAGTCGCTGTGATCGACGATCTGGTGCAGGTCATCGGGTTTGAAATCGGGCAGGACGGGCACGATCACTGCGCCATAGGTCACCGTGGTGATGTAAAGAATTCCCCACCGGGCCGAGTTTTTCCCGATCAGCGCGATCTTATCTCCCGGTTTTATTCCGGCTTCCCTGAAATAGCGGTGGATCCTGACGATATGCCCGGCAACGTCGTGGTAGTGGTAAGTCTCACCCTGATAATCCGTAAGCGCGCGGTATTCCCAGTTCTTGTTGATGCTGCCTGTCAGGTAACGTGAAAAGTTTTCCTTCAGCATGGTTATAGTGAAAAAGAAATCAAAGGTACGACTTTATCCCCGGGAATTGTTCTCTTTAATTTTATAAGTTTGCCATTATCTTTATATGAGTTTAATGAGACTGTCTTCAACGCATAGATCTTTTTCACGATGTCTCTCAGTAGGAACTCCAACGACTAAAGCCGTTGGTTCCGAATTAGTTACAAAATATCAACCGACGGCTTTAGTCGTCGGTGATGCAAAAAAAGGAAATTTTAGACTTTTGAGACAGCCTTAGTTTCGAAAAATCAACTATTGTGAATTAATATTAATCGGTATGCTGATAATTGGAATCACTGGAACGCTGGGAGCAGGGAAAGGGACGATCGTCGATTACCTGGTAAAGGAGAAGGGATTTCTTCATTTTTCCGTGCGGGCATTTATTTCGGAAGAGATCGTCCGTCGCGGTATGCCCGTGAACCGTGATTCCATGGTCTTGGTGGCCAACGATCTGCGAAGGAACAATTCGCCTTCTTATATCACCGACTGCCTCTATGAACAGGCGCTGGCAGCGGGAAAGAACAGCGTGATCGAAAGCATCCGGACGCCCGGGGAGATTTATTCACTTCGTAAAAAGGGCCGGTTCATCCTGCTCTCAGTCGATGCAGACCCGCAAATCCGCTACGAACGGATCAGGCAGCGGCAGTCGGAAACCGATCAGATTAATTTTAAAACGTTCCTTGAGAATGAAAAAAGAGAGATGACCTCTGCAGATCCAAACGCCCAGAACCTGTCGAAGTGCATTGAGCTGGCCGATTACAGACTCTGGAACAATGGAACAATCGAACAGTTGAACCGGGATGTGGAGGTGATTCTGGGAAGATTGTAGGACGGTAAGACTGTAGGACGGCAAGACTGTAAGACTTTAGGACGGTAAGACTGTAAGAAATTTAAAACTTAGAATTTAAAATTTAAAATTACCTGTTGGTATGACCTCAACCCACTCCCGTCCCTCATGGGATGAATATTTCCTCGAACTGGCCCACGCGGCAGCGAAAAGAGCCACCTGCGACCGCGGGCGTAGCGGCTGCGTGATCGTGCGCGACAAACAGGTGCTCGTCACCGGCTATGTCGGTTCCCCGAAAGGGCTCCCGCATTGCGACGACGTAGGCCACCTGATGAAAAAGGTGGTGCATGACGACGGCACGGTCACCCAGCATTGCGTCCGAACAGTCCATGCCGAACAGAACGCCATCTGCCAGGCTGCCAGAAGCGGAATTTCCCTTGCCGGCGGCACGCTCTATTGCCGGATGACCCCCTGCCGCACCTGCGCCATGCTCATCATCAACTGCGGCATCGAACGGGTGGTCTGCCAGCACCGCTACCACACTGCGACTGAATCCGAAGAAATGTTCCGCCAGGCCGGCGTGAAACTCGATTATTTCAGCGAGGATATCCTGCATTACGAGAACCAGAAAGGGTAGGAGGCATGGAGGCAGGGAGGCGGGGGAGCGGGGATCACAGAGTCGCATAAGCGACGCCAATATAGTAGCCCCGGACGCCAGTCCGGGGTAAAAGGGTCAAATTGTAATTTAAAGTGCCGTAGGCACGACAGGATAATCGAAATTGGTTAAATTTGAGATTAAAAATTTTCGATAATGAAAATTCAATCTATCTCACCGTCAGATTCGCTAAATAAAGCTTACCGCAAGACCAGCGTGCGACGTGACCAGGTCGAATCTTTTAAATTCGGATTTAATCGTCTGTTCAAAAGGATAAATGAAAGGGAATCTGAAGAAAATCTGAAAAACATTGTCGCCGATTTTCTGAAAGAAGTTTGGTACAGGGATGAATATGAAATTAATACAAAGGACCGGAAAGACCTTGTAATTCATAATGGAAGATTCTCTTCCCATCCTGTAGGTGTAATCCTGGAAGTGAAGCGTCCGGGAAATAAAGCGGAAATGATTTCTTCCGAAAAACCCAATACCAAAGCTATACATGAACTTATCCTCTATTATCTGAAGGAGCGGATTGATCAGAACAACAGCCTGATCAAACATCTCATCGCAACGAATATTTGGGACTGGTATATTTTCGACGGTGTCTGGTTTGAAAAAAATATCTTCCGGAATAAAAAACTGAAAGAGGATTACGAGGATTATAAAGTTAGTGGTCAGGATACCAAGTATTTCTATGATGAAATTGCGGCAAATTTCCTGGATTCATTGGAAGAGAAGATCCCTGTTACTTTTTTCAGCCTGAAAGATTACGAAGAGATCATCACAAACCTTTCTCCGGAAGATGATATCAAACTGCTGGACCTGTATAAGATATTCTCTCCGGAGCATCTTCTGAGCAAGAGTTTTGCCAACGACAGCAATTCACTCAACAAGGAATTCTATAACGAGTTATTGCATATTATCGGCCTGGGTGAAATGAAGGAGAAAAGCAAAAAACTCATTGGTCGCAAACCTGAAGGCAAAAGAGATGAGGCTTCCATCCTGGAGAACACGATCAGTATTTTGCGAAGCCGGGGGAAAATGGCATATATTCCGGAGGCTGATAAATACGGGGATTCGGAAGAGGAAAGGTTGTTCAGCATCGGGCTTGAACTGGTGATCACCTGGCTGAACCGGATCCTGTTCCTTAAACTTCTCGAAGGTCAATTGATCTCTTATCATAAGGGAGATAAAAGCTATGCATTTCTGCGAAATGATGTCATTGAGGATTTTGACCAGCTCAACGAATTGTTTTTTGATGTGTTGGCTGTTCCGGAGGAAAACAGGTTAACTTCGGTGCAGCAAAAATTTGGCCGCCTGCCTTACCTGAACAGTTCCTTATTTGAAGAAAGCGAGCTGGAAAGGGCGGGGATTACCATGGCTGAACTGAAAGACAGGCTGGAACTGCCAGTGTATTCTTCGACGGTTCTGAAAGATGAATCAGGGAGGAAGATTTCAGGCGAAAAGAAAACGCTGAGATATTTGTTTGAATTCCTGGATGCGTATGATTTTTCAAGCGACAGCAAAGCAGAGATACAGGAGCAGAACAAATCCCTGATCAGCGCCTCGGTACTGGGCCTGATCTTTGAAAAGATAAACGGGTATAAAGACGGATCGTACTTCACTCCCGGTTTTATTACCATGTACATGTGCCGCGAAACGATCCGGAGGGCAGTGGTTCAGAAATTCAATGACGCAAAAGGGTGGAACTGTGATGAGTTCGGGCAGTTGTATGATAAAATTGACGATAAAAGGGAAGCCAATCAGTTGATCAACAGCCTGAAAATTTGCGACCCCGCGGTAGGTTCGGGGCATTTCCTGGTTTCGGCGCTCAACGAGATCATCGCGATCAAAAGCGAGCTGAAAATCCTGCTCGACCGCGACGGCAAAACGCTGCGTGATTACCAGGTTGAGGTTGTCAATGATGAGCTGGTGGTGACGGATGACGACAGCCGTTTTTTCCGCTACAATCCGCTTAATCCCGAAAGCTGCCGGGTGCAGGAGGCCATGTTCCACGAAAAGCAGACGATCATCGAGAACTGCCTTTTCGGCGTGGATATCAATCCCAAATCTGTAATGATCTGCCGTTTAAGGCTTTGGATCGAACTTTTAAAAAACGCCTACTATGTTACCTTGAATCCCCTCTCCAATTTGGAGAGGGGGCAGGGGGTGAGGTCTGACAGGAGACTCGAAACCCTTCCCAACCTCGATATCAACATCAAATGCGGCAATTCGCTCATCAGCCGTTTTGCTTTAGATTCTGACCTGGGCGAAGCGCTGCGGAAGAGCAAGTGGAACATGGACAGTTACCGGCTGGCGGTGATGACCTACCGCAACGCGGAGACCAAAGAGCAGAAGCGGGCCATGGAAAAGCTGATACGGGATATCAAAAGCGATTTCGAGACTGAAGTGACTCGCAACGACAAGCGGCTGCTGCGCCTGAATCGCCTGAAAGGCGAGCTGACCAACCTCACGATGCAAACTTCTTTCTTCGAGCAGACCAAAGCTGAAAAAGCCGCCTGGGAGAAGCAGGTGAAAAAGCTGACCACCGAAATTGCAGCGCTTGAAGCCGCCCTGGAAGAGATCAAAAACAACCGGATCTACGAAAACGCTTTCGAATGGCGGTTCGAGTTCCCCGAGGTGCTGGATAATGATGGAAAGTTTACCGGCTTTGATGTGGTGATCGGGAACCCGCCGTATGGAGTAAAATTCGATCAAACTGAAAAATTATTTTACTCAACTCAATTCAGATCAATTGACGATATCTATACAATTTTCATGCAGCTTGGATTTAAGTTGACTAATCCAAGGGGTATAATTTCTTTAATAATCCCTATATTCTGGTTAACAGGGGATAACTACGTTACAACAAGGAAAGCTATAGCTGAAAATGCTAAACTAGATCTGGGAATTAATTTACCTTATGACATTTTTATTGATGCATATGTTGACACTGGTATATATATTTTCAATAAAAATAGATTTAACCGGATCTCAAAAGTTTATGAATTTGGGCCAAAAGATAAAGTTGATTTTTCTAAACTCCTGTCAATTAAGTATTTCACTTTACCAGATAATGAATGGATTTCTAATGAAAATCTGAAGATCGTTATTAATCCTATCACAAGGTCTATTTTGAATAAGTTAAGACAAACAAAAAATAAAATAGAGGATGTCTGTGATTCGATCAGAGGAATACTAGCAAATGATGTTGATTATAGTCAGGAAATATTAGAAGAGAGTTATAAACCAATATTCCTGGGGAAAATAGATAGGTATTTTATCGAAAGGGATAAGATTGGATATGTTAGATATGGTGATAATTTAAAGGAAAAACCTTTATCATACGATTTTTTTAAAGGAGAAAGAATTTTAATCCGACGAATTGTTAATAGACAATTTAGGCTAATGGCTGTTTTAGTCAATAATGAATTTGTTGTCAAGAAAGATGTTTACATTTTTAAATGCAAGGCCAATCAGTTAATTACAAAGCTTTTACTTGCTATTCTTAACTCAAAACTCATTTCATATATACAAACTACAGGGACAGCTTCTGCAAAAAAGGATGATTTTACACAGCTTACTTTAAATGATATTAGAAAATTGGGAATTCCAAATCTAGATAATCCTTTAATAGGAATTATTGAAAATAAAGTTGCCGAAATATTGAAATTGAGAGATAATAATCCAAATGAAGATGTTTCGACTATAGATTATGAAATCGATGATTTGGTTTATGATTTGTATGGGTTGACGGAGGAGGAGAGGAGGATTGTGGAGGGAGGATGAGATTTTTCATTTTTCGTATTTCATTTTTCGTTTTTCATTTTGATTCTTTGTATTTTAAACCAAGAGTATTTTAACCCGCAGATTTTCTTCGTATTTTTGAACCATGGAAAAGCTTGGCTATATTGAAATTAAGATCGACGGATTCAGGGGAAACCAGGAAATTTCGCCGGATAATTATGATATCCGTGAAATTATGGTCATGCTTGAAAATGCAGAAAATCTGCTCTTTCCTTATGATAAAAAAGACCGGCCTGTTTTAAGTTATAAAATTGAAGAAGGTTCTGTGCGCCATATTTTTAAAACCACGATTCAGTTTATCATCGGGTTTAATGCGATACTTGGGCAAATATCGGCCAGTCAGAATATTGATTTCCTCGATCAACCTACCGCCAAAGCCATAGAAAATTTCCAGGAACTGGCAATAAAAAATGAATTAAATTTTAGTATATCTACGTCTGTTAAAGAATCCCATACGTTATCGATTAACCGGGAAACTAAATTTTTCAAAACAGAGTCACTTTGGATTGATGCTGAATTTTATTTCTACGGAAGACTGACAAATGCCGGGGGAAAAGAAAAAGCTAATATTCACTTATTGACCGATGAATTCGGTACCCTGAGAATAGAAACACCTATTTCCTTTCTGGAAAAGTATGAAGAGAATATATTATATAAAACGTTTGGAATCAGGGCAATAGGTAAACAACATATTGAAACCGGCGAAATCGATCGTTCAACCTTAAAATTCCTGGAACTTATTGATTACCATCCGGGATATGAAGATGAATACCTGAAATCACTACGTGACAAAGCCGGTGATTCATGGCTTAATGAAATTGATCCGGATAAATACCTTAATGAAATTAGAGGCTATGATGCGTGAGGCAGTTCTTCTGGATACGAGCTTCTTTTTAAGATTTTTGAATACGCGGGATCCCTTGTTTTCTAATGCGGATGGATATTATCGCTATTTTCTTGAACGAGGTTATGATTTGTTCATTTCTACAATTTCAATTGCGGAATACTGTGTCAAAGGCAATATAAATGAATTGCCATTAAGACATCTGAAGGTCATACCTTTCAATATTAATCATGCTGTAAAAGCAGGTGAATTTGCAAATCTGGTATTTCAAAATAGGGGAGAGTTAAAGCTTTCTCAAAGAAGCATCATTCCAAATGATTCAAAGCTATTCGCACAGGCTGATGTTGAAAAAATAATTCAATTTTATTTGTCATCAGACCATGAAAGCTTAAAAATATTTAACTTTTTAAAATTATCAGCTTCTCCCAGGTTTCAATTCATTGATTTGAAAATCCCTCATAATGAAACTTTTGGGATTCTGGATTTATAATGATTCCCCTGTCGTGCCTGACGGCACTCTTTATGGGAATGTGCCTATTCAAATTGAACCGCTTCGCGGTTCCCCGCCTCCCCGCCTCCCTGCCTCCCTGCCTCCCCGCCTCCCCGCCTCCCTGCTTTTTTTCATTAATGTAACATATGTTACAAGAACTCCTTGTAATCAAGTTTATCTTTACCCAATCATTTATAAATCAAATTTCTATAATAATGAAGGTAAAGATAAATCTTATTCTTGCAGTGACAATTGTTACAATGCTGGCTTCTTGTGGCGGCGGTTCGGAACAAAAGGCCGCTCAGACTGCTACAAAACCACCAATGACTAATGACCAGGATCCAATGACCAACAAAGGCACCGGGCCGATAAAACAGGTCGTGCTGGGAGAACTGGACCCTGCTATGGCGGCGGAAGGCGAAGAGATATTCAAGAAGTTATGCTCGGCCTGCCACAAACCTACCGAGAAATTCATCGGCCCGGCTCCCAAAGGAATTATGGAACGCCGCACACCGGAATGGATCATGAACATGATCCTCAACCCGGAGGAAATGGTCAAAGTGGATCCGGTTGCTAAGAAACTACTGGTAGAACACAACCTCGCCCCGATGGCCAACCAGCACCTCACCGAGGAGCAGGCCCGCAAGGTGCTGGAGTATTTCAGAACTATCCGATAAGTCATCGGTCACTAGTCATTAGTCACTAGTCACTTGTTAAAATAACGTAGTCCAATGACCAATGACCAATAACCAATAACTAACACTAAATAACCCTATGAAACAGGAACTAACACTATTTACGATGCTCCTCGGACTGGGCATGCTTGTTGCCTGCACGCCGAAACAGCCCGGCACTGCCGGCAGTGGCACCGCTTCCGACGCGGCTTCCCGGGTGTATGTCGCCCCCGGTCAATTCGATGAATTTTACGCCTTTATGTCCGGAGGCTTTTCCGGGCAGATGAGCGTGTACGGCCTGCCCTCAGGACGCTTGCTGAAAGTGATCCCGGTATTCTCTGTCGACGCGGAGAAAGGCTATGGATTCAACGAAGAAACCAAACCCATGCTGAATACCTCATTCGGCTTCGTGCCGTGGGACGACGCGCACCACCCTGAACTGTCGCAGACCAACGGCGTTCCGGATGGCCGGTTTATTTTCATCAATGGGAATAACACGCCAAGGATAGCAAAAGTCGATCTTTCAACTTTTGAAACCACCGAGATCATCGAGATCCCGAACAGCGGAGGGAACCATAGTTCCCCATTCACCACGGAGAACACGGAATATGTCGTGGCAGGGACCCGCTTCAGCGTACCTTTCCCGCAAAAGGATGTGGCCATTGAATCGTACAAGGAAAACTTTAAAGGTGCCCTGACCTTCATTTCTGTGAGCCCTGAGGGCCACATGGAACTCGCATTCCAGGTTTTGCTCCCGGCTTTCAATTACGATCTTGCCCATTCCGGGAAAGGTGCATCGCACGGATGGACTTTCTTCACCAGCTACAATGTCGAACAGGCTAATACCTTGCTGGAAGCAAATGCGTCACAGTTTGACAAAGACTTCATTGCCGCCGTAAACTGGAAAAAAGCGGAAGAGTACGTGAAAGCAGGCAAGGCCCGCGAGATACCTGCCAGCTATTTCCATAATGTGTACGATGAGAACAGCCACATGGCCACTTCCAATGAGATTAAAACCGTAAAAGTCCTTATCCCGTCAGAATGTCCCGATATGGTTTATTTCCTTCCGACCCCCAAATCTCCGCACGGTGTCGACGTCGATCCCACCGGGGAATATATTGTTGGAAACGGTAAACTTTCTGCCGATCTCGCCGTTCATTCGTTTTCCAAAATGCTGAAAGCAATTGAAAATAAAGCCTATGAAACCATTATCGATGATATCCCGGTACTGAAGTACGAGGAAGTGCTTGCCGGCATGGTTTCCAGTGGTGGTTTGGGGCCCCTGCATACGGAGTTTGATGCCAAAGGCAATGCCTATACCACTTTCTTTATCTCTTCCGAAGTCGTGAAGTGGAAGGTGGGAACATGGGAAGTGTTAGACCGCGTACCGTGTTATTATTCAGTAGGTCACCTCATGATCCCCGGCGGGGATTCTAAGCAGCCTTTCGGGAAGTACATGGTCGCGCTGAACAAGATCACCAAAGACCGTTACCTGCCTACGGGGCCCGAACTGAGCCAGTCGGCACAACTTTATGACATCTCCGGTGACAAAATGCAGCTCCTGCTGGATTTCCCGACGGTCGGCGAGCCGCATTATGCCCAGGGCATCCCGGCGGACCTCGTCAGGAACCGGTCGAAGCAGATCTATAAGATCGGGGAGAGCACCCATCCGCACGTTACCAGGAGTGAAGCCGAATCAAAAGTCGTTCGTGAGGGCAACGTGGTCAGGATTTACATGACCGCAATCCGCAGCCATTTCGCGCCGGATAATATCGAAGGCATCCAGGTGGGTGACAAGGTGTATTTCCATGTTACGAACCTCGAGCAGGATTGGGACGTGCCGCATGGCTTCGCTGTCATGGGCGCCCGGAATGCTGAACTGCTGATCATGCCCGGACAGACCGAGACGCTGCTCTGGGAACCGGACCGCCCGGGGGTTTTCCCGATGTACTGCACCGACTTCTGCTCGGCGTTGCACCAGGAAATGCAGGGCTATGTCAGGGTTTCTGCAAAAGGTGCAAACGTTCCACTTAAATGGTGGGTAGGTTCTCAGCAATGAAAAACCTTTCAAGATATCTGATGGTCTTTGCAGCGATCCTGCTGATCTTCCTTTTCTTTTTCCCGATCTGGAAGATCACGCTGTTCGCCCCGCAGTACCCCGGCGGTATCTCCATGTACATCTGGATCAACCAGATCACGGGAGATACCCCCGGCACGCTGCAGAACATCAATATACTCAACCATTACGTCGGGATGCAGATGATCGAGCCCGATTCCATCCCCGAACTGAAGTACTTCCAGTATATCATCGGCGGGATGGGACTGCTGGCCCTGCTGATCGCCTGGCTGAACAAACGCCCGCTCATGCTGGCGTGGGTCATAGTTTTTATCCTCCTGGGCGCTGCCGGCATCTATGATTTCTACTTGTGGGAATATGATTACGGCCATAATCTTTCCTCTACCGCACCGATCAAGGTGCCGGGCATGGCCTACCAGCCGCCGTTGTTCGGTAAGAAAGAGCTGCTGAACTTCATCGCCTATTCCTACCCTCACTGGGGCAGCCTCTTTTTCGGATTATCTGTTCTGACAGGTTTCCTTGCCTTCTTGTTTTTTAAAAAGAAATAAAATGAAAACACTGCTTTATTCCATAGCGCTCCTGTTGTTGGCTGCCTCATGTTCCATTGAAGCGGAACCGATCCGTTACGGGGAAGATAATTGTGTTGAGTGCCAAATGACCATTATGGACCGAAGGTACGGCACCGAGGTTGTTTCAGCTAAAGGGAAAGTTTACAAATTCGATTCCATCGAGTGTTTGGTCGAGTTTCTTGATGAAAATGAAAACAAAGGAGAAGATTACAACCTGGTGCTGTTCACCCCGTTCGACCAGCCGGGAAAACTGGTCGACGCTCAGAAAAGCCACGTGCTGCACAGCAAGGACCTGCCCAGCCCGATGGGGTTGTTCCTGACCGCTTTCGAAACCGAAGCGACCGCGATGAACTTTAAGGAGCAGTATGGCGGGAAGGTTTATTGCTGGGACGGGCTGAGGGAGAATTTTAAGGTGATCAGGTGGTCAGGTGGTCAGGTGGTCAGGTGATCAGTTGGACAGTTGGACAGTTGGACAGTTGGACAGTTGGACAGTTGGACAAAAAGAAATCAAGAAAATTTGGAAATTTGGAAATTTGATAATTTGTATCTCTCTGTGGACCTTTGTGTTATCTCTGTGAATCTCTGCGTAACTTTAAAAAGGCTAATTGTTGCCAGCATCCTGCTAATAATGTGCAATGTGGTCTTGTCGGATACTATTTATGTTTCCCAGAATCAATATCCTACGATTACAGATGCAATTTCAAAAGCACGCAAAGGCGATATCATCCTGGTTCATCCGGGATTGTACCGGGAAGGGAATATCATTATCGATAAAAAACTTACGCTGATCGGGATAGATTACCCGGTCGTAGACGGGAGCGATTCGAACGAAGTGTTCACCATCATGGCCGACAGCGTGATCATCAACGGATTCCAGGTTCAGAACTGCGGGGTGAGCTATGTGAAGGATATGGCCGGGATCAGGGTGGACCAGGGCACGGGTTGTGTCATAGAGAACAATAAACTGATCAATACGTTTTTCGGCATTTATCTTAAAAATGCCAAAGATTGCCTGGTCAGGAACAATTACATCGAAGGTGACGCGAAGGATGAGTTTTCCTCCGGAAACGCCATTCATCTCTGGTATTCCAAAAATATCACCGTGGAAGGAAACACCTGCCTGCAGCACCGCGATGGCATCTATCTTGAATTCGTGGAAAACAGCATCATCCGGAAAAATCACAGTGAAAAGAACCTGCGCTACGGCCTGCATTTCATGTTTTCGAACCATGACAGTTATACCTATAATGTTTTCCGCGACAACGGGGCAGGTGTGGCGGTGATGTTTTCAAACCATATCACCATGTTTGACAACCGTTTCGAAAAGAACTGGGGGCCATCGGCATACGGATTACTGCTGAAAGATATTTCCGACGGGGAACTCTCAGGCAATACGTTCATCGAAAACACGACCGGTATTTATGGAGATGGCGCAAACCGGATCAGGATAGAGAAAAATGAGTTTATTGCCAACGGATGGGCGATGAAGATACTGGGAAGCTGCTATGGTAATACCATTACAGGTAATAACTTTATTTCCAACACGTTCGATGTTTTTACCAATACCAGCCTGGCTAATAATTCGTTCAACGGCAATTACTGGAGTGATTATACAGGTTATGACCTGGACAGGGACAACAACGGGGATGTGCCATATAAACCTGTCAAGCTCTTTTCTTACCTTACCAGCCGTGTACCGGCATCGATCATTTTGCTGAGAAGCCCTTTTGTTGACCTGGTAAATTTTGCCGAAAAGGTCATGCCTTCGATCACGCCAAAAACGCTGGATGATTCACAACCGTTAATGAACAGGATACCGTTGCCGTGATCATACGAAACTTACATAAAGCTTACGGGAAGAACCCCGTGCTGAAAGGTGTCGACCTGGAACTGAAGCCGGGTTGCATAACGGCTGTCCTGGGCCCGAACGGATCAGGCAAGACCACGCTGATAAAATGTCTGCTGGGAATGGTTTTTGGTCAGGAAGGGGAGATCGTGGCCGATGGCAAAGAAGTAAACCGAAGCTGGCTATACCGGCAGGACATAGGTTACCTGCCGCAGATCGCCCGTTTCACGGAAAACCTGAAGGTGAAGGAGCTGGTCGGCATGATCGGGGACATCCGGAACCAGGCCGCCGATCCGGCCGCGCTGATTTCCCTGTTCGGCCTGGAGCCTTTCATGAACAAGCCGCTGAGGCATCTTTCCGGGGGTACGCGCCAGAAGGTCAACATCCTCATTACTTTCATGTTCAATACGAAATATTTTGTCCTGGATGAGCCGACCGTCGGCCTTGATCCGCTGGCGCTCATCCGGTTCAAGGAGTTGCTGGTGAAAGAAAAAGAAAAGGGCAAAGCCATCCTGATGACCACCCATATGGTCCACCTGGTGGAAGAACTGGCCGATGAGGTGATTTTTATCCTCGAAGGGAAGGTGTATTTCAGGGGAGATGTTAAAGCGCTGAAAGAGAAGCACAACGGGGGAAACCTGGAGGAAGCCATCGCGAATATTTTATTCCTGGAACAGCATGCTTAAGGTACTCAAATACAGTTTCTACGACCTGGTCAGAAGCCGCTGGCTTTACGCTTACCTGCTGTTTTTCCTGCTGGTGACCACCGGGCTGGTTTACTTCAGTCACGATCTGTCCCGGACGATGATCAGCCTGATGAACATTCTGATCGTGCTCTGCCCCCTGATCGGGACGCTGTTCGGCGCTCTTTACTTTTACAATTCCAGGGAATTCATCGACCTGCTGCTGGCCCTGCCTTTACCTCGCCGGTCGATCTTCCTGGGAAAATACCTCGGGCTGGCGTTCTCTCTTTCCCTGAGCCTTTTCGTAGGCATCTCCTTCCCGATGATCCTTTTCGGCGTGCTGACCTCCGGGCTGCTCATGAATTTACTCACCCTGCTGAGCACCGGAATTTTCCTGACATTTATCTTCACCGCCCTTTCATTTCTTGTAGCGTTGAAATCCGAGAACCCCATCCGCGGTTTCGGCGCCGCGATCTTTATCTGGCTGTTCCTGTCCGTGATCTATGACGGCATCCTGCTGCTGGTTCTCCTTTATTTTGAGAGTTACCCGCTTGACAAGTTTGCGCTGATCGCATCCCTGTTCAACCCGGTCGACCTTTCCCGCATCCTGATCATGCTCCAGCTTGATATCTCCGCCCTGATGGGCTATACCGGTGCGGTGTTCCGCAAGTTCCTGGGCACAGGAACCGGCATTGTTGTCGCCTACGGAGCATTGATTGTCTGGGTAGTTGTACCGGTGCTATTGTTTCTTAGGATCGCCAGGAGGAAAGATTTTTAAAACTTTTTCACTATCTTTACCCCTTCAATTAACCTTCCATGAAAGCAAATGATTTTCTTTGTCCTTATTGCCGCGGCCACCTGATGCCCCACACCAAGGTCATCCTGGCCGCGCGTAAAGAGTCGGGCCAGCGTGGCCTGATCCTGTTCAACCCCCAGCTCGGGGAATATGACATCATCGTGCATCACACCTTCAGGTTACAGGAAGGTGAGCATACGGACCTGCTTTGTCCGCTGTGCCATGCCAACCTGACGGATCACACCCTGAGTAAAAATCTTGCAAGGATCAAGATGATCGATTCACAAGGGCAGGAATATGATATTTATTTTTCGGAAATTTTCGGGGAGAAATGCACGTACAAGATCTCGGCCGACAAGAAGGTTGAAACGTTCGGCCAGGATGCCGCAGATTATGGTAATTTCTGGGGGGAGGAACCAAGATACTAGTTTTGAGTTTTTAGTTTTTAGTTTTTAGATTGAGTTATTGAGTTTATAAGTTGTAGCTTGCAGCTTAAGGCTTGTAGCTTGAGGCTTGCAGCTTGCAGCTTGTGGCTTGCAGCTTGTGGCTTGCAGCAGATGAGCCTAATTTCCAATTTCCAATTTCTATTTGAAAATTGCAGTTTCCCTGTGCCTGTCAGCCGTGACCACCCCCCGGAACATACCACTGGTGTTGAAGGTCATCGTGTAATTGCCATCTTTGTCAACGGCTATGACACCACCTGCGCCGCCGGCCGGGAGAAGCTTGTTGAAAATGACTTCGTTGGCCGCTTCTTCCAGGCTGAGGCCTTTGTATTCCATTAGGGCGGAAATGTCGTGGCCGACAGCATACCGGATAAAGTATTCCCCATGGCCTGTCCCTGAAACGGCGCAGGTTTTATTGCTGGCATAATTGCCCGCCCCTATAATTGGTGTGTCGCCTACCCGGCCGGTCATCTTGTTGGTCATGCCGCCGGTGGAGGTGGCTGCGGCCAGGTTGCCGGATTTGTCAAGCGCCACAGCGCCGACAGTCCCGTGTTTCTGAGCTTTCATAAGCCCGTCCCATCGCTTCTGGGTGAAGAAATAGGAGGGATCAACGATCTCAACGCTGTGCTCTTTTGCAAACTTTTCCGCGCCATCACGCACCAGCAGGACGTGCTTCGACTCCTCCATCACTTTCCGGGCGGCAAGGATCGGGTTTTTGATGGTCCTGACGCCTGCAACGGCGCCTGCCGACAGGTCTTTGCCGTTCATGACCGATGCATCCATTTCATTCTCCCCGGTTTCTGAAAATACAGATCCTCTGCCGGCATTGAACAGCGGGGAATTTTCCAGCATGACGACCACGGCAGTGACCGCATCAAGGGAAGTACCCCCTGTTTTGAGGATCGATTCACCGGTGTCAAGGGCTTGCTGAAGTTTGTCGAGATATTCTTTTTCCAGCTCCGGGGTAAAATCTTTTTTCTCCATAACGCCCGCACCGCCATGGATGACGAGAACGTATTCAGGACGATCAGGATTTTTTATTGTACATCCAAAAATCAGGAAAGGAACAAAAAGGAAAATCAGGTATTTCATAATAATCTTTATAATAGCACACGGATTACTCGGATTAGACGGATTTACACGGATTATTTTGTTCCATGCCCCCATGCCTCACTTCCCCAGCATCGCCCCGAACATAGCCTTGATATCGTAGATCCCCAGGAAATGCCCCGCCATGAAAACAGTGACTACAACGATCGACCATTTGACGAACACGATCCCTTTCTTAACGGCCATGTGTGAGGCTATGAAAGCCCCGGTTACCGATCCGATCATCATCACCAGCCCATAGGTCCAGTTGATGTCGCTCATCCAGAGGAAGACCAGGAACGAGAAAGGCATGTACATCAGCACGATCAGCACTTTGACAGCGTTCGCCTTTACCAGGTCGTAACCGGCGTTTAGTACCAGCGCCGCGAGCAGGAAATATCCGATGCCGACATGGACAAATCCGCCGTAAATACCGATTACAAAAAAGATCAGCCACTGGAGCGGAGTTACTTTTTTATCGACAAGGTGTTGTTTGCCGTAAATATATTTATCAGGATTGTAAAACACAAAAACCAGCATGATCAGCATGATCACAGCGAAGGCCTTTTCAAAGGTGGCCTCATTGATATCTACAGCTATGTATGCGCCGAGTATAGAGCCTATTGCGGAGGGAATTCCAAGGATGGTCCCTTTTTTAAGGTCCAGGACTTTCTTCTTTTTGAAAACGGTGGCTGCGGTCAGGGTCTGAATGGTAACGGCAATCCGGTTGGTACCGTTGGCCACCGGTGCCGGCAAGCCCATCAGCATCAGTACCGACAATGAGATCACCGATCCGCCGCCGGCCAGCGTGTTAATGAACCCGACGGCAAGACCTGAGAAAATGAGTACTGCTATTTCTATCCAGTTCATACTTTAAATTCCAAATTCCAAAATAACTCAAAAACTCAAAAACTCAAACTCAAAACTCAAAACTTAAAACTCAAAACTCGATTCACGATTCCTTCCGCGTCAAATCCACACTCCCTCTGCAGTTCGTGAATCGTTCCCTGTTCGATAAAACGGTCGGGGATGCCGAGCCTGATGACCTGGGAATTATAACCATGATCAGCCATGAATTCCAGCACCGCGCTTCCCAGGCCGCCGATGATGGTCCCGTCTTCAACAGTGATAATTTTGCTGAAATTTTGGAAAACTTCATGTAAGAGCTCTGCATCGACAGGTTTCAGGAATCTCATATCGTAATGGGCTGCTGAAATATTTTCTTTTTCCAGCATTATTGCGGCTTTTTCTGCTTCGTGGCCGATATGCCCGAGAGACAATACAGCAATATCTTTCCCTTCGCGGATTCGCCGGCCTTTCCCGGAAGTCAGTTCCTGGAACGGTTTCTGCCAGTCGATCATAACACCCCGGCCCCTCGGATAGCGGATCACAGTTGGTCCGGCGCCAGGTAACTGCGCGGTGAACATCATGTTGCGCAGCTCTTCTTCATTCATGGGCGAACAAATAGTAAGTCCCGGAATTGCCCTGAAATAAGCCAGGTCGAAAACGCCGTGGTGCGTGGCGCCATCTTCTCCGACAAGCCCGCCGCGGTCCAGGCAGAAAACGACGTGCAGCTTCTGCAGTGCCACGTCATGGATCACCTGATCGTAAGCCCGCTGCATGAAACTTGAATAAATATTGCAGAACGGGATCATTCCCCGTGCTGCCAGGCCGGCTGCGAACGTCACGGCATGCTGCTCGGCAATCCCCACATCGAAGGCCCGGTGCGGCATTTCAGCCATCATCATGTTCAGCGAAGATCCGGTCGGCATGGCCGGGGTGATCCCGACGATCTTTTCGTTCATTTTCGCCAGCTCGATAATGGTCCCGCCAAATACATCCTGGTACTTTGGGGGAATGTTTTCTACTGGTTCTGCTTCTAATCTTTCTCCGGTCACTTTGTCGAACAGTCCCGGGGCATGGTATACCGTTTGTTCTTCTTCGGCTTTCTTAAAGCCTTTGCCTTTGGTGGTGATGGCGTGCAGCAGCCTGGGGCCGGGAATATACCGGATCTCCCGCAGGCGGCGTACAAGATGGATGACGTCATGCCCGTCGACCGGCCCGAAATACTGGAAATTGAAGGCTTCGAAGAAATTGCTCCGGGTGTGTAGTACGGGCTGCCCATCGGCGATCCTGGCCAGGTAATCTTTGAAAGCGCCGACATTGGGATCGATCGAAATGCCGTTATCGTTCAGGATCACGAGCAGGTTGGCCTTATGGACGCCGGCGTTGTTGAGTGCTTCCATCGCCATTCCCCCGGCAATGGCCGCGTCGCCGATCACCGAAATGTGCATCCGTTCATGATCGCCCTGTAACGCGGAAGCAACTGCCATTCCCAGCGCTGCCGACAACGACGTGGAGGAATGACCGGTCCCGAACGCATCGAATTCGCTTTCGCTCATCTTCGGGAAACCGCTAATGCCACCGCACATGCGATTGGTGTGGAATTTATCGCGCCTGCCGGTCAGAATCTTATGAGCATAAGCCTGGTGTCCAACGTCCCAGATCAGCTTGTCATAAGGCGTGTCGAACACGTAATGAATAGCCACAGCCAGTTCCACCGCGCCAAGGCTCGAACCGAGATGCCCGGGGTTCTGTGAGGTCTCTTCGATGAGAAATTCCCTGATCTCTGCGCAAAGCTGAGGAAGTTGATCCTCCGGCAGCTTTTTCAAGTCTTGCGGGGAGTTAATAATGCTCAATATCGAACCGGGAGACGCTGACATTTCTTTGTGTGATCGTAGGTGGTTTTAGGTTGCTTCAAGCTTCAAGCCTCAAGCTTCAAGCTTCATTTCTCATATTTATATTTCTAATTTATTCAATCCCATACAGCTTGTGGCTTGTAGCTTGCGGCTTGCAGCTCAGAGTATTCCCAGTTCCAGCTTCGCCTCATCACTCAGCATTTCCATGTCCCACGGCGGATCGAAAGTGAGTTCCACTTCAGCACTCTTTACACCCTTGGTAAGCCTTACCATTTCCCTTACCTCCAGCGGAAGGCTCTCGGCTACAGGGCAGTTGGGAGAGGTGAGCGTCATCAGTATGTGAACATTGAAATCATCATCGATTTGAATTTTATAAATCAAACCGATCTCGTAAATATTTACGGGGATCTCCGGATCATAAATGTCTTTCAGGACGGTTATGATCTTTTCCTCCAGGTTCTTTTTTTGTATAGCTAATTCCATCATTTTGAACAATTAAAAAGTTATTCACCCAGTTCTAAGCTTCAAGCCTCAAGCTACAAGCCTCAAGCTTCAAGCCCTAAGCTCTAAGCCCTATGCCCTTTTACTCTTAAACGCCAAGGCGTACAATTTCATCTGCTTGATCATCGAATTCAGCCCGTTGGACCGGGTAGGGGAGAGGTGCTCCTTCAACCCGATCTGATCCAGAAAACCAAGCTCCGCACCCAGGATATCATCCGGCGTCTGCCCGTCAAGCACGCGGATCATCAGGCTCACCAGCCCTTTGGTAATGACCGCGTCGCTGTCGGCAGTGAAATAGATCCTACCATCCTTGTATTCAGCATGCAGCCACACCCTCGACTGGCACCCGGAGATCAGGTTATTCTGGACCCTGTATTTTTCATCGATCAGCCTAAGACCTTTTCCTAGTTCGATCAGGTAGTTGTAGCGGTCCATCCAGTCGTCGAAGACTGAAAATTCCTGAATGATCTGCTCTTCGTTTTCACTTATGTTCATATAATTTTAAATTCCAGGTTCCGTTCTTGTTATTTATAATTTATTCTTACGAGATCAGTAGTTTGCAATGATGGGATCATGTATTTCAATGAATGGTTGATTTCTGCCGCTAAGTTAGATAAAACTGCACACTTTGAGACTTCTGAGACGCAGTTATTTTAGCTGCCTCCGCGCCTCGGCGCCCCCGCGTCTCCGCGCCTCCGCGCCCCCGCG
>CAYUQP010000022.1:22843-66504 GCA_964447005.1 uncultured Bacteroidales bacterium
TTAGCTGCCTCCGCGCCTCGGCGCCCCCGCGTCTCCGCGCCTCCGCGCCCCCGCGTCCCCGCGTCCCCGCGCCCCCGCGCCCCCGCGGTGAGAGAGGCACATTTAACCACAGAGACGCTGAGACGCAGGATTGCCTCCGCGCCTCCGCGCCCCCGCGGTGAGAGAGGCTCAGTTAAACACGGAGACGGAGAGACGCAGGATTGCCTCCGCGTCCCCGCGTCCCCGCGGTGCAAGAGGCTCAGATAACTACAGAGACGGAGAGACGGTGGTGTTATAGCTACCCGAGCATTCTCCGTACCTGCTTCGTCGCTTCGATGAAAGCATCAATCTCTTCGATGGTGTTGTAGAGCGCCAGGGAAGCGCGGATCATGCCGGGGACCTCGTAACGGTCGATGAGTGGCTGGGCGCAGTGGTGCCCGGTCCGGACAGCCACCCCGAGCTTGTCGTAGATCGTGCCGGCGTCGTAGGAATGGATCTTGCCGATCAGGAATGATATCACCGCGGTTTTGTTCTCTGCATTGCCGAAAATCCTGACCGATCCCATTTTCAGCAGTTCAAGCGTGGCATAGTCCAGCAATTCCCGCTCGTAGGCATGGATCTTTTTCAGGTCAAGGTCCTGGACATATTTTATGGCCGCTTCCATGCCAAGGACACCGGCCACGTTGGGTGTACCTGCTTCGAATTTATAGGGCAGCTTTTGGTATGTGGTCTTCTGGAAGGTGACCTGTTCGATCATTTCGCCACCTCCCTGGTATGGCGGCATATCGTCAAGATATTTCTCCTTGCCGTAAAGCACCCCGACGCCCATCGGGCCATAGGCCTTATGCGCTGAAAAACAGTAAAAATCGCAGTTCAGTTCCCTGACGTCCACTTCGAGGTGTGCCACGGCCTGTGCCCCGTCGAGCAGAACAGGGATGCCGTGCTCGTGTGCCAGTTTGATAACCCGGTGCACCGGATTTATTGTCCCCAGGACATTGGAGACATGCGTGATGGAGACCAGTTTCGTGCGGTCCGTGATCATTCCTTTGAGCATCTGGATTTCCAGCTCTCCCTGCTCATCCACCGGGATCACTTTCAGTGTGGCGCCTTTTTCTTCCGCCAGGAGCTGCCAGGGTACAATGTTGGAATGGTGTTCCATCTGCGATATGATGATCTCATCGCCTGCGTGAACATATTTCCTGCCGTAAGTCTGGGCTACAAGGTTAATCGCCTCCGTGGCCCCTTTGGTGAAGATGATCTCGTGGCTGTGCTCCGCGTTGATGAATTCTTTCACCGTTTTCCTGGCATTCTCAAAGGCTTCCGTGGCCATATTACTGAGGTAATGCACGCCACGATGAATGTTGCAGTTTTCTTTCTTGTAAAAACTGACCATCCTGTCGATAACTTCCCGGGGCTTATGGGTGGTTGCCGCATTGTCGAAATATACCAGCGGTTTACCTTGCACCAGTATGTCAAGTATAGGGAAATCATGACGGATATGAAGGATTTCGTAACTCACGGTAATCTTGATTTAACGCGGCAAAATTAGGATAATTGAACGCAGATTTTACTTCAGTGCAATGTTTGTTGAAAAGTCGGTATGAAGGCTTTAAATCTTGCTCAGATCAATGTCGAAATGGATCTCCTTTTCCTGGTTGGCGCAGTGGAGCACGCAGGTCTGGCAGATATGCAGTTCGCCCCTGAGGCGCTGTTTCACCATTTCATCCACGCGGTCCATCAGCGGTTCCAGCGTCATCTTGCCGATCACTTCCGCGGCAAAGGCGTACATCAATAACAGGCGGGCGCTGGCCATACAGATACCCCTCGAACGAAGATAGAACAGCGCTTCATTGTCGAGCTGGCCGACCGTGGCGCCATGGCTGCATTTCACATCATCCGCATAGATTTCAAGGAAAGGCCTGGTGTTCACTGTCGCTTTATCGGTAAGGAGAATGTTCCGGTTTTGCTGGTAGGCGTTGGTACGTTGTGCGTCGCGCTGCACCAGCACATGGCCGTTGAACACCGCAGAAGCCTCATCGTCCAGGATGCCTTTGAAAAGTTCGTTGCTGGTGCAATCCGGCACCGCGTGTTCCACGAACACCCGATTGTCGACATGCTGTTTCTTATCCACGAGGTAAAGACCGTAAACATTTGCGTCGGCGCCGCTGCCGTTCAGTTTGACATTAGAGTAGTTACGGATCAGGCCGCCATTCAGCGTGATGGCGAAATTATTCAGCCTGCTGCCGGTTTCCTGGTGAAACCAGGTCGAATTCAGTAGGGTGGAGCTGTTGTTCAGGTTCTGCAACTTGTAATGCTCCAGTTGTGCTCCTTCATCCAGGAATACTTCCGTCACGGAATTGTTAAAACTGGCCTGCTGATTGGTCGAATCATCGCACATCACCAGGGTCATCCGGCTGTTCTTGCCGAGGATGACCAGATTGCGGTTCTGCAGGAGCAGGTTCTCATGGTGATTGATGATGCTGATCATCTGCAGGGGCTTTTCCAGGACTATATTGTCAGGAACATAGACGAAGAGGCCGTCGCGGGCAAATGCAGTGTTCATGGCCAGGAACAGGTCCTTGCCGGCATCTGCGTAGCGCCCGTAATGCTTCTCGATCAGCTCGGGATAGTTTTGAAATGCTTCAGCCAGGCTCGTTATGACAACGCCTTTTGGCAACGGGCTGAATTCATTGGCTGTTTTGACATGCCATCCGTTAAGGAAGGAGATCTGGTCGGTCTTGAAATTGTGCACCTCGCAGGTGAACATAAAATCAAGGTCCCGCCCGGGGTCCGATTTATCAAGATATTTTGTGAAATCCTGCTTCAGGACTTCCGACAGGTCCGTGTTTTTCCAGAGTTCGTTCTTCCGGTCGGGAAGGCCCAGGTTCCGGAAGTTTGCATAGCCTTCTGATCTGACACCCGAGGCATATTTTGTGTCGTTCGCGGAAATGAAACTCCTGTTCTCTTCATACAACCTGAGGAGGTTTTCTTTGAACGTGCCGTTATGTAGTGTGACTTTCATTGTCATTCTGCTGTGGTTAACTTCGCGTCGCCGACGACTAAAGCCGTCGGTTAAAAAGTCAATTCCTTTTTGATCCAGTCATAGCCCTTTTCCTCCAATTCCAACGCAAGCTCTTTGCCACCTGAACGGACGATACTGCCGTTGTATATCACATGGACGAAGTCCGGGACGATGTAAGTCAGCAGCCGCTGGTAGTGCGTAATCACAAGCGTGGCATTGTCGGGCCTCTTCAGCATGTTGACGCCGTTTGCCACGATCTTCAGCGCGTCGATATCAAGGCCGGAATCCGTTTCATCCAATACGGCCAGCGTAGGTTCCAGCATTGCCATCTGGAAGATCTCGTTCTTTTTCTTTTCACCGCCTGAAAATCCTTCATTGACCGAACGGTTTGTCAGTTTGGAGTGGATCTCGACAAGGCTTTTCTTTTCTTCCATCATTTTAAGGAATTCACCGGCGGGCATCGACGGCAGTCCCCTGTATTCCCTGATCTCGTTGATGGCCGTACGCATGAAATTGGTCAGGCTCACACCGGGAATCTCCACGGGGTACTGGAATCCCAGGAAAATACCGATCCTGGCTCGCTCTTCCGGCGGCATCTCATTGATTATCTGTCCGTTATAGATCACTTCCCCTTCGGTGATGTCATAGCCTTCTTTTCCGGCAATGGCCAGCGCCAGGGTACTTTTTCCCGTTCCGTTCGGTCCCATGATCGCATGCACCTCGCCGGCATTCACCTCCAGGTTCAACCCGTGGATGATCTCTTTTCCCTTTATCGAAACGTGAAGGTTTTTTAGTTGTAAAAGCATTTTATTTTTATTAAGAACCCCGACGACTAAAGCCGTCGGTTGGTTGTTTTCTCTTTAATCTACCCCGCGCCTTATCTCCCTCCCCCGTTTGGGGGAGGGCCGGGGAGGGGGTGGGGGTTACCCGACACTTCCTTCCAAACTGATATTCAGCAGCTTCTGCGCTTCCACCGCGAATTCCATCGGCAGGTGGTTCAGCACCTCCTTCGCGTAGCCGTTGACGATCAGGCTGATGGCCTTTTCCATGTCGATGCCGCGCTGCTGGCAGTAAAAGAGCTGGTCTTCCGATATTTTCGATGTGGTGGCTTCATGCTCGACAATCGCGGAGCGGTTATCCACATCGATGTACGGAAACGTGTGCGCCCCGCATTGGTCGCCCAGCAGCAGCGAATCGCACTGGGAGAAGTTCCTTGCATTTTCGGCCCGGGCGGTGATCCTCACCTGCCCGCGGTAGCTGTTGTTGCTGAACCCGGCCGAGATTCCCTTGGAGATGATCGTACTTTTTGTGTTCTTCCCGATATGGATCATTTTCGTCCCGGTATCGGCCTGCTGGCGGTTGTTGGTCACCGCCACGGAATAAAATTCCCCGATCGAGTTCTCGCCCATCAGGATGCAGCTCGGGTATTTCCAGGTGATGGCCGAACCGGTCTCCACCTGGGTCCATGATATCTTCGAGTTGGCGCCTTTGCAGAGCCCGCGCTTGGTCACGAAATTATAAATCCCGCCTTTGCCTTCCTTGTCGCCCGGGTACCAGTTCTGCACCGTCGAGTATTTCACTTCGGCGTTGTCCATGGCCATGATCTCCACCACGGCGGCATGAAGCTGGTTCTCGTCGCGCATCGGGGCGGTGCAGCCTTCCATATAGCTCACATAGCCGCCTTCATCCGCCACGATCAGGGTCCTTTCAAACTGGCCGGTATTGGCCGCGTTGATGCGGAAATAGGTCGACAGCTCGATCGGGCTTCGGACTCCTTTGGGAATGTAACAGAACGATCCGTCGCTGAAAACTGCCGAGTTCAATGCCGCGAAGTAGTTATCCGTGTAAGGCACCACCGAGCCCATGTATTTTTTCACCAGTTCCGGGTGGTTCTGCACCGCTTCGCTGAACGAGCAGAAGATGATCCCGTGCTTTGCCAGCGTGTCCTGGAAGGTGGTCTTTACCGAAACACTGTCGATCACCGCGTCAACCGCCACTCCCGACAGCCTTTTCTGTTCCTCGAGCGAAATTCCCAGTTTGTCGAAGGTGGCCAGCAGTTCAGGGTCCACCTCATCAAGGCTGGAGAGCTGCTTTTTTTTCGGTGCAGCGTAGTAAATAATATCCTGGTAATTGATCGGCGGGTAGGAGATATGCGCCCACTCCGGCTCCTTCATCGTAAGCCAGTGGCGGTAAGCCTTGAGACGAAATTCCAGCATCCATTCCGGCTCGTTCTTTTTGGCAGAAATGTAACGTACCGTGGTTTCATCGAGGCCGACCGGTGCCGTTTCCATATCGATATCCGATACGAATCCGTATTTGTATTCGCTTTTAGTAAGATTATCCAGTATCTCGTTCGTATCCGGCATCGCCTTAAAATTATTCAGACTGACTTTTGATTGCAAAAATAACCATTCTCATCGGATTGGGTTGTAACATATGAAACAAAGTTCAGGGAATATTGTTCCAGGTTCCAGGTTCCAGAGTTCCAGGTTCCAGGTTCCAAGTTCCAAGTTCCATGTTCCAGGGTTCATCAATTCTTTCGCAATCGTGCATCGCGAATCGAAAATCCGAAATAAATCCCGAAGGGATTGAACGTGATTAGCCCCGGGTTTTAACCCGGGGAAAAAGAGCGGTAAAACCAAATAGAGTGCCAAAGGCACGACAGAAAACAGGAATGAATGTATATTGGATTTTAATGATTTTTTTTGCATTTCGCATAGAAATATCTTATCTTTAGCAAGTTAATCAATCCTAATCCGCCATGTCAAAGAAATTGATCCTGATTGCATTATCTGCAATGCTGACCCTGGGATTATTTGCCCAGCGTCTTTCCATGGAACTAACCTTCTCAGCCGTAAACAATTACACCTGGATACAGCTCGACAGCATCAAGGTCATGAACCGCACCCAGGGAGGGGAAACCATGATCTACTGGCCTGACACTACGCTATCCCTTGAAATCAACCCGGGAGATTCGCTGCTCTATGTCGGCTATGCCACATTCTCTACAGTGAGCATTCCAGAAATGAATGATGATATTTCGTCATTTACTGTTTATCAGAACTTTCCAAATCCTATGGGAGACCAGAGTGAAATCTCAATGTACATCCCTCAAGCAGGCAAGGTGAATTTGATGATAACAGACCTGCAGGGCAAGGTTGTTCTCCTCACTGAACGGCAGCTTGATGAAGGACATCATTCCTTCAGGTTCATTCCGGGAGGGAGCAACTTTTACTTCCTCACAACCTCCTGGAATGGAATAAGCCGTAGCGTTAAAATGATTTCAGCGGGGCAGAATGATGGTAAAATCTGCAGTCTGGATTATATCGGAGTTGATATAGTAGGACCTGAGTTGAAAGCATCCAGGCAAACTAATGACTTCATTGTCCGTCAATCGGGCATGCTAGATTCCCCGGAAGAAAACCAGACTTACACCTTCCAGTTCGCCACCAACATTCCCTGCCCGGGAACGCCCACAGTGGAATACGAAGGGCAGGTCTACAACACCATCCAGATATTCAGCCAGTGCTGGCTCAAGGAGAACCTGAACGTGGGCGAGATGATCAATGGAACAATGGAACAATCCTACAATGGGACAATCGAGAAGTACTGCTACAACGACGAACCGGACAGTTGCGCCAAATACGGCGGCCTTTACCAGTGGAATGAGATGATGCAATACACCACCCAGCAGGGCGCACAGGGCATCTGCCCGCCAGGCTGGCACCTGCCCACCGATGAGGAATGGAAGGTGCTGACAGGGGCGGTGGACAGCCAGTTTGGGATTGGTAACCCGGAATGGGATATGTCTATTGAATATAGGGGTTATGATGCCGGGACGAACCTGAAGACCAGCGGCTGGAATTATGGTGGCAACGGCACCGATCTTTTCGGCTTCTCAGGTCAACCCGGTGGCATCCGCTACTACTATGGTTACTTCTACGGTGTTGGCAACAACGGCTATTGGTGTTCATCGACGGAGCTCAATTTCAGCTTCGCATGGTTCCGTAACCTCAATGTAAACTACCCGGGAGTCTACCGGGACTACGGCCTCCTCAAGGAGGACGGTTTCAGTGCCCGTTGCCTTCGGGATTATTGACAATTTGACATTTTGTCTATTCATCCCGCCGAAAGATGGGATCGAAATTTTTGATATACAGGTTTATTTCATCCGGCTCTCTATATCCATTCGCTGATGAAGTATCCTCACAATTAATATGTTATTATCAGCTGTCATTTGATAAAACACAAGGTGGGATTTTAATTTTTATTGCATGTGTAAGACCAAATTTCCTCAAGATCCTTTACCGCTTCATTGGTCAAACGATACCTGGTCATGGTTTTAAATGCTTTTTATGTAATGAGTTCAGGTGACCTTTTGGATCAAAATCCTCTGCAATTCCACTATTTTCGCCAAGCTCCAGTGCGGCTTTCAGTGCATCTAATTTTTTTTCTTCCTGTTCAAGTAACCTTAATCCCGCCCGGATCACTTCGCTCGCGGAATGATATCTTCCTTCTCCGATCTTACTCAAAATGAAATCTTCAAAATGGTCGCCTAATGATATGGATGTGTTCTTACTCATGGTTGATCTTTTTTACAAAAGTACCAATAATTGGTAATCGATTCAGGGATTTCCTTAAAAAATATCATCCCGCGTCAGGTAAAATTTTGGAAATATTTAGAATGAAATGAAAGCCGAAGATTCATACCCGCTAAACCTGAGTCCTGAACAGGTTCTTGCCAAATTCCTTCGCCAATCCAGTTTCCAGTCTCGAGTATCGAGTTTCGCCCTCGTGCATCGCGAATAGAAAATAAGAAATAAATCCGCGTTATTCTGTCGAATCCATGTAAATTCGCGTGCCATGGATAGCACACGGATGACACGGATATTCGCAGATTTTTTTATCCTCTTTCTGTTGATTTTTCTGCTGTACAATTCATTATTTGCACAGGAGTTGAATCGTTTTCCTGCGCTTTCGAATTACAGCAAATGGAGTATCGTGGCCGGGCCGGCCTTGTATAGTAAAGCGAAATTGTACCCTCAATATGGTGATTATACTTTCGATAACAAGCTGATCTGGAGCTTTAACGCCGGCATTGAGTATGATCTCATCCCTGACGGTAAATGGTCTTTTACAACGGGAATTTTGATGGGTTTTGAACCGGTTTATAATATCCGTTATCGCATCAAAGAAGAGGATATTTATCCTGAATATACCGAAGACTGCACCGGCGATGCAAAAATGTACGCGAATCCTTCATTTTCATTTCCTTTGCTTGCACGCTTGAACATCCAGGTGAATGACAAAACATTCGCCTATTTCACGGCAGGGCTAAGGGCCTTGTATTTCCCATCAGGTGAGGCCGAGTTCACCTTGAGATTGAGCAGTCCCGAACTTGATGAGTCGCGGGAAGTCTTTGGAATAAGGTTATATAGCCCTGAAAATGAATTGCAAGGCAGTTTTGTGATCGGCACGGGCATCATGCTTCCGGTCAAAAGGATCTTGTTGAAATCCAGCCTGAAGTACACAATTAATTTCCAGAATATTATCGAAGGAGAATACCTGTTTGATAATTTATTTGTTTCACCCGATTCCCGCGGAGAATATGAATTATCAGGAAATTATCTTGCATTGATGGTTTCACTCAGTTTTTCAAGACGTAATAATTGATAGAAATCTGACTATCTTTGAAAAAAAATTGAAATGAACGCCGAAGATTCCTACACGCTAAACCTGAGTCCTGAACAGGTTCTTGCCATCTTCAGGCAGTTGAGCTATGATGATAAAATGAGAATTATTGAAGAGCTTAGATCGAGTACTTTCCGTCAACGGTTTGACAATTTGCTATCGACACTTAAAACCGACGGCCTTACAGAGGAGGATATTATCAGTGAAGTTGAAGAAGTAAGGAAATCGCGCTATGGAAAAAAGTAATTACAGAGTCGTTATTGATACGAATATTTGGATTTCTTTTCTTATTGGCAAAAGTTTGAGTGGGTTGGTCGACTATCTGAACTCAGAAAGAGTTAGAATTGTTTTAAGTCAGTTTCAAATAGATGAATTGATCCTTGTCCTCGCACGGCCAAAATTCAAAAAGTATTTTACAAGTTCAAATATCATTGAATTCCTCGAGCTACTGGAACAGGTATCTGATGTAATTGAAATTAATTCTGATGTTCAGGTGTGCCGTGATCCCAAGGACAATTATTTATTATCAATGGCTGCGGAAGGAAGAGCAGATTTTCTGATCACAGGCGACCTGGATTTGCTCGAACTCGATTCTTATCAGAATACGAGAATAATAAGTTACCTTGTTTTTGAAGACTTAATGAAAGAATAATTTAGCCCCATTCCTTTCCCAATCCAAATTCCTTCGCCAATCCAGTATCCAGTCTCGAGTCTCGGGTTTCGCCCTCGTGCATAGCGAATAGAAAATCCGAAATAATCCGCGCAAATCCGCTGCATCCGCGTTAATCCGTGTGCCATCGATATGCTAAAAAATGTACTTTTACATACTATAAAAATCAATCAATGAAAAAGTTAATTTACCTCTTGGTGTTATTAATGATCGGAATAACATCCTTCTCCCAGCCACAATATCTCACATCCAAAGACCTTCCGGAACTTGCAAAAATGATGTCCGGGCAGTTCAGCAGCGAAAAACAGGCGATGACCGACTCCAGTTACATCCATATCGCGCTGAGCATGACGCCCGTGATGCAAGCCAGCACCGACGGTTACTGGCTTTATGTCGAACAAGCGGTTGCTTCCGCTGCCGACAAGCCCTACCGCCAGCGGGTGTATCATCTTTACCAGCAGGACGACACCACCATCGTCAGCAAAGTCTACGAGCTGAAGAACCCAATGCAATACACAGGCGGTCAGACCGATCCGGCGAAACTGGCCGTAATTACACAGGATTCATTGGTCGACCGCCAGGGATGTAACATTTATCTTCATAAAACAGGAAAAAAGACCTACTCGGGCTCCACTCCCGGAAAGGAATGCCTGAGCTCGCTGCGCGGCGCAACCTATGCCACGTCTGAAGTGGTGATAACGCCAAAGAAGATGGTAAGCTGGGACCGCGGCTGGAACCGGGAGGACAAGCAGGTCTGGGGCGCCGAAAAAGGCGGGTATATCTTCATTAAGAAATAAATCCGCGTTAATCCGCTGCATCCGCGTTAATCCGCGTGCCATAAATAGCACACGAATGACACGGATCTTTACGGATTTACACGGATTTTCCTTTCGTTTTATTTCAAGACATATCTTTGTAGCCCAAAGTATTGATTCCTTCTTTCATGAAAAACATCAGATCTTTTCAAAAACTATTTTTCCTGATATTCATCTTAATTTCATCCTGCCAGATGCCTGAAAATAAATCAATTCAAACTAAGCAAACAATCATTGATCGCCAATGGTGGAAAGAAGCCGTCGTTTACCAGATCTATCCCCGCAGCTTCAAGGATTCCGACGGCGATGGCGTGGGCGACCTGAAAGGTATTATCGAAAAGCTGGATTACATCAAAAGCCTCGGCATCGATGTGGTCTGGCTGAACCCGATCTACGCGTCTCCGAATGACGATAACGGTTACGACATCAGCGATTATCGCGACATCATGAAGGAGTTCGGGACCATGGAGGATTTCGATAACCTGCTGAAAGGCATGCACGAACGGGGCATCAGGCTGGTGATGGACCTCGTGGTGAACCACTGCAGCTCCGAACACCCCTGGTTTGTAGAGGCAAGAAAATCGCGGAATAATCCCTACCGTGACTATTTTCACTGGTGGCCCGCCGAAAAAGGCAAACCGGCAAAACGCTATAGTTTTTTCGACGTCAATAACGACGCCTGGGCTTACGATAGCCTGACCGATTCGTATTATCTCCATTATTTTTCCGTCAAGCAGCCCGACCTGAACTGGGAAAACCCGGCGGTCAGGAAAGAGATCTATGAGATGATGACATTCTGGTTCGACAAGGGCATCGACGGTTTCCGGATGGATGTGATCCCGTTCATTTCAAAGGACACGACCTTCCCGGAGCTCCCCGCCGAATACAACGGCGATATGATCCGCTATTACGCCAGCGGGCCGCACCTGCACGAGTACCTGCAGGAGATGAACCGTGAGGTGCTTTCAAAATACGATATCATGACGGTGGCCGAGGGTGCCGGGATCACGTACAAAGAAGCCCTCGATTTCGTCGATCCGGACCGAAAGGAACTGAACATGGCCTATCATTTCGACGGGATGAACATCGGGTACCTGCCCGACCAGTTCAAGGTGATGAATCCCGAAGGTTACGACCTGCTGGAATTCAAGCGCGTTTATTCGCTCTGGGACAGCGTCTTCGCCGAAAAAGGTTGGGGCACGGTCTACCTCGGAAACCACGACCAGCCCCGGATGGTCACCCGCTGGGGCAACGACAGCCCGGAATACCGCGAGCTTTCTTCCAAAATGCTCACGACCTTCCTGCTGACCATGCGCGGTACGCCATATTATTATTTTGGCGATGAACTGGGCATGAAGAATATCAGGTTCGATCACATTGAGGATTACCGGGATATTGAGTCGATCAACATGTACCAACAGGTGAAGGAGAGGGGAGGAGACCTGCAGGCATTTCTTGAAGCGCAGAAGATCTCAGCCCGCGATAACGGCCGCACTCCCTTCCAGTGGGATGATTCGCCCAATGCAGGCTTCACCAGTGGAACGCCCTGGCTGAAAGTCAACCCGGATTATATTACAGTCAATGCCGCAGCCCAGGAAAATGATCCCAATTCAGTCCTGAATTATTTCAGGAAACTGATCATCCTCCGCAAAAACAACCTGGCCCTGGTTTATGGGAAATACGAACTGCTGGACAAAGATAATCCCGACGTTTACAGCTATACCCGAACGCTCGACGGCGAAACAATCCTCGTGTTGCTCAATTTCAAATTTCAAATTTCTAATTTCAATGTAGTTGCTGACACTAATATTTCCACCGTCCTGGCCCACAATTACCCTGACCCGCCTTCCGGAAACGTGCTCCGTCCCTATGAAGCAGTCGTTTACAAGCTGAAGTCCAGATGAGAAGGTGGACCAACATATCCATCATCCTGAAAACCTACCTGCTGGCGCTGGGATTTTTCTTCATCTTCAGGCTGATCCTCTTTTTAACGGAACTGGAGCGAATTGAACGTTTCAGTGCAGAATTCCGGACCATTTTCCTGGCCTTTGTCATGGGTGTCCGCTTCGATGTCGTGATCTCCGGCTATATACTTATTCTGCCGTTCTTTGTTCTTTCTGTTCTCTTCATCCTGAACAGGCATCCGAAATGGCTTTACAACGTAATTTTTTACTGGATCTTCATTCTCTTTACCTTTGCCTTCCTGGTCTGTGCAGCCGATATCCCGTATTTCAACCAGTTTTTCTCCCGGTTTTCGGTCAGCGCGTTCCAGTGGATCGACAGCCCGTCGTTTGTTATTAAAATGATCTTCCAGGAACCCAGGTATTATTTCATCATTATTCCTTTTATCATCTTTATTTACCTGTTTTTTAAAATATTAAGAAGAATTTTCAGAACAGAAGCTGAAAATAATTCCAGATCACATTATTCAGTTAAGATCCTGGTCAGCCTCCTTATGCTCGGGTTGATATTTACCGGGATCCGTGGAAGGGTGCAGGAAAAATCCCCGATAAAGGCCGGAACCGCCTATTTCTCCGACAATGCCTTCCTGAACCAGCTCGGGCTGAACCCGGTCTTTACGCTGATGCGAAGCTGGTTCGACAGCCTGGATGAGAAAAATAAGCTTGTTCAATTCATGGATGATGGGCAGGCGATGGAAAATGTCCGTAATTATCTGGGGATCAGTCAGCCAATCGGCGATTACCCGGTTGCTAGGAAGGTTCTGGCGGATTCTACCGGCGAAAAAAGATACAATGTAATCCTCGTGATCATGGAAAGCATGAGCACCGCCAAGCTTTCACGTTATGGAAACACGAAAAACCTGACGCCATTCCTTGACAGCATCGCGACAAAGGGTTACTGTTTCGACAATATTTACACCGCAGGCATCCATACGTTCAACGGCATTTTCAGCACGCTTTTCTCGTTCCCGGCGATATACCGCCAGAACCCCATGAAGGAAAGCACCATGTTCCGCTACAACGGGATCGGGAACACGCTCCGGAAGAACGGTTACTCGACCACGTATTTCACCACGCACGACGGGCAGTTCGACAATGTGGAAGGCTTTCTGCGGGCCAACGATTTTGAAAACATCATCACCCTGGCCGATTATCCATCTAAAAAAGTTAAAACCACGCTCGGGGTGCCCGACGATTACATGTTCGAGTTTTCCATGCCGGTCATCGACGGGCTGGCCATAGAAGGAAAGCCGTTTTTCGTGACGTTTATGACTGCCAGCGACCACGGGCCTTATTATCTTCCGGATTATTACAAGCCCAGGAATAAGGAGCTGAAGGACCAGATGGTCGAGTATGCCGATTGGTCACTGCAAAAATTTATCTTGCTGTCTTCAGAAAAAGCATGGTTTAACAATACGGTTTTCGTTTTCATCGCCGACCATGGTTCCCCGATCAATGCTGTGTACGACATCCCGCTGGATTACCATCATACCCCGCTGATCTTTTACGCCCCGGCCATCCTTACCGAACCAAAAGTGTTTGACGTGACCGGCGGGCAGATCGATGTTTTTCCATCCATCATGGGTCTTCTGAACCAGGATTACATCAACAATACACTGGGTATCAATTTATTCAAAGAAACCAGGCCGTTTATCTTTTTCAATCATGAAGATAAATTTGGAATCTTAAATGATGATTATTTGTTGATCATGAAACAGGATGGTGAGAAAGCACTCTATAAGTACCGGCTGAAGGACAAGACGGATTACCTGCGGGAACAAATTGCCCTGGCAAAGGAAATGGAAGAATACACCCTTTCGAACATGCAGGTCTTCCAGTATCTGACGAATAATCCGGCAAGATTTATAGAATGAACTCATTATGATGAAAATGTCTAAATTTACCTCTGCGTACCTTTGCGCCTCCTTTGCGACCTTTGCGTGAAAATTAAAAAGATTATTCATGATCAAATCAATACTCAAAGCAATTCTAATCATCATCATCCTGATCATCCTGGCCTACTGCGCCCTCGTCTACATGCTGGGAGGCTATGGCCCGAAAGATCCGGTTGCGTTGCCCCTGAAAAGCCAGGACAGCCTGCTTCTTTTCGCCCATCGTGGCGTCACGGAGAAGTTCCCCGAGAACAGCCGTGAAGCCATCGGACAGGCTAAGAAGCTCAAATTCAAAGGCCTGGAAGTGGATATCCGGAAGTCGGCCGACAACCAGTTCATCCTGTTCCATGACGAGAACGCGCAGCGGCTGATTGGTGTCGATACGGGTATTTATTACCTTACCACGGCCCAGATCAAAAAATACAACCTGCTTTTCAATGGCGATACCAGTAAAAGTGCCGTCCTGACCATGCCTGAGATGCTGGATGAGTACCGCGATGACTTTATCATCTACCTCGACATGAAACTCAAAGGGATCCATGCCGTGGACGAGCTGGTGCACCTGATCTGGACCTACGACCTGTCGCGGAAGGTGATCCTGGCCAACGTCAATCCGCTGGTCATCTTTTATGTCGAATACAATTACCCGGCGATCAATACCGCCCTGGAAGGATTTGACTCCGGCAAGGAATGGATGTGGCGCCTGATGCCCAAAAACCTCAAACCCGATTTCCTCTCCGGGTTTGCTTCAAAGGTCGATGAAAAGCATGTTGAATGGCTGAAGAAAAAAGACCTGCTCGGCAGCCGCATCGTCTACGGCGTCGACAGCACGAACTACCAGGCGATGGTGGACCTGGGGGTTAAGAAGATTATTGTAGATTCTTGGAAGAAACTGCAGGTGCAATGATGATCGCATGAATACGGCATGATCATTAAAAACCACAAAGTCACACAAAGGATATTCACTAAGGCGCACTAAGTAATTGATTGTTAAGATTAAGCCTTTGTGCGCCTTTGTGAAATTCCTTCGTCGCCTTAGTGGTTAAAAAGGGATTTTTATACTTTTACCACCAATGACTATCAATGACTATCAATGACTATCAATGACTATCAATGACCATCAATGACCATCAATGACAACAAATGACAATACCCTCCCCGTGCATCGCACTGAACTATCCGAACTTGGTGAATTCGGCCTGATCGACCTGCTGACCAAAGATATCAGCCTGGTAAACAAAAGCACCGTTTACGGCGTCGGTGATGATGCGGCCGTGATCGATAACAGGGACAAGCTCACCCTGGTCTCAACCGACCTCCTGGTGGAAGGCGTTCACTTCGACCTGACCTACACCCCGTTGAAGCACCTTGGCTATAAAGCGGCCGTGGCAAATATCTCCGATATCGCTGCCATGAACGGCATTGCGCGGCAATTGCTTGTCGGGCTTTCCGTTTCCAACCGCTTTCCCGTCGAAGCGCTCGAAGAGATCTACGCCGGCATCCGCCAGGCCTGCAAGGTCTACCACGTGGACCTGGCCGGGGGCGACACCACCTCGAGTGTGAAAGGCCTGTTCCTTTCCATAACGGTCATCGGCGAAGCGAAGCCGGATGAAGTGGTCTACCGCAACACGGCACGGGAAAATGACCTGGTCTGCGTTACCGGCGACCTGGGAGGCGCTTACATGGGTTTGTTGCTGCTGGATAGAGAAAAAGCCGCTTTCCAGGGTGATCCGAACATGCAGCCGGACCTGGGAGGGTTTGACTACATCCTGGAACGCCAGCTCAAGCCCGAACCCCGTACCGACATTATCCGGATGCTGAAAGAGATCCATGTGAAACCCACCGCCATGATCGACATTTCCGACGGCCTGGGAAGCGAGATACTGCATATCTGCCAGGGATCGAAACTGGGCTGCCGGCTTTACGAGGAAAAGATCCCGATCGACCCGGTAACGGTCAATATGGCCCAGGAGTTTAAAATTATCCCGGTAACCGCTGCCCTCAACGGCGGCGAAGATTATGAACTGCTTTTCACTATTGATCAGAAAGATTACGACAAGATCAGGGAAATCCCGGGGATCGCCTTCATCGGCCATATGACCAGCCAGGACCAGGGAGTGATGCTTGTAGCTTCCGACGGGGTGCTGTTGGAGATCAGGGCACAAGGGTGGAACAGCCTGAGGAATTCTAAATTTTAAATTTAATGGACATAACCCTTGTTCTCCGCTCCCTTCCTGACCGCCCGGGTGTTTACCAGTTCTTCGACAAGGACGGCAAACTCCTTTACGTGGGCAAGGCGAAGAACCTGAAAAAGCGGGTGTCGTCGTATTTCAACCGGGAAAATCTTGGCGGGCGGCTGAACATGCTGGTAAGGAAAACGGCGGAGATCAGGCATATCGTGGTCGGGTCGGAGTTTGACGCGCTGCTGCTGGAGAACAACCTGATCAAAGAGCACCAGCCGCGCTACAACGTAATGCTGAAGGACGACAAGACCTACCCCTGGATATGCATCAAAAATGAGCCTTTCCCGAGGATATTTCCCACCAGGACAGTCGTTCAGGATGGCTCCCTGTATTTCGGGCCGTACGCTTCTGTAAAGATGATGAACACCTTGCTGGAACTGATCCGGCAGGTGTACCCGCTGCGCACCTGCGGGTTGAAGCTGACGGAAAAGAACATCGCCGGGAAAAAGTTCAATGTATGCCTGGAGTTTCACCTGGGAAATTGTCTTGGGCCATGTGTCGGCTTGCAGGAAGAAGCTGCGTACCGGGAAAACCTTACCGGCATCAAGGACATGATCAGGGGAAATTTCAGCGTGGTGCTACGGGCGCTGAAAGAGAAAATGGACTCGCACGCCAGGAATTATGAGTTTGAGAAAGCGCAGGCCGTCAAGGAAAAGATCGTCCTGCTGGAGCGCTACCAGGCCAGGTCGACCATCGTCAACCCGAAACTTGGCGAAGTGGATGTGTTTTCGATAATGGACAGCGACGAATCAGCCTTCGTGAACTTCATGAAAGTGGCACACGGTGCGGTTATCCAGGCGTACACGATCGAGATGAAAAAGAAACTGGAAGAAACACCGGCAGAGTTGCTGGCTATCGTCATTTTTGATTTGAGACAGAAGCAGGTTAGCGAGGCCGGTGAGATCATCGTGCCTGTTGAGGTCGAACTGGAACTTCCCGGGGTCATCATTACAGTGCCTAAAATCGGCGACAAGAAGCACCTGCTGCTTCTGTCAGAAAAGAACGCCCGTTATTACAAGCTTGAAAAGGAAAAGCAGGCCGAGCTGGTCGATCCGGAGCGTAAGACCCGGCGCATCATGGAAACGATGATGAAAGACCTTCGGATGAAAGAGCACCCGGTGCACATCGAGTGTTTCGACAACTCCAATTTCCAGGGCGACCAGGCCGTTTCAGCCATGGTTTGCTTTAAGAACGGAAAACCGGATAAGAACGAATACCGCCATTACAATGTGAAAACAGTTTCGGGCCCCGATGATTTCGCCACGATGGAAGAGGTGATCATGCGGCGCTACAAGCGGCTGCTGGAAGAAAGCAAGCCACTTCCGCAGTTAATCGTTGTGGATGGCGGGAAAGGACAGCTCAGCGCGGCGGTGAAAAGCCTGGAAGAGCTCGGACTGAGAGGGAAGATCACCATTATCGGCATCGCAAAAAAGCTGGAAGAGATCTATTACCCCGATGATCCGCTTCCGTTGTATATCGACAAGAAATCGGAAACACTGCGGATCATCCAGCGATTGCGCGACGAAGCCCACCGTTTCGGCATCACCCATCATCGTAAAAAAAGAGAAAAAGCCACCCTGAAAACCGAACTCACCGAAATCCAGGGAATAGGAGAGGAGACTGCGAAAAAGCTGTTGACTGATTTCAAATCCGTTAAGAATATCAAAACAGCCTCGCCGGAGGAGCTCGAAAAGTCAATCGGGAAGGCGAAAGCGGGGGTTGTTTTCCGGTTTTATCATTGATGTCGACAGCCCCCTCCCGGCCTCCCCCAAACGGGGGAGGAGAACAGACCTGAAATCTGCACCTGCCCAAGCCCTCAGGGCTTGAATTTGAATAGGAAACAGGCGGTATGTACGAATCCCAACCCTGAAAGGGTTGAATGATTGAAAAGCTGCATACCATAATCTTCCCAAGACCTGTCAGCGTCCGGCTCCGCCGGACCTGACAGCGTCAAACAAAGCCGGACCTGACAGCGTCTGAAAAACTAAAAACATCTTCAGGCCGGAATTTTTTTTAACCATATTAACGATATCGATATTTTCCTTTAATTTTAAAGTCAAATTATTAACCAGAATCTGACCCTGTTCCGATGAAATCATTCTTTGTCATTATTATATTCTTTCCATTATTAGGATTCAGTCAGTTGCGGTGGACTAATAGTTATCATGATAATGAAAACGTAAATTCAGTTTCTATAATAGAATATTATGATAATGGCTATATATTGTTTATTAAGCCACATATGAGTCTTCAATATGGATGGATAATTAAAACTGATATGAATGGCCAGGTGCTTTGGGAAAAAAGGATTGGAGACGAAAATTCCTACGGGGAAATTTATCATATAAACTCAAATTCGAATGGTGATATTTTTCTTGCAGGATACACTGATAATTATAATGAATACAGTGATCCTCTTGTATTAAAGTTAAATGCATGTGGTGAAAAAGAATGGTGCAATGTATACTTTACACCTGGAAAAAGAGACAAGGCAACCCAGGTAGTTGCGTCAGAAGATGGTGGATGTGCTGTGCTATATATGGGTTTTGGGGATTTTGGCAACAATTGGCTCTGCATGTCAAAATATTCTGGTGAAGGGGAAATGATCTGGATGAATTGCTACAATAGTTTGGATACAAATATTATTGAATCTGAAGCAAAACATTTATTGAAAGTAACCGATGGCAGTTATCTTATTTCTGGTGTATGCTGGTACAGAAATCCTATTCTACCCTATGTATTTGAACCGAAACCCTATTACATCAAAACAGATCAGGAAGGAAATTTTCAATGGGAATCCGTTGTCTTTAAAACGGATGGCAGCGAAAATATGGGCAGTGCATACAGCACTGTTCAAAACCCGTCGCATAAAGACTATTACTCAGCCATTGTTCATTTTATCGGTGACCTTAGTCATTATTATGGTGCATTAGTTAAAATGGACAATAATGGAAATATCGAAAGCATTCTGGATATACAAACGGACACACTTGAATCAAGGCTCGACTATGCTGTATTTATTAATGATTCCACTCTGGCTGCCTGTGGAGGATGGGGTAACGATATAACTGAAATCACAGGATATGCACTTATCCTGGACACGTTAGGAAATGTCCGATCCGCTCAAGAGCTTGAACAAAGAACATATAACAGATCATTTCAAACAACATTTAATGAAAAACTAGTTTTTTTATTTGACAATTTCGAATCACCTTCATATCATGTTTATTTAAGGAAATTAAATGAAGATCTAAGCGATGATTCTCTGTATTCCTTTCCATTCATTTATGACTCACTTTGCCCTGTTCCGATAACATTAGATACCATAACAATAGAGGAATGCGGCTTAATATCAGAAATAAGAGAACCTGAGTATGAAACATATATAAAGAAGGATTATATGTCACTATATCCCAATCCAGTGTCTGACATCTTGAATTGTCAGATCTTGCCGATCAATGCCAATGGTTTAATTTCAATCTGTGACATACTTGGCAGAGAACAAATAAAATTTTTAATACCTCAGAACCAATCAAATATTTCATTTGATGTTTCATCTCTGACAAACGGGATATATATTGCCGTATACAAAAGTAATTCAGTGATTTTATCGCAAAAGAAGTTTATAATAATCAGGTAATTTCAAAACAAAAAGCGAAAACATTCTATACTTTTAACTGTTATTAAAGCCCGGTGAAATGAACAAGATCATCATAATCTGGCAGGTTCTCTTTTTAGGACTATCCTGTCAGGTTTACGCAAAAGCAGGTATTGCAGATGGCGGGTTCGAATTTATGTTGACAATAATTGGCTTCCTTCTTATAGTAGCCGGATTATTTGAGGGGATCGAATACCTGAAAAAAAACGGCATGAATCTCCGCAACAGGTTCAGGGCGTTTTTGAAAAAGAAATTCTTAATTAATAAAAACCTTGCCTGATCATGAAAAAAAGCTACATCTCTCCATTTTTTTTCTTCTGGTCTTTGTGACCTTATTTGTGCAGTGCAATAAGGAAGAACCCAAACCAGATCAACCAGATCCTACGAATGCAAGTAATGTCTATGTTGTTGGAGACGAAATAGATTTAAGCCACAAACAAGGGATTAAGCTATGGAAAGACGGAGAAGAAACGATCATTTCAGATTTTACCCTGAACTGGAACAAAGAGGCGATATCGGTTTTTGTCAGCAATTCGGATGTATATATACTGTATCATGAATTTGGTATCTTCAAACTATGGAAAAATGGCGTAATTACCCAGATCTCCGGGGAGTTCTCTGGAAAAACGGTGTGGCAACAAACATTTCGAATGATTCTGTAATAAGTTCAACAGCATATTCCGTATTTGTTGCTCCAAACCAGTAAACCAAAATTCAGTTAAACCCCTCCGGGCAAGAAACCGACGACCAACGACCAACGACCAACGACTACTTATACCCCGCAGTCTTCATCGCCGCCTTTCCCGTCATTAACAGGTGGATATCGTGGATAGTCCATTCAAAATAAGTAATATCTAAAAATAATTGTATTTCCACCGGGTATTTTTCATGTGTTTTCCTGATAAACATATAGAACAAAAAAATAATTCTATATGAATGAAATGATGACATATCAGGAAATAGTTTCAAGTATTTTTTATATCAGAAACAAAAAAGTAATGCTGGATTTTCACCTGGCGGTAATGCATAGCGTTGAGTCAAGGGTACTTAAACAACAGGTCAAAAGGAGCCTTAACAGGTTTCCAGAAGATTTCATGTTCCAATTGACTGAAAGTGAATGGCGGGAGCTTGTCACAAATTGTGATAAGCTGGGCGCCTATAAATATTCTCCCACAATTCCTCTGGCGTTAACTGAACAAGGTGTTGCTATGCTATCAGGAATATAGCGAAAGATTGATTAATTTAGATACTATTAACAATGAATTTTCAGGCGCTATCCGAAATGACATCCTGGCAAGAAAGGTATATTATAACCATCCTATTTTCCAGCAAGATACATTATTGTACGATTTTGCATTAAATGTTGGGGACACAGTGCCCAGGACAATTCAAAATTCCATGTTTCCTCGTCTGACTGTCAAAGATATAGATACGGTTTTAATTAACAATAAACAGAGAAAAAGATATACCTATTGGGAAGGCCCTCATCCTGAAGGATATAAATTTTATGTATATGAAGGATTTGGCGCTGAAGTGGGGTTGCTTGAAGATTACAGAAATGGTGAAAATCCTTACTATTTGAAGTGTTTTCATCATAATGATAAGCTTGGATATATTAATCCGGGAGATACAACCTGCGTGCTTGAAACTGATACCTGTTTGCAGACTTATATCAATCCTTCTTTAAATATTGACAACCATTTAGTTCAAGTATATTACACAAATAATCAGATAGTTATTCATAATGATTTTGAACTGAAAGATTTATCGATTCGTGTTTTCAATATTACCGGCATGCAGATCTATCAAAGCAAAGTCAGTTCTGAAATATTAACTATCGACGCAAATCTGTTTCATAACGGGCTGTATCTATTCTCGCTGCAAGGATCAAATAAGGTTCTCATTACCCAAAAAGTAATTATTAACCACTAATCCAGTTATTGGTCTTTACAATAATGTTTCAGGTTTTCCACCCGGAATAGTCGTAACCACAAGGAATTCCTTCGTGCGCCTTTGTGGTAAAAGATACCGGCAGATTATTCAACCCTTTCAGGGTTGGTGTTCTTACTGGGGGCTAACTTCCTTGCTATTCAAATTCAAGCCCTCCGGGCTTTTGGGAGTCATTCTTGAATACCGGATAATTTCCCGTAAAAGACCAAAGACTAACGACTAACGACTCACTTATACGCTGCGATCCCCGTCGCTGCTTCACCCGTGATCAGCAGGTGGATATCATGCGTGCCTTCGTAAGTAATTACCGACTCCAGGTTCATCATGTGGCGCATCATCGGGAAATCGTTGGTGATACCCATGGCGCCGAGGATCTGCCGCATCTCGCGGGCGGTCTGCAAAGCCATGTTCACGTTGTTGCGCTTGGCCATCGAAATGTGAGCGGCAGTAGCCTTGCCTTCGTTTTTCAGCACCCCGCAACGCCAGATCAGTAATTGTGCTTTCGTGATTTCAGTGAGTGCTTCGGCAATTTTCTTCTGCTGTATCTGGAATGCTGCGATCGGTTTTCCGAACTGTTTCCTTTCCAGGGCATACCTTACAGCCACGTCGTAGCAGTCCATCGCTGCGCCGACAGCGCCCCATGCAATCCCGTAACGGGCCGAGTTCAGGCAGCTTAACGGTCCTTTCAGGCCTCTGACGCCGGGAAGCATCATATCTTTAGGAACGACTACATCTTCCATCACGATCTCGCCGGTCACCGATGCCCTTAACGACCATTTGCCGTGGGTTTCGGGAGCGGTAAGCCCTTTCATTCCTTTTTCCAGGATAAATCCCCTCACAACGCCCTGTTCATCTTTTGCCCAGACTACAAAGACATCCGCGATCGTGGAATTGGTGATCCACATTTTTGCCCCGTTCAGCAGGTAGTGATCGCCCATGTCCTTGAAGCGGGTGGTCATGCTGCCAGGATCTGATCCATGGTTCGGCTCGGTTAGCCCGAAGCAGCCGATCCATTCTCCTGCCCCCAGCTTGGGTAAATACTTGCGCTTTTGCTCTTCTGACCCGTAAGTGTAAATCGGGAACATCACCAGGGAGGTTTGCACCGACGCCATCGAACGCACGCCCGAGTCGCCCCGTTCCAGTTCCTGCATGATCAGGCCGTAGGAGATATGATCGAGCCCTGCGCCACCGTATTCAACCGGGATGAACGGTCCGAACAGGCCGTTTTCACCCATTTCTTTGACCAGGTTCAACGGAAATATAGCTTTTTCATAGCACTCTTCGATGATTGGTTTAATAGCGCGGTTGACCCAGTCGCGGGCAGCCTGGCGGACTATCTTATGTTCTTCTGTGTAAAGTTCATCGACCAGGAAATGATCGGGAGGATTGTAAAGATTAGCTGACATAGTATTTAGTTTCTTGAATTTTGGCAAAAATAGAAAGATTTCTTTTAATTGTTAATTTATTAACAGAAAATAATATTTCTAACTTTGGCGCACTTTAAATTCGATTTTGTCTCAAAGGGGTTTAACCACAAAGTCGCACAAAGTACGGCACAAAGTAATTGATGGTAATATTTGAACCTTTGTGTGCCTTTGTGAAATCCTTAGTGCGCCTTTGTGGTTAAAAAGAGAATTTTAAGAGATGCTATGATCATAAAACTATGGAAGGAAAAAAAACAGTTTTTATCGACAGTTCCAGGCTGATCACCGAATCGCTGGTGAGGGCAGGGGCCGATGTATTCATCGGTTACCCGATCACCCCGGCCAACCTGTTATACGCCTACAGTGAACGGCGGTTCCCGACTTTTTTCGCGGCACCGGACGAAATAACGACGCTCCAGTGGATGAGCGGCTTTGCCATCACCGGCCACTTGCCGGTCACCGCCACCTCCTTCCCGGGTTATGCCCTCATGATCGAATCGATCAACATGGCCTACATGATGGAGCTGCCGATGGTGATCGTGCTGATCCAGCGCCTGGGCCCTGCCACCGGTACCGCTACCTGCGGCGCCCAGGGTGACCTCAACGTGATCTACGGTACGCTCTCCGGGGGCTACCCGCTGCCCTGCATCGCCGTCAGCAGCATGCGCGATTGCTGGGAACTCCCCCCGAAAGCCCTGCAAATGGCTGTGGACCTCAGGAGCCCGGTGGTGCTGCTTACTTCCAAGGAAGAGGTCATGACCTACAAAAGCTTCGATATAAATTCATTAGGAGAGATACAACCCGTAACCCGCAACCCGTATTCAGGCAAATCACCCTTCATGCCTTACGCCCCGATGGAGAACCTGGTACCGGAGTTTCTGCCGGTAACTGAAAATGAGTACCAGGTGAGGTACACGGCATCGACGCACGACAAGACCGGGATCATCCAGAACACCACGCCGGATGCACTGGCCAATTCATCGCGCCTTTCAGCAAAGATCAATGAGAACCTGGATCAATATCTTTATTATGATCTTGATGACCAGGCGGATGCGAAAAAGCTGGTGATCACGTACGGGATAACCACCCAGGCAGCAGCGGACGCCGTGAAAGCATACCGTGAAAAAGGTGGAAAAGCATCGCTGCTGGTGATGAAAACGCTGAATCCTGTGGCCCATAAATATTATGAGATTTGCCGCAAATATGAAAAGATCGTGATCGCAGAGGAAAACCTGGAGGGAGACCTGAAGCGGATCATGTTCGGACAGGACAGCCACGGAAACATTACGGGTGTGAACAAGATTGGCCAGATGATCGAACCTGGCGAGATACTTAAAGCATTAGAGAACCATGAGTGAGAACTTCATAAACGACCATGGCCTTCCTTTCTGCAAGGGCTGCGGCCATTCGACCATCGCGAACAACACGGAAAAAGCCCTGAACAAACTCGGCTTTAAACCGCTCGACGTGATCCTGGTGACCGACATCGGCTGCCACGGCATCATTGATAAATCCTTCACCACACATACGGTGCACGGGCTGCACGGACGCTCTGTCGCGCTTGGCGCAGGCGTATCGGCCGGAATGAGGAACCCGCAAAAGAAGGTCATTGTCTTCCTGGGAGACGGCGGCGCCACGATCGGTATGCAGCACATCATCGATGCCGCGCACAACGGTTACAACATGACCGTGGTGATCCACAACAACATGCTTTACGGCATGACGGGCGGGCAGCCCAGCGAGTACACACCTTATGGCTTCAAGACCCCCACCAAACCCGGAGGGTCGACCAAGTCCTCCTACGACATCTGCAAGATCGTCGCAGCGGCCGGAGCGCCTTACGTACGTCGCATCCTTGGGATTGGCGATATTTCCGATGCCCTGGCCGAAGCGTTCGGCAGGCCCGGTTTTTCGCTGGTGGAAGTGATGGAGATCTGCCCCAGCTATGGCGTTAAGTCCAATCCTGAAATGAAACTGGCAAAAGTGGTTGAGAATGCCGGCCTTGCGACGGTCGTCATTGCAGATCACCCGGCTGATGCTTACGTGACAAATCTCCGTGAAGGACTGCCCTCGCTGTTGGACACTATCCCCGTCATCCCCGCGCAAGTGGGGATCTCCTTACCGCAGGAGCTCCGCGTCATGTTCTGCGGCTCCGCCGGCGAGGGCGTGCAGGTAGCCGCCGAGCTGCTCGCGGTTGCAGGCATCAGGGCCAGCCTTGAAACGACTAAGAAAGGCAGTTACCCGGTGACCGTCGGTGTAGGATTCTCCGCCGCGGAAGTCATTCTTTCTTCCACCGAAATTAATTACACCGGCACGGTGACACCCGACTACATGATCGTTACATCCAAGGAAGGCCTTGACTATGGCCGGAAAGCTGCCGGAAGGATGAAATCAGGCAAAATATTCCTGGATGAAAGCCTCGAAGCGCCGGTAACGGGAGCTGAGATCGTCCGGTTCCCCTTCCGTGAAAAAGTCACCGGCCGCAACGCATCATTCATGGGCCTGTTCTATTTCGTCAGAGCTTCCGGCGTGTTCCCGATGGACGTGATGCTGGATGCGTTCAATGAGAACAAGATTTCGAAGAAGGTGAATCCGGAGCAGTTTCTGAGCCTTTTATAACGCTGACAGGTCCTGCGGACGCTGTCATGTTTATTTGAAATGGATTTCCGATTCGATTTGAGGATTATTCCAGGGATAATATTTGCTTTAATTTGCCAATAACCCTTTGAGCCCTTTCCACAGCAATGTAAGGATTGATATGACATTCGATGATTTCGTTCACAGATGGATTAGAAAGTATTTCCCTGCCCATTTCCTTAAGATAGACTTTGACATAAGGATCTGCGTGGCTAATTTCATCGATGAGATTCATATTATTATCAATTACATAAATAATGTCTTCAAAATCATGACTGGTTCTCGGATCACTTCCTCTGTTTTTATATGCTTCCCATTTTGTTGCCAGGAAAAGGCCTACAGGTAAAATTCTGATAGGCGTTTCATTTATTTTAATTGTAAGCGCTTTTTTAAAACCCGGTTTGAGCCATCTATTGGTAGGTCCCAATTGAGTATCCTCAACAGGAATGAAATCGATAGTGATTTCCTGGTAAATGTATCGGTATATTACTTTCTCAGATGAAGCAGGAAATATTTTTTTAGCAGCTAATTTATTGCGTAGAAGTTCCATTCCGGAATAGGAACCAATTTGAACAGAAACATCAATATCGCTCGTTGGCCTTGGTTGTTCCGCTCCTTTATCAGTGGCATAAAGGCTCACCACTGCACCACCAATGAAAATTACCTCCTCATTGATTTCTTCAAGTGCGAGTGCTACTTGTTCAACGACTTTTAAATTGATCTGTTCATTTTTAAGCATTCTCTAATCTTTCTTTTAAAAGTTCAACTGCCAATGCTTGTTCTCTTGCTTTCCCAGTTCTAAGCGCATCAACCAGCGCCATCATTTCATAGAATTTATCATCTTGCAGGCATGCATCCGGGATTCTGGGATGTAATGGTTCAATTGCCTGTCCTCTTGTTTTACCATCTGCATAGGGCCAAACAAAATCATCTTCGCTGCTGATTAAGTTTTTTAAGGGAGGGGCAGAGTGTGCTGTTTCAAGGCCCCTTACCAGAGCTCCTGGTCGTTGGGGGAATACATACTTTAGGCCGGATTTCAGAAACTCAAGCAAAGCTAATTTCTTTAATGTTTTCTTGTCATTGCTAATAAGCCCGGCAAAAATAGAGCGATGAATGCTTTCACTGATTTCACTGGCGCTGATCTGCAGTTCGGAAGCCAGGTCTTTCATAAACCAAGTTTGATTGCCTTTGCTCGCAATTTTCAATAAAACCGCGACATCATGAGGGCGCATTCCGTTGTGTTTTTTCATAGGAATACTATTGTCGTAAGCAAAGATAATACAAAATATGATTCGCGATTTGCGAATTGTAAAATAAAATGCTAACCGTCAACCCAAATCCCCTAAAAGTAAAATGGCATCAATTATTATATTGATGAAATCTTTATTTTTGACTGCACTATAACCCACAGCTTAAATATTATTTACCAAACTCATTTATAATGTATTTTAAAAGCTTGAAAACAGGAACTATAAAGAGCCTGACGCTCCTGCTCGCGTTTTTGCTGAGTTTTTCTGTCGCCTTTGCCGACAAAAACAATAAAGACAAGGAAAAGGAAAAAGAAAAAGAAAAAGAAAAACCGATTTCCGACACGATCTGGTCACATGATATCGGAGGCCTGACGTTCCGTGGCATTGGCCCCGCGCTCACCTCCGGTCGTATCGCGGACTTCGCCGTGAACCCCTGCAACCATAGCGAATACTACGTCGCTGTAGCCAGCGGCCACATCTGGAAAACCACAAACAACGGCAATACCTTCGAACCTGTTTTCGATGACTATGGCGCTTATTCCATCGGTTGCCTGGCCATGGATCCCAAAAACCATAACGTGATCTGGGCCGGCACGGGGGAAAATAACCACCAGCGCGCCCTGGGCTACGGAGATGGCGTCTATAAAACCACCGACGGGGGTAAATCGTGGACTAACATGGGGCTCAAGGATTCCCGACAGATCGGCATGGTCGCCATCCACCCGGACAATACCGATGTGGTGTTCGTCGCAGCCGAAGGCTCGGTGTGGGGCCCGGGCGGCGACCGCGGACTCTACCGGACCAGGGACGGCGGCAAGACCTGGGAAAAAGTCCTGGAGATCAGTGAAAATACCGGTGTGAACAACGTCCTCATCCACCCGGACGACCCTGACCTGATGTTTGCCACCTCTGAACAACGGCGGCGGCATGTTTTCACCAAAATCGGCGGAGGACCGGAAACTGCTATCTACAAAAGCACTGACGGAGGGACGACCTGGAGGAAACTCTCATCCGGCCTGCCCGGAGGAGATATGGGAGGGATCGGGATTGCCATCTCCCCGGTGAAGACCAATATCATCTATGCCATCATCGAGGCGGAAGGCGAATCCGGCGGATTTTTCCGCTCTGCGGATTACGGCGAATCATGGAGCAAAATGAGCGATCACACCGCCCAGGGCCAGTATTACAATGAGATCATCTGTGACCCGAAAGACCCTGATAAGGTTTACTCGATGGAAACTGTATCGCATGTTACCGTTGATGGCGGAAAAACGTGGAACGCGCTGGGGCTTGACAACCGCCACGTCGACGATCATGCCCTGTGGATCGATCCCGATAATACGGATCATTTCATGATCGGAGGTGACGGTGGTGTTTACGAAAGCTTTGACGGCGGAGCGCATTATTTTTTCAAGACCAACCTGCCCGTTACCCAGTTTTATCGTGTCAATGTGGATAACTCCGAACCGTTCTACTGGGTCTACGGCGGAACACAGGATAACAACAGCCTCGGCGGTCCCAGCCGGAATATTATTTATAACGGAGTTTCATCCTACGAGTGGGTCGTGACCCTCGGCGGCGACGGCTTCTTCCAGGCCATCGAGCCGGGGAACGAGAACATTGTATACTCTGCTTACCAGTATGGCAATATCTACCGTTTTGACAAGAAAAGCCGTGAAGGCATCAAGATCCGCCCGGAACCCGTTAAAGGCGAGGAAACCTACAAATGGAACTGGAATGCGCCCTTCATCCTCAGCCCGCATTCACCAACCCGGCTTTATATGGTCGCCAACAAGGTCTTCCGAAGTGACGACAGGGGCCAATCCTGGCAGATCATCAGCGGTGACATCACCACGCAGACCGACCGCAACACCTGGCCGGTCATGGGCCGCTACTGGAGCGTCGATGCCGTCGCAAAGGACGTTTCCACTTCCCCGTTCGGAACCGGCGTCTCGCTTGCAGAATCTTTGATCAAAGAAGACCTGGTCTATGTCGGCACCGACGATGGTGTTATCCAGGTGACCGAAGATGCCGGGAAAAACTGGACGAAAATTTCCAGCTTCCCCGGGGTGCCCGAATACACCTACGTCAGCGACATCCTTCCTGACCGCTATGATGAAAATGTGGTTTACGCCTGCTTTGATAACATCAAGCGCGACGACTTCAAACCTTACCTGCTGAAAAGCACCGACAAAGGCAGGACATGGAAGTCCATTTCCGGAAACCTTCCGGACAATCACACCGTGCTGACCGTCGCCCAGGATTTTGTGAACCCTGAACTGCTCTTTGTGGGCACTGAGTTTGGCGTATTTTTTACGCTTGACGGCGGAAAGATCTGGACAAGGATCACTTCCGGCCTGCCGACGATCAAAGTCCCGGATATCGTGATCCAGGAAAGGGAATGCGACCTGGTCATCGCTACCTTCGGCCGTGGTTTTTATATTCTTGATAATTATGCCCCGTTGCGTGACCTGAAAAAAGGAAACAGGGAAAAAGAAGCGATGATCTTCCCCGTGAAAGATGCCCTCATGTATTCGATGGATGGCGGCTACTACGGACAGGGTTCCAATTTCTTCTATGCGCCGAATCCGCCGTATGGCGCTACCATTACTTATTATCTTAAAGAAGTTCCTAAAACGCTTAAGGACATCCGAAAAGATAAGGAAACCAAACTGATCGAAGATAAAAAGCCTATCCTCATCCCGTCGATGGATGAACTCCGGGCCGAGGAAAACCAGGTCCCTCCTTATTTATTATTCACTATAAAGGATGCGCAGGGCAATATCGTCCGGAAAATGTCGTCCGGCCCATCAAAAGGCACTTCCCGGATCACATGGGATTTGCGGTATGCAAATAATTACGATGTCAGGCTGAGCGGTGATCAGTTCGACCCTTATTCTGCAGGAAGGAGCGGCGTGCTTGCCATGCCCGGAAAATACACCGTTTCAATGGATATGGTGTTCAACGGCGAGGTGAAAGAACTTGCCGGACCTGTCGAATTCGAGGTGAAAGTGTTGAACAACACCACCATCCCGAATGTAAACCGTGGTGAGCTCGTTGCTTTCCAGGATAAAGCATCAGTACTCATCAATGCCGCCAATGCTGCGGATGAATTTGCAAAAGAGCAGATGAAACGGACCCAATATATCAAACAGGCTGTCCAGAACACGCCGGGTGCTCCGTTCAGCCTGATGGATTCCGCGATTGCCATCGAAAAGAGACTGGATCAAATCCTCTGGGCCTTGAACGGTCAGCCTCCTGCGGCCAGCGACGAAGAGAACTGGCCGGCGCCTCCACCGATCCAGACCAGGCTGGGTGCGATCATGGAAGCTTCATGGGGCAATACGAGTTCGCCAACCCAGACCCAGCGCGACCAGTATGCTCTCCTCGAAGAAGAGCTGCCACCGCTGCTGGACCAGTTGAAGCAGATCGCTGAAGTGGACCTCAAAAACCTGGAATCTGAGCTGGATAAGCTGGGCGCCCCCTGGACGCCGGGACGAATCCCGACATGGAAAAAATAATTTTGCCCGATTTTTAATTAATTTCGCAAAGCGACGCAAAGAGTTTTCTGCGGAACTCTGCGGTACCTCTGTGGAACTCTGCGTAACTTATTGCGGTATGAAAAGAATTGCCTTTTTTCTGATTGTTTCAGCAGGTCTCGTCCTTGAAATTTTGATCCATTCATACTTTTTGACTGATCAGAAGTCTGAAAAACATCAAACTCCCAATGACTGGTTCTATCTTCAGCGTGCTTTCCCATACCCGGAAATAAATTACGAAGCGAGAACGGCAGCCTGGAACCAGGCACGGCAAATGAAGCATGAAAAATCATCCCGCGGCGAAGGCTGGGTCCTCGAAGGCCCTTACAATACCGGGGGAAGAATTTCAGCAGTGGCGATGACGAATAATCCTGATCCGGTCACGATCTACGCCGGGGCTGCTTCGGGGGGCGTTTTCAAATCAACGGACTCGGGCGAATCGTGGACCCCCGTTTTCGACAATGCGCTTAGCCTTTCCATCGGAGATATTGCTATTGCCCCTTCTGATGAGGATATTGTATGGGTCGGGACCGGGGAAGCCAACGGGGGAGGAGGATCCATGGCCTATGACGGATTCGGGATATATAGATCGGATGACGCCGGTAATACCTGGCAGCACACCGGGCTCGAGAATACGGGCAGCATCGGGCGGATTGCAGTGCATCCCTCCGATCCGCTGACCTGCTATGTGGCCGCCATGGGACGCATGTTCTCGGACAATCCCGACCGCGGTGTTTTTCGCACCACGGATGGCGGGGGTTCCTGGGAAAAGGTCCTGTATGTGAACGATTCGACCGGCGCCGTGGATATCGTGATCCACCCGGAGCATCCCGACACGCTCTATGCTGCTATGTGGGAACGCGTCCGCCGCCCTCACCGGAGGGATTACGGCGGGCCTGGCTGCGGAATCTACCGGTCCTACGACGGCGGAGACAACTGGACCCTTCTTACGAACGGTTTGCCTGCTGCTTCGAGCCAGGTCGGCCGGATAGGGATTGATATTTCAGCTTCAGATCCCAATGTTCTTTATGCTATTTATGCTGATAATATCGGCTATTTTGCCGGGGTTTACAAAACCGTGAACGGCGGCAATTCCTGGCTCCGGACCAGCGACAGCGAGCTCAGCGATATGTTTTCCTCCTTCGGCTGGTGGTTCGGAAGGATCAGCATCGACCCGGTCAACCCTGATATCGTATATGGAATCGGGCTTGACCTCTATAAAACAGTAAACGGTGGAAACGAATGGTCGATGATATCGTACGCGGTGCATGTCGACCAGCATGACCTGGCCGTCCATCCTGAGTTTCCGAATTCGATCGTGCTGGGGAATGACGGGGGCATCTACACATCGGAAAACAGCGGTTCAACCTGGACCTTCCGGGATAACCTGCCCATTACCCAGTTCTATACCTGTGAGATCGACGAGCAGGTGCCACACCGGCTTTACGGAGGCACCCAGGATAACGGGACGAACCGGACGCTGAACGGTGGTACGGATGACTGGCAGAATATTTACTGGGGCGATGGGTTTTATGTGCTGGTCGATCCATTGGACAACAATTATGTCTATGCAGAATACCAGTACGGTAATTTTGCACGGTCAACCAACGGCGGTGCTTCGTTCAGCTCCGCGATGAGCGGTATCAGCAGCTCCGACAGGAAAAACTGGAACACGCCCTTTGTATTTGACCCGGATAACCCCCAGATCCTTTATTACGGCGCGAACCGGCTTTACAAGACCACGAACAGGGCGCTGTCATGGCAGGCCATCAGCCCGGATCTCACCAACGGCAGCGTCGGGGGGCTCGTCGTTTACGGAACGATCACCACGATTGCCGTGGCGCCTTCCAACAACCAGTTCATTTACGCCGGCACCGATGACGGGAATGTCTGGCGGACTCCCAACGGTGGGACCGACTGGATTAAGATTACTGAAGGATTGCCTTTGCGGTGGGTCACCCGCGTAGCCATCGATCCTTTTGACGAAGAAATCGTATATGCTACTCTTTCGGGATACCGCTACGACAGTTACCTTCCGCATGTTTTCCGCAGTGAAGACGCCGGTGAAACCTGGGCCGACATCTCAGGCAACCTGCCTGAAGCTCCTGTAAATGATCTGATCGTGGACCCGGTCAGCTCTTCCACGCTATACCTCGCTACCGATTTCGGCGTATTTATTACTTATGACCTCGGCCAGCACTGGGCTGCGACCGGCACCAACCTTCCCAACGTACCCATCGTCGATCTCGACTTCCACCAGCCCACCCGGACCCTTGTCGCGGCTACCTACGGCCGGTCAATGTATTCCTTCAACGTGGACCAATTGGTAAATATAACCGATATTGCTTCTGAGAATGGATATTTTGATGTATTTCCAAATCCTGCTCGGAAGGAAATAAATCTTAGAATAGATCTGGCAAATAATGCGGAATTCTATTTGAGCAACCTTAATGGACAAACAATATTAAAAGGCAGGTTAATAAAAGGTCAGAAAATTTATAAAATCGATATCAGTGGAATTCCCTCCGGTTTTTACTCCATCCGCATCATCACAAAGAACCAAATCCTCAACTCCACCTTCACAAAACCCTAATCAAAAATCAAAAATCAATTCGCAAATCGCAAATCGCAAATCTTCAAATCGTCAAATCGTCAAATCTTCAAATCGCCAAATTTGTGAGCATCACAAACTCCTCCACCCCCAGTTCCTCCGCTCTCTTCCCCGCCAGGTATTCCACTTTTCCTCTTTCATAATCGATATAGAAGCTCTTCAAAGAATTGCGAAGCGTCTTCCTTCGCTGGTTAAACGCAGTTTTAACGACTTTAAAAAACAATCCCTCATCACATTCCAGCTTTGTGGTTTCATTCCTTGTCAGCCGTATGACTGCAGATTTAACTTTCGGTGGCGGGATGAAGACCGTTTCATTGACCGTGAACAGGTATTCAATCCTGTAATAAGCCTGCAGCAACACACTGAGGATGCCATAGGTTTTTGAGCCGGGCCCGGCCGCAAGCCGCTCAGCCACTTCCTTCTGTATCATTCCGACTACTTCCCTGACCTGTTGCCGGTTATCCAGTATTTTAAAGAAGATCTGGCTTGAGATGTTATAGGGAAAATTCCCGATAACGGCGTATTGGCCTTGAAAAAGCGACGAGAGGCTGTATTTTAAAAAATCAGCCTGGATGAACCGTTCTTGATGGCCTGGAAATCTACTGTTCAGGAAATCGACGGATTCTTTATCCGTATCGATAAAATAGCATTCCCGGTCTTTTGCTTCAAGTAAATATTTGGTAAGGATTCCCATCCCGGGGCCGACTTCAATGACCGGAAGATCAGCCATCTGCAGGCTGCCGGCTATTTTCGCTGCGATATTTTCATCTTTGAGAAAATGCTGCCCCAGGTGTTTCTTGGGTCTGACGAAATCCATTACTGTGTAAGTTCCTGGTTGTTGAAATCTCCCCGCAACTGGCGGAACCTTTTCCTGGCTTCCGTGGTGAACAGGCTGCCGGGGTAATCCAGCATAAGCTGCTGGAAAAGTTCCATGGCCTTATCCTTATTGTTCATAGCGCCTGCCTGCAACCGCGCCCTTTCAAACAAAGCATTGTCGGCCAGAATATCATCCGTGTAAACCCTCACGATATCTGCCAGCAAAGTGTCAGCAAGTTCATATCGTTTTTCTTTGATGTAAATCTCTGCTTTACTGTACATCACTTCATCATCAAGCGGATGATATAAACCCAGTGTGCGGATGCTGTCAAGGGTCAGGATCGCAAGGCTGTCCTGTCCGCGGTACCGGAGCAGATCAGCCCTGGCATAGTAAGCAAGCCCGGTATAGGTGCTGTCCATGTCCATATTGTCGCTGATCAGTAAAGAAAGCTCCATTGCATCGTTGGCGATCAGTTTCGAGGTAGCGGCTTTCAAAACGTCCAGTTGTGCCCTGGCCCAGTCAAATTCCCCGATGTAGTAAGAAAGGCGTGCATTTCTGAATTTGGCTTCATGCCCTTTCGGATCATTTTTAAAGGCTTTCTCAACCTGTGAATACAGCAGTGAAGCTTCCCAGACCTCCCCGGTGAATAAATAAATATCGCCCAGTTCCAGCTTGATATCGGATTTGAGATCTTCTGTGGCGCCGGGGATCTGCAGCGCCTCTTCCAGCAGTTCCACCGCTTCATCCAGCTGATCCAGGTAAATTGCCTCCAGGTGCGCGAGATCACGCATCAGGACCAGCGTACGGCTGTTCCGGCCCAGTTCTGCCAGAGTGTTAATGTATTCGTCACGTAATGAGATCAGATCCTCTCTGTTGTAAGAATATCCTTCGATGATCTTCAGGAACCTTGATTGTAGGCTCCCTGTGAGGCTTTCGGTATAATAAGGATTGGAAGGCCCCCTTTTCAGCAGCAAATCGAATGCTTCAATGGCCACGTCATATTCCTGGTTTGCCAGGCTGAGGTTGGCAATGCTGAAGATCAGCATGCCCCCTTCACTGAAACGCGTATCGATGGAGCGGGCCTGGATCAGCGCAAACTCAAAGTCTTTCTGCTGAACGGACAGCCAGAGTAGCATCTCGCTGTAATCGCGCTGATCGGGATATTGCTGATTCCTTTTCAGGAGCGCCTGCCGCAACTGGTCACTGATCTTATTGTCAAGGTCCTTGTTCAGCAGGTTCTGAAGCCTGTTCTGTACCTGTTCGATCTGTAACGGATCAACCAGGAGCAGATCCAGGTATTCTTCGATCATCCCGGTGTAATTGCCGCTGTATTCGTACATCCGTGCCAGGTCCTGGTGGAACATCTCCGTGCCTTGCATGATCTCGCGGCCGCGCAGGTAGGTTTTTACGGCATAATCATACAACTGGCGACTGGTGAATGCATTGGCTGTTTCGCTGATACTGGCTTTGTTGGGCTTAATTTTCTGCAGGACTTCGTCAAATAGTTTGGTTGCTTTATCAGGCTTATCGGTCAGCATATAGATATACCCCAGGTCTATTTCATAACGAACGGATCCCGTCTCGGCCTTCATCTTGTTCCTGACCAGCTTTTCGGCGTCTTCATAACGGTTCAGGGCTGTGTAGCAAAAGAGAATATAAGTGTAATAATGTTGTGTCGGTCTCTTTTGATAAAGCTCGAGGAAAATTCCCAGTGCTTTTTCGTACTCCTTATTTCCGTAATACTGGAAGGCAAGTTTCTCATTTTCCTGCTCCTGCTGTTTTTCCTGCATAGCAGGCGTATTCACCTGGGGAAATACCTGTGAATAAGCAGTGGAGCCGGGCGTGAAAAGAAAAACGACCAGCCCAAATAAGAATAAAGTGATGCCCCGTATAATATTAACGTGTAATGATCTCAAAGCCAGTGTATTTTGTCAGCGCGGCCGGTATTTTTATACCATCGGCAACCTGGTTGTTTTCCAGTAGCGCGGCCACCACCCTTGGTAACGCCAGGGCACTGCCGTTTAGTGTGTGGGCAAGCCTGATCCTGCCTTCTTCATCCTTGAAGCGGAGTTTCATCCGGTTGGCCTGGAAATTCTCAAAATTCGACACCGAACTGACTTCCAGCCATCTTTTCTGGGCCCCGGAATAGACCTCGAAATCGTAGGTCAGCGCCGAGGTGAAACTCATGTCTCCGCCGCAAAGCTTCACGATCCTGAACGGAAGCTCCAGCTTTTTCAACAGCGACGCCACGTGTTCACGCATCGCTTCAAGCTGCAGGTATGAATGGTCCGGGTGGGAGATCTGCACAATCTCCACCTTATCAAACTGGTGCAGCCGGTTCAGGCCCCTGACGTCTTTCCCGTACGAGCCTGCTTCACGCCTGAAACAGCTTGAATAGGCCACGTTTTTGACCGGAAAATCGGAAGATTTGAGAATAACGTCGCGGTAAATATTGGTGATCGGGACCTCGGCCGTCGGGATCGCGTAAAGCCTGTCAAGCCCGATGGCATACATCTGGCCGTCTTTATCGGGTAATTGTCCGGTCCCGTAAGCAGAATCTTCATTGACGAAAAGCGGGGGCTGATATTCGGTATAACCGGCCATTATCGCTTCTTCCAGGAAAAAATTGATCAGGGCGCGCTGCAACTTGGCCCCGTAGCCCCTGTAAAACGGAAAACCGGCGCCCGTTACCTTGCTGCCCAGGTCAAAATCGATGATGCCATACGTTGCTGCCAGCTCCCAATGGGGCTTTGCTTCGAAATGAAATTCCGGCATACTGCCCCATTCGAAAACCACCTCATTATCTTCGGCTGATTTGCCCGGTGGTACGGTCGGGTGGGGGAGATTCGGCAGTTGCACCAGCAGTTCGTTCATCCTGGCAGTGATTTCATCCAGTGCTGCTGAGAGTTCTTTGGTCTGTTCCTTGATCCTGGCGGTTTTTTCCTTTAAGGCATTGGCTTCAGAAGTCATACCTTTTTGATACAGGGCGCCGATTTCCCTGGCTGCCTGGTTTGCTTCGGCAAGCCCGTCGTCCAGTGTTTTCTGGGTCTCTCTCCTTTTTTCATCCAGGGCAATGATCTCCGAAACGATGTCTTCGGCTCTGAAATTCTTAACGGCAAGCCTTGCTGTGACTTCTTCTTTGTTTTCCCTGATATAGCTGATCTGTAACATAATGTTGAAATTAACGGGCAAAGGTACGATTTTAGTGGCAAAAAAAAGGACGCTCTCTGCTGAGGCGCCCTTTCCGGTTTTTTATGTAGATGATTTTGGTTAAGAGATCGTCGTGTTATGAATTTTCTTCAACGGCTTCAACCGGGATAACTGAAACAAATGACCGGTCATCCCTGCGTTTGCGGAATTCCACCCTGCCGTCGATCAGTGCAAAGAGCGTGTGATCTTTTCCCATGCCGACATTCAGCCCTGCGTTATGTTTTGTTCCTCTCTGGCGGACAATGATATTGCCTGCCTGGGCAAACTGCCCGCCGTATATCTTGACACCCAGTCGCTTGCTGTGTGATTCGCGACCGTTGGATGAACTACCTGCACCTTTTTTGTGAGCCATTGCTGTAGAATTTTATGATGATGCAAAAAATGTTTACTGATTCTCCTGGTTAACTTCGGGAACCGCCGGTTCTTCGACTGCTGCCGCAACTTTCTTAGACTTTGACCGGGGCGATTTTTCATGAATGTCCTCAATCTTTAACAGGCTGAGGTATTGCCGGTGGCCGTTGAATTTTTTAAATCCTTTACGGCGTTTTTTCTTAAAAACAAAAACCTTGTCCCCGCGCAGGTGATCAACAATGGTGCCCTCAACACTGGCGCCTTCTATGACAGGTGTGCCAACAACAGTCTTGCCATCATGTTCGATGAGCATAACCTGCCTGAAATCCACCTTTGCTCCTTTTTCTCCTTCGAGGCGATGCACAAAGACCTCCTGGCCTTTTTCCACCTTGAATTGTTGTCCTGCTATATCAACGATTGCGTACATTACAGTAAATTTATCGATCCGTCAAAATTTGAGTGCGCAAAAGTACAAAAATTTTTCAACCAACAAAGTAAAGAGAATAAAAAATTACTTAATCGTTATCTTTTTCTTGTTGACAAGAAAAATGCCCAATAAAATGAATGCCATCCAGATATATGATCCGGCGCCAAGTTTTTCACCGTCAATTGCACCCCAGGTGACGGCAACCACCGGGATGAGGTAGGTGACGGAAGCTGCGAAAACAGGGCTTGCCAGTTTTACCAGCTTGTTGAACGCAATGAGAGCCAGCCCGGTACCGACCACAGATAAAATCGCAATATAACCCAGCCCTGTCATTGCCTGCGGCTCCGTAGAAAGCTGCTGTGTGAAATCTGTGAAGAATACCAGGAAGATCAGTACCGGCAGCCCGATGATGAGGAACGAAATAGAAGTAATGGTGAGGGCCGAGATATCAGGCAGTTTGTATTTGACAATATTTACATTCGTAGCATAACAAATCGTTGCAATAATGATATAAACGGCATACTGGAAATTAAATTCAAAGCTCCTGCCGCCACTGACACTGATCAGGCCAATGGCGCCGGCAAGCCCGATCAGAACGCCCGCGATATTAAACCACCTTCCCTTAAAAGAAAAAAAACTCAAACCGATGATCAAAGTAAACAGGGGAGTCAGTGAATTTAAGATGCCTGCCAGAGAACTGTCGATACCTGTTTGTGCTTTTGCAAAAAGAAAAGCAGGCAGGCCGCTGCCGATCAATCCGACTAGTGCAAGATACTTCCAATCCCTCGGGCTGATGGTCTTTACCCTTATGAGGGCAAACGGGGCCAGAAACAGGAAGGTAATGCTGATCCTCAGTGCACCGACTTCCGCACTGGAAAATACTTCCAGCCCTCTTTTTATCAGAATGAATGAACTTCCCCAGGTTAATGAAAGTCCTGCCAGTATGATCCAGGCAGTGAATAATTTTCGCGGGGATTGCAGCACGTTTGACATGAATAGCCTTAAGGGTTTGTTGCCTGAGTTTTTAACAAAAGTAGAAAAGAAAAGTCCAGGCTTTAAGCATTTATTGCGTTATTAACAAATAAGGATGTTTTTAGATTTCAACTGTTTGCTAAGTCTTTTATTTTCAGCTTTTGTATAATCAATATGAATTATCGGTTATAGTTGAAAAAAGACATACAACTATTCATATTGCTTGTTTTTTAGATTTATATTTGAGAAGGATTACTCTTTCTCATTTCATCCTTAAAAATCACGATATGCTTTTGGTCTTCTATTTTAATTCAAAAGCCAATCCTCCTTAAGATATATAACTCTATTATATTTTCAACCATTTTGATTACCAAGACATTAAACCGTAACAACCAAAAAATTAACAATTTAAAAATCATTAACATGAGAAATCTTTCCAAGTTTCTACTAATCTGGATGATGGTTCTTCTGTCATCCATTGGCACCATGGCCCAGTTGCAGGTTAACAGCAACAGCCATGCAGCAAAGGCTCCCTCGGCAACGAGAGCAGTCCTGTATGAGCAAATGATGAACCTTGGCGCCGGATCTGCATCTCAAAACTTCGAGACATCTTTTGATGCGTATGATTGCCAGGGCGCTGATGACTTTTATGTTCCCACCGGGACCATGTGGACCATCAATACCATTACGGCCCCCGGAACAACCTCCCAGACATCACCAATTTCAACCCTGGTGAATGTCTTTATTTATGCGGATGCCGGCGGAGTTCCGGCAAGTTCTCCGTCAAATTCGTTGCTGAGTTTGACTGATGTTAACAACGCAGGGGTTCTGACCATTCAGATCCCGGGCGGCTTGCAACTCGGCCCCGGACACTGGTGGATCTCTATCCAGTATGAAGGCCCACTCGGAACGTATGGCCAGTGGTTCTGGACCGGTACTACCACACTGTCGAATTCCCTTGCCCGGTGGATCAATCCCGGTGGTGGATTCGGGTATGGCACCAGTTGGATTACCCTTGCAACCCTTGGCTCAACGAACCAGGATTTCGGCTTCCGCCTGGAGGGAAGTGCAGCTCCACTGATTCCTTGTACATATACCATTTCACTCTATGATGCTTATGGCGATGGGTGGAATGGCGGTTACCTGGATGTTCTGGTGAATAATGTCGTCGTGCTTAATGACATTACCTTAGTATCCGGGTCAGGACCGGCTAATTATTACTTTCCCTGTTACAACAGGTGACCAGATCACCACTACTTTTACTGCAGGTTCATGGGTTTGTGAACCATATTATTATGTTTATAATTCAGATGGCGACCAGGTTTTCTACGTTCCTAATAATTGCGATCCTGTAATCTACGCGGGACAGTTATTTGGTTCATGTCCGAATTTTGGTGCTGTCGAAGGCTATGTGTTTAATTATGATGGATTAGCAATTGCAGGCGCCACCGTATTGGAAGAAGGAGGAAATTCAACCACTACAGGGCCTGATGGTTATTATCTGCTCGAAGGTGTTACCGCAGGTAATACCGCTATTGCCTGTAGCAAACCAGGTTACAATTATCAAATCGATTACGTAGATGTTGTACTGGATGATACAGTATCGCATAATTTCACCTTAACCCAGCCGAACATGGTAGTGAATCCTCTCCTGATCGAGGAAACGCTGAACCCGAACGAGTATTTCACCATGTCGATGAACGTGCTGAACAACGGCAATGGCCCGTTGCACTGGGATGCGACGGTGACGCTTTACAGCGCGCCGATCCTGCCGTGCACTTATTCTATAGCCCTTTATGACTCTTTCGGTGACGGCTGGAATGGCGGTACGCTGGATGTGATGGTCAATGGCGTAGTCGTTCTTGACAACATCACGTTAAGCTCCGGCTCTGGACCGTTATATTTTGATTTCCCGGTAACCCAGGGGGACATGATCACCACGATGTTCACCGCCGGATCATGGGCAGGGGAGCCGTATTATTATATTTATGATTCGGAAGGCAACCAGGTATGGTATGCCCCTCCGGCCAGTTCGGGGCCTCCGAACATCACCGCGGGGCAGCTTTATGCCAATTGCGGCGGCGGCACGTGGCTGACGATGGATTATTATAACGGCGATGTCCCCGGATTTGGCGGCGTGGACAATATCCCGACTCACCTGAACGCGGCCAACACGAACGCGGGCGAAGTTTACACGGGTCAGATCTCGTTTGCTTCGACGCCGAACGTGGGCACGATCAATGTCCCGGTCACGATGATCATCATGGGTGCCCCGCTGCAGTCGCCGGAGAACCTGGTGGCCACGCTGACCAACGACATCACCGGCACGGTCCATCTCACCTGGGAATTCAACACGGACGCGTTCCAGTTCTTCCTGGTGAAACGCAATGGAGCCATCCTGGGCACCACGACCAACCTGAATTACACGGATATTTTACCTGACTATGGCAACTATTGCTACACGGTCCAGGCTGTTTATGACGAAGGAGCCACCTCACCGGCCGGTCCGGCCTGCGTGGAATGGCCCAATCCGAGCATATTCGTCAATCCGGACAACCTGGAAGGCTGGGTATGGGTAAATCACCAGGTAAAAGTGTATACCACGATTTCCAACCTGGGCATCGGTACGCTGCATTATACCTTCCCGGACTTCGCGGAAACCGCAAGCCTTACAGCGGGGACGACCATCGATCTTCCGGCCGGCCCGGCCGACGCGGCGCAGGGCACGGCAGTAGCCGGCGGCACGTACAAGCAACGTCCTGAGAGCAGCTATACCCTGGGCGCCGGCAGTGGCGGGCGTGACGGCAGCAATGTCTTGCTGGTCGCCGCGGATGGAGCCACGACCATCAGGAACCTGTTGCTGGCCTATGGAGACCTGGGATCAGTAGACTATTACGACGCCCGTAACGGCACCCCGTCGCTGGCACTTCTGCAGAGTTATGACGTGGTGGTGACGTGGTCCAACTATACCTACAACAGTGCCGCGGCCATGGGTAATGTCCTGGCCGATTATATCGATGAGGGCGGCAGGGTACTGAACCTGATGTTTGCCCTTGACCCGAGCTGGGGCTTGCAGGGCCGTTTCATCGCCGAGGGCTACTCCGCGCTGACGGGCACCGGCACCAACTACAGCACGAGCTGCCTGGGCACCTTTGACCCGACGCACCCGATCATGGAAGGCATCACGAATGTCTGCGATTATTACCGGTTGGCCAGCCCAGCGCTGACGACCGGATCCACCTCGATTGCCAAGTGGTCTGACGGGACGCATTTCGTCGCGGTGAAGGACGACCAGACGGTGGTGAGCATCGGGGGCTATGTAGGAGATTCCTACAATTGGACGGGCCAGATGCCGGACGTGGTCCACAATGCCATCCTCTGGCTGTCCGGCGGCGGCTACTTCATCATCGCGGTCGAGCCGGCCACGGCGAACGTACCGGCGGGCGAGTCCCAGCTGGTAGAGATCACCTATTCGGCCGAGGGCTTCGATCCGGGCACCTACACCCAGGAACTTCTGGGCGAATCCAATGATCCGGACCACCTGGAGTTCATCATCAACAACACGATGCATGTTTACGTGCCGGCCCAGTTTGCCGGTATGGTGCATGACAATGATAACGGAGATCCGCTCAACGGGGTGAAGGTCACGGCCGGACCGTTCCAGACCACGACCGACGAAGAGGGTATGTACAGCCTTTACGTTGACGAAGGCGAATATGATGTGACCTTTGAAAAACTCGGTTACATGAGCGTGACGGTAGCCGACACCTTAGCAATGCAGGGCGTCGTTACCCCGATCAGTATCGGCATGTATGATATGAACTACGCTCCGGGCTGGGTGCATGCCGAAGTAATGGCCAACGACACCTGGTGCGAAGTAACGTGGAGCTTACCGAACGGTCCGTACGAGATCATCCTGGACGACGGCGAATCGGACGATTACTTTATCTGGGGCAGCGCGGGCAACCGCAGCGCGGTGAAATTCACCCCGGCGGAATACCCGGCCACGATCATCGGCGGTCAGTTCTACGTGGGCGACGGCAGCTTCCCGGGCCCGTTCCTGGGCACCTCGTTCAGCGTGGAAGTGTATGACGATGACGGCGCCAACGGACTGCCGGGCACCCGCCTTGACTCCAACGCGGTCACGGTGAACAACTACGGCTGGGTGAGCCTTGACTGGATGAACGCGACCATCGAAGACGGCAGCTTCTACCTGTGCATGCTTCAGACCGCTCCGAATCCAAACGCAGCACCACTTGGAGTAGACCTGGACAACCCGACCTACTTCCGCAGCTATATCTTCATCAATGGCTCGCCTGACTGGGTCCTTTCCCCGCTGCAGGATTTCATGATCCGCGCCTGGGTTTACGGACCGGAAGGCGATGCAGTGATGGCCGGCGCGGGTGATGATAATAATAAGGTATGGAGAGCCACCCCGAAGGTACCGTCCAACTGGCAGAACTATGCCCAGACGGCCAGCGGCACTTTGCCGCGCATTCTTCCCGGTTACGAGCGCAACGACGCCTCGTTCCGCGGCGTGGC
>CAYUQP010000023.1:0-65527 GCA_964447005.1 uncultured Bacteroidales bacterium
ATGTCTGAAAGAAATTATTTTTTACATTCTGTCTTTACTTAATTTTTTGTGTCTGCAAATATATGAACTTTCTGTTTAGCACGGTCGGTTGTAATATAGCCGCTAACGTTTGTGCAAATGTATTACTGTTACATCCAACTTACCGGGCTTTGTAGTGGCATTTAGCCTTCCATTTTGGATGGTATTGTGTACCTGTATAAAAAATGAAGCGTAAATTACTGTCCATCTGGAAAGTCGATTTGGTTTCGTTCTTCAAATCTAATGAAATTAAATATCAAAATGACTAATTATTTTTCTATTTCTAAACAAGCAATATCCTTGAAATCGTCACTTTCCAGAAATGAATGAATCGCTTCTTTATTATTTATCATTAATTGAGCAATTTCATTTGTAGTCAGATTGCCACTTCGTATCCATATAATCTTTGGGGGAATTCCATTGATAATGCTGATGTCATAAAAATCAGAATCAAATGTGACAATTGCATAGTTGTTATTCTTCGCATATTGCCATATTTCAGAATCCTCGCGATCACTTAATCCACAAGCAGAAACATGTATACAATCTATGAAGAAACTGTAAATCTTTTTTGTTATCCTGAACGATATGTTTTGGTCAAACAATAACCTCATGTAGCATGTTGTAATTTATGTTCCCTATCTGCAGCGTAGGCCAAACATGCTTTTATATCTTCTATTGTCAATTCAGGGAAATCGGATATGATCTCCTTGAAATCCATGCCTGCAGCTAACCACCCCAAAACATCAAAGACGGTTATTCTCGTATTTCTTACACAGGGTTTTCCAAACCTTTTGTTTGGATCACGTCTGATTATTTTTTTGTATTCTATCATATCACAGGTCTTAATGCAAATTTAAGCATTTAAATATCAAAATTATCCAGCGGACTTTTTATTTTTCCAAGACCTCTTTGGGTGATATGGGTATAGATCTCAGTCGTCTTTGAGCTTTGGTGCCCCAGCAATTCCTGGATGTAACGGATATCCGTCCCTCGCTCCAGCAAGTGGGTCGCGAAACAGTGACGCAATGTATGAACCGTCACTTTCTTCCTGATCTTCGAGGCGGCCACCGCATCCCTTAATATATGCTGAATGCTCGATGCGCCGTACTGCCCGCCAAACTGGCCTTCAAATAACCATTCGACAGGCTTGTATTGCTTTACATAACGGCGAAGCAGCTCCAATACCTTCTCCGACAAAATACTGTACCGGTCTTTCCTGCCTTTGCCCTGCCTGATGATTACATACATGCGCTGAGAATCAATATCTTTGATCTTCATATTGATCAGTTCACCTCGCCGCAACCCGGCCGAGTAAATCAATGACAAGATAGCCTTATGCTTTAAATTATCAGTGTTGTTCAGGATCTGCAATACTTCCTGTTCACTCAGCACGTTTGGAAGGATTTTCTCTTTCTTCGGCCGCTGGATATAATACGTTCGCACCGGCCGGCCTAAAACCTGCTCGTAGTAAAACTTGATGGCATTGATCGACTGGTTCTGGTACGATATCGAAACATCCCGCTCCTCGATCAGGTAAAGCAAATAATCCCGGATCTGCTCCTCGGTGATCTTCTCCGGATCCAGCTTTTGGTAATACTCCAGGAATTCCTGCATCATTGTCTTGTAAGTCCTGATCGTGTTTTTCGCGTAATTCTTCAGCGTCAGCGTTTTAATGAACTCCTCCGGGACAAGGTTCAACCTGCCATTATGGTCAATTGACACATCGTCTGATCGGCTGATCGCTCTATTCATATTAAATCCCTGCGGGATTTGTCCAAAAAACGAGTCTTCTCTCATTCTCCCTGTCCCCCCTTCTCCTTGTCTCCTGATCTCCTTGTCTCCCAGTCTCCCGGTCTCCTTGTCCTCTTCAAAAAGCAACGTCCCCTCGAACCGCCGGTTCAGCTTCTCCACAGGCCCCGCCTGCATCGCCACATGCCAGCACTTCTCCCCCGGATGCCAACGGGCGCCCGGTATGGTTTTGATCAGTGCAATGATTTCCTTGTCATAGTCGAAATGGAGCTTTAAACGCTCTTTGCCTTCGATGAGGCCCGGTTTGATCGTGATTTTCTTCATGGTTATTATTTTATAGTGCGTTAGGGTAAGTTACACGGAGACCCACAGAGGAAGACACAGAGATTCACAGAGCCTTTCTCAGTGGACCTCAGTGCCTATCTCCGTGGATCTCTGTGTAACTTAATGACCCCCTATTGCTTAATCCGGAAAAACGGAAAAGATACCCGCCCGTTAGCGAATAAAAATTAACAACAAGCTCTGATAGGCCGCCAATCCTATGATGGCGAGCACTATGGATTTGAAGTAATTGAAATTGTTTGCTTTTTTGATCCCTATCGTGAAAAGGCTGATGAACCAGAAAAAGTAAATCATGTATAGCGTTAAAAGCAGGTACCTCCAGAAAGTCGGTTCGTTGAGCAAGCGCTCGTATTCCTTCATATCGATCACCCCGATCGTGGCAAGGAAAGCATCGGTGAGGTCGTGCAGCATGGAACTCCAGGTGGCGATGCCAACCCCAAAGCCGATGACCATCAGGATATCCTCGAATTTTGCATTCCCTTTCAGCAACCGGGACAGCAGGAAAACGAGCACCGCAGCCGTCGACCAACTGACAAAATAACCGGGAATGGTCAGGAAAATATCATACATAAAATACTTCTCAATGGGCAGGTTCAGCCATGGCTTGAACGTTGAAGGCGACCCGCCGGCATTCCAGGCCATCAGGTAAAACAACGTGTAGCCTACAGCCGGGACCAGTAATGCGTAAAATCCATAACTGAGCTTGTTGCCGGAGTTCATGAGCCGGTCAAAAGTCTTGCCCGGTTTGGTGAACATCCTGATATAGAGGGAGATGAAGTTGTTATTCTTGGAATTCATAAGATCTTCTTTAAGTCTGCAAGATAATTTATTTGCCGAAAATGAAAAAAAAAGTCCGGAAGTTACACGGAGATCCACGGAGACAGACACAGAGATTCACAGAGCCTATCTCTGTGGACCTCAGTGCCTATCTCCGTGGACCTCTGTGTAACTTAAATATCTCCTAATGCTTAATCCGGAAAATTGAAAAAAATACCCGCCCAAAACCCGGAAATTTCTTATTTTTACCAGTGACTAATGACCAGTGACCAGTGACCAAAAACCAACAACCTATGAACAAAGAACTATCCAGAAGACAATTTATCGGCACCACGGCCAGCGCCATTGCCGGTTTCACGATCCTGCCCTCATTCGGGTTCGGGGGAGTGGGAAAATCACCGAACGACAAACTGAACATCGCCGGCATCGGCGTCGGGGGAGTGGGCGGCACGAACATCAAGAACTGCGCCGGGGAAAATATCGTGGCCCTGTGCGACGTGGACTGGTCCTATGCCAAAGGAACCTTTGAGAAGTATCCCGATGCCAGGATCTATAAAGACTACCGCAAGATGTTCGACGAGATGGACGGACAGATCGACGCGGTGGTCATTGCCACACCCGACCATACGCATGCAATCATTGCCTCGGAAGCCATGCGCCGCGGAATGCACGTGTACCTCCAGAAACCGCTGACGCACAGCGTATCCGAATCCCGCCTGCTTTCACAGCTTGCCAGGGAATACCGCGTGGCTACCCAGATGGGCAACCAGGGCAACTCCGACGAGGGGATCCGCCAGTTGTGCGAATGGATCTGGGACGGCGCCATCGGCGAAATCAGCGAGGCCCACGCCTGGACCAACCGGCCGATCTGGCCGCAGGGACTGGAACGGCCGCTGGAAACCGAAGCAATTCCGCCGACGCTCGACTGGGACCTTTTCCTGGGACCGGCACCGCTGCGTCCGTACCATTCGGCCTACCACCCATGGAACTGGCGCGCCTGGTGGGACTTCGGCACCGGCGCCCTGGGCGATATGGGCTGCCATATCTTCGACCCGGTATTCAAAGCCCTGAAGCTCGGAAACCCGCAATACCTTTACGGCAGCTCTACCCAGGTGAACACGGAGAGCGCACCGAAAGCCTCGGTGGTCCATTACGAGTTCCCCGACCGGGGCGCCCATAATAAACTGAAGCTGGTGCCGGTGCATGTCACCTGGTACGATGGCGGGCTGATGCCACCGCGCCCGGCCGAGCTGAAAGACGGGGAACCGCTGGGCGACTGGAGTGGCGGATGCCTGTTCATCGGAACCAAAGGCAAGCTTCTCTGCGACTCATACGGGCGAAACCCGAGGCTGCTGCCGGAAGAACTTGATAAAGCGTATCAACGCCCGGCTCCCTACCTGAGAAGGATTGAGAACGCCATGGACGGCGGTCATGAACTCGACTGGATCCGTGCCTGCAAGGAAGATCCGGACAACCGGGTGGAATGCAGCTCGAACTTCGATTACGCGGGCCCGATGAACGAAGTGGTGGTGATGGGAAACCTGGCGATCCGGCTGCAGGACCTGAAACGGAAGCTGCAATGGGACGCCGAAAAGATGATCATCCCGAATATCGCCGATGATGACGAGATCAGGGTGGTGACCACCGATAAGTTCACGGTGATCAACGGCCATCCTCATTTTGATACGCAATACGCGACGCTCAGGGCCAAACCGGCAGCGGAGGAGTATATCAGGCATACATACAGGGAGGGGTGGAAACTCTAGAAATTTTAAATTTTAAATTTTAAATTTTGAATTGGGTATAACTCTGTGTAAATCTGTGTAATCTGTGGTAAAAAAATATAACTATGAAAACAACAATCATGATCTGTCTGGCAATGGTTTTTGCGATGAGTGGCTTCGGCCAGGATAAATACAATGTGCTGACCAAAAAAGAGAAGAAAGAAGGCTGGGTGCTGATGTTCGACGGGAAGACAACCGAGGGATGGCGCAGCTACAATAAAGAAGCATTCCCCGAAAAGGGCTGGGTGGTGGAGGAAGGCACGCTTCACGTGATCGGTTCGAGCAGGGGAGAAGCGGGCGGCGGCGGCGACCTGCTATACGATAAGAAATTCCGCAATTTCGAGCTGTCGCTGGAATGGAAAGTCTCTGAAGGCGGTAACAGCGGCATCTTTTACCTGGCCCAGGAAATCCCGAATGAGCCGGTCTGGAAAAGCGCCCCGGAGATGCAGATCCTGGATAATGACAAGCACCCTGACGCTAAGCTGGGTGTCGATGGCAACCGGGCTGCCGGATCACTCTACGATCTCATTCCCGGCGATATGAAAGCCGTCAAGCCCGCCGGAGAATGGAACCAGGTGAAGGTCCTGGTCTACAAAGGCACGGTAGTCCATTATGTCAACGGCAAACAGGTGCTCGAATATCACCTCTGGACGGAAGACTGGAAGAAAATGGTGCTGAACAGCAAGTTCAAGGATTACGAATGGTTCCTGAACACAGCTGAAGAAGGCTATATCGTCCTCCAGGACCATGGGGATGATGTGTGGTTCAGGAATATTAAGATAAGAGAAATGTGAAAAGCTTTCTCGAAATGACGTTCAAAAAAAAATTAACAATCATGATCCTCCTGCCATTATTTTTTGGTTCATCAGGTCATTCGCAGGATAAGGGCGGTGATGCAGGCCTTGTTGACCGGCAACCTGCCGTGGCCGGGCAGTTTTATTCTGCCGATCCGGTCAGGCTGCGGGCCGACCTCTCCACCCTGTTTGCAGAGGCTGTTCCACGGCAACCGGGGCAGGTCATGGCCGTCATTTCGCCTCATGCAGGTTACGTGTTCTCCGGCGAAGTGGCCGCCTCCGCTTTTAACCAGGTCGATCCGGAGAAAAAATTCGAGAACATCTTCATCCTCGCCTCCAGCCACCGCATGAGCTTTGAAGGCGCATCCATTTATAACAAAGGCAATTACGTGACCCCGCTGGGTACCGTGAAGGTCAACCGGGAACTTGCGACCAAACTTATAAAGGAAAACCCTGTTTTTACCAATAAATCCGATGCCCATATTTACGAGCACAGCCTGGAGGTACAACTGCCTTTCCTGCAATATCACATGAAGACGGACCTCAGGATCATACCCATTGTCCTGGGGACGCATTCGGCTTCGGTTTCAAAAAAAATTGCCGAAGCACTGAAACCTTATTTCAATGAGAAAAACCTGTTTGTGATCAGCACGGATTTTTCGCATTATCCTGCCTACGACGATGCCTGCGCGGTGGATAAAGCGACGGCCGATGCCATCATGAAAAATGACCCGGACTATCTTCTGAAAATCCTGGATGACAATGACCGCAAGGGAATCGGTGACCTGGCCACCAGTCTTTGCGGGTGGACCTCGGTGATGAGCCTGCTTTACATGACTGAAGGCATGAAGGACGTTGTCTACAAGGCAATTCTATACCAGAATTCAGGGGACTCACCGGTCTACGGCGATAAGGAACGTGTCGTGGGCTATTACGCGATCGTTGCAACTAAAACCGGCGGCTCAGCAGCGGATGATGAGTTCAGCCTGACGTTGCAGGAAAAGAAAAGCCTGCTGGCCCTCGCCCGCAAAACCATGGAGTCTTATGTTGAGTATGGCAAAATACCGCCGGTGGATGAAAAAACGCTGACGGAACGGATCAGGCAGCCGTTTGGGGCCTTTGTGACATTGAGCAAGGACGGGCTTCTCCGGGGCTGTATCGGCCGTTTTGAAGCGACCAGCCCCTTGTATGACGTGGTGCAGCAAATGGCGGTCGCAGCTTCCACGCAGGATTCACGTTTCGTTCCCGTCACGGAAGAAGAATTCGGCGAGATCGGGATTGAAATTTCTGTTCTGACCCCGTTGAAGCGGATCTATTCCACTGATGAATTCGTGCTGGGCAAACATGGCATTTACATGAAAAAAGGTTTCGCATCAGGGACTTTCCTGCCCCAGGTGGCCCATGAAACAGGCTGGACTACGGAAGAGTTCCTGGGCCATTGTGCAAAAGATAAAGCGCATATCGGCTGGGACGGCTGGAAAGATGCTGAACTTTATGTTTACGAGGCATATATCTTTTCGGAAGACGACACCCGTTGATTACCGGTTGCAGATGGATGTAAAGGGGCAGTACCGGCATTGCTCCACCTTTTCTGCCTGACGGAACGGCACCTCCGGATCCATAATGGTGCCAACCAGTTCCAGCAGGATATCCTCGAAAATGGCTATGCTCTCCGCACCGATCTCCTGGCCACCGGGCAATTTAACCTTCATAAATCCAGCGCTGATCCTGCGCAGGGTAATATTTCCGGTCTGGATCGTTTCACCGGTCTTTGCATGATTTTTATAATACAGCCAGGCATAGGTCAGCAACTGGAAAACCTTGGCCATCCGGGGCTCACGGGCAAGTTCTTCCCATGCCTTCAGGTTCAGGTCGGCGGCCTGGACCGATCCCGTTTTATAGTCGATGATCCGCGTCACGCCATCCCACTGGTCGATGCGGTCAATCTTTCCCTTGATCTTTACATCGGTCTTCCGGCCTGCCACCTCATACTGGATGAGCCGGTCATGACTTTGCTCCAGTGAAATGATCTTTAACGGTGACGAAGCGCCGGCTTTGCGAAGCTGTTCCGTTTCATGCCGGATGAACTTTGCAGCCAGGAACAGCGAAGCTTTGAAAACAAGGTGGTTTTTGCCATGTTGCAGATCGCCTTCCTGGTAATGCTCCCTGAACGCGTCGAGCATGTATCCTTCGACCAGCGGGATGGCTTTTTCCAGGGCCATAGCATCCGCGTATTTCCCGGTGAACGGCTCATAGATCATATAAAAAGCCTGGTGCACGGCCGTGCCCACGGTTTTCGCTTCAATAGTTTCCTCCACGGATTCAGCCTCTGCGAGGCCCAGGATCTCCTGGAAGTAGAATGACAGCGGGCAGTTGATGTAGAGGTTGAAAGCGCTGGGAGAGAGACCTTTGACGGCTTTTTCCATCAGCCTGGCCATGATCACGGGATCCTTGGTTACGGTGATCTCTTTCTGCAGCCCGGAAGCAGGCGGGTTTGGCCGGAGCAATGTTTCATTGTAGCTTATTTCCGGGTTGTACTGTTTCAGTTCATAACCCAGTTGCATGATGAACCGGCTTTTTTCGCCGCCTTTCATCTGGTCCCCTTCCGTGTCGTATAACAGGAAAATGTTTTCCGCCCGTTGCAGCATGCGGTAGAAATGATAGGCGAAGACGGCGTCCTTGTGCTGAAAGGTCGGCAATCCGAACTTGTTTTTGATATCGAAAGGTATCAGGGAATTCGGCAAACGCCCTGAAGGAAGGATGCCTTCATTCACCGAAAGCACGATGAGGTTTTCAAAATCGATCGCCCTGGTTTCCAGGACGCCCATGACCTGCAGGCCGTGCAGCGGCTCTCCGCTGAAAGGCATGCTGCTGCTGTCGAGGAGCCGGAAAAGGATCTTTTTCAGCGTCTTCAGGTCATTGATGTAGGGATAGGTGTCGAGCAGGTTTCGAATTTTCCGGATGATCCTGGAGAGAAAATAAAGGTATTCAAGGTCCGGTTCGAATTCGCCGGGGTTTTCGGCATGCCCGGCAATCATCCGGTCGCGGACCAGGGCCATGATGTTCAGGACACGTTCCAGCGCCTGCGAGGGATCATCCCAGATACCGAACAAATTGACGTTCAGTTCTTTAAACTCATTGTCGGCGCGTTCCGTGTACCAGAGCAGTTCTCCGGGCGAAAAGAATACCCTGTTCTTTTTGTTCAGCTCCGAACGCATCTGATCGAAGGTACGCTGCCCGGCTTGAATACCGGGGCCGAACAGCGACAGGTAAGGGTGGGAGAGAAGCTGCAGGATATCCTTGATATAGAACGAACGGGCCGTGCCGTTCCGCTGGGCGGCAAACTTCACGGCATTGAGTTGTGCCTGGAAAAGATTGTTGATCAGATGGTACAAATGGGTGAGCCTGAACGGGTAACCCATGGTGATGTTCACCGGCCCGAGTTCTTCGGGCAGTGCATACAGGACCGGTAGCAAGAGTTTTTCATCGGCCAGCACCAGCGCGGTTTTGTCAGGTGACGTGGCGGAATCCTTCAGCCGGTTCACGATCGAGCTGGCTTTTTGCGCCTGGCCGGTGCTGCCGGGTATTCCGAAGACGCTGATCTTTTTAGTTTTTGACCTGAATTCTTCGCCGATCCATTTTACTGGGTCAGCAGGCCATTTTTGCAGGTACCGCCGGATGAATTCCCCGGCTTCCTGGTTGGTGTCCCGGATGTAATATTCATCCGCATCCCAGAAGATCTCAGCCAGGCCCTGGTTCAAAAGATGGCCGATGATCTTCTCCTCGGCGGCAGACAAGGCATTCAGTCCTGCGAAGAAAATCTTTCTATACCTGGTCCCGGAAGCCAGGCGTTCAATGTTTTCAGCAGTTATCCGAAAGGCAAGCCCCTGGTAAACATGCTTTTTTTCTTTAAGTGCTTTGTTTAGCTCCCGGTAATAATGCAGGAACGAACGGTAAAATTCGAGGTATCTCAGCTCCTGTTCGGTGAGGGGTTTTTCATTGAGATTCCAGACTGTCAGGGCGCGGGCAGCGTTCAGGTAGTTGAAGATCTCGTCCGGATCAACGAGATACTGGTCTATTTCGTTAAAATCCTGTAGCAGAACCTGTCCCCAGTCGGTGAACTGCTCGAAATCCTGTGCTTTTTCCCCCTGGGATTCCTTGTGGATGCGATAAAGCTCGAACAGCAATCCCGCGGGGTCCATTAACCTGAATCCCGACAGATCCGTGATAAAATCTTCAATGGACACGGTATGGGGCGCCCAGGCAGGTTTTTTGAGCAGTTCAGCCAGGTATTTTTTCAGGTACAAACCAGCCCTGCGGTTTGGCAGCACGACGCACACCCCGCCCGGGTCATCGTTGTAACGGGTGGCGATCTCTTCAGCCAGTTTTTGCAGGAAGGGCTTCATACAGGAAGGAAATTATCCGGGTGGTCACGTAAAAATCTTTCCGCATCCGCGAGCTGAGCGGGTTTTCCCACGTCGAACCAGGTCAGGCCGGGTTGAATATATCCGAAAATCGGGTGACCGCCAGCAAGGCGCAGGTAGGTGTCGATGATGGAAAACCGGCCCTGCTCTTCAAAAAGGTCGAAAATCCCGGGGCTGATGACGTGGATGCCGCTGAACGCAAGCTTTTTAAGCGGTCCGGAAACCCCGGCAGCCATCCGGACTTCTCCGGAGCCGGTATCGGTCCAGCCACGCAGCAACAGTTCGTCGTCGAACAGGAAATACCGTTTTGTCTGGCGGTCTGTGATGGAAACGGTAGCCAGAGCTTTTTTTTCAAGGTGATAGCTGTGCAGGTTTCCCAGGTTCAGGTTGCTGATCACGTCGACATTATGGACAAGGAAGGGTTCTTCGCTCTTGAGAAACCACCCGGCTTTCAGTATGGCCCCACCGGTGTCAAGCAAATAGTCAGTTTCATCAGAAATGCTTATTGTCACATTTCCAAATTGATTCATTTTCAAATAATCAATCACCTGGTCTGCGTGATGGTGGGCATTTACGACGATTTCACTGAATCCGTGAAAAACCAGCTTGCGGATCGCGATTTCAAGCAATGTCTTACCACTGACTTTTACCAGCGCTTTGGGGGTATGCGCTGTCAGGGGCATCAGGCGGGTGCCAAAACCGGCTGCAAGGATCAGGGCTTTCACAACAGATCAGATCTTTTTAGGTTTACACAAATGTTTCTCCTTCGCTGCCTCCGCACCGCATAATTTGCACTCGTACTCCGCTTTCTTGCTGAGTTTGGAGATTGCTTTCTTTTTTTCTTCTTTGCAGAGTTTTTTACTCATTCTTTCTGCTTAACCGGTTGCTTTATTTTGAAAATACTATCTGATCAATAGATCAATACTTTTTCTTTGCGAAACTTTGCGATTTCTTTGCGAAACTTTGCGTAATAATCCTCAAGCTATCACGCAAAGGTACGCAAAGTCCCCGCAGAGTTTCGCAAAGGGTACGGGCAGTTAATTTCTGAAAACTAAGATTAATTGAAAATCAAATGCTCAACAATAATTTTTATATCAGGATATCTTTCCATTAATCTTTTTGCCATCGTTTCCGTGCAATACACCGACCGGTGCTGCCCACCGGTACAGCCGAAATACACCGAAAGGCCTGTGAATCCGCGCGATAAGTAATTATCAACAGACCGGCTGACCAGTTGTTCAGTATTTTCAAGAAATTCAATGACCTCCGGTTTATCTTTCAGGTAATCAATGATGATCTGATCTTTTCCGTTGAATGCCCTGTAACGCTCTTCACGCCCGGGATTGGGAAGGGCGCGGCAATCGAAAACAAATCCTCCGCCGTTGCCGGAACGGTCGCTTGGAATACCTTGCCTGTAAGAGAAGCTTTTTATGTTTACAGTCAGCACGCCAGGCGTATTTCCCGGATCATTCAATGAATATTGCTCAAGCACGGATAATTTCTCCAGGGCTTTCTTCAGTTCCGGGATATCGATGCCGGGGTCAGTGTTGGCGAGCCACCAACGCAGGTTCTTGAGCGCAAAAGGAATACTCGCAAGAAAATGCGGCTTCTTTTCTAAAATTCCCCTGTAGCCATAGGCGCCCAGCACCTGCAGTAAGCGTATCAGCACGAAGCCGTAATAGTGTTTTTTAAAGCTTTCTTTATCAACAGATATAAATTGTTCAAGCTCAGAAATATATTCATCAAGCAATGTCTCGCGGAGTTCGAACGGCAAATCGGCTTTCACCTGGAACAGGAGGGATGCAACATCGTACTGAAGCGGTCCTTTTCTTCCTCCTTGATAATCAATGAAATAAGGCACATTGTTTTTGATAAAGATATTCCTGGACTGAAAATCCCGGTACATGAAATAGCCGGCGTTGGCCTTACTCAAAAAATCAACCAGGGTGTGAAAATCATTTTCCAGTTTTCCTTCATGAAAATCCGCATGTAATTTCAGGAAATAATATTTGAAATAGTTCAGGTCCCATTTCATGGACCGGGCATCGAAAGTCGGATAGGGATAACAAAAACTATAATCCAGGTCTTTGCAGGCAACAACCTGGAAACGCACCAGTTCTTTCAGTGAAGCACTGTACAGATCAACTAATTCTGGGGGGAATTCAGCACTGGGATCTCTCTTTCCGGTCAGTGTAAAAAGGGATGTGTCACCAAGATCTTCCATAAGATAAACCTCTTTCCGGGCATCAACTTCATAAATTTCCGGCACATGCAGACCATGCTTCCTGAAATGCCCTGAAAAATAAAGGAAGGCTTCATTTTCCTCCACAACCGGGTTCCAGGCTCCGATAGCCGACTTGTCCCCTGCATTCAGCCTGAAGTATTTCCGTTGCGAGCCCGAAGGAGGCAACGGGATCACATCTCCAGGATAATTTCCAGTCCATTGATAAAAGAGGCGCCTCAGAATTTCAGTATTACTATTCACAAAAGTAAATTTTTCCTGTGCTTCAGAACTTCTGTTTTGTTTTCAGTCTTTAAGCAAAGTTAGGAAAAATCAACGAAAAACGCTTTACATTCAGTAATACAATGCCTTTCGTGATTTACTTTGAAAGATGTTACATGATCCGTCGTGAGATTCCCGGAGTTAAACAAGCCTGGCCTGGACCGAATTTATTTACTTAATCCGGATTATCTCAAAACATCCCATTATGTGGTTGGATAAAAAGTTCTTTACATCAACGGCCTGATCGGTCAATATTTGAAGAATTTCTTTTGTTTTTAGATTGCCGGATCTTATCCAGATAATTTTTGGTGGAAAACCATACAAGGAATTCAAATCATTGAAATCAGAATCCTGGGTTACTATGACATAATCATGTTTCTTGGCAAAATCCCAAACTTCCCGATCTGTAGCATTTATTAATCCAGCCTGTTTTACAGAGGTGGAATCAGAATATTGTTCAGGAAGTTGTTTTATAATGCGATGTGAAATATTCTGATCAAAAAGAAATCTCATATAGCAACCTGGTATATCTTATTTTCCCTGTCAGCCGCGTAACTTAATGCCGCAAAGATATCGTTCTCAGTCAGCTCATCAAAATCTGTGATGATATCCTTTATTGACATTCCGGAAGCTAACCAGCCAAGGATATCATTCACGGTGATCCTCATTCCCCTGATACATGCTTTTCCCCCTCTTTTTCCTGGTTCTATTGTTATGATTTGTTTGTAATCCACCATAATCCTCATTTTTTAACAAAGATACATTAAAATAAAATTACATGCCTTATAGATAGCGTGGATTTACAATCATCCAGATCAACTCGTGCTAAGGCTGCAAGACTCTGCGCAACTTCTTTTTATCCAATCATAAATAAACCTTATATTTGCCGTACGAATAAATTTATTGATCAATTTAATAGTAAGAAAAATGGCAAAATCAGCCGAAGACATCCTGAAAGAAGCGATCTTACTGGAACGCAGGGGTAAAGCTTTTTACACGACCGCAGCGCGGCAGACGCAAAGCGAAGCGGCCAGAAAAATATTTGAAATGATGGCCGCTGAAGAAGACGAGCATATCAATTTCCTTTCCAAGCAATTCGCTTATTATAAACAACACAAAGCCTTCAAAAAGGTCGATGAAGCGGGCGATACGGACGATGCCACGGTAATGGCCATTTTATCTGAAGAAATAAAAACACAGATCAACGCGGCCGGCTTCGAAGCCGCAGCCATTTCGGCTGCTATGGACTTTGAAACAAGGGCAGTCCAGATCTATTCAGACCGTGCACAGTCAGCTACAGACCCTAATGAAAAAGAGATGTACCAGATGCTGGCCGACTGGGAAAAAGGGCATCATCACTGGCTCCACAAGATCAATGAGGACCTGAAGGAGCAGATCTGGTACGACAATAATTTCTGGCCATTTTAAACCTCAGGCATGAGTTCTGCAAAACTTGAGTTTGAATCACAACTGATTCACGAAGGCGGCTTTGAAGATCCACTGGGCAGTGCCGTCACCCCGATCTACCAGGCTTCGACGTTCAAATTCAGAAACGCCGATCACGGGGCACAGTGTTTTTCCGGTGAAAGCGACGGGTATATTTATACACGCCTTGGAAACCCGACGATCAAAGAGCTTGAGAATACCGTTGCTGCGCTGGAGAACGGATTCGGCGGTATAGCCACTTCGTCGGGGATGGGGGCCGTGAACACGGTTTACCTGGCTTACCTCGGACAGGGTGACCATATCATTTGCCACGAAGCGGTTTACGGGCCTTCAAGGGTGATCCTGGAATCGATCTACAGCCGATTCGGGGTGGAATTCACGATGGTGGATACTACCAATACTGAAGCTGTAGCCAAAGCATTCAGGCCCAACACCAGGCTGTTATATACCGAGACACCGGCCAACCCGACGATGGGCATCAGTGACCTGGCGGCCCTGGCGGAGCTGGCCCATTCGCATAATGTCCCGCTGGTGGTCGACAATACGTTTTGCAGCCCTTACCTGCAGAAACCGCTCGACCTGGGCGCAGACGTGGTATTGCACTCCATGACCAAATTCATCAACGGGCATGCCGATGTGGTGGCCGGAATGCTGGTAGCAAAAAAAGAAGCGGATTACAAGAAACTCCGGAGCGTGATGACCAACCTGGGATGCAACATGGATCCGCACCAGGCATATCTTACCCGGCGAGGGCTCAAGACCCTTGCCATACGTATCGACAGGGCACAGGAGAGCGCCCGGGTTATCGCCGAATTCCTGGAGAATCACCCGAAAGTTTCATGGGTAAAGTATCCAGGTTTGAAGTCACACCCGCAATATGAACTTGGCAGGCGGCAAATGTCAGGTCCGGGAGCGATGATCAGTTTTGAGCTGAAAGGAGGCCTGGAAGCTGGAAAGATGCTCATGGACAACGTGAAGGTCATGCTGCTGGCAGTCTCGCTCGGCGGAATCGAAACACTGATCCAGCATCCGGCCTCGATGACCCACTCTAAGGTCGGTAAGGATGACAGGCACCACGCCGGCATCACCGACGGCCTGGTGAGGTTATCTGTCGGGATCGAAAAGGCGACCGACCTGATCCATGACCTCGAACAGGCCCTGGAAAAAATCCACTGATTATTCACTAGCCGTTATAACCCATTTTTTCATCGGGAATTAATAAACTTTTAAATAAATACTATTTTTGCAGTCCTTTAAAAACTGCTGAATCAATCCTGTTAAATCGGGAATACATCAATAATAATTATAATAACAATAACCTGATCTCAATCCGGGCTGGTAATACAGACGGAGGTGAGAATGCTTAAAAGTAACATTGCAAGAGTCATGACGAAAAAAAATCCCACCGCTGAAAACATTCAGCCGGAACCCATCGAAAACATTGAAGGTTCATTGGAAACTTCCGCAACCCTATCAGAGAATGAACTCCAGGAGCTTGTCCCAGAAGAGGAACAAGCCGTAGAGGAGATCAATAAGATCGCAGTCGAAGAACTATCTGCGGACATGCCGGATGAAACCGAAACAGTCAGTGAGATTACCCAGGAAGAGGTTGCTGTTGAGGAAGTTATCGAAGCAGAACCGGAACCGGAACCTGTTGAGGAAGTTGTTGAAGCGGAACCTGAAGCGGAACCTGAACCTGAGCCGGTTGCAGAAGTTGTTGAAGCGGAACCGGTAGAAGAAGTTATCGAAGCAGAGCCCGAACCGGTAGCAGAAGCTGTTGAAGCAGAACCTGAACCGGTTGCAGAAGTTATCGAAGCAGAGTCCGTGGTGGAAGTCATGACCCCGGTTAAAGAAGAAGTTGAAAAAGTTGCCGAACCGAAGGAAGAAGCTGAAGCAGAGACGGATACACATACCGGGATTCATTCCGATGCGGCATTTCTGAAGGAAATTGCTGATATGGACGATCATTCGGCGCATGAAGAGGAAGGCGAAGAGGAGGAACTGGAAGAAGGGGCGGAAGAACCGGAAGAGGTTGTTGAGAAATATGATACTTATGACCGTGAGAAACTGGTCGAGATACTCGAGGAAACGGTCAAAGAAGAAAACATTGTCAAGATCAAGACCAGGGTGGCGCTTATCAAAGTGGCTTTCCTGCGTTTATCGAAAGAATTCCGCCAGAACCTGCTGGAGGAACATATTAAAAATGGCGGGACCAGGGAAAATTACACTGCCGTCCCTGATCCGCTGACGGAAAAGTTCAACGCGGTATTTGAAACGTACAAGAAGAACAAGATCAGGTTCAATGAGCAGCAGGAAGTGCTCAAACTGCGCAACCTCGACGCCAAGAAAGCCATCCTGGAAGAACTTAAAGAGCTGATCAACTCCGAGGAAACACTCAAGAAGACCTATGACCAGTTCAAGGACCTGCAGCAGAAATGGAAGGAAATCGGCCTGGTACCGTCTTCGGAGATCAATAACCTGTGGCAGAATTATCATTTCCTGGTCGAAAAATTCTTCGATAAGGTTAAGATCAGCAAAGAGCTGCGCGATCTTGACCTGAAGAAAAACCTTGAACATAAGATCGAACTGTGCGAGAAAGCGGAAGAGCTTTTGATCGAGCCATCCGTCATCAAGTCCTTCCAGCAGCTTCAGAAATATCATGAAGAATGGAAAGAGATCGGCCCGGTGCCGCAGGATAAACGCGACGAGGTCTGGGAACGGTTCAAGACAGCCACCGACAAGATCAACGAAAGAAGGAGAGAGCACTACAGCAGCGTCGCTAAGGACCAGGACACCAACCTGGCCGCCAAAACCGCCCTGTGTGAAAAAGCCGAGCAGATCGCATCCATGGAGATCGACAACCTGAAAGACTGGCAGGAGAAAACCCGCGAGGTGAATGAACTGCTCAAGGTTTGGAAAACAATCGGTCCTGCCGCCAAAAAAGAGAACGATGAGATCTGGGAGCGTTTCAAGACTTTCCTGAACGCCTTCTTCAACAATAAGAAGGAATTCTTCTCAAAGATCAAGCAGGAACAGCTTAATAATTTTAACCTGAAACTGGATATCGTCAAGCAGGCCGAAGCACTTAAGGACAGCAACGACTGGCGAAAAACCACGCAGGACCTGATTAACTTGCAAAAGGAGTGGAAAGAGATCGGACCGGTCCCGAGAAAACATTCCGATAAAATCTGGAAAAGATTCCGGGCAGCATGCGACGAGTTTTTCAATAATAAAACCAAGCATTTCTCAACGGTTGTTGAATCGGAGAAAGAAAATCTTGATAAAAAGCTGGAGATCATCCGCAAGACCGAAGAGTGGGTCGCCGGAAAGGACAAAACGGCCAACCTTGAAGCGCTGAAAGGGTTCCAGCGGGAATTTATGGAGATCGGGCATGTGCCCATCAAGGATAAGAACAGGGTCCATGACACTTTCCGCCAGGCGATCAACAAGCACCTTGACGATTTGAAGATCAGTTCTTACGAGATGAGGCCTTCTAACGAATATCGTCCACGTTATGAATCCTCACGCGATGATTCGGGCGACGGCAGGTATCAGCGCAAGACCGGCGGAAGCGGTGGCGGCAGCAGCGAGTGGAGCGCCCTCAGCAACAAGATCAGCAAACTCAGGGAAGAGATCATGCTCTGGGAAAACAACATTGGTTTCCTGGCTCATTCCAAAAAAGCTGACCTGTTAAGGCAGGAATTTGAAAAGAAGATCCAGGATGCAAAGACGGAGCTTGCCCAGATGGAGGCCAGGCTCAAGTCGATGCAGGAATAATTTACTCAATTTCCCCCGGTTCTCCGGGGGCTCATCTTTAATCCCATGCCCGGTAACACGATCGGTGATTTGTTCCGGTTCACCTCTTTCGGTGAATCGCACGGCGTTGCCATTGGCGGGATCATTGACGGATGCCCGCCAGGCCTTGTGATCGACCATAATTTTGTAAGGCAGGAACTCGGACGCCGTAAACCGTCCTATCCCGGCGCAACATCCAGGCAGGAGCCCGACGAGGTGGAGTTTCTTTCGGGGCTAAATGAGAATCAAACGCTGGGCACACCCATCGCTTTCATTATACGCAACCGGGAAGCAAGGGATGTTGATTATCAAAATATTACGGACCGATTTCGCCCTTCCCATGCCGATTACACGTATTTCCGGAAATACGGGACCATCCCTCCGGGAGGGGGAAGAGCTTCGGGAAGGGAAACCGCAGCAAGGGTCGTCGCCGGGGCCATCGCGAAACTCTGGCTGAGAAGCTTTGACATAGAGATCAGTGCGATGGTTTCCCAAATCGGAGAAGTCATTGCACAGGAAGGCAATCCCGGCCGTTTCGATGCATTGATCGCGGAAGCAGCGGAAAACGGCGATACGCTGGGCGGCATAATCTCCTGCAGGATAACGCATGTTCCGGCAGGCCTGGGAGAACCCGTCTTCGACAAGCTCCAGGCCGGCCTGGCCAAAGCTATGCTAAGCATCGGAACGGCGAAGGGATTTGAGTACGGGCTTGGATTTCAGTCCGCTACCATGAAAGGTTCGGCTCACAACGACCAGATGACCGCAAGGGAAGGCCGGGCAGTTTTCCTCAGCAATCATGACGGGGGCATCCAGGGCGGGATCTCCAACGGGCTGGAGATCTTCTTCCGCGTTGGGTTCAAGCCGGTACCTTCGGTAAAAATCAAACAGCAGACCGCTACCATCCGGGGGGAAGCAGCCGGTATCGCCATTCACGGCAGGCATGACGCCTGTCATGTTCCCCGGCTCGTGGTCATTGTAGAATCCATGGCCGCGCTGGTCATTGCCGACCATATGCTGCGCTACCGGACAATCAGCAGGGACTAATCCTTCAGCATCGATTTCACGTTTTCAATATTTCCATCGACCGGTGCGGGTTTCAGCTTCATGATCTTACAGATCAGCGGGTACAGGTTGATGTTCTCAAAAGTGGGATGGATGTAATTTTCGCGGAATGCCGGCCCTCTGGCATAAAAGATACCATGCATGTCCGGGTTGTTCGGATCGTATCCGTGCGCCCCGGCGGAACGCGGTGTTTTCTCCGTCAGGCTGAATTGCCATGCTGAATCGGCCACAATTATGAAATCCAGGGTCCTGGAATTCGTTCCATAGTGAAGGTGGGCGGGCACTTCCCCGTGTTTCCAGGCGGTAATGTGCGGAATGGTGCAGATCGCTTTCCATGCTGTCTCAGCATATTTTCTCTTTACTTTAAAGGTCATATTTGGCGTATACCCTTCGATTTCTTCGAACCAGTCGTAATCCAGGTAATCCCTGAGATGAACGCAGCGTTCCGGACTGGTGGGCCCCATACCGTGATCCGAAGTGAAGATCACATTGACCTCGGGTGCAATGGGCAATTTCTCAAGCTTTTCCAGGAACACTCCGACCAGGCTGTCAAGGTGACTAACCACAGTGCAGATCATCTCACAGCCGGGTCCTTCGCCGTGGCCAGTGCCGTCCGGTTCATCCATGTACCACATAATAAGGTGAGGCCGTTTTTCCTCCGGCAGGTTCAGCCAGTGGATCACCGTATCGAGCCGCTGCGCGAACGGAAAGTCATGATCATATCGCTTCCAGTAAGTTGGTTGGATTCCCTGGACCGGCGCTTCGGAACCAACCCAGAAGAACGACGCTGAGGTGACATTTTGCTTCTCAGCCGTCACCCATATCGGTTCGCCGCCGTAGAACGATGGATCTTCCACGGCATTGCGGTCGCGGATGGCATAATGTTTTCCTGTTTCCGGATCGAAGAACTCATTATCCACGATCCCGTGGTGATCGGCATACAGGCCGGTCGCCATCGAATAGTGATTGACAAAGGTCTTGGACGGAAATACCGGTTGAAGGGAACGGGCCTTCACGCCCTGTGCCGCAACAAGATCGAGGTTCGGGGTGGCACAGCGGTCGGGGTAATCCCAGCGGAAACCGTCCATGGAAAGCATGACAACGTAGGGCTGGCTGTTTTGGGCATAGAGCGAAGGGCTTAGGGCGAAGAGCAAGGCCAGGAATAGCATGGAGGTAGGGAGGCGGAGAGGCATGGGATTAATGTTGAATTTTGAATTTTAAATTTTGAATTCGGGAACTTTTAAAAAAAAGGAGTCCCGGGTGGTCGGGACTCCCTTTGAATGACATTTTTGTTAATTTATAATTCTAGAAGATATATCTGATACCTATTTGAATACCCCAGGTGCTGGTGGTGGATAGCACCGGAGAATAGGTTGATGTCGGGAATACCGGTTTACCGTTTGAATCTGTTTTTGCATAATTCAACTGATAAGTCGGTACTCCTTCTGAATTGGATGATTTATATTTTAACAGGGTTATATCATAATTACCAAGGGTTTGCTTACGATAAATTCCCCAGTCAGAATTGAATAAATTGGCAATGTTCAGAAAGTCCAGGCTGAACTGTAAGGTATGTTTCGTTTTACCGATATTGGTAAAGACATCCTGTAAGATTTTCAAATCAAACCGGCCAACCCAGGGCATAATCACCCCGTATCTTTCCGCATATTCTCCTTTATTTTCCGATAAATATTCATCCTGTTCGACATAACTCCAGAATGCTGCATTTTGCTCAGCGGCTGTTGCAATTACCTCGCCGTCACTGTTTGTAATATCGGCAAAAATAATTTCGCTTTCATTATTAGGAATATACATGAGGTCAGCAGCGTTGCCATCACCATTCATATCATTGGAGTAAATATAATCCAGTCTGCCCTGGCTGCTGCCCTGGTAGAATAATGACACGGTAGTCTTTAAATGCTGAGCGTATTCCTTTCCATAAGATATGCAACCAATCACACGATGGGGAACACTAAACTGCGAGTAACTCAGCGTCGGGGCATTCTGGTTCGTATAAGTCGGGTTGCTTGACCATGCTGAAGCGGCGGCTGATCCCGGGTTAGATGTCAGATCCTTTGTCGCGGAATAAGTGTAGGCCAGGAAACCGTATAATCCATTCTCAAATTCTCTGGCCAGTTGGGCCGTCAACGAATAGGAATACCCTTCATTGGTGTTGGTCAGGACCATTGCATTACTGACACTGGAGTTTATTTTCCGGTTTATAAACCGTTCCCTTCCATCAGCACCAAAGAACATTGAATCAGCAAGCGTTTGGTTGGCATTATACTGAATAACATCGTTGATGGCTTTTGAATAAATGGCTTCAAAAGTTCCGATCAGATTCCAGGGAAGTTTAACATCAACTGCAACATCCGTTCTCCAGACCTGGGGCATTTTGAATTTCTTGTCAACCACTGCAATGGAGCCCGGGGCCTTGGTTGGCGACGATGGGAACAATTCAGTATTACTTAAATGATAAAACGGATCGGCATTGAAGATCAATCCTTCCAGGTCCTCGGCTTTTGTGATTTCTACCGTATTCTGCAAGGTTCCGCTGTTCGTGGGCTGGTTGGTGAACCATACGAAAGGTAAGCGGCCGGTAAAGATCCCGGTTCCGCCCCTGACCTGGAGTGATTTGTCATCTTTAACATCCCAGTTAAAACTCAATCTCGGTGAAACGGTCATCCTCGGATCAGGCCACTGACCTGCATCAAGCGTCAGATCATTACCGTCCAGGTCCATGAAGGTCAATTCCGTAATGGCTTCATTCGGAAGTAATTCATTGAAGTAAATGGGTAATTCTAACCTGATGCCCCCCGTAATTTTTAGGTTATCTAAAACCTGCCATTCATCTTGCCCGTAAACACTTGCGTAACCAAAATTCAGCTCGGCATAGCCGTCACCAGCTTGTTCATAGGGGTAAGTCAAACCAAAAGTAGTGGGAGCTGCTCCATTAAAGAAATCGTTCATCGATGCAAATCGGTAATAGCTTGTGCCATATCTCTTGTATGAATTTCCGAAGAATAATTTATCAAAAGATCCGCCAACGGTCAGCGTGTGCTTCCCAAGATAATAGTTGAAGTTATCGGTGAATGTCAGAACATTGTTAATCACATCATTATCCAATGAGAATAATTCATAACCGAATGACATATAAGGATTTCCATCTTTATAAATATCAACGAACGGGAAGATATCGCTGTTGCTGCTCCGGGTGTCCCTGATTTTTGTATAGGTGAATAAGAATTTATTGGCTGATTTATTCCAGGTACTGTTCAATTCAGCAGACAGGGAACCGACCGTGTTTAAGAATCCATAATTGGCATTGTTAAATGACATCGACATTTCGCCAATCCTTCCGAAAGCCGATCTTGTTCCGGGAGAACTGGTGGCATTAACTTGTTGATCATTAGTCGACTCTACATAATTGTACCGAATGGAGAACCGGTGATTCTTATTAATGTTCCAGTCGATTTTACCTAAGATCTTATAGTTCTTGGTCTGGAAATTCCCAAAATCCTGGAAAGAGCCCGCATCATAGCCATAAGTACTCATTAAGTATTCGCTCATGGTACTCATGTCACTGACAGTGGTCCTGGAAATGTAGTTATCCGGATCTGCATCAATACCGTTTTCCGGATCGCTTGGATTCCATAGAATTCCGGGATATTCCGAAGTTTCTCTTTCAAAATTTGCGAAAACAAATAGTTTATTCTTGATGATCGGTCCGCCTACCGACAAACCATAATTAATAAAATTCTGATCGGTCAGTTCAATTTCTTTGTCTTCGATCTTTTTGCCGTAGAATTTTTTTCCTCTGAGATACGTGTAGGCAGTTCCGCTCCACTTATTCGTACCGCTTTTGGTAACAGCATTAACGTTCGCCCCGGTAAAATTGGATTGCCTGATATCGTAAGGTGCGACATTGATGCTGATTTCCTGGATCGCGTCCAGGCTGATCGGTTGTGCATCACCGCCCGGTAATGCTTTGCTGCTGAGCCCAAAGTTGTTATTAAAATTAGCGCCGTCAATAGTAATGTTATTCATCCTGCCGTCACGACCTGCAAAACTGTTTCCATTCGCCTGGGGATTCAGTTTCGTGAAATCGGTGATGCTCCTGTTAATGGAAGGAAGCGTGGTGATCTGGTTTGAATTGACATTGGTTGAAGACCCTGTGCGGTTTCCATCAATCAATGCATCTCTTTTTTCAACCACTTCCACTTCAGTCAGGCCAACCGCGGTTTCATTCAAACTTTCATTTAAAGTCAGTGTCTGACCCAGTGGCAGATTAATGTCACTCTTTTTCAGCGTCTGATAACCTACATAAGATACGGTCATCTCATATGGGCCTCCACTTTGCATGTTAGGAATCCTGAAGAGCCCCTCGCTGTCGGTTATAGTACTGTATTGTGTCCCGGTCGGGGTATGGACGACAATAACCGTAGCTCCCGGAAGTGTAGTCTTATCTGTTCCATAGATCTTGCCACTTAGTCCAGAGGTGGTGACTTGTGAATGCAATGCCCCGGTAATGCTTAACATAAGCACTACTGTTAAAAAATGTCTGTAAATCTGTTTCATAAAATTATAGGTTTAGTTAGTTAATTTCAAGGCTGGCTAAATTATGGAAAGATGCTTCTCCGATTGTTAAAATAATGTTAACAAAAAGCGGTGGAAAATGATGTGATAAGTTATAAGATGCTGAAAATCAGATTACTTATAAACCAATGATTGTTAACAAAAAAACAGTGCTGATTATCAGCATGTTAGCTTAAAATTTCATCTTAAGCCCGGCAAAGAATGTTCTTCCGAAACCCCAGAACCCGGTGAAATCTTGAATCGTGTGCGTCGGCCCGTCCTGGCCCCTGATGATGTAATTGGAATTGACCACGTTCTGGCATCCCAGGTCTGCTGAAAATTTCACATTCTGAATGTTGAACGGGCAATTCAGGTACAGGTCAAGACTATTGCAGGAAGGCATCCTGTAAGGCTGTTGCGTATCGCCGGGATCGGTGCGGTTGTCGGGGTTGAAATCGGCGTAAAAGTCGTCGTAATATACCCAGGAAGCGGAAACTGTGACGGTGTTCATGATCAGGATATCCGCGAACAGTGAAAACTGGGTTTGCGGGGCATCGCCCACAAAAAGCCCATCCGCATACACTTGAATGGTGTCGGTCACTACCATGTCGTCATTGTAAACATAGGCCGTTACATTGTTTTTCCATCGCCAGTCGCCGATCGACAATGAACCGCCGGCTTTAAGCCATTTCGTTATTTGTTGGCTCAGTTCGGCTTCGACTCCAAGATGCAGTGCATCAAGCCCTTGCACCATCGACGGATCTTCAAACTGGTTATACTCATTGGTGAGAATTGACTTGTCATTCCATCTTGTGTAATATCCATTGACACGGAATCGTGTGTATTTTCCTGTTAAACCGTACCCGGCCTCTGCCGTCAGCGTCTTCTCATTTTTGAGGTCACCGGTGGGAATATTGGTCCCGCTGCCGAAAACGAATTTGAAGTATGGGGCCCGTGAAAAATATCCTGCATTGATAAAAATGTTGTTGATCTCATCCAGGTTGTAATTCAGACCTGCCTTGGCGTCGAAACCCGGCTTGAAAACCCATTCGCTGCTGATATCAGTAACATAATTATACCGGTCTTCCCTTCTGTACCAGCTTCCGGAAACCGTTCCAGCCACGAAAGCACTCAATTGGCCACCGGTGTATTCGATCTGCCCGAACAGGCTTGTGTAATTGTTGATCGCCCCGTTGTCGACCTTCACCACGTCACCGACGGTTTTCACCTGGTCCCTTCCGGCAACCCCGTCTATGGCAAACGCGTAATCATCGATATAAAAATCACCGCCCAGCAAATCCCTCACTTTTTGCTGAAGCTTTGACTTGAACAACCTGCCGTGGAACCCCCCAATGAGTCTGAACCGGTCGTTGAACTCATGCTGGTAGGTCGAAAGCAGTCCGGTCCAGACATGGCTGGCCAGGAAATCGGTCTGGATATTCAGGGAATAACCGGTGGTGTCTGTGCCGTCGGCCAGCGTGAAATAACTTTCATTCTGGGCATTGTTATTGTAAATCCTGTCCCAGTCGATCTGACCGCTCGGATTGTAATAGCTGAATATCCAGGGATCGCCTGTAAAGTTGTCGGTCCATTTGCCACCTCCTTTGCCGAACGACAAATAATAAGAAGTGGCCAGCAGGCCCTTTTCGCTTACGTTCCAGTAGTGGTTGAGGCTGAGGTGCGGTTTATGGTAAAAGTTCTCGCTGGCATTGTTGATCTCGCCGTTGTAGCTGCCCCAATCCTTATTGTATTTTAACCCGCGCAGATCTGTTTCATCTTTCGTAAGCTTGAAATTTCGCTGGCCATGCCGTTCCGGGTTGCCCAGCACGGTAAAAACAAGCATCTGGTCGTGGTTGATCTCTTTGGTGAGGGAAAGATAATAAGCCCATCCGTCGACATAGGTGGCATCGATGTAGCCCGGCCCGGTGAAACGGGAACCCAGGAACGTCACCGACAGGTTGTTTTTCATCCGTCCGCTGGACAGCATCAGTGTGGCTTTCTGATTACCGTAACCGGTGATGATGTAACCGATGCTCCCTCCCGGTTCAACATCTGTGGTTTTGGTAATGATATTGATCGTACCGCCGATAGAGTTCATCGCTACTTTAGAGGCCCCCAGTCCGCGTTGCACCTGAATCTGCTGGGTTGCTTCCGAAAGCCCCAGCCAGTTGTTCCAGTATACCAGGCCGTTCTCAACGCTTCCGATCGGGATGCCGTTAAGCATCAGGGCCACGTTCTCCTGCTTGAACCCCCTGATGTTGATGTTCGCGTCGCCGCTGCCACCGCCGGTCCGGCTGGCATAGACCCCCGGGACGCCCTTCATGATTTCGGGAAATGGCCTGTCGCCGAGCTGCTTCTGGATCATATCGGCCCGGATGGTGGAAACCGCTACCGGCGTCTGCCTTTCCACCGCTTCCGAAGCAATCACGCTGACTTCCTGCAGCCCGATCGTGGCGCGGTTCATCCGGATCACCCCGAGGGTTTGCTGCTGATTCTCGTTCAGGGTGATCGAAATGGTTTCCGGCAGGTATCCCACAGAAGAGAATACCAGGTTATGGCTTCCCGGCTCAAGGACAAGCCTGAAGTATCCTTTCCCGTCGGTGGAAGTCCCCTGCGCGCCACCCATGATCCTGACACTGGCCCCTGCGATCGCTTCTCCGCTCAGTGAATCGGCAACATTGCCTGCAATAAATGCCTGGCCCCGCAAAGATGTTATAATCAGTGATAAAAACAACAAAGTCCCCAGGAAAGTCAATTTTTTAGTCGTCATCATCTTCAATTGATTTTTTAATAAAAAACAAAACCCTGAAGCGAATCCACAGGGCTATAGAAAAAACCAATGACGATGACCCTTGCTGAAAAGGGGAATCCATCAGAAATCCTTCTTCCATCCAGACTTTAACTGTCGGTCCCGGAGTTTCACCGGGTCGGTCACGCTTTGGCGTGATTCGCGGACTTTCACCGCCGGTCGGGGATTTCGCCCTGCCCTGAAGAATGTCTTCAATAAAACACAGATTAAACATCTGCGGTCACAAAATTACAACTTTTAAATATGAATACGCGGGGAGGGGTAATTTAAAATGAATAAAGATAACCGGTCTCAGGTCTTGGGTCTTAGGTCTTAAGTCTTAAGTCCTTAGTCCTTAGTCAATTTGGAATCCAGGACTAAAGACCAAAGACTATAGACTACCGACTGCCGATGCCAACTGATTCCTCCGGGTAGCTAATCCTCACATGGTAGATGTTCTGGAGCTTTTGTTTGAAGATCTCCTTAACCTGGCTGATATCTCGAAGGGTCAGGTCGGCATTGGACAACTGGTCTGATTCGAACTGGCGGTTGATGATCCGTTCCACCAGTTCATGGATCGCGGCATCATCCGGTTGTTTCAGGCTTCGGGAAGCGGCCTCTACCGCGTCGGCCATCATGACCAGGGCGGTCTCTTTCGAAAACGGGATCGGACCAGGGTAGGTAAATGAGCGTTCATCCAGATCCTTTCCGGGATTCTCAAGTTTTTGCCTGATATAAAAATACTCCACCTTTTTCGTGCCGTGATGGGTGGAAATGAAATCAGCAATTTCCTGCGGCAATTTATGGCTTCTGGCCATTTCCAGCCCGCGTGTAACGTGGCGGATGATGATGGTGGCACTTTCTTCATAGCTGAGCTGGTCATGGGGATTGACCCCGGTAACCTGGTTTTCAATAAAATAAAGCGGTGCATCCATCTTGCCGATATCGTGATAAAGTGCACCGGCCCGCACCAGCTTGCTGTCGCCGCCAATGGCAAAAGAAGCTTCTTCAGCAAGGTTGGCCACCTGGAGTGAATGTTGAAAGGTGCCCGGTGCCTTGTGGGCAAGGTCCCTCAGCAGCTTGTTGTTGCTGTTGCCCAGTTCAATCAGCGTGACGTCAGTGATGTAATTGAAAGCTCTCTCAATGAGGTAAATCAAGGGGTAGGCAAAAAGAACGAAAGCAGCATTGCCGGCCATCTGGTAAATGCTGTTCATGTTGATCCCGTGAAGGTTACCTTCCTGTAGAAGAACCAAACCGATATAAATTGCAATATAAGTGCAAAGCACCCAGAACGCGGTGTAAAAGAACTGTGAACGTTTTTCCAGCCTGACAATGCTCATAATGGCCACCACACCGGCGATGAGCTGGATAAAAACGAACTGGAAGCTGTTCGGGGCAATGAAACCGGTGATGAAAATGGTGATCAGGTGTACAAACAATGCCAGGCGGGTGTCGTAAAAAACACGGATGATCACCGGTACCAGGCACACTGGGACGAGATAAAACAGGCTGACTTCGAACCTGGCTACCATGCTGGCAATGAATACCATGGAGAAGATCACCAGCAGGATGAGGGCGGTCCGCTTGTTGTTTGCCAGGATATCTTTCCGGTAATTGTACAGGAAAAGGATCAGAACAAGGATCGAGATCGAGGTCAGGATGATCTGCCCTCCCGCGATGGCGTACAATGCTTTGGCAGCTCCGAGTTGCTCCTCGTAATTCGACTTCAGTGAGGTCAGTATCCTGAAGTTTTCATCATTGACCCGGGCTCCCCGCGGAATGATAAGTTCCCCGCGCTGGACCATCCCGCGGAATGGACTGATATTGTTCAACGCCGAAACTTTCTCAGCCTGCGTTTTTTCAGCGTTGAAAAACAAATTGTGGCTGATGTGGTTGATGAGGATGTTGATCAGGAAATCACTGTCTGCATCTTCCTCGCTGCCGATCCGGTTGATTATGAACTGGCTGGCCTGTTGCAAGGTGAACACCTTACCCAGTTTCTTTTCGGTGGCGGTGTTCTTTTCAAGGATGAAAATCTCAAAATCCGCCGGCTTGTTTTCTATCGAAGGATCCAGCTGAATGATCCCTGCCCTGAAAATTGTATCCAGTGTTCTGGACCCTAACTGCAGAAGGAGTTTCTTCTGCTGGGGAAAAGCACCGGGGCTGCCATGTTTTTCCATCCATTTTTTATCAAACTCTGCTTCAAAAAGTATTTTCTGGCCTGGTGCAATATTGGTGTCGCGGTTAAAGAACGGCGTCAGGTTGGCCAGGACCTGTTCCTGCTCCGCTTTCAGTTCTTCTTCGAACTTGATGATCGCAAAATCGAATGGTGCGTAAAGGTCATTATGCAGCCATGGTTTGCCTTTTGAGAATTCGTAGCGGAAACGTCCTTCTTTTGGCAAGACAATGACAATCAATATGATAACAGAGGCAAAAAGTAAGATCTTTGTCAATAGTTGCCTGTCATTTAGAAAGTTAAACCTGTTATCTGCCATGTTCCTTTTGTTGCAGATGCTAATTTAGGAATAATAGGATTAAATTTGCATGAATAAACAAATTAAGATGCAATTTGGTTTTTGTGAGCTCGCTGTAGTGCCGGTCCGTACTGACCCTTCCGACCGGGCTGAAATGTCGACCCAGTTGATGTTCGGCGATCTGGTCGAAGTGAACGAGTCTTCCGGCAACTGGTTCCGGATCAGAAGCTGGTATGACGGATATGAAGGCTGGATCGATGCAAAACAGATTAGGCTCATTGGCATAGCTGAATATACCAGGCTTACCGCCGCCGGGCTCTTTGTGAACCGTGAGCTGGTCGCCGACTCGGTGATGTACAATGGCATGACGGTCAGGCTGGCCCCGGGGAGCAGCTTTTATGACCTCAAGGGCCGTGTGATGCAGGTCGAAGAGCAGCAATACGTGATCCTGGCCACCTTGTACCCGTTTCGGTTCGACGGTTATGATCAGATCATCGATACAGCCATGGGTTTCCTTTCCTCGTCGTATCTCTGGGGTGGAAAAACCTTCCTGGGAATGGACTGCTCGGGGCTAACCCAGGTAGTTTACAAACAGCACGGAATCAGGTTGCTCCGGGATGCAGCCCAGCAAGCTACGCAGGGCGAAATGGTCAGCTTCCTCAGCGACGGCAAACCCGGTGACCTGGCTTTTTTCGATAACCCGGAAGGCCGGATCGTACATGTGGGCATCCTGCTGGCCCACCAGAAGATTCTCCATTGCAGCGGTAAAGTACGTATCGACGATATCGACCACCAGGGGATCTATAACCGGGAACTCGGTAAATACACGCACAGCCTGAGGCTGATAAAACGGATGGTTGGCGCATAGCCGCAAGCCACAAGCTATGAACTATGAGCTAAGAGCTTGAGGCTTGAGGCTTGTAGCTTGAGGCCAGGTAGCCCTTACTCTCCGGCCCGAGGTTAAAGATTAAATCCAGGATGCTTAAATCACCGGTGAAGCCATGTTTATGGCTGAAAACCTGCGGATAGTCAGGTAGTCTTTGATCTGAATTTTCTTTTCCTGGTTTGAATGTCTGGCGGAGATCCAGCACGTCATCCTGTTTTTTGATAAAATCCCGGGTGAATTGCCTGGATGTGCTGAGACCAATGATTTTAATCAGCAACTCCAGGATTTTTTCGTTCAGCACGACCAGTGATCTTTCTTTTTGGTGGAACAGCGGCAGGATAATATCCCAGTAGTAATTAAAATACGGTGCAGAACGGTAAGCCGTTTGGATCGATTTCCGGTGATGCTGCTGCCAGGGCTCCCGGTAACAGATCTCGATGTCCTTTGTCAGTGTGTGGTTCCCGAATGGTTTGGTGACCGGGACGATCAGGTTCAGTTTCCCCGATGAGGTCATGATCTCGCAGCGGTTGCGGTAGGTTTGTTTCGGGTAGGTCTCCATCTGCTCGATGAGAATTTCATGAAACATAGTAACTATCGCCATGTAAGATATCGGTGGAAAGTATGATGTGGGCAATAGAACTTTTTGCGGGTCTGCCATTTGAGCCTTCGATATTTATACCCAAAATTAGTGCTTTATTAAAAATAAAAGAAAAAGGCTGTCCCTTAAGTCTGAACAGCCTCTTTCTTTCGCATCGCCGACGACTAAAGCCGGCGGTTTCCTAACCTCACCCCCTGTCCCCCTCTCCATTTTGGAGAGGGGGAATAGGGGGCAGGGGGTATAGGGGGTGAGGTTGTGGGAACCAACGGCTTTAGTCGTTGGGGTTTGAATCTGAATTGAGGTTATCAAGAGGGATTCCCAACTTATGATATAGCCTCATGAATTGATTTTCAAATAAACACTAATTATTAGTCACCGAGCTTTTCAGCAGGATATCATCAATCGCCTTGCGGAAGGTGTCTTTCGGCAATGCGCCCATGGCCATTTGCGGCTGGCCTTCCTTCGGACAGAACAACAGCGACGGGATGCTGCGGATACCGAACACACCGGCCAGTTCCTGTTCTTCTTCCGTATCAATTTTATAAATATTGATCTTTCCTTTGTACTCCTCTGCAAGCTCCTCCAGGATCGGGGCAACCATTTTGCACGGCCCGCACCAGTCAGCATAAAAATCGATCAGGCAAGGCAGCTCCCCGGCATAGTTCCATTCCTTGTTGTTCTCGTAATCAAATACCTTGGTCAGGAATGTATCTTTGGTTAAGTGTTCTAATGACATATCTGTAAAGTTTTAAGTTTTAAGTTTTGAGTTTTGAGTTTGAGTTATTTAGTTTTGAGTTTGAGTTTTTAAGTTTTTGAGTTTTGTTTGGTCCGCCTGAGCGGATGGAATTTAATTTCCGGTTGGATTTTTCAGTAAAAAATCCTCAATCACCTGCTTGTACGCTTCCTTCGTCATGGCCCCTTTCTGCATGGAGGGTTTGCCTTCTTTCGGGATGAACAGCACGGTCGGCAGACTCTGGATACCGAAAACCGCGGCCAGTTCGCGCTGGGCCTCAGTGTCTACCTTATATATATCGACCTTGCCTTTGTATTCCACGGCCAGTTCTTCCATGATCGGGGCGATCATCCTGCAGGGTCGGCACCAGTCGGCGTAAAAATCCACGATGGCCGGTTTGTCGCCTTCAAATACCCACTGCTGCGGATTTTTTTCATAATCCATCACTTTCATTTTAAACGTCTGGGCAGTCAAAAGCTCCGGTTTGCCTTCCGAAGCCGCCTTGGCCGGCGTACCTTCGGTCGATTTTACCGGAAGAGCCGAAGCATTGCCCTGTTCCTTGTTTCCGGAGGTGCCACTGCAACTGATGAACATAAAGGTTGCGAGAACGATGAGATATCCTATTTTTTTCATTTTCTATAGTTTTAATGTTTTCTGGCTGCAAAATTAAAATAAATTTTAATAGTAAATCGCTTTAGTATCACTTTTTTTTTAATTTTGTCAAAAATTTTTATATGTCATTGTTTTTTAAAGAAATATCGCCATTGCAAATGGAAGAGGTGCTGATGGATGAAGACCGCTGCCTGGAATTCATTGCTGAGGAAAAGTGGAAGGATGGGTACCGGTGCAGGAAATGCGGGCATGAGAATTACTGCAGGGGGAAGAAGCCGCATTCAAGGCGTTGCACCCGTTGCAAGCACGAGGAATCAGCCACATCCCACACTATCTTCCATGGATGCCATCTGCCCGTAACACAGGCATTCCGGCTGGCTTACCAGGTTTGTCATAACCCTGAAATATCCACTTATGAGCTTGCCCGCCAGCTTGATACCCGGCAAATGACCTGCTGGAAGCTCAAGAAGCGGATGATGGAATGCATTGAGGCCCACGGGGAACTTCGGGTTCTGGCGATATAATTTTAAATTTTAAGTTTTAAATTTTAGATTAAAGATTATAGATTATAAATTTATTTTTATCTTTGCACCCCCAAAAGGAATTAAAACAGCTTTATCATGGCAAATCACAAATCGGCGCTGAAAAGGATCAGGGCAAACGAATCGAGGAAAATTCAAAATCGTTATCATGGCAAGACCATGCGTAATGCCATTAAGAAGTTCAAAGCCATTGACATAAAGGGCGATGCCGTTGCGCAACTTCCCAAAATGGTCTCTATGATCGATAAAATGGCAAAACGTGCGATAATTCACAAGAATAAAGCGGCCAACCTCAAATCAAAGCTGACCCGCAAGGTCAACGCCCTGGCGTAAGATATTTTTAAAAATATGAAGAGGACGTTTCTGTTGGAGGCGTCCTCTTTTTATTTGATTATCATTACGATATAAAGAACTGAAAATTTTTTCTGCTGCCGACCGGGTATTTTTTCTCTTTTTCCGGATAAACAGAAAAAGAGAATTATGAATTACGAACCACGTATACCGATTAAACAATGGTCGGAGGATGACCGGCCAAGGGAGAAACTGCTGCTGAAGGGGAAATCGGCATTGAGCAATGCGGAGCTGATCGCCCTGTTGCTCGGTTCAGGCACGAAAAACGAGTCGGCCGTTGACCTGGCCAAGCGCATACTCGAGCAGAGCGGGCATAACCTGGCAGAGCTTTCAAAGGTCCAGATCGGCGACCTGCTAAAATTCAGGGGGATCGGGGAGGCCAAGGGATTGACGATCATCGCGGCGCTGGAGCTGGGAAACCGCAAAAGAAACCAGGATGCGCTGGCCAGGGAAAAGGTGGCAGGCAGCCGTGACGTGTTTGAGCTGTTCCATGGCGAGCTGGCCGACGCGCAGTATGAATCGTTCTGGGTGCTGCTGCTCAACAGGGCAAACCGGGTGATCCGAAAGATCAACATCAGCGAGGGGGGAATTTCGGGAACCGTCGCGGATCCGAAAAAGATCTTCAAAATGTCACTGGATCACAACGCCAGCTCACTGATCCTTTGCCACAACCATCCCAGCGGGAACACGCAGCCCAGCGAAGCCGACATCCGGCTGACGCGCAAACTGAAGGAGGCCGGTTTATTGCTCGACATGCCAGTGCTCGACCACCTGATCGTGGGAGGGGAGAGCTATTTCAGTTTCGCGGATGAGGGAATGCTATGAAGTCTTTAGTCTTTAGTCTTAAGTCTTTAGTTAAGCCTTTTAGCTATTGTCATAACTTCATTAAAAAATGACTAACGACTAACGACTAACGACTAACGACTAACGACTAATGACTATCGACTTCAGCACCTCGATCTCTTGCTTAAGTTGCTCGATCTCTGCCTGCTGCTCCTGGATGGCTTTCAGCGCAATCACGCTCATACTGGCATAATCAACAGTATAGGTTACCTGGTCATCTCCTCCGTAGTAAACAAACTGCGGAAATACCTTCTCAAGTTCCTGGGCAAGAAGTCCGGTATAAACCCTGGAATTTTCGGCATCAATAAACTGGTATGTTTTAGGCTTCAGGCTCATCACCTTTGGTAATACAGTGTGTAGTTCATTGATGTTGGTTTTCAGCCGTTCATCTGAAACAGCGGTATACACGCCGGATGTCGGATCAATCGTCGCCCGTTTGATGCCCGTTTTGAAAAATTCAAAAGAACCTGTAGTATTTGAAGTATAAAGATTCCAGTAATGTCCATTGGATCCTTCATTCTGGATCCTGACCCCGTCATTGGATCCGCCGAAGTTGGTGTGATAAAGGTGAATCTCAGACCGGGGAGGCGATCCTGCCGGAATGTTCACCCCGATCCTGGGCTCCCGCATCACTTCAAACTCAATAGCCCACTTACCCATATGCTGGCTCCAAATACCCAAAATTGAATCCGGTTCAGCCATGCCGAGAAAAGCCCGGTTAAAATCATTATCCAGCGCTGAAAACCAGATGCCCGGACTGTTGCTAAGATTGCCAGATGATTTGAGCCTCATTCTTCCCACAAGATCAATAGGGAAATCCGGGTTTTCTAAACCGATGCCTAAATTGCCGGACGCAAGCTCGAACGCGAATTTTCTTGACGATCCGTCCCTGAAATATAATACATCCGAGCTGTCTTTGTATTCCAGACCCCATTTATTAAAAGATGGCGAATGGCTGATTACCATACGATCGGCATTCTGGGTCCCGCTACTGAACATATAGATCATCGGATTGTTGGTGGAAGTTGTTGTCGGGAATTTTATACTTGCAAGCGGGTCAGAAAATGTCACGTTCCCTCTGGTCTCATCGACCTGGAATTTGTCACCATTACCCACGGTGAGTTTAGCAACCGGTGTGTTGTCCCCAATCCCTAGGTTACCGGCTGCATTGATATAAATGACATTCGCGGCACTGTTCGCCTCGATTTGAATAACATCCAGGTTGAATGCATGGTCCCTGATCTTGAATCCCCCGGTGGTCGTTGCCTTAAATTTCCAATCGGCACCGCTTAACTGGTCATACATCCTGTAGGTGGAACCGCCGCCACCACCCAGGTTTCTGACCGAAATGGTCGGTTCACCCATGTTCTTTGCCACATCCAGGATTGATGTCGGCGTTGTGTTGCCAATTCCGACAAACCCTGTATTTGTGTTGTAAATATTGCTTCCGCTCGGGCTCCACTGCGCATTTGAGGTCATGAAGAAAATTCCGGAAAGGATTGCTAACAGAATTCGAGTTGTTTTCATACTATTTTGATTTGTGACTTGCACAAAATTAGAATGATTCTAAATAAGTAAATGTTAATAAGCTGTTAATTTGCTTAAATTCCTTAGATTTGAACACTCATTTTAATGGTAAATCATATGTTAAAATCAAATTTGCAATTTTTGGTTCTGCTATTGGTTGTCAGCAACCTTTTTGGACAATCCTTTACGCCCTCTTTTGTTTCGGACAGCCTTGATTTCTATGTCGAACGTTCTCTCGGTGAATGGCAGATTCCCGGTGCAGCTGTTCTGGTCGTGAAAGACGGCCGGGTGGTGGTCAGTAAAGGATTTGGCATCCTGGAAACCGGGAAACCGGAGAAAGTGGATGAAAACACTTTGTTCATGATCGCCTCCAATACCAAGGCTTTTACAGGGACTGCCCTGGCCATGCTCGATGTGGAAGGGAAGTGTTCGCTCGACGACAGGGTGCAGCAGTACCTGCCCGGGTTCACGATTAAAGACCCCTGGGTGGCGCAGCAGGTGACCCTTACGGATGTAATGTCTCACCGGCTGGGTATGGAAACGTTCCAGGGCGATTTCATGTACTGGGAATCGGACCTGAGCAGTAAAGATGTGATGGAGAAGTTCGGAAAACTTACCCCAATGTATGACTTCAGGGCCAAATGGGGCTATTGCAACGCGGGTTTCCTCGTTGCCGGCGAATGCCTTGAAAAAATTGAAGGGATCAGCTGGGAGCAGTTTATCCGTGAAAGGATCGTCAAACCCCTGGAGATGAACCGGACGCTGGTCATGACAGCAGAAATTGACCAGGCTGCCAACCTGGCTTCGGCACACACGATGGTGGATGGTCAGTTACAGGTCATTCCCCATTGCAAAATTGACAACATAGCACCGGCTGCCAGCATCACTTCGTCCGTTAATGATCTGAGCCATTGGTTGATAGCTCTGCTCGACAGCGGGAAGTATAATGGCAAGCAAGTTATCCCGTTCATGGCGATCAAGAAAGCCCAAAGCCCTAAATCCATCATCCGGCCCGGCAGGCATCCTTTTAATGCCTCGCATTATTCTTTGTATGGCCTGGGCTGGGACCTGCGTGATTATGAAGGACGGGAGATCGTTTCGCATACGGGCGGTGTAGACGGATTTGTCACTTCGGTGTCACTGATGCCTGAGGAAGACCTTGGCATTGTGGTGCTTACCAATACCGATCACAACGGTTTCTACGAAGCACTCAAGTGGGAGATCATCGATGCGTACCTGGGCCTGCCTTACCGCAATTACAGCAGGTTTTACCTTGAGCGCTACAAGACGATGTGGCATCACGAGCAGCAAATGATCACCTTATGGAGGGATACTGCTGCGATGGATCCCGAGCTGCCTGTCAAGCTTTCTGCCTTCGAAGGTAAATACACTCATGAAGTTTATGGTAACGCATTCCTGAAAGCACAGGGGAATGATCTTGTCCTTTCCCTGGAACACCATCCGTTCCTCACAGGAAAACTCGAATACATCGGAAATAACAGGTTTTTATGCACTTACAGCCACCCGATGTGGGGAATCAAGGTTTTCCCGTTTGTCATTGAAGGGGAGAAAGTGAAATCATTCACGCTGAGCGTGGCCGATTTCCTTGAGTTCACAACCTATGAATTTGTGAAAACAGACTGACCCGAGCAGTTCGTTGGTGGTCAGCAAATGGACCTGTGAAAGCTTATGATTTCATCTTCGATATTCTTCTGCTTAAACCTTTCGGCATAAGCCAGGCCTTTTTCAGCAAGGTTTTTGCGGAGTTCCGGCGAATTCATGATCGTCTCAATCCAGGAAGAGATTTCTTTTTCATTACTCGGATCAATATAGATTGCCGCATCGCCACCGGCTTCAGGGAAACAACCACCCTTTGAGGTGATTACAGGTATCCCGCTGAACAATCCTTCCACAATCGGCATACCGAAACCTTCGAATTGCGAGGGATAGATCATCATCTCCGCATTTCTGCACAGGTCAGGGACAAAATTATAAGGTACATTTCCAAGAAAATGAACCCTGCCTGACAGGTTGTGCTTAGAAATATACTCCATAATTTTTCCTAAATATTTTTTTCCCAGCCCGGTGGCTGTACCGATGACTACCAGGTCAAGGTCAAACCGGTCTTTGATCCGGTCAAGCGCCATAACGGTCTTCAGCAGGTTTTTTCTCGGGGTGATCGCTCCGATGCTGATGATATACTTTCCCGGTGGCGCAAAAAACTGCCCGGAGTCCTCAGGTTCACCTTCATAGAACATGGCCGCACTGCATGGATAAAGAACCGTGATCCGTTCCGGATTGACGCCGTAAAAATCGATGATGTCCTGTTTGGTCTGCTCGCTGGCTGCGATTATATGATCCGCATACATCGCGGCATAACGGGTCTTTTTTTTGTAGAAGAAAACATCGGCAGGCGGGTATAATTCCGGATATCGCAGGAAAATAAGATCGTGAATAACCACAATCTTTTTCAGTGCCTGCTTTCTTATTCCGAAAGGGATTTCGTTGCTCAGACCGTAATAAATATCGATCTTGTCTTTCTGTATTTGTTTGGTGATCAGGGCAGAGCGCCATAAGGATCCGTTCATTAGCCGGTACAGGTTGTTCTCCGGAAGGACGATCCGGACATTATCCCTCGTGGTTTCATCCAGGTAAGGATTGCCGGACGGCACCGTTTTCGGGCTGTACAGGTGGAAACGGTCATCGGGCAGGTTCCTTGCCAGGGCGATGCAGAACCTTCGGCTATAGTTTCCCAGGCCGCTGTGGTTGAAAAAGATCCGCTTTGCATCGATCCCGATATTCATGATGAATCCCGTATTAGTTCTTTTTAAATAATTCGATCCGGACATTGTCGATATCGAAAGCCGCTTTGCCCCTGTTCCAGATATAGCATTTAAAGCGGTCACGGCTGCTCCTTATTTCAGGGGTGAGATACTCGAACGTCAGCCGGTTCCATTGCCCCGGGTTTGAATCGGTTTTCATTTCGGGAGCGAAGTACCGGTATGGTCCTTCTTTTCGTTCCATGCACATTACAAAGCAGGGGAGAGGCCCTTCGAAACCCTCTGGATACCTTACATCAACGCTGGCCCTGATCCAAACGTGGTCCTGCCGGGTGAGTTCCCTGTATTCCGATTCGAAAAACAAATTGAATTCCTGGTTTTCCTGCATTCGGTAAAAAGAGTTTTCACCATCGGTCACAATGCCTTGTCCGGCATGGTCTTCATAAAGCTCATCCAGCAGAATTGATTTCTGGTAATCCTGCGGGTTGGTCAGCTCCATTTTCCCGCTAAAATCCCTGTAAATCAGCTTTAACTTCTGATCTTCCGGCGTCACTTTGGTCTTCAGGAAAGTGGCCCAATAATACTCTTTAGTGGTCCGGTAAGGGTCGAGAATATAGTTTTTGAACTGCCACCACTGGAACTGGTTGAGGAAGATGAAAAAGATGACCACCGCCCCGAAAATGACCTGTAATATTTTTTTCCGGGTTTTCATAAAAAGTAGAAAATAGCCCAGGCTGATGGCCAAAACAGGGTACAGGGTGATCATGGGCCTGCCGGAGAAGGCCGCACCGTACCACCACTCGCTCCAGCTTGCGATAATATAGAATGAGATAAAGAAGTACAGGGCCGTTGCAAGAAAGATTTTCCTGTTTTCTTTAAAAAGAAAATACCATCCAATCAATGCAAACACCATAACCGGCGTATACAGAAGCCATCCTTTCCGGTAGCTGAACAAGGCCTCGATGATATGGGGAGAAAAAACGTCAAGTCCGACTCCCGGATTTTTATAAGAATCGTAGAGAATATGGCCGGTTTTGAAATACCAGTACAACAACTGGGGTAAGGCAAACAGCATGGCAATGGCAGCCGCGGTGATGACCTGCTTTCTTTTTTCCCAAAACAGGAATAATTTTTCTTTTAGCGTTCCAAATGAATTGACATTCCAGAGCAATGGCAGCAACACCACGAAGACTTCGCTGGGCTTGACCAGCGCTGTCAGAACCGAAGCGATACCAACTGCGATGAGGTTTTTAAGTTTATGATCCTCATGCCACCGGAGGGTGTTCCAGAGAATAATGCTGACCAGCATGAACAGCATGTTGACTGTTTCGAGGTTCTTCAGGGTGAGATGATGGATGTAATTGGTACCGAAGACAATGATGAGTATGATCAGCACGGTGAGCTTTTCGGAGAAGAATTTAAGCAGGATCTTCCTTAGATATATCAGCCCGATGATGGTGTAAAAGATGCCCCCGATCACCAATGCCACCTGGTAAGGCATGCTGAACCCGTCGGAGGGAAAGCCAAGCGGGCCCGCTAGTATATGGCCGGCCAGGAAGAAGGGCAGGTAGAACAGTGACATACCCATGAGAAAGAAATACATCGGCTCTCCCTGGTCATTGCTTGAAACCTGGTAAAGCGTCCCGGTGAGGTCTTTTTCTGCATTGATCTGCCGGAGCCATTCCACGTCATTCAGCATGGGCTGGTCGTAGATGAAAGTGGCAGGAAGATACAGGTAGTAGCCGAGTATGTCCCAGGCTATTTCCTTATCAGAAATATTAACCATCCTGTAGACGGTTATAAAGGAGCAAATCAGCAGTAAAACTGCCAGTGAAGCAGACTTGATGGATTTCATCGGATCGGTTACATACTTTTATGAGATAAAAGTATTGTTTTTTTACCAAATCACGGTACGCGGAGTCTGTAACGAGAGTCAGTGCGAAATATACAGGTAATACTGACTTATAAGACATCCACTTGATATATCTTAAAGATTAGCGGGAGATAGAAACTTTACGGGTCATTACATCATTCCCCCCGCGTAACTCCACGAAGTAAATGCCGGGTGTCAGGTGATTCGTATTAATACGGACCTGTCGCTCCGATGCCGGATTCTCAATGAATTGGCTGAACACAACTTTGCCGGTCATATCAAATATTTTCAATAAAGCGGCTGTGTTCTCAACATAATTGAATTCAATGATTATAAATTGGTCTGCCGGATTCGGATAAACCGATAATAAGTTCTTGTTCAACTTATTATCTGACATACCTGTATAGAGGCGCGGATAATAAACATCTACCATTGACCCCCACCATTGGCAAAATTCGCGATTTCGGTTTCCTTCTTTAATTTGAGGATTTAATTGAGCATCACCATGCACCCAGCCTGATTCCTGCCAGACGTAACCCAGGCCCCGGATGAGTCCATCCGAATATATATATTCAGCTCGCGTATTGTATTCCCAGGCATTGTTATTCCAAAGACAGATGATATTGCCAACACAGTTGTTTTCTGTATCATATGTCAGGGTTGATTTGAATACATTATTCCAGGTTGTAGCCCATTCCTGCATTATTTCACTCAGTTTATTGCTGGAGACATCAAAAGTCCGGGTTATCAGGGTAAAGTTTATCCATTCATTGTTTCCCCAGAATTCCTCGCGGTAAGTGAGATTATTTCCATTATTATCATAGGAATAAGACAGACGTGCCGTATTTACCCATTTTGCTCCATTCCAGGATTCTGTCACTGAAATGATCACCTGTCCTTTATTATCAAAGGTATTAAGGTTCCTGATAGAGTTTACCCAGGTTTCATTGTTCCAAACCTGTCGTTTCGATTCGATAAGAAGATCATTCTCATTATAATAGTTATTATAAAGAATGGAGTTCATAAATTCATTCCTATCCCAAATTTGGTACAGACAGGTTAAAAGGTCACCGTCCGTATCATAACTGAAAGTAAGATAATCATGATTAATCCACTGGTTGAGAACCCACTCCTGGATAAGATAAGAAAGCATATTTCCATCCTGGTCATAAGTATACGTAAGGAGGTATTTTTTTTCCCAGAAAAAGTCTACCCAGGTTTGTTTTAGCTCTGACAAAACGTTTCCGCTAAAGTCGTATGTAAAGGAATTCATTTCCGAATTAATCCAGCTCTTGTGCTCTTTTTCCTGTTTTTTGTAATTCAGCAGATTTCCGTTGATATCATATGTAAAGATCTCACGAAAGCTCACAGACATTCCTGAATAATAAATAATCGAGTCCGGCAGATATTCGCTGATGATGGATGATGATTTAAAAGCGTTCCGGTTTAAAAAAGACGATTTTACATGGGGATTTAAAAGATCAGCCGGTTTGTGATCGATTTGAGTCGGAGTGTTTTCCAGGTTGGATTTAATATTTTCCCATCGCAGGTCCTGGGCAAATGCAGGCGAAACTATCAATAGCCACACGAAGGCTATATACAAAAATAAATAACCATTTGTTTTCATGTTTGGGGGATTTTGGGTTAATTTAACAACGGACGATGGGTTGGGATTTTGCTGTGTTTCTTTAATTACATCATAGGCAATAAATTTTAGTTATTAATCGGTTTAAAAACAATAAATCAAACTTGGCGGTGGAAAGACAAATGTAAGAAAATAAGTAATTGAATGCAACTTTTACTAAAAAATATTTTTTCAGTATTTTTTTTGAATTTCAAAAAATGTTTCTGGTCAACTGTTGAGCAGGAAGATAGTATGACAGGCCGCGAATGCTGCGGTTTCAGTTCGTAAACGGCTACTGCCAAGTGACACGCAGGTATATTCAGCTTTCGCAGCCACTTCCAGTTCGGCTTCGTTGAAGTCACCTTCCGGACCGATCAGTATGGTTACATCGTTTCCTGGTTTATAACGGTCCTTCAGAAAATTAATATCATTTTCCTGCTGGTGTGCGATGTAGAGTTGTCCCTGGCGGGATTCCCTGATAAACCGGTTGAAGTCACAGGCTTCGTTAATAACCGGGTGATAGGCCTTCAGTGATTGTTTCATCGCGGAAGTCGCAATTTTTACGAGCCGGTCGGTGCGGACCTGCCTTCGTTCTGAATGGTTGCAGATCAGGGGCGTGATTTCATCGATTCCAATCTCGGTAGCCTTCTCGATAAACCATTCAAACCGTTCAATATTCTTGGTGGGGGCCACTGCCAGGTGAAGGTAGTAATTACGCTTTCCATAGTTTTCACGGAGGCTTATTATATCGACACTGACTTTTTTTCCCTGGGAGTCGGTTATACGGGCTTCATAAAGGTTTCCTTTCCCATCGGTGAGATGGATCGTGTCGCCGTTTTTCAGTCGCAGGACCATCCGGCAATGCCTTGATTCTTCCTCGTTTAGGAAGTAAGATCCAGACGTTATATCGGGAGCGTAGAAGAGGTTCAATACTGTAATACCAGCCTGGTGACCTGTATTTTCAGCCCGCTGACCAGCCTGACCGTATATATGCCTTGCGGATAGTTCCTGATATCGATCATTCGCTGCAGGACATCTTCATAGTTCATGAATTCCTCAATCCGGATGGCCTGTCCCTGGTTGTTGAAGATCTCCAGTTTCACCATGCCGGTAAAACCTTCACTACGCAGGGTGAACAACCCCTGGCCGGGATTCGGGTAAACGACGAAGGAACCTTCGACCGGCAGGATATTATTGCTGCTGGTCGTGTTGGAGACCGTAATATTATCCAGGTAGAGGCTGTTCCCGAGATTATTGTAAGATTCAAAGGCTATCCGGATATTCTTTTTACCGGCCCACTGGCTCAGGTCGATCGTGAAACAACCGGCGCCCCAGCCAAGGCTGCACCAGTCATCATTGGCCTGGGGGATAAACTCATAGGGGGTGGAAGCTGAGGTTTCAAAAATTCCGTTTCCATCCGGGCCATTTGCCCAAATGCGGACAAAATCTTCATTACAGCCACCTGAAATATAAATGATCAGAGAATCTTTCTGGCTGAACCGCTGGGCATAAGCATGGTCAAAATTCAGGTAAACATTGTTGAGTTCGCTGAAATTAAGATAAGGACTGATCAGCCGGTCCCTTTCCGCCATCTTGAAATAGCCGTAAAACTTCATTCTTGCGGCATGATTCCCCATTCCTTCTATCAGGTAATGATCCCAGGTCGTAGCCAGGTCAGGGTTCACAATGGTCCATTCCCGGTCTGCGATAGTTCCCGTTTCAAAATCCTCCTCGAAAGGCAGGTTAAATCCACCTGATTTGATAAAGTCAGTCCTGGTCAGGGTGCCTTCACCGTTCCCGTTGTGGACCGTCAGTGTCACTTCATACAGCCCGGCCTGCCGGAACTCAACGATCGGGTGCTGCGAGTTCTCATTCGTGCCTTCCTTGAAGTCGACAGAATTCGGACTAAAGGTCCAGAGCCAGGTATCCGGGCAAAATTGCGTCAGGTCTGTAAAATGCACAATGCCGTTAGTACAGATGCTGGTTTCGTCGGCTGAGAAATCGGCCAGTGGGAGTACGGTGTCATCCACCGTGATATAGTCAACATAAGTGACTGAATCTGCGCCTGCCTCATTGGTGACCACCAGTTTGACCTGGTACGAACCCACTGAACTGTATATGATACCGGCAGGATTTCTATCAAAAGATAAGGATGGATCGGCGCCATCGAATTCCCAGCGCCAGGCTGTAGGCACACCGGATGAAAGATCGGTGAATTTCAGTGCACAGCCGGGTGGAATGATTGCCTGGTCGACCGTGAAAACAGCCCCCGGTGAGGCGTGATAGACATCCGATTCCCAGAGGCCGCGGCCGTAAGTCCCTGCCCTGAGTATATCACCGGCAGGATCCTGGGCGTCATAAAAGATCTCGATCTCCGTCACCGATGCATCGGCCGGCAAACCGCCGGAGAACATGATCCAATCCCCCATGTAAGCATCGGTATAAAAAACGCCGATGTCGGAGCTGATGTAGATACCATCGTGACTGTTCCTGTATGCGGCAATACTTGTAAAAGCCACGTCAGGCAAAGAATAGCTGATATTTTCCCAGGTGATCCCGCGGTCATTGGACCGGAAAATTTTATTATTCTGCGATAAATAAACAACATCCTGATTGAACGGATGGCATTCTATATCATTGATCCCCCCGCTTTCGGGCAAGGATCCGGTCAGTTCGACCCATGACGGGCTGGTCGCCTTACTGTTGTCGGTCCTGAACAGCTTGTTGTCGTAACGTGCGGCAAACAGTATGTCTGTATTGACAGGGGATTGCTCCAGGACGCGCATATCCTGGTCATTGATGCCTCCGAGGCCGCTGGAAATTTTCTCCCAGATGATCTGGGAAGAGGGTGCCTTGATATTGGATGAGCGCCAGATGTTCTTATAACCGACGAACATGATGTTCGGATTTTTTTCATCAATTATGAATGGCGTAACCCATGCGCCCGATTCATTGATGCCGTTAAAGCCGTTGTCGGCCACGGTGCCGTTGCTGTTATTCTGGTAAAACCTTTCGATATAACCGTAATAGACCGTGGCGTAACTGTAGTTGGCGTCCACCGGATCGACGGCACATTCCATTCCGTCCCCTCCAAGGATAAACTCCCAGTAGTTGCCCATGTAGGTCGAAGAGCCATTGTCCTGGTAACCGTTGACCGTTTTGTCGCGCTGGGTGGCGCTCTGCCCGATCTTGTAAACCTGGCCGATTGGCAGGCCATTGGTGATCTCTATCCAGGTTTCGCCGCCATCGTCGGTATAATAAACGCCCCCGTCATTTCCGGCATAGAGCCGGTCGTTCAGCGGGTTGTATTCAAGAACGTGCAGATCGGCGTGGACCGATGGCACCTGGCAGTCGCCCCACCAGTGTGAGCTGATGTTCCAGGTGGTCCCCCCGCTGGAGGATTTGAAGCAATTGACCCCCCCGGCAAAAATGACATTTGAGTTGTTCGGATCGCAGGCAATATCCAGGTCGTACCAGGCCTGGCCACCGTCACCGCCGTTGCAGCCCCAGCTCATAATATTGGGAGTAGTGGACTGGGTGGTGAAGTTCTGTCCGGAGTCCGTGGAACGGTAAAGTCCCTTGAATGAATCTCCATTGGTCAGGATCACATAAACATAATTAGGATTGGCCGGCGTTACGGCAATGGCCGATCTTGAACTTCCGGGCAAACCATTGGTTACCTGCGTAAAAGAAAGCCCGTTATTGGACGAGCGGAAGAAATTTCCGTTTCCTGCTGCATAAACGATATCCGGATTATTGGGTTTGAAAACCACATCTTTGAAGTCGCCCATTTCGACACGTGACCAGGTGGCACCACCGTTAGCGGTGCGGTAAAGCCCACCATTTGTGGCAGCTAAAATGATCATGCTGTTGTCCGGGTGCATGATCAATCTTCCGACCGTATGATTACTGATCCCGGCGTTCCAGGGTTGCCAGGTCTCCCCGCCGTCGGTCGAACGGTAAACCCCGAGACCGTAAGCATCACCGGCATCCCGGTCGCCGGTGCCGATATACATTACCGAGTGATTGGTGTGGTCGATGAGAATGGCTGATACGCCGAGGGTCGGCAGGTCCTGGGTCGAAGATTCCCATTGATTGCCGTTAGAGGTGGTTTTCCACAATCCGCCTGAGGGCGACCCGACCCAGACAATATCCGGATCGACCGGGTCGAAGGCAAGGGCGTTCAACCTGCCCAGGCCTTTGTAACCTTTTCCTTCGGGCAGGATAAAGGGTCCGAGATTGGTCCAGTTGCCCGAAACTGACCGCGCGCCGGGATGAGCGGCAAGGTACTTTTCATAGGCTTTGATCACATGGTCTTCGGGACGCCGCGTGCCATCAGGGAAAATCCTTCCTTCCAGCATCCGGTATTCCCATCGCTTGAACGGTTTCCACCCTTTGACCTTGTTCATGTCCTTATTCTCATAATAAAGATTGAAAGCCCTTTGTACCTGGTAAAAATTTATGGACGGATCGGCCATCATTTCAATCCAGTAAGGATAATTTGCCGTGTCACCTGAGATGACCGCGCCGGATTGAGCCATGCCTGCAAATAAGAGGCAGAAACCGAGAAGACCCGTGAAAAGCAATCTTCGTATGTGCATTATTATATTACTTGAAATCAGTAAATTATGATTTTCCAAAAATAATAAATTTTTAGTGATCATTTCTCGTTTTCATTCCATTTCCGGAGGAAATTTCTTTTCATATTTCTTTAAAACGATCAGGACCAGCCGGTAAGACAGATAGATCATTACCGGAAGGGATAATAGCCAAAGTATTTGTACTGTGTGCATGACGGGTTATTTAATATCAGTATTTGTGCTCTTCATTTTCTATTTCTGCTTTATCGATCTTTTTGTCATTGATTGATTTCCAGGCGTACCAGATATATGCAGCCACGAACGGGACAAGCAGTGAGACATAGCTCATTGCCGTCAGCGTGTATTTGCTTGACGATGCGTTTTCTATCGTCAGCGAGCTCTGGAGATCATAGATCGACGGATAAAATGACGTATGGTTGAACCCGGCTATGAGAAACAGTGCAAACACCACCAGGATGGTTCCAGGGCCGGCATACCAGATGGCTTTGTCATGGAAGCGATCGAAAGACCGCCAAATCCTGAACAGGCTGAATAAGACCAGTACCACCCCTGCGAGCAGGAAAACCAGGACAAGCGGCATCTGCAGCAGGTTGTTCCAGTATTTGAAAGGTTCCGTAAATACCGTGCCTGTTTCCGGATCATATGCAAATCCTTCCCTTAAGAGGATATTGACCAGGAAAAACAGGAAAAAGACCAGGAATGGAATGGCATTTTGCAGGAGTGCCCGGCCTGCTCTTTTTCTGATCATTTCATCATCAATATTATTTAGAAGGTAGAAAATGCCCAGTATCCTGGAAAGGAAAAATACGGCCAGGCCCAGTGACAGGTTGATGTAAACGGCATACCGTGTAAAGTCGAAGGCCAGTTCCAGCCCGTGGAAAGGGGTTTTCCATTCTGAAAAGTTCATTTCATTGACTGCAAAAGGTGACCCGGTAAAAAAGGTAGCTACCGCCGTGCCCGTAAGTATAGTTCCCAGCGCCCCGTTTAACAGAAGAAAGATCTCGAAGGTTTTCTGCCCCAGGAAGTTATTGGGCTTGGTGCGAAATTCATAGGCTACCGCCTGCACGACGAATGCCAGGAGGATCAGCATCCATACCCAGTAGGCCCCGCCAAAACTTGTGGAATAAAACAACGGGAAGGAAGCGAAAAATGCGCCCCCGAAAGTGACCAGCGTGGTAAACGTGAATTCCCATTTGCGCCCCAGGGAATTGACGATCATAGTCCGTTCCTGTTCGGTACGGCCCAGTTTATAGATGACTGTCTGCCCGCCCTGCACAAAGAACAGAAAGACCAGCAACGACCCTAGCAGTGAGATGATCACCCACCAGTATTGCTGTAATGCCAGGTGTGATAAATTTTCAAACATTTCAGTTTCCTCCTTCTGTTTTGGGGCCTTTCTTGATCTGCGTGGTCATGATCCTGACCTCGGCGATAAGCAAAGCGGTGAATAATACGGCGAACAACCAGAATGTGATCTGCACGGCCGAGCTGTCGATCCTGGAAACGGCTGTGATCGTGGGCAGCAGGTCCTGGATTACCCAGGGCTGCCGGCCGAATTCGGCCAGCATCCACCCGGCCATCGAAGCCAGGTAAACCAGCGGTATGGTGAATAAAGCCACAAACAATATCCATCGTTTCCGGTGCAGGACATTTTTAAACAATAAAATAAGTATGACCAGGAAAAGGATCATGAAATGCATGCCGAGGATCACCATGATATGGAAAGAATAGAAACTGACCGGCACATTTGGGATCAGGTCTTCCGGATTATTGTAATAACCATACCCGAAGTACCGGAAGTAGTTGTCGAGGAAATCTTTGTCGTTGAACTGTGCCCTCAATGCAGCCGCTTTTTCTTCATTGTTCTCCTTCATAGCCTGCTTATAATCACTCAGCGTTTGAATGGCAATTTTGCCCCTTTCCATTCTCTCCTGGTACGACATGATGTTCTCATCCGGGTTGCCTTTGACGAGGTCTTGTATCCCCGGGACAAACGCGTGCGGATCAAGGAATGCCATGTAGGAAAGCATGTTGGGAATTTCGATCTTGACCAGGAATTTCTCTTTTTCGGGATTGTACGGTTCGATGGGCTGCGCGAAAAGGCCGATAGCTACCAGGGGCGCGTTTCGCTGCCCGTCGTAGAGGCCTTCCATGGCGGCAAATTTCATGGGCTGGACTCGGGCTATTTCCCTTGCCGATTCATCCCCGGTCATGACCAGGAAGGCGCCCATGATCAGACCGAACGTGGAAGCCACCAGCATGCTGCGTTTTGCAAAGAGAAGTTCCCTTTTATGCAGCATGAACCATGCGCTGATCCCGATGACGAAAACTGCTGCCAGGACGTAACCCGAGGTCACCGTATGCAGGAATTTATTGATGGCAGTAGGCGAGAAAAGCACTGCCCAGAAATCCATCATTTCGTTACGGGCGGTGTCCGGGTTAAATTGCATGCCTACCGGGTTCTGCATCCATGCGTTGGCCACCAGGATCCAGAGGGCAGACAGGTTGGCCCCGACAGCAACCAGCCAGGTGGAGGCGAGGTGAAATTTTTTGCCCACCTTGTTCCATCCGAAAAACATGACCGCTACAAAGGTCGACTCGAGGAAGAAAGCCATGATGCCTTCCACGGCCAGCGGCGCGCCGAAAATGTCGCCAACAAACCAGGAGTAATTCGACCAGTTGGTGCCGAACTCAAATTCCAGGATGATACCGGTAGCCACGCCAATGGCAAAATTGATCCCGAAAAGTTTCATCCAGAATTTCGTGACCTTTCTCCAGTGCGGATCGCCGGTCTTGACATAGATCGTTTCCATGATGGCCATGATGAACGACAGGCCCAGGGTCAGCGGTACAAAAAGCCAGTGGTACATGGCCGTCAGGGCGAATTGTGCCCGTGACCAGTCGACAAGAGCGTAATCGATTTGTTCAATCATTCGGATTGCGTTTTATTAGTTCATCGGTAACATAATTACTTTTTTCCTGGTCGGTATCAAAGCGGCTGCCCAGGAAATCCTGGAAAAAGAACACCCTGAGGATGGCGAACATGATGAAGAGCTTGATGAGGAGGATCAGCCATAGCTTTCGCCCCCAGGTCATGGAGCGGAAACCTTCGTAGTAAAAGTGAAATATTCTGTAAAGCAGGTTACCTTTCCCGGACGGATTTTTCATTTCTGTTCTTTTATATTCAGAAAAAATGAATATATAGGATCAAAAATAATTATAAAAACATTCCGTAAACAGAGCAGAACTAATTTAGAAGGATTTCTAAATTGGACTTTACACAGGCCGTAAGAATCATATAAAACGGTCTATCGAGAGAAAGATCATTACCGCGAGGACGAAGTAGTTGATCTTCATGAAATATTTGATGGGGCTGAAAGGGAGGTCTTTGACTGAGAGCAGCCGTGTGAACTGGAACACGAGCCACACCGATGAGATCAGCAGGCCGGCCATGACGATCCATGATTCCACGACGTTGAACGCGGGGAGCATCAGCGCCGAAATGGCGGTGGCCAGGATCCAGATGAAGGTGATGTTTTTTATTTGCCGGGAAGAATAGATCCGGGTGATGGATGGGTATCCGGCGCGGGTATATTCTTCGCCGTATTTCAGCATCAGAAGCCAGAAATGCGGCACCTGCCAGATGAAAAAGAAAAATGCCATGAACAGTGCCCTCGGATCGGACAGTTGACCCCCGGCCGCCACCCAGCCTACCAGGGGCGGGATGGAACCGATGACGGCACCCGGCACCACTGCAAAAGCCGTCTTTTTCTTCATCGGCGTATAGATGACATTGTACCAGATCAGGGCCAGCAGGCCAAGCTGCATGCCCAGCATTCCCGTTCCGGCGTATAAGACCACCGCACCGCCGGCAGAGAGAAGGAAAGCTACCGTCAGCGCCCCGGCGGGTGAAATTCTCCCGGAAGGGATCGGCCGGTTCTTCGTCCGTTCCATCAGCCGGTCGCGGTCACGTTCCTGGAAATGATTGATGGCCGAGGAACCACAGGCCAGCAGGAAGATCCCCAGGGTCGGTAAAACCAGCCCCATGCCGAAATTGCCGTCCGCCAGCAGGTACCCCGTGATCGTAGTCAGGGCGACAGCAAAGGTGATCTTCACTTTACTGAGCTCAAGGAGGACTTTGAAAAAACTTAAAGCAGGTGTTCTATTGTTCAATTGTTAAATTGTTCAATTGTTATATTGTTATTTACTAAGAGCGACCAACGACTAATGACCAATGACCAATGACTAATGACCAACGACTAATGACCAACGACTAATGACCGACGACTCTTACAATCCCTTAATATACTCCACGATCTTCTTCACATCCTCTTCCGAGACCTGCTGCTTGTATGAGATCATCAATCCCGGGTTATAGCCTTTGACGACATCGGCATTCGGTTCGTAGATCGATTTCAGGATATATTCATCATCTACCATGACTTTTCTTTCCTTGCCATCGGTGATGACCTCGGCTTCGTGGCCATATATTCCTTTGAACGAAGGGCCGACGATTTTGCTGCCATCCAGTGAATGACATGCGATGCACCCGTTTTGTTTCAGAAGGGTGAGGCCCGGATGCTCATCCGCCGGGATATCCGACTGCGCCAGCCATTGTTCATACTCTGCTTCGGGAAGGACCCTCACTTTGCTGATCATGTAGGAGTGCCTCTCACCGCAGTATTCTGCGCAGAACAGGTCATATTCCCCCAGTTCCTGCGCGGTGAACCACATGTAATTATCCTTTCCGGGAACCACATCTTCTTTGATGCGGAATGCAGGGATATAAAGGCTATGCAGCACATCCCTCGAGAACAGGTCGAGTTTGACCGGTTTATTCAGCGGGACTACCAGCTCGGCTGATTTTTTTCCATTCGGGTATTCGAACGACCAGCTCCACATCATGCCAATGGCCTTAACAGGGATCGCTCCTTCCGGGACCTGCCGCATTGGCCGGTAGCCAACCCAGCCGTAATAGAACATGATCAGGACCAGGATCAGCGGGATGACCGTCCAAAGGATTTCAAGTTTCGTATTTCCTTCAATGTTGGTCGCTTTGGGATTCTTCTTCCTGCTGTAGCGAATAACGAAATAGATCATCACGGCAGTAATGCCCACCAGGAAAAAGACGGAAATTCCCAGGATGATGATGAAGGTCAGATCGACTCCCTGTACAAAATTTGACGCACCGGACATTTGATAAATTCTAAATTTTAAATTTTAAATATTAAGTTAAGCCTCTCCCGTAATGTGGGTGAGGTTTATCTTATCAGGTAATCTATTAAAGTCAATATTACAAAAACAATAAATAACAACAATACCACGCCAAGCATGGCTTTATATATTTTCGGATCGTATTTTAAATGCATGAAATATAACGCCACCACAACTGCTTTGGCCGATGCGATGGCGAGTGCCGTAAGAACAGTCAGCGTGTAGAGGTCAGCGCCGAACACCGATACCGTAACGGTCATGATGGTCAGCAGGATTAATCCCAGGAACGTGCTGGCATGGTCCTTATAACTGACGATATGCACCTCTGCATGAGGTTCGGATTGTGTATGGTGAGGGTTTGAGTTCATATTGGTTCTATTGTTAAGGCCCCCTCCCCATATTCCCCTCCCCCATTTGGGGGAGGGGCAAGGGGTGGGGGTTATGTTAATGTATCAGGTAAAACAACGGGAAAAGATATATCCAGATCAAATCCACCAGGTGCCAATACAGCCCTCCGTTTTCAAGGAACATAAACCGGTCCTGGGTCACTCTCTTCTGATTGATGGCCCGGATGACAAAAAGCAGCAACACAGCCCCGACGATGACATGAAGGGCATGCAGGCCGGTCATGAAGAAATACAGGAAGAAGAACAGCCTTTCCCCGTTGCCGAGCTCGTTGAAATGCGACATTCCGGGGAACAGCGCATGCTCGAACTTCGACGACCACTCAATGCTTTTGATCACCATGAATATTCCTGCCGAAATGATCGTAATCCATAAAAGGTTTTTGGACAACTTTATGTTTCCTTTTTGCATGGCGGTGATCGACATGGCAACGGTCATACTGCTGGCAAGAAGGACTATTGTGTTCACGCCCCCGAACCAGACATTCAGGTCATAGTGGGCATGCAGGAATGCTTCATGATATTTGAAACGATAGACCATGTAAACCAGGAACAGGCCCCCGAACAGCAGCAGTTCGGTGAAAAGGAACAGCCACATCCCCATTTTTGAGGATACATCGTCGCGGTTGTGCCCGCTGTTGGGTAGAACGAAAGTTGTGTTCATATTCATCTTCGAAATAATACTTTACTTGAAATCATACGGTCCATGCTCCGAAACCTCCGGCAATTTGTCGAAATTGGGCAGCGGCGGGGGCGATTTTGTCTGCCATTCCAGGGTTACTCCACCCCATGGGTTGCGCCCGGCTACCGCACCTTTCCTGTATCCGTTGATGAGGTTTGCGATCATCATGATAATGCCAAGGATCAGGATCCAGGAACCGACGGTCGAGATGATGTTCAGCGGCTGGAATTCAGGCAGATAATCGTAATATCTCCTGGGCATTCCCATCATGCCGAGGATGAGCATGGGGAAATACAGCACATTGAATCCGACAAACATAAATGTAAATGCGATGTTTGCCCAGCGGATGTTATACATTTTTCCCCAGATTTTCGGGAACCAGTAATAGAGGCCTCCGAAAAATGCAAAGGCCGTTCCGCCGAACATGACATAATGGAAATGTCCGACCACAAAATACGTGTCGTGAATATGGACATCCGCAGCCAGTGCCCCGTTGACAAGCCCGGTGAGCCCGCCGATCAGGAACTGGAAAATGAAGGCCATGGCAAACAATAACGGGGGCTGCACATCGATGGACCCTTTGTACATGGTTGCTACCCAGTTGAAGACCTTGATGGCCGAGGGAATGGCGACCAGGAACGTCAGGATCGAAAAAACGATACGGGCCGGGCCGCTCATCCCGGAGGTGAACATGTGATGCCCCCAGACGAAATACCCTACGAAGGCAATGGCAAGGCTTGAATAGGCAATAGCTTTGTAGCCGAAAATGGTCCGCTGCGAAAAAGTGGGGATGATCTCCGAGATGATGCCCATCGCGGGGAGGACCATGATGTAAACGGCGGGATGCGAATAGATCCAGAAAAGATGCTGGTAAAGTATGGGGTCACCGCCTATGGACGGATCGAAGAGGCCGACGCCGAACGCTCTTTCCGCCACGATCATCAGCAGGGTGATCCCTACGATCGGGGTGGCCAGCACCTGGATCCAGGAAGTAGCATACAGCGCCCAGGCAAACAGGGGCATTTTGAAGAATGTCATCCCCGGGTACCGCAGCCTGTGAATGGTCACAATAAAGTTCAGCCCGGTGAGGATGGAGGAAAAGCCGAGGATAAAGGCGGCCAGCACTGCAATTGAAACATTGGTACCGGTTTTTACGCTGTAGGGCGCGTAGAAGGTCCAGCCGGTGTCGGCAGGCCCTTCCCCCACCACCAGGGTCAGCAGCGCCAGGGCGCCACCGAAAATGTACAAGTACCACGACATCAGGTTCAGCCTGGGAAAGGCCACATCGTCGGTCCCCAGCATGATCGGCAGGAAGAAATTCCCAAAAATGGCCGGTACGACCGGGATGATGAAAAGGAATATCATGATGACGCCGTGCAGGGTGAACACCTGGTTATAAGTATGGGGCTCCATCAGGGTTTTCCCCGGGGCAATGAGTTCCAGTCGCATAAGTGCACCCAGGATCACACCGACCAGGAAAAAGGACACGATGGCATAAAAATAAAGCAGGGCGATCCTTTTATGGTCCAGGGTGAAAATCCAGGATTTGATACCCCGGGATGCCTGGTAAAAGGTTTGATCCGTATTGACTGCTGCTGTTGACATAGGTTAGTTTTCTACAGAGGGTTTGTTTTTCTTGCTTTTAAAGATCAGGGAGAAAAAGAATCCAAGCGCGGCAAGGATGATCAGGCTGCCGGAAACTTTTGTAATATTAAAAACATATTTCTTTCCTTCCGCGTCATAGCTGAAGCAAAACTTCAACATTTTGTTGATCGTAGGCCCCGATTTGCCATGCGAGGCTTCCACAACCGCCATTTTGAGGTCGAACGGGAGAAAATAGGTCCCGTGCAGGTAGCGGGTGATCTTGCCGTTTGGGCTGAGCACGATGATCGCCCCCGGGTGGATCCAGTCTTTGCCTTCTTTCTTGATCTTATAGCCAAGGCTGTTCAGCAGGTTTGAAATGTTGGTGCTGTCGCCGGTATGAAACAGCCAGCCGTTTTCAAGATCGCCTGTTTTATTTTTTACCAGTTTCAGATAGGTTTCTTTTTTCTCTTTGGCCAGTTTTGTTTTTTCTGCCGGGTTGAAGCTGATCGTGAAGACCTGGTAATCTTTTCCGATCTCAATGGTTGCCTTGGAAATAACATCAGCGACGCCTTCCAGCAGCGGGCTGCAAAGACCGGGGCATTCATAGTAAACCGGTACGATGACCGTCGGTTTGTCGATTTGTGCCAGGAGATTTATCGTATCGTAATTCTCTGTAACAAAAACCAGGTCGGAAGGGATAAACTGGTCGAGGTGCTCATAAATGCCTAGTTCATCTTCAGCTTTCATCGAGAAGGTGAAAAGCAGAAGAAAGGCTATCGTTAAGTTTAAAAATTTGATTTTCAACATTTGATTTGGTAAAGTTAGCATAAGAAACGGCTGCAAATTTAGAACCTTTCTAAATAAGGCACAAGTTTTTTAGGAAAAATTTTCAGAAGATCCTCGGATATTTTACAAGCCGGACAAATTGACCAGTCTGCGCCGGTTTCAAGGGATTGCCTCATATGTCTGAAAATGAGTCTAATACTTCATCTGGAATTGTCCGGCCTTGATTGGTCGAGGTAATCGGCCTATGCAGATGGGGGCTCAATTTAAACCAGAATCAGTGATTGAAGCTGCCAGGGTAGGATATGCTATCGTAATAAATTCTTTGGAATCTTCCCTCTTGATCTATTTTGAATATTGAAATAATAGAATCAGAAATAAGTTCAACATCTTGTTTATCAGTATTATAATAGTTGTATCTGATTATTTTGTTCTTGATCTTATACACAGTATCATTTTTAAATTCAAATCTTTGATCAAATCCTTCTATAACTTCCTGATCCTTTGTTTGTTCAATGGGGTAGCCATAATTTCCATCATTGTATATAAAATCCACCAGTAGTGTATCTTTGAAATTTACCAGGTACGTCAAATTTCCAAATGACGATTCAGTGTATATCACAAAAGTCATAATCCCAGGTAACCTGTTTTCAATAGTATATAAATAAGCCCCATAACTAATGTCCTGACTTAGTGGGTATAACTTGTCGCTTATCATTCTCTTTTGGAAATCCTTGAACTTATATAAGTCTACTTCTTTTTTAAGAGCATCGTATGGTATTTTATCCTCAACAATGACATTGAGATTGGTAATCTCCATCGTTGTGTCTATGTTAAAAAACCGCAATAACTCTTTTAACTGTGCAGTATTTACATTTTGTGAACAAGCACAGATAAATATGTTCAAGAATAATATGCTGAATATGGATTTCATTTTTGCTATTTTATTCGTCTGGTCTTTTATCCCATTTATAGACGCCTGTAATTCGTACTCCCCAGTATAAAGATTTTCCTTCTTTAATTGCATCATCTGTTCGGGGACCTGAACGACTACTACCAGCTGAACCGGCAGAATGAGTTATCTGTAAGGTTTTAATATTACCATTATCATCCCTTTCGATCTTAGTAATAATTCCAATATGATTAAAATCCCTCTTTGAATCTAATGTTTCTGAACGCGTATTATTAAGTGTAATGGCATTCCCCACTTCGGCTTTTGATAAATCATTTAAATCACCAATCTTTTCACTCTGAGCCATCACATTTCGCACCCCATTTTCTTTTCCATTATCCTTTGAACTGGGTTCTTCACCCGCAAGAACACAATTATCAACCATTCCAGAACAATCTACTTTTTCACTAGGTGCGCCGCGAAAATTTCCATCAATTCTATCTTGGTTACTTGGGTATGTATCACCAGGATTCTTATTAACATATTCTAAAGCCTTTTGAGCAGCCTGTGCACGTTGAGCTGAGTCAAGTCCAAATGGATCAATATATTTAATTGGATTGTTGAAGACATATGCATAGGGCGTGTAATCAAAATGTTTCTCCGCCATCGGATCCACGCTATGCCACCTCCCCAGCACCGGATCATAGAAGCGTGCCCCGTAGTCATACCACCAAAGCTTGGCATCCGTCTGCAACTCCTTCGTGTTATAAAGCTGCAGGTTGTCGGATGCCCCGATTTCCTGAATCTCCAACCCAAAAGGATAATAATCAGTGGCCTGGAAAAGGGGATTAGAGAAGTTGGGATTCGTGGTAATGACATCTCTCACGTTGCCTAAGTGGTCTTTAATAAAATACTCAGCATAGAACAGGCTGTCCTGGTCGTCCCATTTCAGGCGGCTTTCAGCCCCCATCCCCAACCCTTCCCCCACCCGGGGGAAGGGAGATTCAAAGTTTCTTTGTCCTTGCAATTTTGTCATTACTTCAAAAGTAAAATAAAATCAGGTTGGTTGGATACATCGGCACATGGCCCGAATCGGTTATTGAGAAAATCGAGGAGTTGCTAAGGGAAATGAAGGACAATGGGGTAACGTCATGATGTTTTATCCAATATCACTTGTTTGTTAAAAGGCAGGGTATCCCATATATAAAAGCAGTATCAAGGTTTTGCGAGAAAACAACCACTGGTTTATCTATATTGTTAAATTCAGTATTTATAAATATACTATCAATATCCGATTTTGGCTCATCTAAAGAACAATTAATTTGTTTATTATTTAGAACCCATTTGCCGGTAATTATTTTTGAGTTCGATTCCCACACTTCTCCCTCTTCGCTTTGAGTCACTTGTATTGAAACCTCTATTGATAATTCAAGTTTTCTATCGGATTTTAATTCTAATGAAAAATTATAAAATCCTCCAGTTGCTTCGACAGGACTTCTATAGTATCTTGAAGGTATTTTAGTATTACACGAAGTGAAAAGCAATAAAATAATTATAATTAAGCACACTTTCATTTTGATTCGATGTTGTCCAATTTTTAGTTGAAATTAAGAGGACTCAGCAATTTGATTTTGCACCTGTTTTAATATTGCCTCTTTCATGATTTTTAAGTTTCTAAAATTATCAACTTTTCTCAATTTGTACTCAATTTCGAGTAAAGCAGCTGCGATCCAGCGGTACCGTTGGTCAGAGGTGCTCCAGTTCTTTACTCGTCCGGTGTATTTTCCAATCTGGGAGTTCACACTTTCGATACAATTTGTCGTCGAAAAACTGACTGAGAACTCCTGGTTCAAACCAAGTTTATGCAGGGTGAGCAATTCTTCTAACCCTTCCAACAGGGAATTAGCTGCCGACAGGTTTATCTTTTTTAATTCGTTGGCCAAGTCCATCAAGGCAGCTCTGGCTTCTTCATATGTTTCAAGCTGTAGGGCTTTGTGGTATTTTGATTTAATCTGCGCATGATGGTTCTCCGACAAATAACTCAGGATGTTTTCCCGCTTGTGCCAGGTGCAACGCTGAATGATAGCCTTGTGCTCAAAAACGTCCTGGATCGCTTTTTTCATGCCCTTACTGCCATCCACAATAAACAGCGTTCCGTCATCATACTTCAGACCCCGGCTAATCAAATCTTTCAAGAAAGAGCCAATCACCACACTGTTTTCCGTGGTGGATTGAACAAACCCCAGCAGGATCTTATCCCCCTGCAAGGTAATCCCCATGGCAATGATGATCTGTTGTTTAGCCAGATGTTTGCCATCCATGAACACAGCCACAATGTCCATGTGGTCAAATCTTCGCTCCATAAATTCCTTCAGCTTTTCTGCTGTAGCTTCAATAAAACGACTGCTTACCGAAGATTTACTAAGGCCAAAGCTTTCGGCAAGATGGTCCACCACGCGCTGATAATCCCGAGTGCTCAATCCATAAAGCACTCCATTAACCAGCTGATCGGTTGGTTCATCCAACTGCTTGAGTTCTTCATAACTCTGCAACTTCTCAAAGTGGCCGGTCCGGTTATTTACCACCCTGGGAATGTCGACGGCAACTTTTTTATCACCGATCCGGACACTGCCCGGATTAAATCCATAGCGGGAATAGGCTCCAAAATGAGGCTTATCGTGACTGTACCGGGGACCGCTCAGATTGACCACTTCTTCTTCAAGTATTTGATTAAGAATTAGCTGGCTTATGGTTAAGTGCTGCGTCAATAAAGATATTTTAATGTCAATCGGCTGCTCAAAAAGCCAAGCCAGTTTCTCTCGTGAAATTTTTGTACTTTTATCCATGGGTTCAGGGTTTGTTTGTTATAATTCTTCAAATCGATTACAATTTAAACAAACTGTTGAACCCTCTTTTATTTCAACTAAAAATTAGGCAACATCTTTGATTCTATTTAATTGCCTTTAAAAAGTATATAAAACTGTGTGCCCTTATCTAAATATAACTGGGGATCCCATATATTGTTTTTGGATGCTTTTGCGCCAACATTGTTTATTAATCCATTTTTGTTTAAAGTATAGGCGTGTCCACTACTTCCACCGACAACGAAACCACCTTGTCGGGCTGCATCTTGTGCTTGGGTTAAATCAACTGGTGAATAGTATTTTGCCAGATTTTTATAAATATCTGCCGCTTTAACTGCACCCCACTCACCTTCAAATATGCTCATGTTAAACCCATTGGCTGTTTGTTCTAATGCAGAATTTACCGATTTAGCAATACAAAAAGTACCTTGGTTACAATAAGTTCTCCAATCTTGAACGTTCTTTCCATCTTTGGTGATAACATTCCCTTCTTTATCTTTTTTGTATCCTAAAAATTCAGAAGTATAATTTTCTCGAGTGTAATCTTGGGTGAAATCGATAACCGATTGAACATTAACCAAGTCTTCTCCCTTCTGGTTTTGATCATATTCTTTGAATTTAAAGTATTCTTGGGAGCGATTCTTTCCGGTTAGTTGAAATACAGCATTCGATTTATCATCAATATGTTTTACAAGTTTTCCATCCTTATCCAAAAAATCTGTCACCGCCATCCCATCCGGATCGATAAACCGGATCGGGTTGTTCATGCAGTAGGTGTTGGGAGACCACCTGCAGGAGGATTCAGCTAAAGGATCCACGCTATGCCACCTTCCGAGGGTTGGGTCATAAAACCTCGCTCCAAAATCATACCACCACAGCTTGGCATCCGTCTGCAACTCCTTCGTGTTATAAAGCTGCAGGTTGTCGGATGCCCCGATTTCCTGAATCTCGAGGCCAAAAGGATAATAATCAGTGGCTTGGATAAGTGGATTGGAAAAGTTGGGGTTAGTGGTAATAACATCCCGGACATTTCCAAGATGATCCTTAATGAAATACTCGGAGTAAAACAAACTGTCCAGGTCGTCCCATTTCAGCCGGCCTTCAGAAGTTCGAATGTAATCGATATGATCGTCAGTGTAAACAAACATGCCCGAATAATCGGTTGTTTCGATCAAGCGGTTGTCTTCGTAAAAGTACTTTCGGAGCTTGGTGCCGTTTGCATCGTAAAGGTAATAAATCCGGCGGTTATTTTCGAGCTCGATTTTGTAAGGAAGATTTAAATGATTGTAAATGATGCTGGTAATGCCTTTGTTCAGCTCTTGATTCAAATTTCCATTATTGTCATAAAAGAACTCCCGGGTGTTTTCAGGGTCATTCGGATTGTAGTAATGACCGTTGTCCTGGAAACCCATGTACGAATTGACATAATCATTGACACCGGCAATGCTGTTCCCGGTATAAAAATAATACAGGTCATCCAGCACACTGTAGCCCGACCCGCTGGGATGGTGCCTCTGTAGCCGCTTCAGGTTGCCGTTCTTGTCGTATTCAATGATGGGATTGGAATAGAGTTGATTATGGGTCCAGCCGCTAGCGGAGAAATATCCGAATTTAGACTGAATGATTCGATTGAAGTCATCATAGAAATATCCGTATCCTTTACCGGTTGAGGATCCGCTGTGCCGCCAGATGCTTGCCGTGATGTTCCCGTTATAATTGGCCGGGCAATTCAAAGCAGTGATTGTGGAATCGTATACCAGTTCCTGGAAAAATACATCCTGGGTATCATTGCCGTTGTTTCTCAGGTTGATCCCGGTCAGCCAGCCCCTGATATTATAGCTGTAATCCAATGATTGAAGAAAGCTGGAGCTCCCGGTGCGGTGAAGGTTCTTTTCGACCAGCATTCCGAGCTCATTGTACGTCATATCTGACATATGGATCATCGGCTGATCGTCCAGCTTTTGATAGGTTTCGGTCAATCGCCGGGCATGATCATAAACCAGGCTGTCGTACACCACATGAAATGCGGCGGCGCCGGAATGCGTGTAACGGCTCATCAACACATCGCCAATAAAGGAATATTTGGTGTTGAGGGTGTCGAAATGGCCGAAATGGTTCTGGATCAACTGCTGAATAACACGGGATTTCTGATCATAAAAATTTACTGTGGTCAGCAAGGGATCTGAAAGGATTGGATCGATCAGGATTTTGACTTTCGTGCCGGTCAGCATGCCCTGGGTGAAATTCAGGTAATGCAGATCCCCGAAGGGCCGCCAGTCATTGTAAAGGAAATCGGGATTTCCATTGGAGTCAAAGTCATAATTGTCGTAGTAATATACTTTCAGTAGTTCACAGTCCTTAAGCGGAGGAAATGAGTGATTGGTATAGCCCTGCAACGTTTGGAAATTAATTCCGCAGCGGGATTCAAAATAACCGCTGTCTGCAAAATACTGACTGGCGTAGCTCTGCATCATTTCCCGGGTGGTGTCTTCGGGGTTCGTGTAAATGCCTTCCAGGATCGGCCGTCCCAGGGCATCATACTTGGTGAAGTACCATTGTTTTTCAAACAGGGAAGATTTTCTCAGGTTCCCGTCCTGGGTGAGGATCAACCGGTCCAGGGAATCATAGACCATGTATACGGGCAGTTTCATGCCCGGGATGCGTTTTTCCACCACCCGGTTCCGGTAATCGTACTGGTAAGTAAAGCACCATCGCTCGATAAACTGTGCCGTGCTGGAAAAAGAGCTTCCGATTAATGCGCTCCCTTCCGGTTGAATAACCACGGCGAGCTTGCCGTTGAGGTTATAAATGTAATAGGTTCGAATTTTGGTGCCTGAAAGGACTTTTTCATTCAAAACGATGTTACCCGTCTTGTCCTTGAATATTCTGGAAATATTGCCATTTTCATCAATTGTTTTAAAAACAAACAGGCTGTCGGGCTGATAATAGCCGCTGGTACTGAACTGATGCGTTTCCTCATCATATTCAAACAAAGCCACCTGGTCGCCTGACGTATTGGAAAGAAAATCAAATTGTAGCGGGTGTTCATCCAATTGCCAGGAATCCCCGGGAAATCCCTGTTTCATGACCCGGTTCAGCGGGGAATTGTCAAATTTCGATTCCCCGAAAGGAACAGAAGTAAAGGGCACGGTGTTATCAGCGCGTGAACTGTAGTAATCCGTAGTCAGCGTTTTTCCATTGGCTAAGAAATACCCTTCAGCATCGCTTGGAAAAGGGAGATAGCTGAAACGCTGCAGGCCAAAGGTGTCATACTCGACATGCTGAACCAGGTCTTTTGCCGATGGAGTAACATGATACAGGTTGCTCTGCGCCAGTCTGCCCAATCCGTCATAATACTCAATCAAGTCGGATTTTTGCCAGTCTTCCAGTTCAGCTATCAATGCAGGATTAGTTACGGTGTCCAGTAAGGTGGTTATATGAATATAGTTCTTTTCGGGGCTTTGGCCGAAAATATAATTACATATTATAGCATTTATTAAGATTACCAGGATTGACCTATTATTTATCAACAATACTGTCATTGAGATATGCTTATGATAATTTTTCTATGTTTCTTTCTATCTGTTAAATTTTTATAAATCGAATCCCGTCCTCTTCGCTAAATCTGGGGCTCCGGCCCCCTTTCGGATTAAAATAAAGCCCGGACTTATCGGGCTCTAAAAAACAGAATTATCTTAATGATTACGGATTATTGTATTCTTCAACCTTTATGCTTTTCCAAAAAATCTCAAAGTCTTCACTTGACAATTCATCTTGATTCACAATCTCAATCAACGCTGAGAATATATTAAAATATATTAACTGAATATATGATGAAGACTGAATGGATGAAAACCGTATGTAAGATGAACCCGGGTCAATACTCATTAAAGTTGCTTGAACTGCGATGATATTTCCAACTGTGACCGTGTCTATTATTTCAACAACTTCACCATTAAAGGATTTTTTCCATGAAGAAATCATGTATTCTGCGGTGTATTCAGTGCTATCAAACAAACAAATACACCATTGCCTGGTGTTATCTTCAGGAGAGGCTTGGTCTTCTTCGTAATATTCGGTATTAACACCAACACAAAGACAATTATCTATTTCGCGAGCAATTTTAAGATTATCTGGATATTGAAACTTTATTTCAAAACCCGCATTTGAATATACTGCGCGATGTTCAATCCAATTATTTTGGTTTATAGTATTCTTTTTATAGTCGCATTGCATTATTATAAAAGGAAAGAATAATACGAAAATTAAATAATTCATATTTGTAAAACTCTGATTGTTATTCAATTAAATTATTTACGCGGCAAAGAATGCCATTTTAGATCTTTCTGCCATGGTACAGGTTGAAAACTATTCTTTTTGCCTGGACCAAAATTGGTTTCACGAACACCTCCATTAACATTGGTAATCTGCCCACCAACGATTTGCTTTTGTTCAACTACTGAACCAGATGTATTATAACGAGTAATATCAAATGTTTTGGTAGTCATTGTAACAACATGTGATTCTCTTGCTCCAACCACCAAATTCCCTTTAGCTGCGGATTCTTGCGCCGATGTAACTGATTTTTCAGGGGTTACCTTATTTGCTAAATCACTATTAATTGTTGCTGCCGTGGAGTTCCCCGTAACAATTCCAATATTATCTACAGTCTTACCCTCTACTTGAGTAGCCGATTCATATGTGCGTCCAACGAAGTTCACCGCTTGATTGCATTTTTCGTAATTGTTAGTTACATAGTCTTGAGCACCTGCAACAGCTCCCTCTACGCTAACTTCATTTTTTCCACCTTGATTACTATACTCCCCAGTAAATTCAAAGCTTTCATCAGTCTTATCATTTCCCTTAATTTGGAAAACGGCATTTGAACCATCCTCTACATGAAGTATTTTATTCCCATCCTTATCCAGAAAGTCCGTCACTTCCATCCCGTCCGGATCGATAAACCGGATCGGGTTGTCCATGCAGTAGTTGTAGGGAGACCATCGTCTGGAAGTTTCCGCCATCGGATCCACGCTATGCCACCTCCCGATAACCGGGCCATAGAAGCGGGCACCGTAGTCGAACCGTTCAGCCCCCATCCCCAGCCCTTCTCCGCCAGCTGGCGGAAAGGGAGCGTAATAATACTCCTGTTCATGCAATTTTGCCATTATTTTCAAAATTAATACGAAATCAGGCTGTTTGGCTGCATCGGCTCATGCCCGGAAATGAAATTATTATGTGTTAATCGGCGTTTATATCCGGGATTTCAGAAATAAATAGGCTTATATGCTATAAAAATACATCCTAATCTTTTAAATCATCTCATTTTTCATTTTTATTACTTACAAGCCTTACTAATGATCTTACTTGAATTACCAAACTAAATAATATATATAATAAGAACATCTTATATACAAAAGCCAAGTCATTAAACAATCTGCTTTTTTCTATCAGATATAAATCTTCCCCTTTCATCAATGGTTCTTCAACTTCATACTTAATCGAAATGCCAATATCTATTAGTTTTATAATAATAAATATAGAAAGGCCAATACTTACAAGTATCCATATCAACCTAAGTAATTTTTCCATTCTTATTTCGGTTTATTTCTTTCTTGAAGTTTAACCATGTCTTGTCGATTTTGAGCTTTTATGGTAAGATTGACCTTAAGCGAATGAGGCAGTATAGGTCTTTCGGCTCCTTTTGAATAATTAGGGCCACCGTTCAGCACACTTTCGCTTTTCATAGATTTAGATCCACTTTCATTTAGAGCATCGGCTACTTTAGTTGTACAATTATTTTCAGTTACCTTGTAATTATCAATTACTCTTGCCCTATTATCATCTTTATAAACTCCATTATCTGGTAATTCATTTGATGAATTAAATGCATCATTTATTGTATTAGCCACTTGTTCGTCAGTGACATCAAGTATCTGAAATACTGTAGAGCCGGTATTATCAGCTTTCTCTTGATTATAATCTAACGCGTCTTGTCCTTCCAACTTAACCAAAACGCCTGGTCCATCGGATAAGGTATTAATGCCTGTAGATTTTTCATTTGTTCCAGCATACCTACCATACGAATATACTGTCATGTTTTCTCCTTCACCCACACTCAACCAAGCATGACCAGTACCTGAAGTCTCAGTATAAACCCTTACGGTATCACCTTGCGGATCAGTATTAATTATAGGATTATTTAAAACATAGTTAAATGGCGACCAATCAAAATATTTCTCCGCCAAAGGATCAACACTATGCCACCTTCCCAACACCGGGTCATAAAACCTTGCCCCATAGTCATACCACCACAATTTCGCATCCGTCTGTAGCTCTTTTGAGTTATAAAACTGTAAATTGTCAGAGATTGAAATGTCCTGAATCTCGAGGCCAAAAGGATAATAATCAGTGGCCTGGATAAGGGGATTAGAGAAGTTGGGATTGGTAGTAAGGACATCTCTCACATTGCCAAGATGATCCTTAATAAAGTATTCAGCATAGAACAAACTGTCGTGATTATCCCATTTCAGCCGGCCTTCGTTGGTTTGAATGTAATCGATCTGATCGTCAGTGTAAACAAATATGCCGGAATAGTCCGTGGTTTCAATCAAACGGTTGTCTTCGTAAAAGTACTTTCGGAGCTTGGTGCCGTTTGCATCGCAAAGGTAATAAATCCGGCGGTTATTTTCGAGCTCGATTTTGTAAGGAAGATTTAAATGATTGTAAATGATGCTGGTAATGCCTTTGTTCAGCTCTTGATTCAAATTTCCATTATTGTCATAAAAGAACTCCCGGGTGTTTTCAGGGTCATTCGGATTGTAGTAATGACCGTTGTCCTGGAAACCCATGTACGAATTGACATAATCATTGACACCGGCAATGCTGTTCCCGGTATAAAAATAATACAGGTCATCCAGCACACTGTAGCCCGACCCGCTGGGATGGTGCCTCTGTAGCCGCTTCAGGTTGCCGTTCTTGTCGTATTCAATGATGGGATTGGAATAGAGTTGATTATGGGTCCAGCCGCTAGCGGAGAAATATCCGAATTTAGACTGAATGATTCGATTCAACTCATCATAGAAATATCCATAACCTTTACCGGTTGCGGACCCGCTGTGATGCCAGATGCTGGCCGTGATGTTCCCGTTATAATTGGCCGGGCAATTTAAAGCGCTGATTGTGGAATCGTATACCAGATCCTGGAAAAATACATCCTGGGCATCGTTTCCGTTGTTTCTCAGGTTGATCCCGGTCAGCCAGCCGCGAATGTTGTAGCTGTAATCCAGCGATTGAAGAAAGCTGGAACTGCCGGTGCGGTGAAGGTTCTTTTCGACCAGCATGCCAAGTTCGTTGTACGTCATCTTTGACATATGGATCATCGGCTGATCGTCAAGCTTTTGATAGGTTTCGGTCAATCGCCGGGCATGATCGTAAACCAGGCTGTCGTAGACCACATGATATGCGGCGGCGCCGGAATGCGTGTAACGGCTCATCAACACATCGCCAATAAAGGAATATTTGGTGTTGAGGGTGTCGAAATGGCCGAAATGGTTCTGGATCAACTGCTGAATAACACGGGATTTCTGATCATAAAAAT
>CAYUQP010000024.1:0-6032 GCA_964447005.1 uncultured Bacteroidales bacterium
CGCCGAAAACCATGACTATCCCGCTGATGTTCCTCGCGCTGGCGGCAGCAACCACCGGGTTCATCCACTTCAGCGAATTCGTCTCATCCGACCTTATCCCTTATGAGTCGCACATCCACTGGAACATCGCTATTCCTTCGATCCTGGTGGCACTTGTCGGGATCAGCATTGCAGCAGCGATGTATATGAAAGAAACCACGATCCCCGACCGCATTGCAAAATCGTTCCGGGGATTCTACACGTTGGTGTATAATAAGTTCTATATAGATGAAATCTACATCTTTGTCACGAAGAAGATCATCTTTAATTACATCTCCCGCCCGGTGGCGTGGTTCGACCGGCATATTGTAGATGGTTCGATGAACCTGATCGGAAATACTACGGCAAGGGTATCACACCTTATCAGGGATTTCCAGTCGGGACAAATCCAGAAATACGGGTTCGTGTTCGTTTCAGGTGTGCTGATCCTGGCGTTCGTATTCATTTACTGGTGGCTTAAATAATTGATTATAAACGAATAAGAAAATATATATATGAATTTCCTTAATCTGTTTGTCATAGTTCCGGCGCTGACGGTGGTCGCGATCCTGCTGACCAAAGATTACCGGCAGGCCAGGATCGCGTCAGCTATCGGCATGGGGTTCCAGTTGATCCTTTCGGCCATTCTGATCTTCTGGTACCTGGCCCTTCGCAAATCGGGGGTTACAGACGAATTTCTTTTCCGCAGTGTCACCGTCTGGTTCGAAAGCCTCAATATAACTTATGCGTTGGGAGTAGACGGGGTTTCAGTCGCCATGATCGGGCTGACCTCACTCGTTGTTTTTGCCGGGGTCTTTGCCTCCTGGGACAGCGTGGAGGAGCTTCCCAGGGAATTTTTCAGCTTCCTGATCCTTTTATCCACCGGGGTTTTCGGTTTCTTCATCACCACCGACATGTTTACCATGTTCTTATTCTACGAAGTGGCGGTGATCCCGATGTACCTTCTGATTGGCATCTGGGGGACCGGGCCGCGGCATTATTCAGCCATGAAGCTGACCCTGATGCTTATGGGAGGCTCGGCTTTATTGCTCCTCGCTATCTTCGGATTGTATAACAATGCCATTCTGCCCGATGGAACGCACACCTGGGACTTTGTAGAGATTGCAAAGATGCATATCCCGAAGGATGTCCAATTGTTCTTCTTCCCCTTTGCCTTCATCGGTTTCGGGGTGCTCGGGGCCCTTTTCCCGTTCCACACCTGGTCGCCCGACGGCCACGCCTCCGCTCCCACTGCCGTTTCCATGCTCCATGCAGGCGTGCTGATGAAACTCGGAGGCTACGGCTGTTTCCGCATCGCGATGAACCTCATGCCGGATGCCGCCAACGAACTGGCCTGGATCTTTATCATCCTTACGGGTATCAGCGTTGTATATGGTGCGTTCGGTGCAATCTGGCAAAAAGACCTTAAATACATCAATGCATATTCATCAGTGAGCCATTGCGGGCTTGTCCTCTTCGCGCTGCTGATGATGAACAAGACCGCGATGAACGGTGCGGTCATCCAGATGATCTCACACGGCATCATGACAGCCCTCTTCTTTGCCCTGATCGGCATGATCTACGGCAGGACGCACACCAGGATGATCAACGAAATGGGTGGCCTGATGAAAGTAATGCCATTCCTCGGCGTGGCTTACATGGTCGCAGGTTTTGCTTCGCTCGGATTACCGGGATTCAGTGGTTTTGTTGCTGAAATGACCGTTTTCTTTGGCGCCTTCCAGCACACGGACGTTTTCCACCGGGTTGTCACGATCGTGGCTGCTTCGTCCATCGTGATCACCGCGGTCTATATCCTTCGTGTGGTTGCCATTCTGCTCCTGGGACCGATCAATAACGAACATCACTTGTCGTTGGGCGATGCAAAATGGTATGAGAAATTTTCGGTCGTGCTGCTGATCGCCGGCATCACCCTGATCGGCATGTTCCCGCTGTGGCTCTCAGACATGATCATGAACAGCCTCGGCCCGATCGTCGACAAACTGACAGCAGTGGTTATACCGTGAAAAGTGAAGGGTGAAGCGTGAAGAGAATTAAAACAATTGAACAATAGAGCAATTGATCAAAATATGAGATTTGAAGACTTTTTATTGATGCGGCACGAGATTGTTCTGACAATCATCACCCTCATCATCCTGATCGCAGAACTGGCGACGGATGATCGGATCAAATTCAGGGTTGTGCCCCTGGCCATCGGGCTGTTCGCGGTGCATACCATCATCGGCTTCCTGCCTTTGAAGGAAGGAACGCTGTTCGGCGGCATGTTCCACACCACCGGAACCATAGCCCTGATGAAGAACGTGTTGAATATCGGCGTGCTGATCGTCCTGGTCCAGTCATGGACCTGGATAAAGCATCCGGATAATCACCCGAAGATCAGTGAGTATTTCCTCCTCATGTTCTCCACACTGATCGGGATGTTCTTTATGATCTCCTCGGGCGATTTCCTGATGTTCTACCTGGGGCTGGAACTGGCAACCATCCCGATGGCAGCGCTCGCCGCGTTTGAAAGGTACAAGAACCGATCGGCCGAAGCAGCGGTCAAACTGATCCTCGCTTCGACCCTCTCCTCGGCGATCCTGCTGTACGGGATCTCCATGATTTACGGCACTACCGGGTCGATTTATTTTTCGGAAGTCGCCACTGCATACTCGGCTAACGCATTGCAGATACTGGCCTTCATCTTTTTCTTCAGCGGCATGGCCTTCAAGATCTCCATCGTTCCGTTCCACCTGTGGGCAGCCGACGTTTATGAAGGGGCACCGGTCAACATCACCTCTTACCTGTCAGTCATTTCTAAAGGCGCCGCCGTATTTATCCTGATGATGATCCTTTACAAAGTATTTCCATCCATTACAGAAATGTGGCAGGATGTGCTCTGGGTGACGTCCGTGCTGACCATGACCATCGGTAACCTGTTCGCGCTCAGGCAGAAGAACCTGAAGCGATTCCTGGCGTTTTCCTCCATCTCCCAGGCTGGTTTCATCTTTCTCGGGATCATCGGGGGCAGCCCGCTGGGCATGAGCTCGGTGATATATTTCGCGCTGGTCTACATCTTCTCCAACCTGGGCGCTTTTGGTGTGATCGCCGCTATTTCCAACCAGACCGGCAAAGAAGACATGGATGACTATAACGGTTTATACCGGAGCAATCCCAAACTGGCCCTGGTGATGATGCTGGCGTTGTTTTCCCTTGCTGGGATCCCGCCTGTCGCCGGGTTCTTCGGAAAATTCTTCCTCTTCATGGCCGCTGCCGAACAGGGATTCTATTACCTGTTGCTGATCGCGTTGCTGAATACGATCGTGTCACTTTACTATTACCTGCTCGTTATCAAGGCCATGTTCCTGACCAAGAGCGACGAACCGATCGCCTATTTCAAAAGCGACTGGCCGACGAGGCTGGGCCTGATCCTGTGCGTGGCAGGTATCGTGATTGTCGGCTTCTACAGCCCGATTTACGAAATGATCAAAAATTTAAGCTTCGGGATTTAATTTTTTCAGATTATGTCTTTAAAAAATGGAAAACATCATGTCGGCGAGGTGGACGGGGTCCGCTGTACGATAATTGAGACCGGCATCAGCAGGGAAAGGGCAGATTTTCTGAAAGAACTGCTCACCCACAACGGTTTCGAAGTGAAGATACAGGAAGTGATCACCGATCCTCCGGCTAATCCGCAACAATATACCCTTGGCGTAACGGATATTGTTTTTAATCCTGTCATTGCCGTTTATCAGAAAAGGTTGCTCAGGAAAGACGGCAAAAAGGTCACCCCAGCCTACTGGAACCAGACCGGGTTCGAGGAGGAGAAACCTTATTGGTTGGTGGGGAGGAACTGAGCATAGGGCTAAGAGCTAAGAGCTAAGGGCTTAGGGCTTAGGGATAATAATCCGTGAAGATCCGTCGCATCCGCGTAAATCCGTGTGCCATTAAAAAGAGATGAGTTTGCACATAAGAAACATTGATACGGTATTCCTTGGCGATAGTCTTACTGAAGGGTTCGATCTTCATCACTATTTCAAACAATCCAATATTAAAAACCGCGGCTTGAGCGGCGATACGACCTACGAGGTGCGCTACCGGCTCGAAGAGATCGTGAATGCAAAGCCCGCCAGGCTTTTCCTGATGATCGGCATCAACGACTTTTTCCAGGGCGAAGATGAAACGACCATCCTGAATAACATCACGTTTATCCTGGATGAGTTCCGGCAAAAATCGCCCGGCACGGAGCTATTTGTCCAGAGCCTAATACCGGTCAATGAAGAATCGTTGTTTTCCGATGAGCATCTCAACCTTTACATTTTCAGCATCAATGACCAGATTAAGTACCTCTGCAGGAAAATGAACATCCGTTTCGTTGACCTTTATGGCGAGTTTTTGAATGATAATGGACAGATGGACCGAAGGTTCACTTACGATGGCGTCCATTTGTCGAGGGAAGGTTATGATCTCTGGGCAAAACTGTTAAATCCGTACTTGTTATTATCCGTGTAAATCCGTCTCATCCGTGTTATCCGTGTGCCATTGATAGAACACGGATGACACGGATGCAACGAATTTGCACGGATTTAGATCACCTAATAATTATCTTTCCGGAAAACAAATGATCTTTATCAGTTATAATTTTGATAAGATAAAGACCGGGGGTGAGATAATTAGTCGGAATGGTGACTTCCTGCTTGGAATCAAACATCAAGCAATTGACTTTTTTCCCGTAAATATTAAAAATACCAACTTCATTAATCCCATCTTCGCATTGCATCGTGAATGATTGCCCGCCAGTCACTGGATTAGGTCTAATAATCAAGGCATTCTGGTCAGGATTATCATCAATGCCAACGTTCGTCTGGAAACATTCCACTTCACCTTCTTTAATATAATAAAGCGTGTCATTTTCATGGAAGCAGGTCAGTTCCTTCATAATATCGGCAGTGCATTCATAAAGTTTCGTATAGACCAAACCATAATTACTGCCAATGCCCTCGATCCAGTAATCGTCTGCCCACCCGTCAAGTATCCACCTTTTTCGAGGTACACCGAAATATTCAACCGTATCCGTTTCCTGTATGACAATCCGTATCTCATCGCAAAATTCACTCAAAACCGATGCCGTGTCACCTTTTTCGAGGTTGAAATCATATAGGACCCCTTCTTCATCATAGAATCTCTTTAAATAAAATACCACGCCGGATTCTTCGCGCACAAATCCATTTAATAAAAAATCGTTCATGGCCGAATCTGTAGTTATCCATAAATTCTTATATGCCAGGGAATTAATTACAGTATCTCCTTCGATTTTAAAGACCTCTGTAAAAATCCAATCCCAGGAATAATCTTTCACATGCCATAGTTTATCTTCAGATAAAAAGCCCTGTCCGAAAGAAATCTGGGAAGTCACCAAACAAATCAATAAAGCAAGCTTTTTCATGGTCTGGTTTGAATTGGAGGTGATGATATTTTTCTTAAAGTTAGAAAGAAAAGATCACTTAAGATTATTTTCTCGTTAAAGAAATGCAATTGTTAAATGTTGATAATCTGCAATTTCAGTAAAGAGTTAAATATTTTTTATGAAACACCGGGTATTATTTCAAAATTTCCTGATTAATTGAAAAAGGAGGGTGACATTCAACCCCTTTGGGGTTGGTGGGAACCGTAATTGCCATCCTCCTATTCAAGTTTAATCCTTTCAGGATTACCAAAAAAGCCCGAAGGGCTTCAACTTGAATACAAGGAATACCCCACCATCTCAACCCGAAGCCCGAAGGGCTTCAACTTGAATACCCGAAAAACCCCGCCACACCAACCCGAAGCCCGAAGGGCTTCAACTTGAATACACGGAAAACCCCGCCACACCAACCCGAAGCCCGAAGGGCTTCAATTTGAATACAAGAAAGACCACACCAAACACACCCGAAGCCCGAAGGGCTTCAACTTGAATACACGAAAAACCCCGCCACACCAACCCGAAGCCCGAAGGGCTTCAACTTGAATACACGGAA
>CAYUQP010000024.1:6132-64823 GCA_964447005.1 uncultured Bacteroidales bacterium
AACTTGAATACACGGAAAACCCCGCCACACCAACCCGAAGCCCGAAGGGCTTCAACTTGAATACACGGAAAACCCCGCCACACCAACCCGAAGCCCGAAGGGCTTCAACTTGAATAGACAATTCACGGAATCGTTAACCAAAACCCTGAAGGGGTTTAATATCAACATCCTATGAGCACGTACACACAAATTCTTTATCAAATCGTTTTCTCGACCAAGGCCCATAAAAAATGCCTGAACTCGCAAGGCCGACCTGAACTTTTTAGTTACATCAGCGGCATCCTGAAGAATAAAAACTGCCATTTATATCGTATAAACGGCGTTTCAGATCATATTCATATCGTGACCCATATCCATCCGACGGTGGCTGTCGCATCCCTTGTGAAAGATATTAAGCTCGCGTCAACCGAATATATAAAGCTCGAGTTTTTATTTCCTGGGTTTGACGGCTGGCAGGAAGGCTATGGTGCTTTTACCTATTCGATCCATGCGAAAAACAACTTGATCGAATATGTTAAAAACCAGGAAGAACATCATCGCAGAAAGACTTTTCGCGAAGAATTCATCAAATTATTGGAGGAGCATGAAATTGAATTTGATGAGAAATATCTTTTATAGGATGTTCAACCCCATTCGGGGTTGACCGTATCCGCGATGGCCACCCTCCTATTCAAGTTTAATCCTTTCAGGATTAACACAAGCCCGAAGGGCTTCAACTTGAATAGCAGGAAGACCACACCCATCTCAATCCGAAACCCGAAGGGTTTCAACTTGAATACACGGAAAACCGCAACCATCCCACCCCGAAGCCCGAAGGGCTTCAACTTGAATATAAGGAAGATAAGGGGTCGAAATAAAAAACCCTGAAAGGGTTTAATAAACCGATAACAATCAGAACTGTACCCTGACCAGCGGCAATGGCAGAAACGGCAACTGGTAAACGGTCTCGATCTCTCCTGTCGAAGGGTCGTAGAACTGGAAATAAATGTTCTCCTGGTTGGTGATATTCAGAAAATCCATGGCAAATTCTGCAGTCGCCTTTTTAAAGTTGACCTTATAACCAATCCGGACGTTCAGCCTGAAATAATCCGGTCGCCGTGATTCATACGCCTTGTCCCATTCATCAACTTTAATGTAATAATGTTCATCAGCCTGGACCGTATGAAAAGGCACATAACGCATCCCTCCCGCCCACGTCATCTTCAGGTCAAAATTCAGGAAGTTCTTTTCCTTTATGCAAAATTCCTTCCCTCCAAGTATGTTGAATACGAAATTATTGCTGAACGCCGTGTTGCGCTGAATTCCATCGTAGCCTTTATAAGTGGACCTGAATAAAGAAGAAGTGAACAGGAAATACCAGCCCTTATCCAGGAACCGTTCTAATGTCAGTTCAATACCGGTATTATTGCCCGTGCCCCGGCTTACCAGGCTGTCGATTACCGGCATGGATGAAAAGGAATCTTCGCCATAATTCAGCATGGAATATGCCGGAACATTTTCTTTTACAGGGATATTGAACAGATACTGGTAATAAACCTCCGACTTAAGCCTGAGCCCTTCTGTGATAAGAAGATCGTAACCTGTCACGAGATGAAAACTTCTCATATAGCCAAGCCCTTCGTTCGTGTTGACAACCTGTCCGCCGGGAAGTTCCGTTTCAACAAAATAAAACATCAGCTCAGGCAACTGGCTGAAAACACCTGTTCCCAAACTGACGGTCTGCCGCCCGTCGATCTGCCACTGGAATGAGAGCCGGGGATCGAGTGTCAGTTTATCGTTATGTCCGAAATAGATACCATTAATGCCGGGGATCAGTTCCAGTTTATCGTTGAACCGGTGCTGCCATTGAAAGGATCCCTTCAGGATGAAAGCATTTCCATCAACCTTGATCTGAGGCTCCGTTTCATTGCTGGAAATAACTTTTTCATCCCTGAAACTATAAAAAACAGACCTTGCATTGATCCCGGTTTCAAAAAAATCCCCGGCACTGATCTTCCTGCTTAAGCCAGTACCAACCTGCAAGGTCGTCATCCAGGAATCCTGCCTTCGCAGGGGAGCCGGTACCGGACTGACCACCGTAAACGTATCCTCCCGGATCATGCTGTTCACACCGGAAAGGCTGAGATAGGACTCCAGTTTGGTCTTTGCATCAAAGAAATATGTGTGAGAACCGATGAGGGTACCCATTCTCGAACCGAAATGATAATCAGAGCCCTGCCAGTCACTGCTCCATTCCGATGAATCTTTCTCCGATTCATTCTCATTGATTCCGCTTACACCTCCGATACCCGTAATGGAGAATTTACCGAACTTTTTACCTGGAAAATTGAATTTGAAAGAAAGATCGTGATAAAACGGCACGGCGGAAACAGATAAAGCTTCTGTTCCTATAACCTTGTCGACAAGAAGAAGCATGGAATAGCGGTAATTCAGCAGGAAAGAAGATCCTTTTTTCCTTGAGAACGGTCCTTCTGCACCGGCTTCCAGACCGTTGAACCCGGCCTGGGCCGTGAATTCAAAATGCTCGTCATTGCCATTTCTCATTTTCAGGTCAAATACGCCGCTCAGCGCATTGCTATATTCCGCCGGGAACGCGCCGGTGAAAAAATCCGAATTGGAAAGCGTGTTGTTGTTGATCATGCTGATGCCTCCCCCCGTTGTTCCTATCGAAGCAAAATGGTTGGGATTTGGAATATCCACCCCCTCCATCCTCCACAAAAGTCCCATGGGTGAATTGCCGCGGATCACGATCTCGTTCTGCTGGTCGCTCAGGGTAGAGACCCCGGCAAAGCTCGCGGCCATCCGTGAGGGATCCCCGACACTCCCTGCATACCGCTCGGTTTCTTCAACGGTGAAGGAACGGGCGCTGACAACTGCCATCTCGTTCAAAGGCCTGTCTTTCCCGGATTCCGATTTGATAACAACCTCCCCGATCTCCGCAATAGCTTCTTCCAGGAGGACCTCAATGATGATCTCCTTGCCTGCTGATATATTAAGATTGGAAAGGATTAATTCCTTAAAACCGACAAAACTCACTTTAATGCTTTGACGGCCCAGTGGAACATTCTCAATTCGGAATTCCCCGTTACTCCCTGAAACGGTTCCCTGCACGGAATCCGAATTTAAAAGGACAACATTCGCCCCTTGCAGCGGCATATGGGTGCTTTTTTCCAGGATGGTTCCCTTAATACTCCGGGTATTCTTCTCCTGGGGAAAGGACACCAGGACCGGGAGAACAAAGGACAATATCAATAAAAGCCTGTTCATCAAGTATCCCCATGGGATGGTATAAAAATCGACTTATTACCGGCAAATCAATATCTTTTCCCGGCTTACCAGCTCATGCATGCTGACTTCAACAAAATAAATGCCAGGCTGAAGGCTGGAAAAATTGATCCGGGAATTACCAGTATCGGTAAATAAGACTTTTTCACCCAGTTGGTTATAAATACAAATCCGGCAGTCTGTGCCCTTTTCACCGAAGATTTTCACGATGATGAAATCCTTTGCCGGATTCGGATAAACACTGAAATTACTTTTACGGTCTGCCGGGTTTTCAATCCCAGTCTTAAAATCCAGCTTGTACAGCGCTGAAAAACCCGGTCCTACATCCCAGGCACTTAATGCGTAAACCGTATTCTTATCAGCGCCAAAAACAGAATTCAGCAAATACATGAAATATCCTTCACAAACCTGCCAGGTTTCTCCCGCATCATGGGTCTCCAGTAAAAAGTCTTCGGCGGCAATATAGCCGGTATCGGGATTGATAAAATATACCGACTTGCACATCCCGGGCAAAGAATCAACCTGCCAGTCAATGCCGCCGTTCATAGTTTTCAGGATCACGCCTCCCGTGTCGTTCATAAATGGGGGATTTTTGAATTCTCCCGCCACGAAACCAGTGTCAGCATTCAAAAAACAGACCGAGTTGAGGTTAAAATTATAATCCAGGTACATCTCATTAAAGTTCATCCCTCCATCGATCGTTTTATAGATCACGCCCGATTCAAAAATCACATAACCCAGATTTTCGGTCAGGAACTGAAAATCTACAGCCCCAAAACCGCCCCACTCGATCCAGATTGAATTGATAATATTCCAGGATTCACCTCCATCGACCGTCTTGGTTATCAGCGCGTTTTCTGTTATGGTAGGTATTGCATAACCCACATTCTCCGTTGGAAAAGAGATATCCCAAGTCATCAACGGGTGTTCATATACAACATACCAGTTTTCCCCCTGGTTAACCGTTTTATATATGTAATCATTCGGGTACATTCCGCCGCAGGAAATAAATCCCACGGAATCATTGATAAAACAAATGGACTGAATTGGACCTTCTATTTCGGACCCGATCGTGTCCCAGGTTTCTCCGCCGTCGTAAGTCCTGCAGAGATCAGGGTCTTCATAAACGCCTCCTGCCAGGAAGCCGGTGTCAGCGTTGATAAAATACAGGTCACCGAATAGCTTGCCGGCAAAATCGGTCGTTTTGATCCACTGAGAGTTAATCCGGAAGGGAATGAGAAAGATGCTGGTGAGAAAGATCAGGAGAAGTTTGCTCGTCATTGGTTCGGTAAATTATACTGAAATACATATCGAAATTACCAGGATAATATATTTCTTTCAAAGGTAAGGCATTTTTCGAAGGATGAAAATACAATTACTTTTGATATTACACAAAAATAAAGGGTCATTCGATATAGATCCCGACAAAAAACTACACCAATCTTCTCCCGAAAAAATCTGTTTCAGACTTTTAAAATCAATGAAATATCAGCACCGCCAGGATTACTATGGTGACTGCGGTGAGCAATGAAAACCTGCCGAGCATCCCGATCTTTTTGAAATGCAGATCAGCATTGCCTTTTTTGGCCCCGGAAGCATTCAATGAAATTAATGTAACGATGGTGATCAGAATAGCGACAAAGACCAGTTTGACAATTAGCAAAGTATTGTTACCCAGTGTCATGTAATAAGGCATCATCAGGTACAAACCTGAAAGGATTAACAGTCCCAGGCCAATATGCCCCATCCTCGTCAGTACCAGGGCATGGAGCCTGAATCTGCCCGCTTCTTCCGGGCTCATTTTCGACATGGCCATTCCCAGGAACATGTTTGCAAAACCGGTGCCAAGGCCCATGGCCAGCCCGATGAAATGTAAAATCAATGTGAATTCTCTCATAGCTAATGATTTTTAGAAATTATTAATAAACTGGATTGAGAAACCTGGCGAAATGCAATCATTGTATTTGCATAATCTCAATACGTAAGCACAAAATAAAATACGAAAATCATCCTAAAAAGAAATTTAACGTATTGTTAACAAAATAGTTAGATATAAGATTGCAGGGAGATTGGGAAATTTGGCAAAATCAACATCCCGCAGGGACGTTACCGGAATAGTTTGAGAAACCATAACTAATACCAAACAGTCGCCCTGATGTGAAGAAAAATTTCTGTAAATAAACAATTTCCCTTCTTGCCTGTTTAAAAAGGATAAATCCATCAAACGGATGTTGACCGCACTGATCATAACCATATTAACCCAATGGTTTAGCATGAGCCAACCTGAAAATAATAATAGGGAAGTGAAGGTGCTGAACTTCGACCAGCTTCAGCCTTATCTGCATAAAAGTGACGATACGGTCTACCTGGTAAACTTCTGGGCAACCTGGTGCGTGCCCTGCCGTAAAGAAATGCCGGCCATCATGGCTGTTGAAGAAAAATACCGGGACAAGAACTTCAAGGTGCTGCTGGTGAGCCTGGACTTCCCCTCGCAGCTTGAAAGCGCACTGCTTCCTTACCTTGAGAATAACAACATCACTTCGGAAGTGGTGCTGCTGAACGATCCGGACCAGAATCGTTGGATCGATCTGGTGGATCCTAACTGGGCCGGCGATATTCCGTTTACCCTGATCTACGGCAAAAATTTCAGGGAATCGCATTACGGAAAGATGACGTTTGAACAACTTGATTCAATTATAAACGATAAACTCAATTCATTATGAAAACAATTCTCATTATGGCAACGATAACGCTATTTTCTATTACATCATCCGTCGCGCAGGGATATAACGTGGGCGACAAGGCATCTGATTTCAAGCTGAAGAATGTCGACGGTAAACTTGTTTCCCTGAGTGATTATCCCGATGCTAAAGGATTTACGATCATTTTCACCTGCAATCACTGTCCGTACGCGATTGCATACCAGGACCGCATCATTGAACTGGATAAAAAGTACAAGGCGCTGGGGTACCCGGTCATCGCGATCAACCCGAACGACCCGGAGATCAACCCGGAAGACTCTTACGATAAAATGATCATCCGTGCAAAAGAAAAGGGCTTCACGTTCCCGTATCTTTTCGATGAGGCCCAGGAAGTGTACCGATCATACGGCGCTAAACGTACTCCGCATGTTTACGTCGTGCAGAAGAAGGCCGGTGATCTCGTGGTTCGCTACATAGGAGCTATCGATGACAACTACCAGGATGCCTCCAAAGTGACTACACCTTACCTGGCCAACGCCCTGGATGCGTTGCTGGCAGGCAAGTTACCGGAGCCGGATTTCACTAAGGCTATCGGGTGTTCGATTAAGGATAAGAGTCTTCAGTAGAACCCGAAGACCATGTTAACGGAGGGCATATAATTCTTCCTCGACCAGTAATAAACCTGCTCCTCGCCTGTCAGCATAACATAATCAGGCGGAATTGAAAAATCAATGACCTCCATGGCTGCTGGAACAATGAGCTGGTAATCAGCCTGTTCCAGCGGTTTTTTCCAGCTGGCCGTCGTTTTCAGGATGTATTCGGCCTTTTTGCCAAGTAATTTTTGCCTGTACGAAATCAATAAATGGATTTCACTGTTTTCTTCAAAATCTGCCTTGAATACCACGCCCGTTTTCCTGCGTTCCAGGATCTCAACCGTCTGATCTTCTGTGACATTATACACAACAATCGTATCGACCTCACCGTAAAGGGAATCCACCGGGAAAGGGTAAACCAGCACCACGGAGCGGTCCCCGGTGGTTTTGAGGAAATAATCGCCGGTCACATAGAAATAGTCACGCTCCAGTTTCATGGTGATGTTTTCCTTGTAGAAAGAAACGTCCTGAGCGTGAAGCGTTAGAAGTAAAGCGTGAAGCGTGAGGAAGATTATTAAATATCTGCACATAGTAACACCCTATAGTTTTACAAATTTGCCGGTTTTCAGGGTTTTATTTTGCTTATCAAGCCGGTAGATATATGTGCCTGAAGGAGTTAAGGCTGACGGGATCCATTCAAGCCGGGTTTGACCGGGAAGAATGCTGAACTGAGCAATATTCCTGCCATCAAGACTGTAAATATTGAAAGTCAAATCATCATCATTATTTTCTTTAATATTAAAATAAAAGACCACCAGGTTTGAGAAGGGATTCGGGGCGATGGTCACTATATTTTCCTCGAATTTTTCTGATGTATCAGTTCCTAAAACCAGACTCGTAAATATAATATCCTGGTAATGAGAGGAGTCGGGGCGGACACAAAAATCAAAAGGCTCAACTGTATACTCATATCTGGTATATGGCCATGGCGGGATCCAAAGCTCAACCGTATCATACGCGTATCGGTGGCTAAATACAATATCATCAAACATACCTCCTTCATCAGTGTAAAGATTGGTACCCCAAGGGCCTGGTAAATGAATCATTCCAGAATTAACCGGATTTCCCGATAGATCGTAAACCATACCGGAAAAATTACTCAGGTGCCCAAAACCATCGTCACCCGCACCAATGTTAGGAATATTATCGATGCAGAATCCTTGATGCCACACATCGCAAACTGATTCACCTTCATGAATACAGTTGAGAAATGATCCGGGATATTCTCCGAATACAACATAATCATAAGTTTCAGAACCCCAAACATAGCTGATGACCCTGACAAAGTCACCTGCTAAATTAATTGTAAGCGGGTTGCCAAGGTTTTCATTGGTTATCACTGCAATAGAATCAAACTCTGATTCCCCATACCCCGGCCATATAAGTGAGTAATAAGTAACGACAGAATTGCCGGATGAAGTGACTAGCCGGATTGAATCAACATCTTCATGTTCGTACTCGTGAAATCCAAGTTCAATGCTCCAGTTTCCCGGACCTTCTACAAAAATCTCGGATATCCAGGCTCGTGGCATAATTATGTTGGCCTTCATTCCTGAAATACAAAGACTCATTAAAACAAGAAAGAATATCTTTTTCATGATAATAGAAATATCGAGATTGGCCGGATATAAACTATTTGCGAATATAAGAATTTTTTGTGGAATCCGGATGATTTCTGCCAATATATCATCCCTATTCATATTGCATCCCTGCGGGATGCCCCCTCCACCGTAAAACCAAGCCTCCCTGCCTCCAAGCCTCCCCTCCTCCTGTAACTTTTCCCTCCCTTATCCGTCTTATGCGTAACTTTGTATGATCCAAAGCGGAATTATGACGGTAGCCGAGTACAATCAATGCGTTGATCTTCACTCTGACGGAGTGTACCGTTTCATCCTGAAAAACCTCAGGGATGAAGATGCCGCCATGGATATCGTGCAGGATGCTTTTGAGAAATTGTGGATGAAGTTCAGGGAGATCAGTGCCGGCGGAGCTAAATCATACCTCTTTACTACAGCGTACCACCGGCTGATCGATCACACGCGGAAAGAAAAAAGAATGGAACGCATAAGCGACAGTTATGAGCGCGGGCACGAAGACCCAGGTCATTACAGCGACCTGAAAGCAATCCTCGACGAGGCGCTGGACCGACTGCCGGAACTGCAGAAATCACTGATCCTGCTCAGGGACTACGAAGGTTACAGTTATGAAGAGATCGGGAAGATCACAGGGCTGAATGAATCGCAGGTGAAGGTTTACATCTTCCGTGCACGGACAGCGCTGAAGAATTACCTGGTCAGTATTGAAAACCTGGTTTAAATGAAGATCACAAGGGACAATTACGAGCAATACTTCCTCGACCACGCGGAAGGCGCCCTTTCCCCGGAAATGGAAAGGGAACTCGCGCTTTTCCTGGAACTGAACCCCGATCTTAAACCGGTCCTGGAAGATTTCGACGCTTCTCCCCTGCCCAAATTGCATATAAAGAATGAAACCCTGAAAAACAGGCTTAAAAAAAATATCCATCCTACGCTTCATATTGACGAAGCTCATGTCGACGAATGGCTCATAAGGGAAACGGAAGGATTGCTTTCAAAAACGGAATCCGCTGAACTGGAGGAATTTATTAGCCTTAACCCGGCCTATGCTTTTGACCGGAAAATGTATTCCCTGACAAAAGCCAGCCCGGATTTGTCCGTGACTTACCCGGAAAAATCCGCCCTAAAGAAAAAAGCACCGGTCTTTACATTAACACGTCTTGGCTGGGCGAGCGCTGCCGCTGCCGCCGTAATCCTCCTGGTCATCGGGGTCCGGTACCTTGACCGGCATGAGGTTGCTCCCGTCCCGCAGGATATCCAGGCCCATGTGCAGGAAAACCCGCAGGATATCCCGGATGAAACCTCACAGGTTGCCGTTTTGCCTGTTGAAGAAAAGAAAGAAATTATAATTGTTGAGCCGCAACAGCCATTACACCAGCAAATGGCTTCAGCCACACCCGCTGCATCCCGACAGGAGCCCTTCCGCATGACATATTCGGAAACGGTAGCTGTTATAGTTTCCGTAACGGATGAGACAGCGGAACCTGTGTTCTACGCTTATACACCGAGAACCATGGAATTTCCTGAAGAAAAGCAAGGCAGTTCGGTCGTGGCGAAAATGTTCGGAAAAATGGTCCTCAAAGCCCGTAATGCCGTCCGGGGCAATCCTGACCTCAACAGGATCAGGGAAGCCGATATCAGTCTCTGGACCCTCGCGGAAGCCGGCGTGAAAGGGTTTAACACCATCTCAGACCGCGACCTGGAACTGATCGTCAGAAAAGACGATGAAGGAAACATCAAATCCTATGCGCTGGTCGAAGAAGACCGCCTCCTGCTTACCCGGAACCGCGGGAATAATTAACCTCCTGTAACTTTTCGGGGCACATCTCCGTCCCACACAAAAACACAACAATTTATAAGCCATGAAAAAATACATGATGAAACCAGTCTTTACGTTTATTTTGATCGCCATCTTTGCCGGCACGGTTTTCGCTCAAAAGGAAATAATCCGTGAAACCCGCGATCTTGCACCATTTGATGAAGTTGAAATCGGCGGCGCTTTCGAAGCCAAAATAACCATGGGAGAACCCCAAAAGGTCGAGGTAGAATCCTGGCAGAAAGAGATCGCCAATATTGAAACCGAAGTCAGGGACAATACCCTAATTTTATCTTCCAAAGGGATATCCGGGAATGCACCGCTGAAAGTCTTCATTACGGTCCCGTCCCTTTCCCGGATTGGCGGCCATGGTGCAGCCGATATTGAAAGCACCAACACCATCAAGGCCGACATGCTGAACCTGGAAGTTTCCGGCGCGGCCTCCGTAGACCTGATCCTCGAGGTCCAGACCTTGCGCTCGAATGTCTCCGGTGCCGCCGATCTCGATTTGTCGGGTACCGCGCAGCATCACAGTTCTACTGTGAGCGGGGCCGCCACGCTGAACGCCAAAGCATTGAAAACCACCACCACCGACGCTGAAGTCAGTGGAGCGGCAACAGCCAGGGTCAACGCGGATGAAGTGACCGGTAAGACCAGCGGCGCCGGTGAGATCTATTCCGATGATAAATCCTGGGAGAAAAAGAGTGATGAAAAAGTTATCGTTCAGATTGATGATGATAATGATACGGTTTACGTGAATATACCGGGAACGGGAGTTACGGTTTATGAAGGCGACGATTCGGTGAAAATCAGGGTTGGCAACCGGGTGATCATCGTGGATGATGAAGGGAATGTAAGGACCCGTCATCACAAATGGCCCAAATTCAACGGGCACTGGGCCGGGTTCGACATCGGCTTCAACGGCTACGTGAACAAGGATTTCAACATGAACTTCCCAAAGGAATATGAATACATGGACCTGCGGATGGAAAAATCCATCGCGGTGAACCTGAACGTGTTCGAGCAGAACATTCCGCTTGCAAAGAACCAGAAGTGGGGCATGATCACCGGCCTCGGGATGAGCTTCAACGATTACCGCTTCCTGCACCCTACCCGCCTCAGCATGGATGAATCGACGCTTCAGGGATATCGCTACGAAGACATTAGTATCCGCAAATCAAAACTGTCGATGTACTATCTCACTGTTCCCGTACTGTTCGAATTCCAGACCGCCCCGGCCTATCACAAGAACGGGTTCCACATCAATGTGGGCGTGCTGGTCAATGCGAGGCTTTCTTCCCACACCAAGGTTTACTACAACGAGCTGAACACGGATTTCCAACTGGCGCAATACGATCCCGAAACCGGCCGGTACGAAGTAGCGTTCTCCGGAATCTCTCCCAACGATCCAAAAGAGCACCACTATGGCGACTGGTTTCTGCAGCCGTTCAAGTTCGACGCCACCGCGAGAATTGGCTGGAATTTCCTGAACTTCTGGGCTAACTATTCACTCAACGGTATGTTCCGGGAAGGAAGAGGACCGGAGTTGCATCCGTGGGCGGCGGGGATTACGTTGGTGTGCTTCTGAGTTTTTAGTTCTTAGTTTTTAGTTTTGAGGTTGAGTTATTGAGTTATTGAGTTGTTGAGTTTGAGTTACTGAGTTTTTAGTTGGGTTCTTTTTGAAAAAAAATGTTATTTTTACAGTGTGTAACAATTTTACATTAAATGATTGTTTTTCAATCCTTTAAAAAGATTTAAATCACATCATCATTCTAACTAAGAAACTCAATACCTCAACCTCAAAACTAAAAACTCAACACTCAAAACTATATTTTATGTCCGGACATAATAAATGGTCAACGATCAAGCACAAAAAGGGAGCTGCAGACGCCAAACGCTCCAAGATCTTTTCAAAACTGGTCAAAGAAATCCAGGTAGCTGTCAAGGAAGGTGGACCTGATCCTGATCACAATGCCAGGTTAAGGCTGGTGGTGCAGAATGCAAAAGGCGTCAGTATGCCCAAGGACAACATCGAAAGGGCCATAAAAGGCGGTAATAAAGACGCTGCCAGCTTCTTCGAGACGACATTCGAAGGCTACCTTCCCAACGCGGTGGCGGTGTTTATCGAATGCACCACGGATAACCAGCAGCGGTCGGTGAGCAATGTCAGGTCGATTTTCAATAAATACAACGGCAACCTGGGCACCAACGGCTCACTGAGCTTCCTGTTCGACCGCAAAGGCGTTTTCTCCATCCCTAAAGAAAATTTCAAAGGCGAGGAACATGAACTGGAACTGATCGACGGTGGCGCAGAAGACATCTCCGACGAAGGTGACTATGTTGAAGTTATAACCGCAATGGACGATTTCGGCCGCATGCAGAAGAAAATGGAAGAGCTGGGAATCGTTGTTGAAAATGCACGTCTGCAGCGCATCCCAAAGGAATACAAAACCTTGGGCCTGGAAGAGACCAAAAAAGTCCTGAAGGCCATCGAGACCTTTGAAGATGACGATGACGTCCAGAACGTTTATCACAACCTCGAAATTCCTGATGAATACGCGGACCAGCTGGAAGACTGACAAACTTGTTTTCCTGATCCTGCTGGGGCTGATCTTTCTATCCCATTTCCCGTTTATCGAAGCCGATCCCGACCTCAACCTGGGGATCGGAAGGGGCGCCTTCACCGATGAAGGATTGAACACAATACAAGTGCGTAACTGGGTCAATCATGGCGAACTCAGCCTGTCGGAATGCGATAACCTGCTCAAAACACCTTTGCTGGGTTTCCCGCTTGCCGTTACTTACACCATCTTCGGTACGAGCCATGTTGTCTCCCGCCTGCATGTGCTGATACTTTTATTCCTGGCTTTGCTCCTGGTCGGTCTAAAAAAGGAAAACAGGATATGGTCTGGTATCTTTCTCCTCACGACCCTGATGCAATACCATGTATTTCAGTCATCTCATTTCAGTATGGCAGAGATGCTCTCAATCGGCTCCGCCCTGCTGTCCATTCATTTCTTCGTAAATGCATTGAACCCGGGAGAATTTCAAAAACCACCTAAACTGCATGCATTTCTCGCGGGCCTTTTCATTTCGCTCACGTATTATTTAAAAATTCAGTTTATTTACCTGATATTGCTGCCTGCTATCGTTCTTATCATCTTTTGGTTTTCAAAAAATTATCTTATAAGAAGAAGAATTATTCACCAGGGAATGATCTTTGCCGGCACCGTACTTGCATTCCTTCTGATATACCTGTTTGCATGGTACCTGCCCAATAAAGAAACCTATGATCTGATGATGGCCCACCAATCCGGTGAGTTTTCAATAAGTACAAAAACGTGGGAATATATCCGGTTTAACCTCAATTTCTATTTTCTGAAAGACCTGATGCAATGGTTCGTTTATGCTTTCCTGTTGTTTCTGGCTGCCGGTATACCGCTTGCCATTACATCAAATAGCATTCATTTCAGGCTTTGGTTCTGGTCATCCCTCGCCTGGTTCACATTGGAACTGCACAAGCTGACCATGGTTTACCTGCCGGCACGCTACCAGGTAAGCCTCCTTGTATCCATGGGATTGCTTATGAGCGTGACAGCGGCCGGCCTGATGGACCTCAAACCTTTCAGGATAAAAGTCGTCGCCGCCGCTATATGCCTGGCTGCGGTTCTCACCCTTTTTACCATCAACCTTTCCAACTATGTTGAAACGCTTGAGCACAGGACTTTTGTCATCCGGGATACCAACACGATTCTTTCGCAACGGGTTGGCAAAAATGACGTGGTGCTGGGGGCCTGGGCTCCTTCCCTGACCTGGGAATCTAAATCAAAAGCCATCCCGGTCTGGAATCATTTTCTGAATTACCAGGACCCGCTAAACCGGTTCAATCCCGATGTTATTATCGCAGAGACCGATGAGCAGGATTCCGAGCAGGCATGGAAGAGCCAGGGGATCGATCTGCAGGAAATCTCTGATTCTGTCATGACGACCAGGATCGCAATCTGGGATGTGATGATTTACCAGATCCGGTAGGTAATTCCGATCCTAATTCTGATAGCTTATTTATAACCTTTTTAAATTTCTTGCCTCCCAATTCATATAATGTATAAACAATTCTTTATAAGTATGATATTCAAATATTTATAAATATCCGGGATTCTTTTCGGGATGGCGATATGCCTTGTATAATTCCAAAAAAATTCTAACTTCGCCGCAACATAAATCTTTTATTGTTAATTAATTAACATTAAGTCTTATGAAGAAAACCCTTTCACTGATCCTGCTTGCTTTTGCACCGGTGTTCATCTTTTCGCAAGCCAGCACCCAACCTAAAGATGAACCGGCTTTCGGAATTAAATTCGGGGGATTTTTAAAGACTGATATCATCTGGGATTCAAGGCAGACTGAAGCGCTTCGCGAAGGGCATTTTCTGCTTTATCCGAAAAACAAACTCCTCGACAATGACGGTGATGATATCAATGCCAGGGCAAATTTCAACTTTCTGAGCATCCAGTCAAGATTAAAAGGAGACATCAAAGGTCCTGATGCACTCGGTGCGAAAACATCAGGCTACCTGGAAGCTGAATTTTTCGGTACTTCGGACGCGGACATGAACGGATTCCGGCTGCGCCATGCCATTGTAAAACTGAACTGGAAAACGACCGAGCTCATGGTAGGCCAATATTGGCACCCCATGTTCATAACAAGTTGCTACCCCGAAGTGGTGTCATTTAATACCGGGGCGCCGTTCACCGTTTTCTCCCGTAATCCGCAGGTAAGGCTCACAAAGGACCTGAATCGTTTCAGAATTATTCTCGCAGCCCTTTCACAGGTTGATTTCAAGAGCCCGGGGCCCGACGGCGTCAGCAGCAAATATTTAAGGAATGCTGCAGTTCCTTCCTTCAACGCCAACCTGGAATACAGCAAAAAGGATGCGGAAGCAGGAAAAGAATTTCTTATCGGGGTTGCAGGGAATTTCAAGCGGCTAATCCCACGTATTACCACCGTAGAAGGTTATAAAACATCTGAAGGGATCAGTTCAATATCAGGAATGGCCTACTTCAAGGCAGCCTTCCCGGATATCGTATTTAAACTGGCGGGATTTTACGGGCAGAATATGGCTACCGATTACACCATGATGGGAGGATATGGTGAAGCCGTGATCACTGATACCGTTTTCGGCTACCCTGAATATTACAATTTCAAGACTTTTTCGGCCTGGACGGAGATCATGACCACCGGGAAGAAGATGCAGGGAGGGCTTTTCCTGGCTTATACAAAAAATCTGGGAGCAACAGACGAAAACACGCTCTTTATCCCGGCATTTTATAATAAAGTGGATAACATGGCCTATTTATACCGGATCTCACCAAGATTTGTTTATAATGCAGGCAAGTTCAGAATTGCCCCGGAAATCGAATATACAGTAGCTGGTTTTGGCACAAAGAACTTAACAGGGGCAATGGTTGATGATCCGGAAGCCATTGCAAACTTCCGGTTCCTCGTAGGCGTATTTTATTTCTTTTAATCAATAGAACCCAATAACATTTTAATAATACTAAATCATTATTTACAAACTAAAATCATAAGCATATGATGAAAAAAATCTCAAGTTTTGTTGATTATTTTCAACAATACCATGAAAGTGTGACGAATCCGGAAGGATACTGGGCAAAGATCGCCGACACGTTCCAGTGGCATAAAAAATGGGATAAGGTCCTTGATTGGAATTTTACCGAGCCGCGTATAAAATGGTTCGATGGCGGAAAGCTGAACATCACGGAAAATATTTTCGAGCGCAACCTGCCCACCCGCAAGGACCAGGTAGCATTGATCTGGGAACCGAACGACCCGAAAGAAACGGAAAAAAGGATCACCTACGGTGAGCTTTACGAAAAAGTCTGCCAGTTTGCCAATGCGCTGAAGAAACAAGGCATTCAGAAAGGCGACCGCGTAGCGATTTACCTGCCCATGGTACCCGAGCTTCCGATTTCCATGCTGGCCTGCGCCCGTATCGGGGCCATCCACAGCATCGTTTTTGCCGGGTTCTCAGCGAATTCCCTCGCCGACCGCATCAATGACTCCGCCTGTAAAATGGTTATCACCGCCGACGGCCTTTTCCGCGGTTCCAAGAATGTTCACCTGAAATCGATCGTCGATGAGGCGCTGCAAATGTGCACTTCCGTCGAACACGTGGTGGTATTGCACCGCACCGGCGACCAGGTCACGATGAAGGAAGGCAGGGATATCTGGTGGGATGATTTCATCAAAGGCGTCCCGGTTGAAAACAAAGCCGAGGTGATGGAATCGGAAGACACCCTGTTCATCCTTTACACTTCCGGATCGACCGGAAAACCCAAGGGTGTGCTTCATACCATTGCAGGATATATGGTATTCGCCGAATTTTCCTTCATGAATGTGTTTCAATATAACGAAGGCGATATTTACTGGTGCACCGCTGATATCGGCTGGGTCACGGGCCATACTTACATCGTTTATGGTCCGCTGCTGGCCGGCGCCACCTCCGTCATGTTCGAAGGGGTACCGACCTATCCTGATCCGGGCCGCTTCTGGGAAGTTGTCGACAAGCTGAAAGTCAACCAGTTCTATACCGCCCCCACGGCTATCCGCGCTTTGATCGCGCAGGGTGACGAGTGGGTGCGCTCCAAAGACCTCAGCTCCCTGAAAACTCTCGGATCCGTTGGCGAACCGATCAATGAAGAAGCATGGCGCTGGTTTCATGACCTGGTAGGAAAAGGCAAGTGCCCTATCGTCGACACCTGGTGGCAGACCGAAACCGGTGGCATCCTGATCACTCCGCTGGCAGGAATAACTCCGACAAAACCTTCCTTTGCAACGTTACCCTTACCGGGAGTACAGCCGGTGCTGGTCGATAACGAAGGAAATGTCATGGAAGGCAACAATGTCCAGGGCAACCTGTGCATCAAATTCCCGTGGCCCGGCATGATCCGCACTACTTACGGTGATCATGAGCGCTGCCGCATCAATTATTTCTCGACCTACCGCGGACTGTATTTCACCGGCGACGGGGCCAAACGCGACGAAGAAGGCTATTACCGCATCCTCGGCCGTGTTGACGACGTCATCAACGTATCAGGCCACCGCATCGGGACCGCCGAAGTGGAAGACGCCATCAATCAGCACCCGAAGGTCGTCGAATCGGCAGTCGTCGGTTTCCCGCACGAGATCAAGGGTTCAGGCATCTACGCCTATGTCACCTGCGATGCATTGTCGGAAGACGAAGCCCAGACCATTGATAAAGAGATCTCCGACCTGGTTTCAAAGATCATCGGACCGATCGCCAAACCGGATAAGATCCAGCTCGTGGCAGGCTTGCCCAAAACCCGTTCAGGTAAGATCATGCGCCGCATTCTCAGAAAGATCGGCGAAGGTGATGCCACAAGTCTTGGTGATACCTCCACCCTGCTCGACCCGGGTGTCGTGGAAGAAATCATCCGCGGCGCGAAAGTCGAAGTGAAACGCTAGCAGCTCCATTAACCGCAGAGGCACTGAGGCGCAGAAGGATCATCGATTCCTGCGCCTTCGCGCCTCCGCGGTATATTTCTTCCTTATGATCTCCTAAACCAAATCAACCTTTAAATATACAAATCATGTCTAAGACAATAAAAAACCGAAACTTTGTCGTTATCGGTGCAATCCTTATCCAGCTTGCGCTGGGTGCGATCTACGCCTGGTCAGTCTATACCAAGGGACTTGTGGAAGCCGGCTGGACCAAGGCCCAGACACAGATCGTCTTTTCCGCAGGACTGGCATTCTTCGCCATCGTAATGGTCATTGCAGGTCGTTTTCTGCAGCATCCCAAGGTGGGGCCAAAAAGGCTGGCCATGCTCAGCGGGATTGTTCTGGGACTCGGTTACATCCTTGCAGGTATTTTCGGTGCCGAGAACTTTACCACGACACTTCTTTTCGTCGGAGTTATCGGCGGAGCCGGGATCGGGATCGGCTATGTAGTTCCTATTGCTGTGGGGATCAAATGGTTCCCTGACAAAAAAGGTCTCATCACCGGTCTGGCTGTAGCCGGCTTCGGGTTCGGCGCCACGATCTGGATGACACTGGCTGACAAGCTCGGCCCGCTGGGCGGCGGAGAACTTATTAAAAGCCTGGGCATTTCCGGGGTGTTTATTGCCTATGGTATCGCTTACCTGGTGCTTGTACTGATCGGTAGCATGTGGATGGTCTTTCCCCCGGACGGTTGGAAACCCGAGGGTTGGAAACCTCCTGAAAGCACTGCTGCCAAACCGGTCGCCGGTTCGATCGATTACACGAGCGGCCAGATGCTGCGTACACCGCAATTCTACCTCATCCTCCTCACTTTCGCCTTTGGTGCCAGTGCAGGCCTCATGAGCATCGGCCTTATGAAACTATGGCCCATGCAAGCCCTGCAGGAGCACGGTGTCAGCCCGGAAGTGGCCAGCTCGGCGGCAACCCTGGCCATGGCGGTATTTTTCGCCTTGTTCAACGGACTTGGAAGGATTATGTGGGGTATGATCAGCGATAAGATCGGGAGGAAACTTTCAATAATTATTATGGCAGCCACTCAAGGCGTCTTTGTATTTCTGTTCCAGTGGATGGCCGGTAATGAATACACGCTGTACCTGTTTGCCATGCTGATCGGTTTCAATTTCGGAGGCAACTTCGCGCTCTTCCCGACCATCACGGCCGACACGTTCGGGACAAAATATGTCGGGATGAACTATGGATGGGTATTCCTGGCTTATGCCATCGGTGGGATATTTGGTCCGATCATGGGCGGAAAACTTGGTGACATGGGTAATTTCCCCCTTGCATTCACCATCTGCGGCATCCTGTGCATTCTTGCCGTGTTCACTATCTCGCTGGTCAAACCGGTCGCTAAGAAAGCGTAAACGCACACAACTGCTTTGACACTGAAGGAAGTCAAAACGCGCGGGGAACTAAAGGAATTTATCCTGTTTCCGTTCCGTTTGTATAAAAATTATCCGTATTGGCTACCCCCGATCATCTTTGATGAAAAGAACTTCCACGATTTAAAAAAAAACAAAACCCTCCGCAACAACGATACCATCATGTTTCTTGCTTACCGGGACGGAAAGCCGGTCGGACGGATCATGGGGATCATTCATCATGTCAACAACGCACAGACAGGAAAGAAGAGGGCCAGGTTTTTTAAATTCGATTGCATAAACGATCATGAAGCAGCCCATGCCCTGATCAATGCGATTGAGGAATGGGGCCGGGCAAAAGGCATGGACGAGATCATCGGACCTTTCGGGTTTTCCGACAAGGACCCGCAAGGGCTGCTTATCCATGGATTTGATATCAGGGCCGCGATTCTTGCTCCTTATAATGCCCCTTACTATATTGATCTGGTTGAAAGAGAAGGTTTTAACAAGGAAGTCGACCTCTTTGAATACATGATCCCGGTGCCGGATAAAATACCTGATTTCTACCAGCGCATTTATAATCGTGTCAGCAGGAAACCAGGTATTCAGTGTGTGCAGTTGAAATCAAAAAGAGACCTGAAGCCATATATCATGCCGGTCATGCGGCTCATCAATGAAACGTTCCGGGAGATCTTCGGCTCTTATGAGATGGATGAAGAGGAGATGAAAAAATTCGCCGACGATTACATGATGATCCTGGATGTGGATTTTACAATCATTGTGACCGATAATGGGTTGCCGATCTCATTCTTCATTGCCCTTCCTGATATAGGCCCGGCCCTTCAGAAAACCAAAGGCAGGCTTTTTCCTTTCGGGATCTTCCGGGTATTAAAAGAGATGAAAAGGACAGATTCCATCGTATTGATGATTGGTGGAATTAAGAAATCTCACCAGGGAACCGGTATCGACGTCCTTATGGGAGTTAAAATGCTCGAAGCCGCCACCCGGAGAGGAATCCGGAACATCCACAGCCACCTGGAGCTCGAGGAAAATTACAAGGTCCGGGCAGAAATGGAGAAGATGGGTGGCGAGGTAATCAAGGTACACCGCGTTTATAAGAAGTCTTTGGTCTAAAGTCTTTAGTCTATAGTCTTAGGTCTTTGGTCTTTGGTCTTTGGTCTTTGGTCTTTGGTCTTTGGTCTTTGGTCCTTGGTCTTGTGACTAAAGACTAAAGACTAAAGACCAAAGACTATAGACTAAAGACCTAAGACCAAAGACCCAAGATCCCGCACTAATTTTTCCTACACTGTTAATAATTTCACAAAATAAAACTACCTTTGTGCCACGCTAAAAATGGCTTTTTTTTTATAACTTATTAATAATAAAAATCATGGCAGTTAAGACTTTGCAAAAGATATTCAGGCCACAGCGCATCGCGATCATCGGGGTATCGAATGATCCGAACAGCGTGGGTGGTATTACGCTTAAAAACTTAGTAGGCGGAGGTTTCCAGGGGGTTGTTTACCCAATCAATCCCAAGCATGAAGCAGTGATGGGGATCCCCTGCTATCCGTCGGTCAAGAACCTTCCGAAAGTGCCCGACCTGGCCGTTATTTGTACCGGCGCCAAGACCGTTCCCGGTTTGATCAGGGAATGCGGTGAAACAGGAATTCTCGGGATCATCATTATCTCGGCCGGATTTAAAGAAACCGGTCCTGAAGGAAGGAAACTGGAACAGGAAGTCATGGCAGAAGTAGCCAAATTTCCCGGCATGAGGGTAATCGGACCTAACTGCCTGGGTATCATCGTTCCAGGTCATAACATGAACGTCAGCTTCGCTTCCGGCACGGTCAAGAAAGGACACGTGGCATTCATTTCCCAGTCCGGCGCACTCTGCACTTCAGCGCTCGATTGGGCCAGGGAGGAAAATATCGGGTTCTCCTACTTCGTATCCATCGGTAATACAATGGATGTCGGTTTTGGCGACCTGATCGACCTGTTTGGCCAGGACCCCAATACGCGTTCAATTGTCCTTTATGTCGAATCCATTACTAAAGCACGTCAGTTCATGACGGCTGCCCGTGCATTTGCACGCAAAAAGCCGATCATCGTCTATAAAGCCGGAAGGTACCCGGAATCGGCCGCTGCGGCAGCATCACATACAGGCGCCATGGCATCCGAAGACGCCGTTTACGACGCGGTCTTCCAGCGTGCCGGCGTGGCCCGCGTATTTGATATCGGCGACATCTTCAATTTCACGGAACTTATGGCGCAGCGCAATATTCCCAAAGGAAGGAACCTTGCTATCATTACCAATGCAGGAGGCCCCGGTGTCATGGCCACCGATGCACTGATCTCCATGAACGGAAAACTGACCAATCTCTCCGAAGCGACCATGAAGAAACTCAACGATTACCTGCCTCCTTTCTGGTCGCACGGCAACCCGGTTGACGTACTGGGGGATGCTCCCCCGGAACGATTTGCCACGGCAACAAAAATAGTCCTGGAAGACCCTGATGTCGACGCCGTGCTGGTTATCCTGACCCCGCAGGCAATGACCAACCCGACTGCCACCGCCCTCGAGATCGCCAAATTATCGGAACATACCGTTAAACCGATCATGGCAGCCTGGCTGGGAGGAGAAAGCATGCGGGAAGGGATCAGTATCTTCAACAAACACGGCCTCAGCACCTATGATACGCCCGAAGACGCGATCAGGGCATTTATGACCCTGGCAAGTTATTCGAAGAATCTGGACGGTTTGTTTGAGACCCCGAAGGATTTCCCTGTGTCATTTACCCTCGACAGGGCCAAAGTCAGAAAGGAATTCGTGGAGCAACATTTCACGAAAGAAAGGATCCTTTCGGAAGACATTTCCAAAGCCCTCATTGCAGCTTACGGAATCCCGACAACACGTCCCGTTGTTGCTAAATCAGCTATAGAAGCTGCCGATATTGCCAACTCGATCGGCTATCCCGTGGTCATGAAGATCCATTCACCCGATATTACACACAAATCGGATGTGGGTGGCGTAATCCTGAACATCAAGGATGAAGACGGTGTTTGGAACAATTTTAAAAATATGACGCGCAGCATAAAGGAAAAAATGCCTGAAGCAGTTATCGAGGGCGTTACTATCCAACCGATGGTCAACCTGAAAGATGCGACGGAAATGATCCTCGGGATCAAGAAAGACCCGATTTTCGGCACCGTTTTGCTGGTTGGAATGGGGGGTGTCGGAGCGGAAGTTTTCCAGGACACGAAACTGGCTTTTCCACCGCTAAATGAAAGACTTACCAGGACCATGATCAAATCATTAAAAATCTATCCTTTCCTGAAAGGCTACCGCGGGGCACCGGAAAAAGATATCGAAAAGCTGATCGAAGTCATTATCAGGCTGTCCTATCTTGCAGCCGATTATCCTGAAATTACCGAGCTGGATATCAATCCTCTTCTGGTAGGGACCAATGATGTCATGGCCCTGGACGCCAGAATTGTAATTGACCAGGATCTGCTGGGGAAAGACCTGCCGCAGTTTTCACACCTGTTAATCCATCCTTATCCGGATAAATATACCAAGCCCGCTAAGCTGGCCGACGGATCATCCATTCTGCTCAGGCCCATTAAACCGGAAGACGAGCCGATGTGGCTGGAATTACTGGGCAGTTGTTCCAAAGAATCGATCTATTCAAGGTTCCGGTATAATTTCCATTATGATTCACACGAAATCGCAACGCAATTCTGCTTTATCGATTACGCCAGGGAGATAGCTATCGTTGCGGAAATCATCGAGGAAGGTAAAAAGAAGTTGATTGGAGTGGGCAGGCTGATAGCCGACCTGGATCATGAAACGGTCGAGTATGCCGTTCTTATTTCGGATGCATGGCAAAAGAAAGAACTGGGAACGCTTTTAACGGAATATTGCGTGGAGATTGCCCGCCAGTGGCACCTGAAACGTGTTGCGGCCGAAACCACAAAGGACAACCAGGCCATGATCTCCGTTTTCAAGAAACTCGGCTTCAAGGTGGTGTTCAACCAGGATACCGGGGTGAGTGTCTCCCTCGATCTGGTTTAGGCCTGGTGCCTGTCGATGATCTTGCAGATCCCTGCAAAAATATCATCGATAGTTCCAACGCCATGAATTGAAACAAACTTACCCTGCTTATTATAATACTCCATCAATGGAGTGGTTTGAGCATGGTAAACCTTCATCCGGTTGCGGATGACATCTTCCGTATCATCTTTACGGCCTTCCAGTTGTGCACGCTTTAAAAGCCTGGTGACGACCTCTTCTTCATCGACGTCAAGAGCCAGGACCAGCGAAACGTTGTCGCCGGTTTCACTGAGCAGCTTGTCAAGGTCTTCCGCCTGGCGGATTGTCCGTGGAAAGCCGTCGAATACAAATCCGGCGGGATTACCAGCCTGCTGCAGCGCTGATCGCAGGATATCCACCAATAATTCGTCGGGGACCAGTTCGCCGTTCTCAATGATTCGTTGTACTTTGATCCCAAGCGGGGACTGGTTTTTAATTTCACGCCTGAATATATCACCGGTCGAGATGTGGACCAGTTTGTACTTTTCCGCTATGCGAACCGATTGTGTTCCTTTGCCTGAACCCGGGGGGCCGAAGATGATAAAATTGAACATGATATTTTTAGTTTTTAGTAATGGATTTAGGCAAATATACTAATCTGCCATTTACGATGCTTTCTTTTCTCTAATTTTGCCGTGAAATAACAAAACTTGACGGAAACAGCAGCCGATAGCATCCTTTACGCGCCGGGAAGGTCGGTCAGCGAATTCCTGGATCCCATGATCTGGGAACGCTGCCATGACGCTTCCGAAGGGCCTTTTCCCTTCCTGTTCACTGCCCCTCCGGATTTGATGCTGCAGCCATTATCGATGCCAGGGATTAAAGATGACTGGATATTCTGGATGATCCTGGCCGGTTTTGCCATCCTGACCATTACGAGGTATTATCATGAAAAAAGACTTAAACTGCTGGGTTCATCCATATTAAAAAGATCGGTCGCGGTGCAAATGATCCGGGAAAGCCCGGTATATTCCCACCGCAGTTTTTTCCCGTTGCTGTCGATCTTTGTCATTTCCCTGACCCTTCTGTTCTATGAAACGGCTGAAATCCTCTCGCCAGGATCTTCGCAAGGGATCATTACTTTTTTGATCTTCGCGGAGTTCCTCGGTATTTACATTGCCTACTCCATTCTCAAGATCCTGGCAATCTGGCTGATCAGCATTACCTTCAAGAATCCTGAGACGGCCCGGGAATACATACAGAACATCCTGATATACAATCTCGTATTGGGAATATTGTTGTTGCCGCTTTTATTGCTGATAACATACACCCATTATCAACTGTTTCTCTACCTGGCAGGGGCCCTGGTCCTGCTGATTTTAGGATTAAGATTCATACGCGGGATCGCTATCGGTTTATCTGATCCAAAATTTTCATTGTTTCATTTATTTTTGTACCTTTGCACCCTCGAAATTTTGCCCCTTGCATTCGCCGCGAAATTTCTAAGCAAATATTTTTTCTCCTGAGTGTGAAAAAATGGTTGTAGTTGATAGATGCAGTACTAACAATTTGAATTAAAAGGCATTGATGAACATTTTGGTATCGCAACCTCAGCCGACCGACTTTGAGAAATCACCCTACGGTGACCTTACCAGAAAGTATAATGTTTCGATTGAATTCTTCAAATTTATTAAAGTTGAGGGAATCCCTTCCAAAGAATTCCGACAGGCAAGGATCAACCTGCTGGATTATTCTGCTGTGATTTTCACCAGCCGCAATTCAGTGGATCATTATTTCAGGATGGCAAAAGAACTCCGGGCGGATATTCCCCAGACGATGAAATACTTCTGCATGAGCGAGTCAACGGCGTTTTACCTGCAGAAATATGTTCAGTACCGTAAACGGAAAATATTCCACGGAAAACAAAATTTCGAAGACCTCATGGAAATCATCCGGAAGCATAAGGATGAAAAATACCTCCTCCCCTGCTCAGATATCCATAAAGCAAGTATTTCAAAGATGCTTGATGACGGTGAAATAAATTACACAAAAGGGATCTTTTACAAGACCCTGGCAAGTGATCTTTCACACCTGGACATCAATAAGTACAACATGCTGATCTTTTTCAGCCCTTCAGGGATCGCTTCCCTCTTTAAGAATTTTCCGGAATTCAAGCAAAACAGCACCGTGATTGGAGCATTCGGACCGACAACCAGTAAAGCGGTCATTGATGCAGGCCTGATGCTGAACATCGAGGCACCGACCAAGACTGCACCCTCAATGACCATGGCCATTGAAGAGTATTTGCAGAAAAATCTGAAAAAAACGAAGTGATCAACTATGTCATTCTTCTCCTTCAGGAAAGATGAAATTCTAAGAAAAAAAAAGCTTATAGACCGACTGTTCGCTGAAGGTAATTCATTCTTTGCTTACCCTTTTAAAATTTTGTGGCTTCCAGCTGCCCTGGATAGCGGTTTTCCCGTCCAGGTACTGATAACTGTTACAAAAAGAACTTTCCGGCTTGCTGTCGATCGTAACAGGATCAAGCGACAGATCAGGGAGCTTTACCGGTTAAATAAACACGAGCTTTATGAACACCTTGACAGAAGCCAACAGCAGGGCGTGCTTGCGATCATTTATACAGCCCGTGTGCACCTGCCGCATGAAGAATTGGAGATTAAAATAAAAGCGGCTTTTAATCGTTTAATCAAAGAAATTGATAATAACCTGAACAATCCTTCACCTTCTTTGTCTGAATAATAAAACACTTATGAAAATATTACGTAATAGTCTGTTCCTTGCAGCCATCTGTATGCTGGCTTCATACAACGTAATTTTCGGTCAGACCGATAATAATTTCGAGATTTCCAAGAACCTCGACATTTATGCAACCCTCATCAAGGAACTGGATAAGAATTATGCGGAAGAGATCAAACCGGGGGAATTAACGGAAACGGCCATTGAGGCAATGCTGGAAACGCTTGACCCGTATACCGTTTACATTCCCGAATCGAATGCAGAGGACTATAAAATGCTCACCACCGGTCAGTATGGCGGCATCGGGGCGCTTATACATAAAAGCGGTGAATTCGTGGTGATCTCCGAACCGTATGAAGGCTTTCCAGCCCAAAAAGCCGGCCTGGTGGCAGGTGATAAGATCATTGAGATCAATGGGAAATCGATGAAAAATAAAAATTCGGATGAGGTCAGTGATATCCTCAAAGGACAGCCTGGAGTCGAATTGAACCTGCTGATCGGAAGGCTTGGGATTGATGATCCGATGCCGGTCAAAGTCATCCGCGAAGAGATTAAAATTCCCAATATCCCATATTCCGGAATGATGCCCGGCGGAATCGGCTATATCAAGCTGTCAAATTTCACGCAGAATGCCGGCAGCGAGGTTAAAAAAACATTCATCGAGCTTAAAAATAATAATGAGCTGAAAGGAATAATCATTGACCTAAGAGGAAATGGCGGAGGACTGCTCAATGAAGCCGTGAATATCTGCAATATTTTCGTTGATGAAAAGTTATTGATTGTCAGCACCAAAGGAAAAATATCATCAAAAAACCAGGATCATTTTACAAGAATGGCGCCTGTAGATAAAGAAATTCCGCTGGCTGTCCTGGTGGATAAAAACAGCGCCTCGGCTTCCGAAATTGTTGCCGGCGCAATTCAGGACCTCGACCGAGGTGTGATCATCGGGCAGCGGACCTACGGTAAAGGCCTGGTGCAGAACGTAATTCCACTGACTTATAATTCCCAGGTGAAGATCACCGTCGCCAAATATTACATTCCCAGCGGCAGGTGCATCCAGTCAGTTGATTATTTCCATAAAGACGAGAATGGTAACTCGGGTAAAATACCTGATTCGCTGATCTCGGAATTTAAAACTAATAATGGAAGGCCTGTTTTTGACGGTGGAGGGATTGAGCCGGATATTAATATGGACCCGCTCAAACTGAGCAAAATTACTCAAACCCTTATAACCAAGTATTTATTGTTTGATTTCGCAAACCTTTATGCATCAAAGCACAGCAGTGTTCCTGCACCGGAGGAAATTGAGATTGATGAGGAGACATACAACGAACTGATCGCTTTCCTGAAGGATAAGACGTATGATTATCAGACCGCCAGTGAAGAAGCGCTGGAAAAGCTTAAGACCGATGCGGAAAAGGAAAACTATTTCGACGCCATCCAGGAGGAATACAATACCTTAAAATCCAGAATCTTACATGATAAAAGCGCCGACCTGATCACGTACAAGGACGAAATTAAGATGATCTTGAAAGACGAGATCATCAGCCGTTATTATTATCAGAAAGGCCGTATCATAGCATCACTGAGTGATGATCCTGAGATTAAAAAAGCCATCGAGGTGCTGCGGGGAAGCGAAACCTACCTGGCAATCCTGGATGGGACGATCAGGACGAAGAAGAAGGAATAGGATCCAGGGATTTGAGGATTTGAGGATTTGAGGATTTGGGGATTTGGGGATTTGGGGTTTTGGGGTTTTTTGATTTAAAATGGAGAAGTATCTTCACATAAAAATTGAGGAGTTTAATTCGCCTGAAGAACTATTGGCGGCGGATCGCGAGTTGCTTGACCTGGCGATAAGGGCCACAGGCAGTTCCTATTCGCCTTATTCGTCATTCAAGGTCGGAGCGGCGGCGAGACTGGCCACCGGCCAGATTCTCAGCGGGAGCAACCAGGAAAATGCTGCATACCCGTCGGGCCTTTGCGCTGAGCGGGTGGTATTGTTTTACGCCCAGGCTCAGTTTCCCGATGTTCCGGTCGAAGCCATCGCGATTTATGCTATGTCCGATGACTTCAGGCTCGACAAACCCGTCACACCCTGTGGATCGTGCCGCCAGGTGATGGCTGAACATGAAAACCGGCATGGCCGGAAACTCAGGGTGATCATGGGAGGCGCCAACGGGCTCGTACAGGTAATGGAAGGCATCGAGAGCCTGCTGCCGCTGATGTTTATGATGGAGAAACTGAAAAAACGGAAATAGCTACAAGCCGCAAGCTGCAAGCTGCAAGCTATTAGTTGTGAGATAATTTAAATAATAATAAAGAGCTTGAGGCTTGAGGCTTGAGGCTTGAAGCAGAAAAAACATGAAAAGAATACATTTACTCGCAATGATAGTCCTTTTTGCAGGGACCGCAATGAAATCAGATAAACCGGCGTGCCGCTTTTTTGATTCTAAGGGAAAATCAACTGATTATGAAGAGGTTTTAAAAAATGCATTAAAAGCCGACATCGTTTTTTTTGGCGAACTGCATAATTCCCCGATCTGTCACTGGCTGGAACTGGAGCTGACAAAGGACCTTTATGCTGAAAAGAAGGCCACTCTGATCCTCGGTGCTGAGATGTTCGAAACCGATGACCAGGTGATCATCGATGAATATCTCGCCGGTAAAATGAAAGTAAAAACATTCGAAACTGAAACCAAGCTCTGGGACAATTATAAAACCGATTACAAGCCGTTAGTGGAATTTGCCAATGAAAACAAATTACGCTTCATCGCCACGAATATACCCAGGCGATATGCCGCGCTGGTGAACCGTTCAGGTTTTGAAGGCCTGGACAGTCTAAGCCGGGAAGCCAAGGCATTTCTGCCGCCTCTTCCGGTTGCCTACGACCCGGAACTGCCCGGTTATAAAAACATGATCGAAATGATGGGAGGAACTTCGAGTCATGTCACTCCGAACATCGCCAGGGCACAGGCCGTGAAAGATGCGACAATGGCCCATTTCATCCTCAAAAATTATAAAAAGGGCGATCTTTTTATTCATTACAACGGTACTTATCATACGAATAATTATGAAGGCATTGTCTGGTATATCAAACAAGCCAGGCCTGACCTAAAGATCATGACCATCGCCTCGGTGGAACAGGATAGCCTGGACGAACTCACTGAAGAGAATATAAACCTGGCAGACTTTACGCTCTGTATCCCGGTTTCGATGACAAAAACCTACTAAACCGGCCATGCTGTCCAGGAACCAGGTCAAATACCTTCATTCACTCCGGCTGAAAAAGTTTCGTGATGCAAACCGTACCTTTTTAGCCGAAGGCGTCAAGTTGACCGGTGAACTTATAAACAGCAATTTACTGGTTCAGAAAATATTCGCTACGCCTGAATGGATCCTGGAAAACCGCAAATTGGTGACCGATAAAGACATTGATCTGCAAGAGATTACACCGCAAGAACTGGGCAAGATCAGCAACCTGGTCACCCCGAATGAGGTGCTGGCGCTGGTAAGTTACCGGGAACCGACCGATGCATTGCCGGACGACTCACCGCAACTTATCCTGATCCTTGACAGGATACAGGACCCCGGCAACCTGGGAACGATCATCCGGACGGCAGACTGGTTCGGCATCAGGCAAGTTTTCTGCTCCGAAGATACTGCTGATGTTTACAATCCTAAAGTCGTGCAGGCCACCATGGGTTCCATTTGCAGGATAAATGTGAGGTATTTGGAGATCAAGGATTTATTGAATGATCTCGGACCGAAATGGAAGATTTACGGGACGACGCCGGATGGAGAAAACATTTACCGCTCCAATTTGTTATTTCCTGCAGCGGTCATGATCGGCAACGAATCACAGGGCATCCGTGGGGAATATCTGCCGCTTGTGACCGGCAGACTGGGAATACCGGCTGTTTCTACCGGCGCCGAGTCACTGAACGCCTCCGTTGCTGCGGGCATTGTTGTTTCGGAGTTCGTCCGGCGGTTAGGTCCCGGGTCTTAGGTCTTTGGTCATTAGTCTTTGGTCATTAGTCTTTGGTAATTGGATCACGAATTTAAAATTTAAAATTTAAAATCTAGAATTTAACGATATGTTGCTCAACATTTTAATCGTCTCGATAGTCCTTGTCGGACTGGCGTTTGCCGGTTTCGCTATCAAGATCTTATTAACGAAGAACGGAGAATTCAAGAAAAGCTGTTCAAGCGTAGACCCGGGCACGGGTGAGCGTTTCGGTTGCTCGTGCGGGAATGGCGACGGAGGGGAAAGCTGCAGAAACAAGTCTTAAGTCTTTAGTCTTTAGTCTTTAGTCTAAAGTCCGGTTACTGGTTTTCCAGGATCGCTTTGAATCCGGGTGTCTCGTAGGTTTGGTAAAGTCCATCGGCGGATGAGCTGATGAAATACGCTTCCAGGTCGTTCCGTTTTTCCACGAATTCCTTTGCTTTTTCGAATCCCATGACCATAAAAGCCGTTGCATAGCCGTCGGCGGTGGCGCAATCCCCGGCGAGCACCGAGACGCTGAGCAGGGTATGCCTGACAGGATATCCGGTCCTTGGATCGATCGTATGGGAATAACGGATGCCGTCTTCCTCATAGTATTTCCTGTAATTGCCCGAAGTGGCAAGGGCTTTGTCATCCAGTCGGGCACGGGCATTCAGCGAACGTTCCGAAAGGCTGTCAGTGGACGGATTTTCAATGCCTACCACCCAGGAACTTCCATCCGGCTTCTTACCTTTCCCCAGCACTTCTCCGCCGATGTCGACCAGGTAGTTTTCGATTCCACGGGAAACTAGAAATTTCCCTATGACATCTACCGAGTATCCCTGGGCTATGGCGTTGAAATCGAACCGGAAACCCTGAGGTTTACTGACAAAACCCCGGTCATCCATGCTGACTTTGTGAAAATCGACGAATTGCAGCAGGCTGTCCACTTTCTTATCATCCATTTTGATTTTCCCTTTGAAACCAAATCCCCACGCATTCACCAGTGGACCGACCGTGAAATCAAAGGCGCCATCCGTACTGACAGCGATCGCTTCTGATCTCCTGAAAATATCGGCAAACCATTCGTCGGCCCTGACCAGTGTATCCCCGTTGTTCATCCTGGTTATAATGGATCCGGGAGACCACATGGAAACTGAAAGGTCGAAAGCTTTCAGGATCGAATCGATCTGAGGTTGATAATTCCTTCCTTTCCCGTCGAAATAGGTCACAGCATAGTAGGTCCCCTGGGCCTGGCCCTGGAACATTACTTTCTTCGGGGGAACAGAACAGGAATACAAAAAAAGAATAGCTACTGCTGTAATCCCCTGGATGAAAATCTTCATAAGTAATTTTTAGAACCTGTAACTAATATTCAGGGAAAAAGCGCCGTCAGTTCTGACGACATCATCGTTATAGGCCGCCTGGGGAAAGTACCTTACTCCAATACTGGCAATGGCAGATATACTGAAATTCTTAACAGGGGTAAATGCAATGCCATTATCAACAAAAAACTTGGTATAAATACCCTGGTCTTCCACTTCTTCATCGTAAAGATAATTGCCATTTTCATCGTAATAATATACCCAGTCCCATTCCTGTCCAAGGCCAATTCTTACATGCGGCCCCATGAAGTATCTCCATTTGCCCTGCCCTGTGGGATAAAAGTTCACCCCGATCCCGGAGTAGAAAACATTGTTAAAATCATACGTATCATTATAATAATCATATCCGAACGCAACAGGGATCTTTACACTGACCTGGCCATTGGCGAAGATTCGTTCGTAGGAGAAGGCAAAATCCCCGAAAACCAGGTCAAAAAGGTGATATGAGATAATATTCCGAGCGAAATCAGTGTGAAGATCCGGCTGATCTTCTTTAATTAAATCTTCCCTGTTACCGGAAAAGGTTTCATACTCTCCATTTTCGTAAGTAATGAGCATGATCTCATTTTTCCCGGCCGTGTAAACGGGGCCGTCCGGATTGTTGAACTTTTTATACTGAATGGTCTTGTCCCCGATCATGGTCACTTTGACCTCCTCTTTGGAACCATCGGTTTTATAAATGATGTCCTGGGAAAAAGAGAGATTCAAAATAGTAAAATAAGAGATAAGCGTTAATAAAAAGATCTTTTTCATAGTATTAATGTTTGGTCAAATATTCTTATCAATTATAATGCCGGGAATTCATTCATTAAAAAATAAAGAGACTTAATCTTATTGCAAGAGGCTGTCTCAAAAGTCTATAACTTCCATTTATTTCGAAACTCCGACGGGTAAATCCGTCGGTTTATAATTTGTAACGATCTTGGAACCAACGGATTTACCCGTTGGAGTTGGAATCTTCAGAATGGTTACCAACAGAGATCCTGACCTTTGAGACATCCTCAGTTCAAGTCTTAACCGAGCCTGGCTTATAAAAATGAAGATATATTCTCTACCCGCCGAAATCGTCGAAAGCGATCATTTCCTGGGGTACGCCGTAATCGTCGAGCATTTTAAGAACGGCCTGGTTCATCATGGGCGGGCCGCAGAGGTAGTATTCAATCTCTTCCGGCTCAGGATGCTGCTTCAGATAATTATCGATAATGACCTGGTGTATAAACCCGGTATAGCCTTTCCAGTTGTCTTCCGCTTTAGGCTCAGACAATGCCACATGAAATTTGAAGTTGGGGTTATTCTTTTCAATCTCCTGGAATTCATCAATATAGAACAATTCCCGCATCGACCTCCCACCGTACCAGAAGGTAGCTTTGCGGTCGGTTTTCTTAGTCCGGAACTGGTCGAAAATATGCGAACGCATCGGGGCCATACCGGCGCCTCCACCGATAAACATCATTTCCCTGCGGGTATCCTTGATGAAGAACTCACCATAAGGCCCGGAGATCGTGACTTTGTCGCCAGGCTTCCTTGAGAACACGAACGAAGAGCAAATTCCCGGGTTCACATTCATGAATCCGCCCGTTTTACGGTCAAAGGGAGGAGTGGCAATGCGGATGTTCAGCATGATGATATTGCTTTCTGCCGGGTGGTTGGCCATCGAGTATGCCCTGAAGATGGGCTCGGGATTTTTCATCTTCAGGTCCCACATCTTGTACTTATCCCATTCATCCCTGTATTCTTCCTCCACGAAAATATCTTTACCATAATCCACCTCGCAGGCAGGAACGTCTATCTGGATATAGCCGCCGGATTTGAATTCCAGGTGCTCCCCTTCCGGGAGTTTCACCACGAATTCTTTAATAAACGTAGCTACGTTGCGGTTTGAGATGACCTCGCATTCCCATTTCTTGATGCCGAAAATATGCGGATCAACATGGATCTTCATGTCCTCGCGGACTTTCACCTGGCAACCCAGCCGCCAGTTATCCTGTTGTTCTTTTCTTGAGAAATATCCGGTCTCCGTAGGGAGAATGCTGCCGCCGCCTTCCAGTACCTGGCATTTGCACATGGCACAGGTACCTCCTCCACCACAGGCTGAAGGCAGGAAGATGCCCTGTGTCGACAGGGTAGAAAGCAGGGTTGATCCCGGCTGGACCGTCAGTTCTTTATCTTCGTTGATCGTTAATTTTACTTCACCCTGGGGGGTGAGTTTCTTTCTTGCATAAAGCAAGACGGCCACCAGGAGGATGATCACGACCAGGAAGACAACCATGCTGGTCAGAATTATTGCACCGATTCCCATAAACAGTAATGTCATAGCCACGTAAATATTTTGGGTTTACAGTTTAATACCGAGAAAACTCATAAAAGCAATTCCCATCAGCCCGGTGATGATGAAAGTGATCCCCAGGCCCCGTAATGGAGCGGGCACATTGGAATAACGCAGTTTTTCACGAATGGCGGCAATGCCGATGATGGCCAGTGCCCATCCGATGCCCGATCCCAGTCCGAATGATGTAGCCTGAAGTAACGACGGATATTCCCGTTCCTGCATGAACAGCGAACCGCCCAGGATGGCACAGTTCACCGCGATCAGGGGGAGGAAGATGCCCAGTGAATTGTACAGTGCCGGAGAGAACTTCTCTATGACCATTTCCACCAATTGGACCATGGAAGCGATCACGGCAATGAACATGATAAAGCTAAGAAAGCCCAGGTCTACATCAGCAAAGCTCACGTTGAGCCAGCTCAGCGCTCCCGGTGCAAGCAGGTAATCCTGGATAAGATAGTTGACCGGGACAGTGATGCCCAGCACAAAAATCACAGCAATACCGAGTCCAACAGAAGTCTTAACGGTCTTTGATACAGCCAGGTATGAGCACATACCCAGGAAGTAGGCAAAGATCATATTGTCGACAAATATCGACTTGACAAATATATTTAATGTTTCCTGAAGATGCATATTCTTTATTTTTTCCGTTAAGAACTACTTTTCTTCGATAAGTTGTTTATTCCTTGATCGCTGGATCCAGATGATCGCTCCGACAATGATCAGGGCCATAGGGGGCAGGATCATGAACCCGTTATTTTTATAACCGATATCATAAAAGCTTTGGGGAATGATATGATAGCCCCAGAGCGAGCCCGAGCCGAATAATTCCCTGATAAACCCGACGGCCAGCAGCACCCATCCGTAGCCTATCCCGTTACCGATGCCATCGAGCAGCGAGGGCCAGGGTTTGTTGGCCATGGCAAAGGCTTCAAGGCGTCCCATGATGATACAATTGGTGATAATAAGGCCAACGAAAACCGACAATTGTTTACTGACGTCGTAAACGTAGGCTTTGAGCACCTGGTCGACCAATATCACCAAGGCGGCGATCACGACCAGTTGAACAATGATCCTGATCCGTGGCGGTATGCCATTCCTCAGGACAGAGATGACGACATTGGCCAGCGCGGTAACGGCGATCACCGAGAGGGCCATAACGAAGGCCGGTTTCAGTTTTGCCGTCACAGCCAGTGCAGAACAGATGCCCAGCACCTGGACCGTGATCGGGTTATCAATATTCAGCGGGTTGGTAAGCAGCTTCCTGTTTTTCGGCGAAAACAAGGGTTCTTTCACTGTATTCTCCGTGCTCATATATTTTTATGCTTATTGATGTAACCAATATAATTTTCAAGGTTCGACTTCAGCATTTCCGAAACCCCGTTGCTTGTGATAGTGCCACCGGATATCGCATCCACTCCGTGGATCTGTTCCTGGGGCGGTAATACGGCAGCACCTCCTTTGACTACCTTTACCGAGGTGAAATTGCCGGCGTCATCGAGTATCTTTTTCCCGATAAATTGATTTTCAAAGAAATCCAGTTCTATTTCAGCACCCAGTCCGGGCGTTTCCTTATCATGTCCGAACGTGGCTCCCTTGATCGTATTGAAATCCCCTCCGAGGGCAATATTTCCGTAAATCGGCCCCCATAGCCCTCTTCCCAGCAAAGGAATGATGTAGATCCGGTCACCTTTTTTATCGGCAACGTAGATCGGCAACTTAAAATCTTTCCCTGTTGCTTTGTTATAGAGCTCTTTTTTCAGGTCGACATAGAAAGCCCTGACGTCACCCGTCTCGAACTGACCGTTACGGTACAGGCTGGTGACTTCGCCGTTTTTATCGATGACAATTTCTTCCGTAATCGAACCGGCATAAAGCTCTTCCGCATTCTTTGCCGTTGCTTCGATATGAGCGGCTGCCAGAATGCCCTGCATTTTTGCCACGGCTATATTGCGGTCCTGGGCAGGTTTAAGCACCAGTGCAGCGGCTGAAAGCACAGCAGCCACCAGCAGGACCATGATGGCAGCATACCGGAACACATATGAATTACTGTACATGATTTCTGAATTTATTCGTTTTAATTATCAGGCTTTGACCGGTTTCATCCTTTTCAGGCGCCTCTTGATATTGCCTTCCACCACGTAATGATCGATCAGCGGGGCAAAGACATTCATCAGCAATATGGCGAGCATCACCCCTTCCGGGTAGGCCGGGTTGAACACACGAATGATGACGATCAGCATTCCCAGGAGGATGCCATAGATCCATTTCCCCCTGTCGGTTTGCGCTGCGCTGACCGGGTCGGTGGCCATGAAGACCGTTCCGAAGGCAAAACCGCCGATGATGAGATGATAATAGGCGGGCATGGCCATATAGTCATTAAACGCCACCAGGTTCAGGAAGTATCCTAATCCCAGCGTACCGATGACCGTTGCCACCATGATCTTCCAGCTTCCGATACCAGTGGCGATCAGTATGACCGCTCCGATCAGAATTGCCAATACGCTGGTTTCGCCGATTGATCCCGGAATAAAGCCCAGGAACATATCGATCGGGGCCTGCATCTTGTCAAAATCACCGACCAGGGCGTGGCCGAGCGGGGTTGCACCGGAAAAAGCATCTGCTTTCTCAGCAATCCATACTTTATCGCCCGACATATCCTGCGGATAGGCAAAGAACAGGAATGCCCGTGCCGTTAGGGCAGGATTCAGCACATTCATGCCGGTTCCGCCAAACACCTCTTTTCCGAAGATGACCGCAAAGGCAACAGCCAGGGCGACCATCCACAGGGGTACATCCGGAGGCATCACCAACGGGATCAGCATTCCTGACACAAGAAAGCCTTCATTGACTTCATGGCCCCTTGCCTGGGCAAAGGCAAATTCGATACCAAGCCCTACCACGTAGGAGACGACAATGATCGGCAACACTTTGATCAGCCCGAACCCGAACATTTGCCAGAGTCCGGCACTTTCTCCATGGGAGAGAAAATGCTGGTAGCCGACATTGTAAATCCCGAAAAGAAGTGACGGGATCAGCGCGATGATCACCACCGTCATGGTTCGTTTCATATCAATGGCGTCCCTGATATGACTGCCCGCATAGGTTACCTTGTTAGGAACGAACAGAAAAGTCTCGAAAGCCTCGAATGTCGAGTGTAACTTTTCATATTTCCCTCCTTTTTCAAACTGGGGTTTTACCCGGTCCAGGAAGTTTCTGAGTGATTTCATCAATTTCCTATTAAATTCTAAATTCTATATTCTATTTTCGACAGCCCCTACCCCTGTTTCCCCTCCCCCATTTGGGGGAGGGGACTAAGGGGAGGGGGCCTGTTAACTCATTTCCTTGCGCATCAGGTTCAGCCCGTGGCGAACGATCTCCTGGATCTCCGTCTTCGAAGTGTCGATAAATTCGCAAAGTGCAAAATCTTCTTCGTCCACCTCGTAGATGCCGAGTTTCTCCATGGCGTCAATATCTTCAATTAATATTGCCTTGATGAGTTGCAGGGGATAGATATTCCATCCGAAGACTTTCTCAAACTGCCCGGTCATGACATAAGCCCTTTCGCCGCCGTTATAATTGGTATCCAGCCGGTATCTGGCCCCCGGTTTTATCCAGGAAAAGAATGAGCGGGAAAAGCTGAACTTGTTCAATCCCGGCAAGGCCCAGCCAAGGAACTCATAATGATCACCCTCGGGTATCACTGAAACCTGTGAGTCATAAAAACCTAAATAACCCTGTTTCTCAATCTTTTTCCCGGTCAGGGGGTTGCCACTGATTATGCGGACGTTGTCGCTGACCAGGTTATCCTTGATCATGTCAGTTAAGGAGGCTCCCAGCTTCGTCTTAAAATAGTGGGGCCTCTTCACTTCAGATCCGGTCAGGGCGACCAGTTGTGTGCCGTCAATCCTGCCGTTAATGAAAAGCCTGCCGATGTGAAGAACTTCCTGCGGGCGCAGATACCATACGATATCCCCTTTATTGATCGGATCGAGGAATGCTATTTGCGTTCCGACATTACCGGCCGGGTGTTTCCCCAAGAATTTATTGATCTGGACCCCTTTACAGTTCGAGAACACCTTTGAAGGCGTACTGTCGCCGTGGACATTAAGATGAACTTTGCCATCGGTCAGTTTTAGCAGTGCATCAATGCCGGTCTGGAACGCCTCGCCGTAACCATGAACCACCAGGTCGTAATCCGGCGCGAGGGGTGCGGTGTCGAAAACCGAAATAAATATTGCTTTGGGCTTGATCGATGGTTCAGCGACAATTGAATAGGGCCTTTGGCGGATCATCGGCCAGATACCGCTGGTAAGCAGTTTTTCGATGACCTCCTCACGGCTCATCTTGTTCGGGTCGCCTTTTCCGAAATCAACCGCGGCATCCTTGCCATCCGATTCGATAACGACTTCGAGAAGCACCCGCTTTTCGCCCCTCCTGAGCTCTTTGACCGTACCGCTGACCGGTGAGGTAAAGTAGATCCGGTCACGGTATTTATCAAAAAACAAAGGGGACCCTGCTTTGACTGCGTCTCCTTCCTGAACGAGCAACTTGGGAAATACGCCGATAAAATCGGGCGGCTTGACGGCACAGTACTTCGGGCTGATTTCAGTAATGGTTTTTTCGGCTTCTCCCAACAGGTTGATGGTGAGGCCTTTTTTGATCTTGATCACATCTGACATATCAAAAATCATCTATATTTTCAGGTTTGCAAGTTTACAAATTATTGTGAAAAGAAAAACAGGATGATCAAAACTTTTAAAGATAACGTTAGTTCCGCTCCGGGAAGTTCTTGTTTGGTAAAATCAAGCGTTGGATTGCTGCAACAATGAATATCTTTGCAGGGAAATTTTATTCCGCGAACTATGTTAAAAATGCAACGGCTAAGGTACCTGATGATCACTGTGGCTGCTCTTTTTAGCCTCGTATCGGCTGCGCAGGATGACAGCTATTACCGTTCCGGGTTTTTGCGCAATGATAACGCGGTGTACAGGGAAACCATACAAACAGTTCTGCTTTATAAAACGGGATTTGAGCTTTCCCCACCGATCATCCAGCTTTTCTCCGGTGACAGGCTTACCCTTTCTTTTGATGATCTTGACGATACCTATAAACAATATCGCTTTACGGTGGTCCATTGCGATGCTTACTGGAACAAGTCGGAATTGCAGCAAATGGAATACCTGAACGGCTATTTCGATGATTTTATCAATGATTATAAATATTCCCTGAACACCACGGTTCCCTATATCAATTACAAGGCTTCTTTTCCTAATGAGAATATAAGGATAACCAAATCAGGCAACTACATTTTAAGGGTTTTTCTTGATTCGGATGATGATGAAAATATCATCCTCACCCGCCGGTTTATGGTTTACGAGCCACGGGTCACAGTGGAAGGGAGGATAGCCAATTCGGTCGACCTGGGCCAGCGGTATACGCATCACCAGGTCAGTTTCAGGATACTCGGCGGGGATTACTACATGACGGACACCTACCGGAACCTGCATGTGCTGGTCATGCAGAACGGCCGCTGGGATAACATGATCCGAAACGTGCAGCCCAGGAATATCATCGGCAACGAATACAATTACAGCCTGGTGGAAGAGCTTGCTTTTCCCGCGGGGAATGAATACCGGTATCTTGACATGAAAACGCTCAAGTACAATACCGACCGGATGCAATCGCTGCAATACACCGATGAGGGTTACCAGGTTTATATCATGACGGATATGCCCCGGAACAAGGGGAATTACATTTATGAAGAAGATATCAACGGCCGGCGCCTGATCGCGGTGAACGAGAACGAAGACTCGTTCTACGAAGGCGACTACGCCTGGGTGCATTTTACCCTACCCTATTATCCGCCGCTTGTGGAAGGCAACCTTTATGTTTTCGGCGCTTTGACGGACTGGCAGTTCAACCAGTCCAGCCTGATGCATTATAATTATGATATTGCATCCTACCAGGGAAAATTATTCCTGAAACAGGGCTATTACAATTATGCCTACGCTTTCCTGCCGAATAATAAACAGGTCGGGGACCTTGCTTTAATCGAAGGCAATTACTGGGAGACCCGGAACGAATATTCGGTGTTCGTTTATTACCGCCAGCCCGGGGATTTATATGACCGGCTCGTCGGGCTGGGATTCATTAATTCAGTTGGACAGTAGGCAATCCCCCTACTCGTACCGGAGCGACTCGATCGGGTCCAGGCGGGCGGCTTTGTTGGCTGGGATAATGCCGGAGATCAGGGCTACGGCAAAACAAAGCGTTACGCCGAGCAGGATCCAGCCCCAGGGAATGATGAAGCTGGTTTTCAGGATCATGGAAAGCACATTCCCGATAATGATGCCGAAAATGATCCCCAACAGGCCACCCATTTGGGCGATCACAACGGACTCTACCAGGAACTGGTTGCGTATGGTGCGCCGGGTGGCGCCCATGGCTTTGCGGATACCGATCTCCAGCGTTCGTTCCGTCACGGAGACCAGCATGATGTTCATCAGGCCGATGGCGGCACCCAGCAGGGTGATCAGGCCGATGAAGGTGGCAGCCAGGGTGACGTATTTGATGTTCTCGGTGAGCATGGCAGCCAGCGAGTCGCTGCGGGAGATCTCGAAGGTTTGCTCCTCTCCCACTCTGTCGCCGCGGATGATCCGGAACAGGCCGGTGGCTTCACCGATGCACTGGTCCATCGTCAGCGGGTCCTGGACGGCTACATCGATGCCAAACGTGCGGTCGGGACGGGGAAAATACTGCATGACGTTGCCCAGGGGCAGCAGGCAACGCCGGTCACCGGAGAAGCCCATGCTGGAGCCCTTTTCTTTCAGCACGCCGATGACCAGGTATTTGCCGGGGCCCACGGAAACATATTTTCCAATTGGATCTTCATTAGCCTTGAAAATATCTTTCTCCACCTCACTGCCAAGGATCACCACGTGCGCCCCGTAATAAACTTCGTTTTCGTTAAAATTGCGCCCCTTTCCGATTTCCAGGCCCGCGGTGGCCATATAATTCTCGTCGGTGCCCTGGACCTGGACATTCGGGTTGGTCTTTTCCGACTTATATTTAATGGTGGCCGTATGCGTGGCATACGTTGAAACGGACACGGTAGCCGGGAAGTCAAACTCCTCCTTGAACCACATGGCCTGGTCGTAGGTGATGCGCTTATTCATCCGCGGTTCATTGCTCCTTCCCCCGATCTGGATCATCATCTGCCGGTTTCTTATGGAAAAGGTGTTGGCGCCCATCATTGTGAAATTATCGACCAGGAAGAACTTCACCGATTCGATGGCCGTAAGGATACCGATCAGTGCCATGATGCCGAACGAGATGATCATCACCGTAAGGATGGTCCGGAGCAGGTGGCTGCGGATCGACTCGATAGAGATGCGGATATTTTCGCGGACCAGGAGTTTCATAGCACAAATGTAATTGATTTGATGATTTGATGATTTTGGATTTATGATTTTGGATTTGTTTGGTGCTTGGGATTTGGAATTTGGAATTTTCATTTTTTCTAGTGGTTTTCTGCTATGTTTTTCCGCAAAACATTACGTATACTTATCCCTTGAAATTCCAATTACAAAATGTCTGGAATAGTTATCCTCACATTGCGTGAACACAGGCTAGACCTCAGTCTTTTCAAGCATCTTTTTCCTCCTTAGTAATTCGACTTTACAGGAACCGCATTTTCCGTGAGGACAATTAATCAATTTAAAAACCACCAAAAATTAACAAAATAAAAAAATATTTTATTTTTATTGCGATACTAGGTATTTCAATTATCGCTATTTTTAGTTGCAGGAAATCCATTGATCCTGAAACCAATCCAGGCCAAGTTGTGAATAATACCTCAGAAACAGAACTGAAAATCCAGGCATTTCTGAATCGCTTACAAAGTGATCTTAAAGATGAAAAAACTTACAGTATTGATAGTGCGATTTGGTATAGTACAGCTTCGCTAAATTATCTTTATGCGATTTATGATTCATCGTTGATTTATCTGTCAAGAGACACAAGTACATTCAGCCTGGAATTGGATGAAAATAACAGAGTATTAGAATCTGATCTTGAATCAGTCATTGAGCAAATGACTGATAGTCTTTCATTAACTTTAGAGAATCTACCTGCAAATGTGAAACACTTATTATCCTGCATGGTCTACGAAATTGACGTTGCTCAGGGAAGCCTGTATGTTGGTCTCAAGTCTGTAATTGGATGGGGATATTCAAGTATATTTTACGGCTCATTTATTTCAACGGACTATTGGTATTCAATTTGGGATTATGGTGATTGTTATGATTATACTCAAGACGGGGATGCAACTAAACAGCTTGAATACAAATTAATGCAACCGCTTGTCCAAAATGATCCTGATTGGAGATTCTATACCATTCCTGAAGAAGAGTACACTACTGATATTGTTTTACCGGGTGAATTCGTTTATGAACCCTCTCCTCGTGGTTGCAGAGGATTTTATTTAAGCGGCAGTGGCAGTTGGAACGGGCCTCAATGTTTGCCTCCATCTGAATTGAATTTTTATATAGGCTCAAATGGCATTCCATATATTATTGAGGCATACAAACCTGAAGGTCTGGATTTTACAGATATCGATGTTGAAGGTGATGCTATCTTTCTTTGGCCAACTGGATTTCTAGAATTCCATTATTACTATATAACTTACGCTCCAATTCATAGGACCACCTTACCAGCAAGTACGTTGTAAGAATTTTTATAAGCTATCCAGGTTTACTGGGTAGCTTACTGTTTGTTTTAAAATATTAATAATGAGAATTCTTCGAATATATATAGTTATACTAGATATTATTTGTATTACGGTCAAGCTTGTATCTCAAGGCAATTATGAATTAATTTATGGCAATTCACAATGGCATGAAATAGTATCTGATGCTGAGGAAAGTCATTCAAATATAATTTTTTTTTCAGGTTTTAAATGCATCCCAAACTCAGATATTTACAGTGGATTTATTATTAAACTTAATGAAATTGGAGAAATAACTGGAGGATATCTATTCAGCCACCCTGATACTTCATTTTATCCAATCCATATTAAGGAATTCAATGATTCAATATTTGTTTTCGGTCAAATGGAAACTAAATTAAATAATGATGAAAAAAAATTAATCTGGTTGGTAATTTTCGATACTTCAATGAATATAATTAATCAAAAGACCTACTCACTTACTCCAGGGATAATAAGTTTTGGATTACAATCTGTAAAGTTCTATGATGGTAATTTCAGCCTATTAATAAATGCGACTCCGCAAGAAGAACCTCAGTATACTGATATATGTTTTTTTGTGATAAATAAGAACCTAGATAGCATGGCATGTAGAATTGATACCCGGGCTGGAAATCAGTTGGCATATGACTTTATTAAATGTTCTTCAGGTAATTGTTACAAAACTTTCGGGCGTGGAGATTATCCAGGGGCATACCCTTTTTACAGCGAGTTAGTAAGATTTGATTCAAATTTCAATTATCTTTCTGTTGATTCCATTCCCTGGAAACTCACAGATCAATTTAGTGCTATACAATGCAATGATTCAGGCTATTTTTTAACTGGTAAAAAACCCGTGACGAACCCGGCAAAATTTAATGTAGGATTAATTAATCTTTCCAATTCTGATGAAATGATTTGGAATGATCAGTTCGGCAAATCCGGCGACACAAGTAATTATCCAGGTGTGAGCAATAATGTGAGTTTCATTTCCGCAAATAATATTTATCTTGGAGGTACCTCTAATCTCATCGCTACTCAATATCCATGGCAGCAGGAAGAATCATGGATAATGCTAAACCAATTTGACTCAAATTTAAATCTTAAATTCCAGAATTTTTATGGCGGAGATGCATTTTATCACTTGAGGGGAATTCAGGCAACAAATGATGGAGGCGGTATAATGTACGCGACTCGTTATGATAAAAATACCCAATTCGAAGAATATGATGCATACATCCTTAAAGTCGATTCCGCCGGCCTGCTCACTTCCGCTGGTGGTGATTTTCAAATCCCTGTAAAACAAGTGGCTATAGTTCCAAACCCGGCACAGGAAATTGTTTCCGTAAGGTACCCGGATATTTTTGGTTACAAGGAAAAGGAAATAGAGATTTATAATTCGCAGGGAATGCCCGTACTCAAAGTTTATGCAACGCAAGATTTATCCGAGGCGAAGATTGACGTATATGGTTTGCCTGTCGGGCTTTATTTTGTGGTACTTAAAGTAGAGGGGAAAAAAGTGGCTACGGGAAAGATGCTGAAGATTTGACGATTTGACGATTTTATTTTTGACTTTAGTTTTGGGATTTTGGATTTAGTCTGGAATTTGGAATTTGGAATTAATTTGGTTTTTGGTGCTAGGAATTTGGAATTTTCAGCAAGCGATATAATCGTGTACCGACACTTAGCACAAATGGCAGTCGGTCCACCTCCACCCGCTGGTACCAGCATTCCTTCGAACCGAAACTTTTATAGAACCGTGCCAGGTCAGGATCGTTGGAGCCGTCGAAATCGAAGGTCAGGTGCCGGCCGGCATGGGACTTAATGTACTGGTCGATGAGAAACGGCATGGCGCCCGCGTTCCGGCCTTCTTCGCATAATCCTGAAAAAAGAAAAATGACTTTATGGTTGCATTGAATGAAAAAAGCGCCGGCGACAAGCTGGTTCCGTTCATTATAGACCCCCTGTATATTGGCCAGACCTTTGTACATCGCTGTGTAAGCGATCCGCTTTATGCGGAGATAATCCTTCTCTTTAAGATGCCGGATATTTTTCCCGCGGTTAGCCCGGAACAGGTCAATAATATCATCGGGCTTGATATTCTTCGAAACCGATAAACCCGCCTTTTCCGCTTTTTTGAGATTTCTTAAGAGGTTTTCCGAATAGCCCTGCCTGATCTTTTCATAGCTGTGGATCAGGTCGAGCTCATGGTTGAGCTGGGGGACCAGTTGTAATGCATTATTCTCAGCTTTGTTCAGTGTGTTCAGGTTGAGTTCTATTCGTTTAAATTTCTTCGGAATGGCATGGATGAACGATGAAACCGTTTCTGCATCGAGCCGTGTTGTTGAATACAAGCCCAGTTGCTGGGTGAAAAAAGGCTGGTAAATATAATGTACCCCGAACTTCTTCCTGAAAACCAGCGGAAACACCCGTTCATAGTCATTTTCCACCAGGCCGTCCCAGTCCGGCCCGACAATATCCAGGAACCAGGAATACCCGTACAGGTTCCCGTTGAAAGCCTTTTCGATGCAGGCATTCCACTTCTCCTCGTCAATATGCTTTCGTTCAATATACCTTATCATTGTAATTGATACTGGTATTGTTCAATGACATTTCGCATCACTTCCTGCCAGCCTTTATACTGGCCTTTTTCGCTGAGCGAATAATTATGCCAGATGCCGATGGCTTCACCGCCAAGCATTTTCACCTGGTCTGCGAGTTCCCTGATCTCTGTGACAGCATCCTGTGGATTTAACTTCAAATGGTCGATGATCGCGGAGTCCATGAAGATGAACGGGTGAATTCTCAGGTTGGTGATCTCTTCTTTTTCAAGATCATAAAATAAAAACGGCGTGCAGGTGGAAGCCCTGAACCCGTTCATCGTGGAATAACCCAGGGAATAGTCATCCGAAATTCCCTGCGAAATCAGCAACCGGTAAGATTCCGGGAATTTCAGCCGCAAAAAATGAAACCTGTTCTTGCTCACTTCAAACTTCCCAAGGTCTCCCAGTCTCCTTTTCTCCTTTTCGTATATTTCGGGACGAAGGTGCGACCGGTACGAGGGATGGAGTCCTATTTCGGCGCTGAGGCTCAGCTTTATGATCAAATCTCTGAATCTGAAACTTTTATAAGAAGTGTTCCTGTCGAATTGGCTGAAATCCCCGATCAGGACGAAATATAGTAACGCATGCCCGTACTTTTTTGCCAGTTCGAGGTGAAGATCGAAATTATCGTAGGGATCTGCTATTTTTCCAGCTATCGTCAGAGCCCGTTCCTTAATCTGCTTAATATCAGCTTTCAGGAACAGTTTTGCCCAGGCCGCACCAGCACGCGCCCATCCTTTTCCGAGGTGGGCAAAGGCAATATCGATATCAAATGAAGGGATGAACCTGAAAGGCTGTCCGGGGATTTTAAGCCCAGGATACCGGTCCTCCAGCATTTTTTTAAGCTGATGGGCGAGAACATCGACCAACGGAACCCGAAGAAAATTCTGCCGGTATGCCAGGCTAAGTTCCGCCCTGAAGCGCCCGTGCTCATCTGGCTCAAAGGGGAGATACTCTTCGTAGCGGGTGATGAGGTAGAAAGAGAGGGCGAAGGGATCGAAGGGAAACTGATCTATTGTTAAACTGTTAAATTGTTTAATTGTTTTAGCATCGAAAAGTTTCAACATGACATCTTGTTGCCTTACTCCTTTCTCTGACAACAGAGGGTTGGGCTTTATCCGGAGGGAACCGGACAATTCTGTTATGCTGTAATTGATTTTAGGAAGGCCTGATGCAATAAACTCATCCGGGTTTTCCGTCAGGATGCAATCGGAGCCCAGGATATCCTTGAAAATGAAATCGAAGATATACCGGTGCCGGTTGGTGATATGTTCACAATAAACCAGGATCATGGCTGATTTTATCGGCTAAGGTATGAATTCCGAACACGCCGAGGGCGGCTTTGGCTTTCTCGCGAAGGTAGAGGTCAGGGCTGAACCGGGCCAGGTTGCGGGCCCCGTTATGTCTTATATCGTCCTGAATGACAGGATACGACGCATCCAGGTCCACCAGTGTAAAATTAACTCGCTTATAGATGATCTTTTTCGCGGCATTTTTCTCAAACAAAAGCTTCTCCAGCCCGCCCAGATCCATCGTCCACCCCGCCTTCTTGGCATACAACACCACCTCCTTTCTCCCCTTCTCCCCTTCTCCTTGTCTCCAGGTCTCCCCATCTCCCTGTCTCCCATTCTCCTCCCCAACATCCAACCAAATCCTCCTGTACCTCCTGTACCTCACCCCCTCCATCTCCTCCACGTGGTGCACGAACGTGAACGCATCCGTGATGGTCGTATCGATCAGCAGCATCAGCCCCTGGTGTTCCCTGAAAAAAGCAAACGGTGAACCGGCATCGAAAGAGCTACGATTATCAAGTGCAGCAAGGGCTTCGGCATGTTCGCCCCAGGCTAGGAAAGAGTGCAGCGGATGCCGTGTCCGGACGAATTCGGGCCTTTTCAAAGCAGCCACCGCCAGCGCACCGGTGATGGGCAGCGTATTCACAGGATCATAATGCTCGCCGTTCTGAAGGTTAAAATTGAACGAAGGGATCACCAGCGTCCCTCCTTTTCCCAGGCATTGTTTTATGGTATCGATGAAGTGGTCGGTGCTGAACCCCGCTCCGATCCGCCGGCCGGTCAGTGCAAGGCGGGTCAGGTCGGCTGTTACCACCACCAGGCTGCCCGGCTTAATGTCGAGCTGCCTGATCATATCCAGGTAGTAATACGGGTTGGTCACCTGTGACAGATTTTACGGTACTGGATCAGTTCTTCCTTAAATCCCAGGTCCTGCCAGAACTCCCGTGCATCCGCGTTTCCTGAAATAACCTGCAATTCGATGGAATGTACTTTCTTGGAATGGAACCAGTTCTCCAGTTCAAGCACCAGTTGCCGTCCAACCCCTGCCCTTCTTTCGTCTTCATCCACAAAGATATGGGTGATGGTCCCGACCGTATATCCGCCAAGGTAATCGGGAAGAAATTTAAGCATACCGTGGGCAAAGCCGATGGATTGCTCGCCGCACCGGGCCAGGATGACGATGCCGAACTTACCGGAGGTGTTTTGCGCGGTTTTCATCCACTGGGCGGTTCCCCCTTCCGATAAGGGGAGCATCAGACCCATTTCCTCCATGCGGCCATACATCGCAGTAAACAACTCTGCCACGTCGAACCAGCCGAAGTGATAATCCGAATCAAGCTGTATGTATTCAATTTCTCCCATTATCCAACAGGTAAAAAAGCACTGGTCAATCCGCCTACAGTAGTGAAGTTGCCGGCGTCCAGGGCTGCTTCAAAATCAATTTCCGTTCCCTTCCATTTCTCCAGCGATGCAACCAGGTCGACAAACTCCATCGAATTGAGAAGCCCGCTTTTGACCAGGTCAAAATTGTTCCCGATCTCGCTTTCTTTGATCGAAAAGCGCTGCAGTTTCCCGCTTATCATTTCCAAAATCCGTTTCCTTATTTCATTTTCCATCATGAAACCTCTTCATCAGTAATGATCTATCCACCTTTCCATTGACATTCAGGGGGATTTCATCCACAAAGATAAACTTTCCCGGCACCATATACCAGGGCAAAGCATCCCTGCACAGCAAATTCAGCTGTTCCTCGATTTTCGTCTTTTCATCTTCTTTTAAAACGATGAAAGCCAGTATGGAACCGGCTCCGGGCTCCCGACTGTCAAAGATAACAACGGCCTGCCTGACGCTTTCGTATTTTTCCAGCACGTTTTCAATTTCTTTCAGGTTGACCCGGTAACCGGAGATTTTCACTTCCGAATCTTTCCGTCCGAGGAAAAACAGGTCGCCGGAATCATCCATTTTCACCAGGTCGCCGGTACGGTAATACCTGGTATTCGTTTCGTTATCAATAAAAAACCCCAGCCTGTCCGCTTCTTCATTTTTATAATAAGAACAAACAACCTGGTTCCCTGCAAGACACAATTCCCCAGTTTGGTCCTCAATATTTTCCTTCAGGATCAGAAAAGAATTCCCTGCAAAAACTTTCCCGATCGCAACAATCCCAATTTCCACTTTCCACTTTCCAGGTTCATCCGGGACATCATACCGGCTGATCGCGATCGTAGCCTCCGTAGGGCCATAAAGGTTAACTACACGCGACTCTGCCGCAGCGGTTTTCCAGGCCCTCGCGGTATTCTCACCCAGTGCTTCACCACAAAAGAAGCTCAGCCTGATCGAAGGAAATATTTCGGGTTTAAGCAACCGCATGCGGTCCATCACATTCACCACAGAAGGCACGGAGAACCACAGCGTAGGTTCCTTCTCACGAATGAAACGTGACATCGCGAACGAAGAAGTATCTTCCGGTACCAGCAGGCAGGCCCCGGATGTCCAGGCTAAAAACATATCGTGCACGCTCAGGTCGAAGGTGAGGTCGAAAAGCTGGGTGAAACGGTCTTGTGGATAGAATTCGTAGCTGCCGTGCATAAAGTCCAGGTAGGCTGTCACATTTCCGTTGGAAACCGGGACTCCTTTGGGTTCCCCGGTGGTTCCTGAAGTGAAGAGCAGATAAGCCGGCTGGTCGGGATCGACGATCCTCGGAATCATTGTTGTTTTCTCGCGCCATTCGATCTCTTCCGGGAAAAGGATAAATATCTCATTCTCATAATCATCCAGCACTTGCTCCAGCTCTTCATCAGCGTTTTCCCCGGCAATGATAACCCGGATGCCCGCTTTCCGGAGCATAATAAGGTTTCGGGATGCGGGAAACCTTGGATTTACCGGCATGTAGGCCTTGCCTGCGATGAGAATGCCTAAGATTCCGGCATAGCAGGAAAAGCTTTTATCTGCCATCACCGCGACAAAAGGGTTCGGGTCCTCCAGTTCAAGGATCGATTGCGCAAACGAAGCGGCGGCATCGTAAAGCTCACGGTAGGTGAACTCCCGTTCGCCCAGTTCCAGCGCCGTTTTGACGGGATATTGCTGAACGGTTTGCCAGACCCGGCCAGCCAGTGTTGCCATCAATTCCTCTTCCATCTCATGCATGGCCCACCTCCTCATGTAACATAAGTGCATCGCAAAAGAATTTCGTCGCCCAGTTGGGGAAGGCGAACGGCTCATAGCGGCCCCAGAGCGGGAACGAACCCGGGATCGCCCCTAGGGTGTTCTCATCTTCTTTAAAACCACGTGACTGGATAAAGATCAACTGGTCCAGCATATTACGGGCAGCATCCAGGTAGTTCTCATCGTCATTGATCTTATACAGTTTCAGCCAGATCATGGCCATTTGCGCGCACCCGGTGCAGATCATGTACTCCGAACCATTCCAGTTGCTGTCGTAGCGACCGTTCAGGGATCCATCCACCAGGAAAATATCCCGGAGAAACAAGGCGCCTGTCTCACCAGCCTGGAAATACTTATCTTCTTCCAGGATCAGTCCGCAATCGATCAATCCGTCGAGGGTATAGGCAATGGTGTGAAGGATGGGCTTATCATTCCTTTTGACCGTGTTATCACAATCCTCAAACCATCCGTTATCGTGAATTTTTTCATCGATGACCCAGTCCAGGTTGCGGATTGCAGTCTTTTTGAACGTATCGTCTCCTGTTATCTTGTAAAGGCTAAGCAAAGGTGCGTCGACGAAAGTATCGTAAACCCTGGCCTCTTCCATCAGGGCATATTCTTTCCAGAAGCCTCCCCAGTGCTGGATTTCCGACAGCCACTTCCCCGCTTTAACGGCAGCTTGCAGGTATTTTTCCTGGCCGGCAACTTCATAAGCCGCGATCATCCCCCGGATCACCTGGCCGGTATTGAATACGATCTCCGGTTTGTTTTCATTGACCCTTCCCCCCTGCCATCCGCCGGAAGGCTTCTGGATCCCGAGTAAAAAATCGGCCGCCCGGATCGCAGAATCCATCGCCGCCTGGTTGCTATTCAATTGGCCATAAGTGATCAAAGTCGGGATAATATAGCCGGTAGTCTCAGGGTAAGACGATGACCATTTGTTAATCAGGTGATAAGAGCCCATCCCCCCGTCGGAATTAGTCTTCTGCGCTGTGATGAGCCAGTTGATCGCTCTATCCAGGGCTTCTTTTCTTTGTTCATCAGAATAATTGAAGTCCTGTTTAAGGAAGTCTTTTCTCATTAAGAACCTGTTCACGTCATGAATAACGTATTTCCTTCCCCGGGAAAAAGCGGAGACCAGGAAATATTTTGAATAGCGTTTTAAGCTGTTGAGCATTCCGCTGGTTAATGTTTGATAAATTCAGGCAAAGTTAATGAAGTCTGCGAAATAGAACACGGATGACACGGATGCGACGGATCTACACGGATCTTTATTTAGTTGTTAATATTTTATTCCAACAAATCAAATCCCCGGCCGGCATTCAAGCGAATCTTTACTACTTTTGAAAACTTAGAACACAGGATTTAACCAGAATTATGGACAATTTCGTAGTATCGGCCCGGAAGTACAGGCCGGCGACATTCGACACGGTAGTGGGGCAGCAGTCGATCACAACCACCTTACAAAACGCCATCCGCAACGGGCAACTGGCACAGGCCTTCCTGTTCTGCGGGCCCAGGGGCGTTGGGAAAACGACCTGCGCGCGAATCCTCGCCAAGACCATCAACTGCTTCAATCCCATCGACCAGGTGGAAGCCTGCGACCAGTGCGAATCCTGCCTGTCGTTCAACCGGTCCGCTTCGTTCAACATCCACGAGCTCGATGCCGCTTCCAACAATTCCGTCGACGATATCCGCAACCTGGTCGACCAGGTGAGGATACCGCCACAGGTCGGGAAATACAAGGTGTACATCATCGATGAAGTCCACATGCTCTCGGCTTCGGCGTTCAATGCTTTCCTGAAAACGCTGGAAGAACCGCCCTCCTACGCCAAATTCATCCTGGCCACTACCGAAAAACACAAGATCATCCCGACCATTTTATCCCGCTGCCAGATCTTCGATTTCAAGCGGATCGTGGTGAAAGACATTGCCGATTACCTGGCTTATGTTGCGAAAAAGGAAGGCGTTGACGCGGAAGAAGAAGCCTTGCACGTGATCGCCCAGAAAGCTGATGGAGCGATGCGCGATGCGCTTTCGTTCTTCGACCAGCTTGTCAGTTTTTCAGGTAAGAAGCTTACTTATGAAACGGTTACAGAACACCTGAACATCCTGGATCACAGCTATTATTTCAAGATCACGGACCAGGCCCTGGACCGGGATACTTCCGGCATATTGCTCACGATCAACGAGATCATTTCCCGCGGCTTCGACGGGCAGCACTTCCTGATCGGATTGGGTGAGCACCTGAGAAACCTGCTCGTTTGCCAGGATCCAAAGACTATCACATTGATGGAACTGAGCGCGAACCTGCAGCAAAAGTACCTTGAACAGGCCAAAAGATGCTCACCGGCATTTCTTCTGAAAGCGCTGGAAATCCACAACCAGTTCGATCAGAGCTACAAAACCAGCAACAACAAGCGCCTTCAGCTAGAACTGGCTTTGCTTCAGATTTGTGCTGTTTCGGCCGGGGGCATCCAAAAGGCAGAAGACAGAAGTCAGAAGGCAGAAGACAGAAGTCAGAAGACGGAAGTCGGAAGTCAGAAGGCAGAAGACAGAAGTCAGAAGACGGAAGTCGGAAGTCAGAAGGCAGAAGACAGAAGACAGAAGGCAGAAGACAGAAGTCAGAAGGCAGAAGACAGAAGTCAGAAGACAGAAGTCGGAAGTCAGCCGGCGGTGGTTCGTAGTTCGCCGGGTGGGGGAAGAACCATCTCGATAAAGCCCGAGAATCACAACCCCGTAACCCGTAACCCGGACCCCGGAACTCCCTCGCAGCCGGTCAACGAGCAGGACTTCAGCCAGGAGAAGCTGGAGAAAGTCTGGTTGTACTACACGGAAAGCATCGCGGGGCAATATCCTAATTTCTATAGTATCGTATCTACCCGAAAACCTGTCCTGATGGAGGATTTCAAGCTTCAGTTGCAGCTTGACAACCGCGCCCAGGAGATCATGCTCAAAGAGCGCCGGGCCGACCTGCTGGATTTTTTACGGGATGAGCTGCGCAACCAGAAAATCCAGCTGGAAACCGTCGTAGTGGAAAATGAATCGCAGTCAAAACCTTACACGCCCGACGAAAAATACCGCTCCATGGTGGAAAAGAACCCGGAGCTGAAGGCGCTGCGGGAGGGGTTGGACCTTGAGCTTGAATTATAGTTAGACAGTTGGACAGTTGGACAGTTGGACAATTGGACAGTCGATATCCGGTGAATGTCAATTTTTACATTCGCATTTTTCATCTGAACAATCACAGTCGCATGGTTCCATTTCATTTTCATTTTCTGAATGGCATCCACAGCCGCTGCCGTAGCTACAACCGGGTTCTAGTTCATCATTGTATTGGAATAGTATTTCAGAGAGTCTTTGTTTCAGATCGTCCAGATCATTATTTGTTGTATTCATCTTAAGTCGAATTAATAATTAAATGCGGGGCAAAAATAATCCAGAGGTGCCTTGTAAATTGTTAAAAGTTTGTTAAATAAAGACTTGTACCCTCTCAGATAATCTTTTTTTAGCGACTAAAATGCAAAGACTCAAAGCATCTTTAAGGTAAAAAAAACTAAAATCCTTCATGGCCTTTCCCATAATTTAGAACTTGCATAAATTATTTTCTAGTGGTTTTATGCTATGGATTTGATTAAAGGTCTTATTATTATTGATACTTTGAAAGACAAGTCTATTAAATGCCGGAAAATTACTCGGATATTATTGCAAACGGGAAATAAAGAAAGGAGGTGAGAATGATATCAAATTGATATACACAGCATTATGTTTTAGCATTTGCCAAATAAATGGCAGGTGCATTTTACAATTAAAAACCAAGCACAAAAAACTAATTAAAAATTCAAAACAATGAAACCTAACCAATTATTCTTATTTTTAGGCATCAGTATCATTATTGTTACAAGTCTTATAATTTACTCATGCCAGAAAGACAACTCCATGAAAGATAATTCAAAAGCCAGAACCGAAATGTCTTTAAATGATCTTCAGAATGAAAAAAACATTATTGACTTCAGGGATCAGATGAACTACCTGAGTGAAAATCCAGATTTAAAATCAGGAGGAAGCCCCTGGAATGTAGATGATGCCATTTATTACCTCGAGGCATTGGCAAATTATACTTATGGTAGCGCTTGTTACTCACGTGAAGGGTATTCGATTGACTCTTCATATATCGCAATTTCATTGACAGACGGTAAAATTCCAGCCGCTAATTTGCCAGGCCTGTATGATCAAATCGTTGATAGTCTGAGTGCTCACAATGATCGGATTACTGCACAAAATAAACAACTGATTCTGGCAGATATTTCATTGACCGGAATAAATGGAGGTACCGCCACTTTTAAAATATCTTCCGGTTTTGGCACAAGCAATGGCATGGGAATCGGAAATGATTATCCCTGGTACTGGGGCTGGGAATTAGGAAGGTGTGATACTGTTGGCCTTGATGAAGGTAAAGATGCAGCAGATAAAATTATGCAGCTTGCTAATATTTACAACGGTGTTCCAAGTGGAAATTCCTATTATGATTATGTCAGTACCGGTATATCAGAAGGTTGTGAGTATATGTATAATAACGAATGTGCTCTCTTTGAGGACTTTCAGGAATATACGTTAGTTCATGCATGTCTTTCAACAACTGATATTAATTTTTATAAAAATGGCTTAATCTACGTCGGGAATCTTTTAAAACCTTCAGGAACGGTTGTCATTTCTTATTTTTTAGAGGATGATACTGCTTATCCTTTATGTGGTGAAGATTATCATGATTGCTGGTCAATGGTTCATCGTGCTGAGATAACATATGGTATCTGGCATTACAATTCTAATCCTCCTGAAGAACTTTAATTATTCAAAAATCAGCCATAGGGGTCAATGTGACCTCTATGGCATAAATCTTCATTTATGAAAAAAGAAAGAATTATTATTATAATATTGCTAGTCTCATTGACTGGTGTGTTATGTGCACAATACACTTTTCAAAAAACTCTGATTAGCCCCGAAGATCAGATTATTAATTGCGTCACTGAAGATGATGATAGCAATTTCATACTAGTAGGGCGAAATTACCCCATAGGATTGGACATTGCATGCGGATATCTTATTCGAATTAATCCAGCAGGTGATTTGCTTGATGAAATTGTACTTGATAGTTCTAAAGGCTCCTCAATATTATTTAACGTGCATTTTTTCAACGATAGCCTATATTTATTAGGCTCTAAACAAATTAATTATCCTTCAGACAGCAAACTTTGGTATTTAAAATTGGATAAAAATTTGGTCAAGATAGACGAAAAATATCTTGGTATGCCTTCAGGCAGTTGGTTTTCATACATGAACTCTGTCATTGATTCAGATAGCAACTTAGTAATGACCGGTTATACTTCCAGATGGGATACAGTTTCACCCTTAAACAACGACGTGTTTTTTTATAAACTATCCCTCGTAGGGGATTCCATTATTTCGAATTTTCTTGCCTCTGATAATTCTTTAACCCTATCCTTTGATATTATTGAGAAAAGCGATCACACGGGATATTACTCATACGGTAAAAAATATTCTGGAATACCAGGCCGGTCCGGCGAGCGATTTGAATTATCGAAACAGTTAGACAGTTTGGATATTGGAATTATCCCAAATGACATTCATGCTTATATTTCGTCTGAGTGGTTAAACGATTCAGTCATTATAATAACCGGAAATGGCGAACCTCAGGAAATTCCTTCCTACAGCTTAAGCGTATTGACAACGACAGAGGATAATACCCCATTAGACTACAATCATTTCAAAGTAGAGGACCCCATGCGCGATCATACGGCAATGTACCGGGGGGTCAGTTTAAAGGACGACAATATTTACATTGGCGGTACGTCCAACTTCAATTATGCCAATCCTTTTTTCAGCACTTCCGATTCCTGGTTCCACTTAATTAAAGTCAACCCTGACCTGTCACCCATCTGGGAATACTGGTATGGAGGCGATGCCTACTATTTCTTGTACAGCATCCTTGCTACCGGCGATGGTGGATGCCTGATGGTCGGAAACAGGTATGATTATGAAATACAAGACCAGGAACGTGATATCTATGTGGTTAAAGTGGATAGTGACGGCCTTATCGTCTGGACACAGGAAATCCAGCCAGAACAATCGATGTTTACCATCTACCCCAATCCTGGAGGTAATCTGATCAACGTCAAAATGCCGGCCGGCGAGTATGAGTTTGAACTGATCAACCTGAACGGACAGATTCTGATCAGGGATTATCTGAATAATGAATCAGATAGGATCAATACAGGACAACTTCAACCGGGAATGTATTTCTACCGAATTATCAATGATCGCAACCAGGTGATTAAAACAGGCAAATGGGTCAAAGACTGATCCCGGCATCCCACGAATATTTGTAAATTTGCACTTTGGTAAGCCAACCTTTTGGTGAGCAATTGACTGGCTCTTTACCACATAGGCGACGAAGTGATTTCACGAAGGCGCAAACTCAAGACTATTTTTTCCCCGGATTCGCCGTATTATCCTCCAGGTTAACCGGCAGTAGCATCCCTTCGACGATATTTTCGCCAAAGAACTGATTGGCTGACGCTTTCAGCGACTCCTTGGTCATATTGCTGATATAGTCTTCAAAATCAAAGTACTCGCTCAGGTCGGCCTGGAAAAAGTCCTTGTTTTTCAGCAGGCTCAGCCAGTAATTGTTTTGCCTCAGGTTTTCCTGGTGCACCTTAAGTTTGTTTTCCTTCACACCGTTTAGGTCTTTATCGGTCGGTCCCTCGGTTTTCAGCTTTTCAATCTCACGGTAGACGACATCTTTGAGATGCGATGCATTTTCCGGATCACAATCGAAGAAAATGGTGACTGAATAACGCTCGTACGGGTATTTGCCCATGCTTTCGTAAACGGCAGCGCCATAAGTTCCACTTTCTTCTTCGCGCAGCGTTTCCACGAACCGGACGTCGAGGATATCGCAAAGTGCGGAAAGGTTCATCCTCGCCTGCACGTCGTCGTAATCGAAAGTCCCGGTATAACTGACATTGACCGTACCTTTGGGCACTTTCATCTCACGTTTTATTTCCCTGGTTACGAGGCCTTTCGGGGGCCTCACATTGTTGTCGGCCCAGGTTTCTTCTCGACTGACTTTTGGCAAACCGCCCAGGTATTTTTCCAGGAGTGGCCTGGCTGTCTCCGGGTCAATATTACCGACGAAATAGAAAGTAAAACTGCCCGGGTCACCAAAACGGGTCTTGAAGATGGAACGCATGCGCTTCATGTTGGCCTCATCGATGAGAGCCGAAGTCATAGGCCTGACACGGGGATTGTAATTCGCCATAACTACCTGCATGGTATCCTGGAGTGCTGATTCCGGTTCAAGTGACCGGTTATCGTACACGGCTTTCATTCTTTTGATCAGGGCGTTGAATGCCACTTCATCGGTCCTTGGCGCGGTGAAATAAAGGTGGATCAGTTGCAGCATGGTTTCCAGGTCCTGCGCGGAGCATGACCCGCGAAAACCTTCCTGGTCATTTCCGATATAAGGCGTTATGTTGACAATCTTTCCCGTTAGTTTTTTCATCAGGGCCACCTTGTCAAAATCTCCCAACCCACTTTCCTCAATAAGGTCTGATGCCAGGCTGGCTGACACCAGGTCCTTGGTCTCATACAAGGAGCTGCCTCCGAGGCTGTAAGCGCTTACAATTATCTCATCATCCTTGAAATCAGTGGTTTTCATTACTACTTTCACCCCGTTGTCGAAGGTCCATTCTGTAGTCCCGAGCTTTTTGTCTTTACCTTTCTTTGCAACAGGTCCCGGCACAGGATCTGCGGCAAGCAGGGGTTTATCAATCACTTTGTCGACATAAGCGGTTATTGCTTCCTGGTTCACCCCGGAAATGATGTTCCTGATGTCTTCCTCCGAGGGAACAGTAATATCGGGATTATCCGGGGCCATAACGGAAATGACCCTGTTCCGGTCGGTGATCCATTCTTTTGCCTGCGCGTTGACCTCTTCCAGGGTGATGCCCGGAAGCACCGCTTCAGTGAAAGCATAATCATAAGCAACGCCGGGCGTGGGTTCCTGTTCAAGGAAATGTGAATAATACTGCCAGACAAAACGGTCACTTTCCAATTTATCCTTTTCCGCCAGTTGTTTTTCCATGCTCCGCTTCAATTCGCTTTTTGCCCTTTCCAGCTCGGTGGCCGTGAAACCGTATTCCAGCAACCGCTTATTTTCAACAAGAAGTGCATGCAACGCCCTGTCGAGCTCATTATTATTGCCCACTGCCATTGAGATAAAACCGTCTTTCGTTCGTACAATACCGGTATAGAAAGCATAACCATAAACAAAGGGCGGATTTTCACTGATCACGAGCTCCTGCAGGCGGGCATTCAGCATCGAATTGAACAGGTTTTGTTTGTATTGCTCCCGGTAATATTCCATATTCCGGTTGTCATTGGTCTCATGCTTATAATAAACCTGGACGATAGGATACTGCGCTTCCTTGTCTTTCTGTACCGTTATCAGTGTTTCGTCGTGGTCAGGAACGGGGAAATACTCACGCTCGCGGGGATTTTCCTTTTTCGGAATGGTGGAAAAGAGATCGCTGATATGCTTTTCCATCTCTTTGCCGTCAAAGTCCCCTACAGCGACGATCGCCTGAAGGTCCGGACGATACCAGTCGGCATAGAACCTTCTGATCACATCGTGCTGAAAACTATCGATGGTGTTAATATCGCCGATCACATCATGCACGGCATACTTGGAATCCTTGTAGATGGTCTTGTTGGCTTCGCGCATCATGCGGAACATGGCCGAACGGCCTGTGCGCCATTCTTCGTGGATCACCCCGCGTTCGGCGTCGATTTCGTCATCTTCGAAGGCGATATTTGTTGCCCAGTCGTAAAGGATCATCAGGGCAGTATCAATAATTTTCGCATCGTTTGTCGGGACCTTCTGCAGCATGTAATTCGTTTCATCGCTGCTTGTGAAAGCGTTGATCTCCGGCCCGAACTTCATGCCGATCGACTGAAGGTAGTTGATTATCGCCTTCTTGTCAAAGTTTTTAGTACCATTGAACGCCATATGTTCGGTAAAATGCGCCAGGCCATTCTGATCTGCATCTTCGGATAATGCACCCACATTGCACACGAGGTAAAACTCGGCCCTTTCTTTGGGTTCCCGGTTTTCCCGGACATAGTAAGTCATCCCGTTATCGAGTTTGCCGTAGATCACCTGGGGGTCCATCGGCAACGGTGCGGCCGGGTCGTAGGCGATTTCCTGGGAGAAAAGGCTAATGGAGCTAAGCAGCATGAAGCCGCCGAGCAGGAATAAAGCGATCTTTTTCATGAAATGAACTGTTTTGGTTAAAACGATTTAACAAAGGTAATCACTAGTGTCCACTTAAAATAAATTGAGAGTCAGTTGTTTATATAAATGTTC
>CAYUQP010000025.1:0-63336 GCA_964447005.1 uncultured Bacteroidales bacterium
TTGGGCTTCGTTATGAGTAATATAATACGTATTTTTGATCGGGGTTAGGGTTTAAAATTAACTAATTATGAAAAGAGTAGCCTTGTTTTTCGGTGCGTTTTTATTTGTGTCAATGTTTACCTTCGGGCAGGTCCAGGAAGGTGACATCAAGTTTGTGCAGCAGCTTTTCGGTGTGGAAAAAGCAGCATTGGTGAAAGAATACATGAACCTGACGCCACAGCAGGACTCCGTGTTCTGGAAGGATTATGATGCCTACGAAGCCACCCGGCTGGAACTTGGCAAAAGACGCATCAGGCTGGTCGAGAACTATGCCAATTCCATCATGTCACTTTCCGCTGATAAAGCCACTGAAATGGTAAACGAGGAAACCGCCATTACCATGGAATTCAAAAAGCTTCAAAAAACCTATTATAAAAGAATGACCAAAACACTGGGTGAAGTGAAAGCCGCCCAATTCTACCAGTTTGAGAACTACCTGAACAACATCATCAACCTTGGGATCCAGGAGAATATTCCCTTCGTCGGTGAAATCGATTTGATGTTCAAGAAGTAAATATCAGTAGCTAAAATCGAAGAACATTCCAAAAGCAATGGCACTGATCCTTGCATCAGTTCCATTGTGGTTTCTGCTGTCATCAAGTCGAAGTTCCACAAATACCTTGCTTGTTTTACCGAAAACATAGGCAGACCCGAAATCGAGATATTGAATCATGTAATCTCCCGCGTTGGTGCTGGTAGGCTGAAGATAATTCCCCCCGCCATAGAACCTCCAGTGTTCCTTCAACCGGTATTCCACGTAAAGTTCTAATCCATAACCTGAGAAAAAGTTTCCCAGGTCGTCTTTCTCATGATTTTTAAAGAAACTGGATGTGAAAATCGCATTCAGTTTTTTGGACTCATAATTGGCCCCGGCTACCCATGCTTCATCCCCGTATTTAGGTTTCGTCACATCTGGATTTTGAATTCCATCCCTGACTTTATTGTATGCAGCACCCGCTTTCAGGCCGAATTTGCTTTTTAGAACAAGCGAAAACCCATACGTATCAGCCCAGGATGTGGAAGAGTCGGTAATGGCCCGGTTCTGCACCTGCACGCCGAAATCAAAATGCTTTTCTGACAAACGGTACTGGAAGCAGTTGGAAGCCCTGCCGGAACCGGAGATAGCCCCGTCGGTCCCGGCAGAATACGTCCCGGACGCTTCGGCGCCAAATGCATTGTACATGTCCGTCCATCCTCCGATATCCGAATAAACGGACCATTGCTTGCCCCAGGTCAGTTGCCCGTATTTTGTCTTAACACCGGCATATCCCAGCCTGGAGGTGAAAACATTGTCGACTTCACCGGAAGTACCTCCCGGGTCACCGCTGAATTTCACCTTTGTTGTATTCCCAACCAAACCAACGCCGACTTCCAGTTGCATTATAGCTTCAATGCCGGGGATTATCGGTATTTTACCTTTTATTCCCATCCTCGATGCATTATCCTGGATGCCAGATTCCCCTGAAAAATCAACCCCCACCTTAAACCGCAGGCTCCCGTAAAGGTCCGTCAGTTCCCCGGCTTTTTTTATCAATTCTTTAGATCCGGACAATGAATCAGTTGCATGATCCGTGCTTTTCTCAGGATTGATCTGACCTGAAGAAGGACTGGAAAGGATTGCCAGAAAGACAGATAATAAAACGAGGTATTTGACTTTTGCGTTCATAGGCTGAAGTGTTTCACGCAAAGAACTGCTAAGGTAAAAAAAAGATAGGATGTCTCAAAAAGTCCAGAATCTCTTTTTTTAGAATAAGAAGCTGTCTCAAAAGTCTGAAAACCTCTTTTTTTTCGCATCGCCGACGACTAAAGCCGCCGGTTGATATTTTGCAACTAACTTGGAACCAACGGCTTTAGTCGTTGGTGTTCGAATCCACAGAATGTTTATTCTGATGGAATCCCGACTTTTGAGACAACCTCTTATTATTTTGTAACCAGCTTGGAACCAACGGTTTTAGTCGTTGGTTCCCGGACATAACCGACAATTAAAACTATAAGTTATTTAACAACCGATATTTTATGAGTATATGTCTGATTGTCAACTGTTAATTTAATGATATAGACTCCACTGCTCATGCTGCTGCTGTTTATCCGGATGTTGTGGCTTCCGGCCGGATATTCCCGGGTAGCTTCACTGTAGACTGTTTTACCAAGGAAATTGCAAACATCAACTTTGACAACAGATGTTTCATCGAGTGAAAATTCCAGGTTCGTGAAATCAGCAAATGGGTTTGGATAGACTTTGATGCTATGATCCTGGACCATTTCTTTAATTCCCACATAATTACTGACCTCATTGGCATTCAGCACTTCACCGGTTGCCATGTCGATCAGCAGGCCGATAAAATGAAGCTTCTCGTATTTCCAGGCTTGAGGAATGGTATAGGTATAATTGTAGGAATGGATCTCTCCGGCAAGAATCTCTGAAGGCAGGCTGCCCTGGGTTCCATAAGGTGAGTCAAGAATAACGCGGGCTACATGGTCGTAATGCATCTGGGCTGCCGGAATGGTTCCGGGCATGTCTTCAAATCCGCACATGGGACCGTTGCCTCCCCCGGAATAATAGTTGCCCTGCGCCCAGCCGGAGCTCGTGCCCCAAAGGCTGTCTTCAGTGATGACAACACCAAACCTTAATTCATTGTGGATATCCACAACAAACTCCGACTCAAGGTCGAATGATACAAACCTGTTCACGGCATCCCAGTTGAAATTTACAATGTCAATGGTAGCCGGGCTGATCGCGTTCATCCGCTCTAAATATCCGGCTTCAAATTCAGAGGGATCATAATAATTATCTCCGGACCTGTCGATGGTTCCGCTTGGATAACCCGGGAAATTCGGGATAATTGACGAGATGGCCTCGTCATAGATGGCATTTACCATCGGGTCGCCATTGTGAACAGCCACACCGATCCACGTGTCCGGGTATGTTTCGGCCATATAATCCATAAAACAAATACCGCGCACACACCATCCGCACCAGGTGCCGGTGGCTTCTTCTGCAAACACCTTTTTATCGGGGATGAATGCAACAGCGCCTACATAGCTGGTCAGCGTGTCATTTGAAGGATCCATGTCGGTTGTTCCATTCACATTTTCAATATTTGTAATAACCTCATAGGATCCGGCCTCATTTAAGGTAAACGGCACATTATGCGTGAAAGCGTAAACTTCCCCCAGTGCAAGGTTTATACCTGTAACAGAATACACCTGGGAGGCGCCACCGTTGACATTATATGATACATCGAATGAAGTGACCGGCGTGGAACCTTCATTAGATACTGTCCCTTGCACAAAAACCTCAGCTCCGATTGCAGCATAGGATGGAAGGGAGACTGATTTCAATTTTGCATCAAGGGCCAGCGGGATGGAAATCTCTATATCATCGATATACCAGTAATCAACGTTATATAAATTGCCGGTAATATAAAGGCAGAACTGGAAATCCGGTTGTCCGACGCCGGTAAGCTCAAAAGCTTTGGTTTCCGGGCCAAGGTTATCTCCGGGCTCCACTTCCCATACAGTTGTCCATTCACCGGTTCCAAAACGGGTGGCGACCCCGATAGAACAGCCAAGGTCATATTGATCATAAAAATGCTGGAATCTGAGGACTACACCGGGAACGCCTGTTAAGTCAATTACTGGAGAAATCAACCGGCTGGTAGCATTTTGCGCATCGATCCAGGAAAACATGGCTTCCGGGGCCGTACCGCCTGCAAAGTTTGTTGCCTCGTTCGACCATTGGGCAGCATAGCCGTCAATAGACCAGCCTGAAGGCGGCATCAAACCGCTGCTGAAATCTTCATTAAGAAAAGTTTGTGCAGGTAACCAGCAGGAAACCGCCATCAGCATTGCTAAAAAGTAAATTTTTTTCATTAGTTTATAGGTTTGATTGTGAATGAATTAAGGACATGTCTTTTAGAACTGACAAATATAATTTTCTCTTTCGAGAAATGCATCAATAAAGCTAATTTAGATTAATTTCACCTAATGATGAGATTTAAAGGATGGGAGGGTGTAACAAAACTCTTAAATTAATGGAAAAATCTCTTTGCGAAACTTTCCGGTATCTTTGCGAATCTTTGTGTAACAGTCCTTTAGCTATTACGCAAAGCTACACAAAGCAGACTCAAAGTTACGCAAAGAGACTTCTGTTACACCCTCACAGGGGGTGAGGTAAAAAGAGCCAGAGGTTTTAGTCGTTGGAGTTTCGAAAGTTGAAAAGTTTATGACTTTTAGGATTGTTTTAAATTTAGATAGCAATGAAAAAATGCAAGATCTTAATTGTATTTATTCTATTTGTTTCCGGTTTCTTTATTTTAATACCTTTTGATCTTATGTCGCAACAAAAGGGCATGTACTTCAAGGTTGAAGTGAAGAAAAATGTTTTCCTGGAAACGAATTTCCTGCTTTATCTTCCGGAAGGATATAATAAAAACGACCCGAAAGAGTGGCCGTTGCTGCTTTTCCTTCACGGTATGGGCGAATGCGGCGACATGCTCGAGATGGTCAAGAAGAACGGCCCGCCGATGCTTATTGAACACGGGAAAAAGTTTCCATTTATTATCGTTTCGCCGCAATGCCCCGACACGACCGGCTGGTCGGTCAAGGTGCTCGACATGCTGCTGAATGAAATGGACAGGTTGTATAATGTGAACAAAAACTGCATCTTCGTCACAGGCCTGAGCATGGGTGGACACGGAACCTGGGAGTTAGCCCTGGCTTACCCTGAAAGGTTTGCCGCTATCGTGCCGGTTTGTGGTTGGGCTGATCCCTCAAAAGCAGCTTTAATTAAAGATTTGCCGGTCTGGGTGTTCCATGGTGAGAAAGACGATGTGGTTCCACCCGAAGAATCCATCAACATGGTCAATGCCCTGAAAGCACTGGGCAGCCCGGTCAAATTCACCCTTTACCCCGATGCGGACCACGACTCATGGACGGAAGCCTACAATGATCCGGAACTTTGGGAGTGGCTGGGGGGGGGTTGTCATTGATGGAAAACAGCATTCCATCGGAATGCCATGTTGGTAGAATGGTGGGCGAATTGTAAGGATAAGCCCCTCCCTGCAATCGGGTGTCTTTATGGGGATTTATATCACAGGGAGGGGTTGGGGAGGGTGAGGTTGTAATCCCTTTCCCCACCCCTGGCCCCTCCCCATGAATCATTTCCCGTTTTCGACAGGATATTTCGGGGAGGGGAATTTATGCTTGGAGTTGTGCTTTCCCCCGATTTCATCGAGGGTTATTTACATTTGATTCCTTCGGAATCTACCAATATGGCGTTCATACGGAAGGCTCAACCAAATTCTTGTCTTCTACATAATGAACATCTGACGACTACTTCTTTACAAATCCATTATCTTTGAACTTTAAAATTTGATCTGATCATGTTCCCAAAAATCATCACCCATAACGCCGTCAGTCTCGACGGTTCTATTTCAGGTTTTACCATTGACCTGGAAAAATATTACGCTATTGTCGGAAATTTGATGCCTGATGCGATGCTGGTCGGTTCATCGACGGCCAAGTCAGGTATCGAGATGTATTCTGACGGGATACCTGACGAAAGCACTGCAGATTTTGTTAAACCGCGCATAACGCCGGAGGATAAACGCCCTTATTGGGTCATTCCCGACCATAACGGACTACTTCAGGGACGATTACATATTTTCCGCAGATCCGAATATTGCAAGGATGTGATTATCCTGCTTACGGAAAAAAGCCCCGAATCTTACGTTAAATACCTGATGGAGCGTAATTATGATGTGATAATATCCGGCCATGAGGACGTAGATCTGAACCATTCCCTGGGAATCCTGGCCAGAAAATATGATTGTAAAACGGTGGTAACAGACAGCGGCGGAAACCTTAACAAAGCCTTACTGGAAGCCGGACTGGTCGATGAGATCAGCCTGATCATCAATCCTGCGTTGGTCGATCAGAAACACCTGAAACTTTTCCGGGGATTGAATCTTTCACAAAGACCGCTTCAACTGGAACTGATCAACGTGGAAGCCCTGGGAGACCAGGTAAGGGTGCATTACAGGATTGTGAAATGACAATCATTTCCCGTTGATTGCCTTGTCCAGCGAATAACTGCCGGCGCCGAGGATCATGATGGCGGTGAAGCCGGCCAGGTAAAGCATCGACATTTCCCTTTCGCTGAAGGGCTCCTTGCCATGAATGACAAACGATACTACCGTCATGGCGAAGATCAGCGGAACGGCCGCCCAGCGCGTCCCCAGGCCGATCACGACCAGGATTGCGCAGAAGAACTCGGCAAAAGCCGTCAAGCCGTGGGAGAGCGATGCGCCGATGTGTATCGGATCGGGGAATGATCCCGGATTATCGAAGAAACTCAGCACTTTTGGCCAGCCGTGGGTCAACATCATCAATCCTAAAGATGCCCTGAGAACCAGGAGGGCGAAACTCGCCAGGGGTTTATGGTTGCCTGAGTTGAAAAGAATATTCTTCATGGGATACCTTACAAAATGAAAAATGAAAAATCAAAAACGAAAAATGAGAAATGAAGGAGAGCCTCTCAGGGGACTCGAACCCCCGACCTGCTCATTACGAGTGAGCTGCTCTACCGGCTGAGCTAAAGAGGCGGAAAACGGGTGCAAAAATAAGAAAAGTTTTAATATTCACCCAGTGCTATGATCAACCCCCCTGTAAAGTCTCCCTGCACGATCGGAGTAGTGGCAGAAACATACATGCCGCTGCCGCCGGTGCCAAGGTAGAAACCGCCGCCGTTGTAAACCACGGGAAGCAGCAGCCTGGCCTGTAACCGGATACCGACCTTTTCGTTGAAGAAATATTTCAGTCCGAGCCCTGCAGCCGCAGAGAACAGCCATTCATCGTCCGACTGCTCGCTTTTGATGTTGAACCAGGTGGCCCCGATCGATACGGTACCGTAGGGACGTATGGCTTCATTATCCAGGGGCAGTTCATTCACCGATCCGATCTGGAAATAATTCACCGCCATATCCACCGTGGCTTCCGGGATGCTGATACTGTAATCATAATATGGCCTCCATTCGCCCTGTGAAGTCATTCCCGTCCAGCCCAATTCCACAAATGTACCGCTGCGGACCTGTACGGCCAGGTTAACCCCGTAGCAACCTCCGTTCTCAACCTTGAATTTGCCTTCGTAAAATTTCACGCTGCCACCCAGAAGGTAGCCGCCAAAAGGAGTTATCTCCACTTTGTGGTCCTGGGCGAAAAGTCCGGCTGAAAATACGATCATCAAAATGGAAAGACTGATCTTTGAAGGAAATGTTTTGTTCATATTGAAAAAGGATTAATTATTATTCGTTTTGAGAGGGCAAAACTATTAAAAAATCAGATGTAAAATAAAATGGTAATGATACATCGATAATAAGAAAATTAACTTTGCGAAACTTTGCGGATCCTTTGCGAAACTTCGCGTAATAGCTGAGAAAATTATCACGCAAAGATGCACAAAGGATCCGCAAAGATGCGCAAAGAAATAGAATCTAATATTATTGAGTTTTACAATGAAAAACCTTTTATTGATCATCATAGTATGTTTAATAGCCGGGAAAGCCTTCGCCGATCATGCCATCGTACAGGGAGAGGTTTCCGGGCAATGGAACGTTGATACAGTCCTGGTCATCGGTGATCTGAGCATACCCGACGGGGAGACGCTGCTGATCAATCCCGGAACCTTAGTTCTGTTCCAGGGCAGCTATGTGATCAATGTGAAAGGTGCGATGATTGCCGCCGGAAACGACAATGACACGATTTATTTCAGTATCGCTGATACAACGGGTTTTCACGCGGATACCATTCCCGATGGCGGCTGGCGCGGCATACGGCTGGATGACATCCGTAACTCCAATGAAACTTCCGTGTTTTACCGCTGCAGGTTCACTTATGGGAAGAATGTAAGCCAGGATACGGTCATTGGCAACGGAGGCGCAATTTATGTCAATAAGTATAATAAGGTGGTGATCGATGAATGCCGGTTCCAGGATAATTTTACCACCTATAACGGCGGGGCGGTCTATATTGATTCGGCGGATATTACGATAAAGAACTCGGTGTTCATCAATAACCGCTGCGGAATGGACGTGGCTCCCTGGGGCTACGGAGGCGCCGTCGCTACCGATAATTCCAGCCCGGATATCCGCTGGAACGTGTTTTCTGGAAATTCCTCCACCGGAATCGGCGGGGGGATGTCGGTCAGGTATAAAGACTGCAATATATACAACAACGTGTTTTCCGGCAATTTCAGCGGGCTTGGCGGAGGGCTGGGCATACTGCACATCCCGGAATGTACGCACAGGATCAATACCAATTTATTTGCAGAAAACATTGCGCTGTATTTCGGGGGAGGCGTTGCGAACGTGAATGCCAGCCCTGTTTACATCAATAATACTATTGTGGGGAATTCAGCAATGTATGGAGGTGGATTTTATTGTAATTATTCTGTATCTCCTGATTTTTACAACACGATTTTCTGGGGGAATCAGGCTGGCGTCGGACCAACCGGTTACCTTTTCGCAGCTTCTTCACAGGCTGATTTTTATTATTGCGATGTGGATGGCGGGCCGGCACAGTTCGGTGGCAGCGGCGGAGGTGCGGCATTTTCAGGCGCTTTCGAGCAATGCCTGGATGAGGATCCGCAATTCCGGGGTGCCGGTGAACACCCCTATGAGCTGACCTGGGATTCTCCGTGTTATGAAACGGGATCGCCCGATACATCAGGTTTTTACCTTCCTGAAACCGACCTGGCTGACAGCCCCAGGTTGAGCCACGGTACCATCGATATGGGAGCCTATGAGATCGTCTGGGTTGGGGTTGGGGACATGGAGACAGGGAGAGGGGGAGAAGAGGAGACCGGGAGACCGGGAGACCGGGAGAGGATTGAAGATGTCAAGATTTGGCCGAACCCGTTTACGGACCATGTGTTTATTGAGGTTGATGCTAAGAAAGGGGAAGCCGTTGCAATCCAAGTTTTTGATATTTCCGGAAGAAAACTGAAGGAAACTCAACTGCAAAATCCCGGGTCAGGAAAACAGCAATTCATGATTGGCATGAATGATTTGCGAACGGGTGGGATATATCTGATAAGAACAGTTCTGGATAAAAATATTGTAACCTGCAAATTGGTCAGGAATTTACCACAGAGCAACACAGAGTGAAAGCACTGGGTGAAGTTGTCACAGAAGTCGTTAATTCATTTTGATAATCATTCTGTAGATTCGAACACCAACGACTAAAGCCGTTGGTTCCGAATTAGTTGCAAAATATCAACCGACGGCTTTATTCGTCGGCGATACGAAATAAGGAGGTTGAACCGACTTTTGAAACAGAAGCAACTCTGTGAAATCCTCTGTAAATCTCTGTGTGATATATAGGAAGTTTATTCTGCACACGAATAATAAATGAGTGCCGGAAAAGAAATAACCATTAACGTGAATTTAAGGCAATCCAGAATCTTCTTCATTGCCGGATTCCTGGCAGTCTATTGTGTTCTGGTTTTCCTGGCGAACCGTTACAACGACGCGCCCATCGGCCACTGGCAGTCGGAGATCCATAACGACAAGGCCGGCTATTACATCTACCTCCCGGCGACCTTCATACACGGGTTTCATTATTCCGACGACCTGGAGGCGGTCAGGGCAAAGCTGAGCGGCTTTAAATTCATCGACGGGAAGCTCTACACCAAGTACCCGATGGGTGTCGCGGTCCTGGTGCTGCCGTTCTTCCTGGTTGCCCACCTGGCCGCGCTGTCCGGCGCCGGACCCGCCGACGGCTTCTCTGAAGTGTACTACGAGATGACCTATTTCGCTTCCGTTTTCTATTTTATGCTCGGCATCCTCTTCCTGTTCAAATTCCTCAGGAAACGGTTTACCATGCAGACGACACTGATCACACTGGCCCTGGTCGTCCTTGCCACCAACGCATTTTACTATGGCCTGCGTGATCCGCTCTTTTCACATGTCTATTCGTTCTTTCTTTTTTCATTGCTCCTCTGGCTGACAGAAAGATTATGGGAAAAACCAACCACGAAGAAATTCCTACTGGCTGCCGTAGTTTCCGGGATGATATTCCTGGTCAGGCCGCTGAACATCATTTTCCTGCCCGTGATTCTTTTCCTGGGGCTTTCGTCATTCGGGGACTTTAAAGAACGGCTGCGGTTTATTTTCAGACCGGTGAATGTTGCCGGTTTCATCCTGTTGTTCTCATTGGTCATCCTGCCACAACTTCTTTACTGGAGATACCTGTCGGGCAGCATGTTATTTTATTCTTATGGAGATGAAGGCTTTATTTACTGGAACAGCCCGAAGGTTAAAGAAGTGCTGTTTTCTCCGAACAACGGCCTGATCCTTTATTCACCGGCTTATCTTTTAATGTTCGCCGGCATGGTGGTCATGATCTTCCGGAGAGAGGCCGACCGCTGGCTGGTCCCCGCGATCATACTCCTGCTGGGTTACATGGTGTCGTCGTGGCACAGCTTCCATTTCGGGTGCGGCTTCGGGCAGCGCTCCTTTGTCGATTTCCTGCCGCTGCTGGCCATCCCGGCTGCCTCGCTGGTGAGATGGCTGTCAGGGATCGCACGGCCTGTCTTCCTTCCCTTTCTGATCGTAATGACCGCTTACCTGGTCTACGTGAATCTCAGCATCTCGACGATCTACCCGAAATGTTTCGTGAAAGGTTTTTGGGACTGGGAAGCCTACTGGTATTATTACTACCAGGCGAAGGTATTCCCTGTTTACCAGCAGCGGGATATCTACACCTGGCATGAAGATTTTGAAGATCAGCACAGTAAATTGTTTTCCCGGCGGCATACCGTGGAGTCTGCATCGGCCCTGAGTGGCAGGTTCGTGGAAGAGATCAGCCAGGCGACCGAATATTCCGATAGTTTTATGATCGACCTGGACACGCTGGTACCTCCGGGAATACTCCTGAATACCGGGATCCACCTTAGCTATAATTTTGCCGGCCCTCCCGGGAAAGTGCTGGTGGTCTGCTCACTGGAGAAAAACAAAGAAATTTTCTTTTACAAAACCTTCCCTTTGCACGAAGAGATGGGGATCGTGCCGGGACAGTGGCGGCAGGCCAGGGCCCGTTTCCACATGATGGCGCTGCCAACCACGGGCCTCATGAAGATCTATTTCTGGAAGATGGAAGGCGATGGTGTTTTGATTGACGACATAAGGGTAACGATTTCCAGTTACTGATATTTATTACATCGAGATTGGCTGAGTTCTGGAGACCAACTCCGACGGGTAAATCCGTCGGTTAATAGAGCTTTATGGTTCATTTGATTTCGATGACCCAGGCATAGTCGCAGGGCGGATTTTCCTGTATCGAGACCGGGATATTTACCAGTACGCCGTCAGCGATTTTTTCCAGGTTGAGTGTGACATCCGTTCCAAGCATCCGGGCTGTGGCCTTTTCAGCAAGTTCAAAGTCAGAGAACCAGATTTTTGCCGGCGGTGAATTTTCGTTTTCACCGGCCAGGTAAATTAGATATTTTGTCCCGTTGTTGCCCTGTGTCAGGCACACTTTTCCTTCCTTGTAAGGTGCCAGGGGTTTCGTGTTATAAATGGCACCGCTGTTCACCTTCATCCATTCGCCCACGCCGGTGAGCATCTCGTAGGCCCCTTTGTCCCAGTTCCCGTCGGGGCCCGGGGCGATGTTCAGCAACAGGTTCCCGCCCTTGGCCACGATGTCGGTGAGCAGGTGCACCACCTGCCGCGGCGTTTTGTACGTGGGATTGGGTATCCACGACCAGCTTCCCCCGCTGATGATGCACGATTCCCAGGGGTAGGGAAGGGTGTGCTCCGGGACCTCGTTCTCCGGGGTGAGGTAGTTCTGGTTCTTTCCCGGCACCGCCCGGTCGACGACGATCAGGCCGGGCTGCTTTTCTCGTGCTTTTTGCACCAGTTCATCCATGCGGATATCCTGGCTCTGCACGTGCATGAATTTGTAGCCTGGATCGTTGATATATCGCGAGATCTCGACATCGGTGAGGGTGCGCACCCAGCCGCCGTCGAGCCAGAGGATATCCATCGGGCCGTAACCGGTCATCAGTTCAATGATCTGGTTGTGGGTGAATTGCACGAAGTTTTCCCAGCGGTCGGGGTAGGTTTTGATGTCGTAATTCACGTTCCGGTCGGGTGTGGCGAAGTTGGGCCACCAGTAATGCGGGCTGTGCCAGTCGGGTTTGGAGAAATAGGCGCCGGTCCAGAGGCCTTCAGCACGGAACGCATCGAAGATCTCCTTCGCGATGTTCGCTTTCGGGTTGCTGCTGAACGGGCAACCGGGATCAGTGACTTTGTAATCGGTCTCTTTCGTGTCGAACATGCAGAATCCGTCGTGGTGTTTCGTAGTAAAAACTACGTAGCGCATACCGGCGTATTTTGCGGCGGCGGCCCACTTTTGCGGGTCAAAGTCCACCGGGTTGAAGGTGTTTTTCAGCCCTTCGTATTCTTTCTTGTAGTCCGTGTAATTATCCGATTTGCGGCGGCACCAGCCTTCATCCTCTGCGCAGATCGACCAGGACTCGACGATGCCCCATTGCGAATAGGCACCCCAGTGCATCAGCAAGCCGAACTTGAGGTTTTGCCATTCAGCCAGTTTCTTTTGCACAACCGGATCAGGATCAGGGACGTACTGTGCTTGCAAGGTGAACAGTGAGCAGTGAACGGTGAACAGAAGAAGGATGAATCGTTTCATGGGGTAGAAATTTGAAAGTTGAAATTGGAATTCAAAAATAAACAGGAATCTTGGATTTGCAATAAATGGCTTAAGGAGGGTTTAGAATCCCGGATGAAGGATTTGGAACCCTGGAACTTTGGAACCCGGAACAAAAAAACTCCCACCGAAGTGAAAACACAGTAACATCCCGGATACCTTTTACCCGATCACTTCTTTCATGACATCCGTCAACCGTCCGGCCAGGTAAAAAGGAAGATTGATCAGTCTGAACTTTTTCCCGGTCAGGGTACGCGTTTCCTGTAGGGATGTTTTCCCGGTATAAAACCTCACTGCCCATCCGTGTGGCGCGCGATCCATGAACTGGTGCAAGGATCGCAACTTTCCGGTGCTGCCTGACTTGACCTCTATAGGGATCAGCATATCTCTGTAAGGAAATACAAAATCGAGCTCTGATTGGGTCCCGGGCTCTTCCCTGGTCCAGAAATTTAACCGGGCTCTGACAGACTTGTCCAATGTCAGCAACTCCTGCGCGGTGACCTGTTCCATTATATTTCCATAGTAATTCATATCTATCCCCGTGGAAATAAAAAGTTCTTTTTGTAAACCCGAGGAAAAATTCACCAATCCCGTGTCGAACATGATCAGTTTCGGGGCTTTCTTAAGTTTTTCTTCCACAGGAAGATAAGTGCCGGTTACCGGGTAAACCAGGTTCAACAGATAAGCTTTTTCAAGCGTTCTGAATGCTTCGCCCATTTCCCTTGAACGGTAAACGGATCCGCCGAATTTGTCAAACGTGATCCTTTTACCGGCATAATTAAAAGCAGATCCGATAACATGTTGTATGACTTTCGCCAGCGTTTGATTCCTGGCATATTTCTCCACATCATCCTGGAATGAAACGATCAGCCGGCTGTAAATCTTCTGCAGGCGCTGCAAATCACGACTTTCTGCATATTCCGCAAGAATCTCCGGCATTCCGCCGATTACTGTGTACAGGCGAAAAAGCTGGATCAGTTTTTCATGAGCGTATTCAGGAGGAGGAAACGAGGAAAGGACTTGCAGGCTATTTTCTTCTCCGGTGATCAAAAGAAATTCATCGAATGAACAGGGCCGGACAGGCATGAAATCCACTCTGCCCACAGGGAATGATATCCTTTTATCAATCAGGGTTTCAAGCAAAGAACCCGCCGCAATGACATATAAATCTCCAGCCTCTTCATAGAAATATCGAAGTTTTGCAACGGCGGCCGGGGAATTTTGAATTTCATCAATGAAAATCAGCGTCTTGCCGGCATTTCTTTCAATATTATTCAGAAAAAATATTGCATCAATAAAAGCTGGAAAAGGCCTGACCTCTTCAAAGAACTTCCTTTGATCACCCTTCTCAAGGTTAAAATAAATGTAATGATCAAAATCTGCAGAAAAGATTTTCACCAGACTGGTCTTTCCGGATTGCCTGACGCCTCTTAACACCAATGGCTTACGGTCTTTCTCAGCGGCCCACGCCTTTAATCCTGTCAATGCTTCCCTGGAAAACATATATTATGGCTTTTAGTGAGTACAAAGATATTCAATTTGTAATAAAATATAATATATAATATCAAGATAATGTTGCAGATTATAAGATGAATTCCAGGAATTATGATACGATTAATAACTTTCTTCCCTTAGTATTGTATTGGTTTAAAGTGATTCTGAGGATAAACGACGTGAAAATCCAGGATAGAGTATTTGGGAGTTAGAACCCTGGAACCTGGAACCTGGAACCTGGAACAAAAAAAACTCCCACCGAAGCGGGAGTATAGGATTTACATCCTTCGGCATATAGCCTTATTGTGGTAAGATGTAATTAAGGCAAATATACCGAATTTTTCTATTTGTTTCAATTTTTTTTAATATTTTTCAGCATTATTTTCAATTAATCCAAAAAGCTATGAAAATTCTTGGTTTAGACCTTGGAACCAACAGTATCGGCTGGGCGGTCGTAGAAAAATCACAAAATCTAATTTTGGATGCAGGCGTAAGAATTTTTCCTGCTGGAATTGAGCCAGACACAATTGGTCAAGGCGAAAGTGAAAAATCCAGAAATGCTACCAGAAGAGAAAAGAGGCAGATTCGCAGGCAGTATTTTCGCAAGAGATTAAGAAAAATAAAGCTGTTAGAATTACTTATTGATCAAGGAATGTGTCCCCTTTCCTTGGAAGAGCTTAATAAATGGAAGAATTGGGACAAGACCAAGAAGAACGAAGGGAGATCTTTTCCAAACTCCAATGAATTTCTGAATTGGATCCGTATGAATCCTTATAGCATGCGTGAAAGGGCTCTGCAGGAACAAATATCATTGCATGAACTGGGCAGGATATTTTATCATTTCATTCATAGAAGAGGCTTTTTGAGCAGCAGGAAGAGCAAAGAGGATTCGACTATATTTACAAAAGGGAAACCCGAAGAGAATATTCTTTCGATAAATGAGACAAAGGAAAACATAAAAGGTACGACCCTAGGCGCATATCTTCATTCAATTTCATACAAAGAGAAAGAACCGTTTAAGCTTGCCACGAATGATTCCGGTAATGAGATCAGAGTCAGGGGTCGGTACACATTACGAGAGATGTATATTGAAGAATTTGAAAGGATTTGGAAGAAGCAGGCTGAATACTATAATCTGGATGATTGCATTATTGATTCCAGGAAATCACGGACTTTTTATGGCTCGCTAACGAATAGCAGAAATCAGCAGAAGCTGAAAAATTTGCAACAGCGATATGGAATTGAAAACATCAAAATTGTTGAAGGTAATAAAGATAACCAGAAACGGGTAATAACATTCTCAAAAATAAAGCTGAAGGAAAAGCTTGGAGGATATATTGTTTCAACTGCTGATGAAAATGGTGAATTAGTAGTTGAGCATAAAAGCAAGGAAAGTATTTTATTCTGGCAAAGACCATTACGAATACAAAAACATTTAATTGCAAATTGCAGATTTGAAAATGAACTTCCGGTTATTACCAGTAAGGGTGATTATCTTGTTAATAATAAAGGAGATGTAGTGAGAAGAAGTAAATCGCCCTGCCCTTTATCTCATCCTGATTTCGAGTTGTTCAGAGCCTATCAATTCATAAATAATATTAAATACGGCAAAAACGTAAAACTCACGGAAATCCAAAGGCAAAAAGTTCTTGACTTGATCAATAGTCAGGATAGTGGATTTGAATTTAAGAAAATCCCTCAGGAACTAAATCTTACCTATGAGAAGTTTAATTATGAAGATGATTTTAAAGTAGTTGGAAATTATACCGTTAAAAAATTAAAAGGATTGTTTTCTGATGAGGTTTGGAATAGTAAATATGATGAAATATGGCATTGTTTTTACTTTTTTGAAGATAGTGATAAATTATTCCTGAAACTAAAGCAGGATTTCGGATATTCGGGTGACCAGGAGAAAATTGCAAAAATTAAGTTAAAGGAAGGATACTCAAATGTATCTCTTAAGGCCATTCGTAACATTTTACCGTTTTTAAATAAAGGATATCAATATGATCGGGCAGTAATATTAGGTGGAGTCAGGAATGCATTTGGCAAAAGGTGGGATTATTTTAAGGAGGATCATTATCAAATAGAAAGAAAAATAGTTGACGTTTTAAACGAAGACAATAAAGAAGGCGAAGCGATTGAAAAAATTAAAGATATGCTTTCAGCCCCTATTATTGGATTTGGTTTCGCAAAAGAAGATTTGAGATTCACCCAGTTATATCATCATAGCCAGGAAGTTGAGAAGAGTGATAATTTGCTTTCAGCTTTACCGGAAATTGAAAACCTCCGTAATCCGATTGTACAGCAGGCGCTGAATGAGACCCGTCGGCTGGTAAATTTGCTGATAGAAAAGTACAAAGAAAAGTATGGCTCAGATTTTCATTTCGACAGGATAAATGTGGAAATGGGCAGGGAACTCAGAAACAGCAAAACCGAAAGACAGGAAATGTCCATTAAAATTCGTGAGAATGAAAGCAAGAACGATGAAGCCCGCCAGCGATTAGCTGAATTTGGATTGAAACCCAACCGTGACAATGTTCAAAAATACCTGTTATTCAAAGAAATAGAGTCAAGAGCAAGCGGACCGGTGATATGTCCTTATACTGGTAAGATTGTCAGTATAAAAAATTTGCTTGGCAGTGAAAATAACATCCAAATTGAGCACATCATTCCTTATAGTGTTTCTCTGGATGACAGTTTCGCCAATAAAACCATTTGTGAATCTAAATTTAACGGGCTTAAAGGCGAAAAAACTCCTTACCAGTTTTATTGTGAAAAGCCTGATTCTGAATTATGGGGAATTGCGAAGTTTTCAAACCCGGATGATGGGTGGGATGCCATCACAGAAAGAGCATTCAGGATCTTGCCCTATTCAAAAGCCAAAAGGTTTACTTCAAAAAAACCTTTTGAAAAAATGGATTTTATTGAACGTCAATTAAATGATACCCGATACATAGCAAAGAAAGCCAAAGATATTTTATCATCGGTTTCTAAAGATGTCAGGGTCATGCCTGGTCAACTTACAGCAGAGCTCCGGCATTTATGGGGCCTTAATAATGTATTGCAACCTGCAAAAACAATTGAGGTCAGGGAAATTGAAATTATTGAAAACGATAGTGTACCTGTTTATTTGACTGTTGACGAGTTTGGAAATACTATTTCTTTCAAAAGGAAACAAAATGCGAGACCCGCGACTTCAAGTGACGAAATACTTCTGTCTGGACAAGTAAAAGGGCAAAAATTTGAGATTAAGAAATTCAATCTGAATTTTGATGCTGCTGATATTCAGGACGGTTGGTATTGGGCAAAAATAAAAGTGTCAGATTCTTTACGAATCAGGCCAATTTATACCGACAAACCTCTGGCAGATGAAGATCATATAGTTTTCAAGGGTTATGTGGCCAAAGGTCTCTTTAATAACGATGCACTAGGAAAGCGTAAAGTGCAGTTGGAAGATGGACGGTATTGGGCAAGAGTGGCTATTACCAATACCAAATTTGAGGAGCCGGTTAAAGGCAAGGAACCTGCTCCTAATCGTAATCAGATTCTATTGTATGGAAATGTTGAAAACGGTATTTTCAATAGTTACATTTATAAGTGCGAAGCAAATCTGCCGGATGGGAAATATTGGCTTATTCTCAGTTACAATGGAGAAGATATTGAATTTTCAAAAGCTGAATATCCAAAACCGGATACTCAACAGCATGAATTTGTAATTACAGCTACAATTGACCAAATGAGCAATCTGGTAGCGGATGTTGACCCGGTTTACCAAAAGCCCACAAATAATAATCCGGGAAGATATTATGCCATTCTAACTATTGATTCTGCACCTGTTGAATATTATCCGGTTGAAAATAAGCCTGACCCGGTAGAAAAAGGCCAGGAATTGATTGAAGGAAATATTTGGGTTGATTCACAAACGGGCGAAATAAAATTTGACCCGAAGAAAAACAGGGAAGATCACAGGCATCACGCGGTGGATGCAATTACAATTGCTTTGACGGAGCAAGCTTACCTGCAGAATCTGAGTACATATAATGCCCAGCGGAAAGACAAGGTCAGAGGCCATCAATACAGCACTGAAAAATTTCCTGAACCCTGGGTTGGTTTTGACCAGGATGTAAGGAAAATTGTCAGTTCTATTTTAATCTCCCATAAAAAATCCAATAAGGTTCTGACGAAAAACAGAAAGGGATTCAGCGTAAGAGGTCAATTGCATAAAGAATTTGTTTTTGGGAAAAGGCAGGCACCCATGCAGGAGGAAAGTTATCACATCAGAAAAAAGATCACGGAACTGAAAGATCACAAGCATGTTGGCAAGGTGGTAGATATAACTATTCAGGATTTAATCAAAAAGCACCTGGCTTTTGAGTGTGGCATTGATATTCACCATCCAGAAGGATATTCTATACCAAAAGATGCTTTTTACAAAGATGGTTCCTGGAGATTATTTCTGCCAAATAAAAATGGTGAACCGGTCCCGATAAAAAAAATCAGAATGAAGGAGTCAATGGGCAATGCTGTTAAACTGAAATCAGGCCTCAACCAATGGGTTAATCCGCGTAATAATCACCATGTATTGATTTACAAGGATTTTGATGGGAATTTAAAAGAAGATGTTGTGCAATTCTGGACTGTGGCTGAGAGGATTTTGCAAGGATTAGACATTTACCTTTTGCCGGAAGATGGGAAGGAAATCGTTACGATCCTGGAAATTAATGATATGTTTATACTGGGATTAAGTGATGATGATTACAGCTCAAACAAGGAGAATTTTTCATACTTATCCAAACATTTATATCGAGTGCAAAAGATATCCTCAAGTTATTACACTTTTAGATATCAAGTAGCATCAACGGTTATAAACGAAGAAGAAGAAGTCAGTATTCGAAGCATGAAAGCATGGCAAAATGCAAATCCTATCAAAATAGAAATTGATAGCTTGGGTAAAATCAAGTTCTGAATCAAAAAAGCTTCACTTATATATGATCAAGCGTACCCTCTTTTTTGCCCAGCCCTGCCGCTTGTCGGTCAAAGACCGTCAACTGGTTGCCAGCTACCCGGAGAGCGGTGAAACGAAAACCGCGCCGGTGGAAGACCTGGGATTCGTAGTCATCGAAAACCAGCAGATCAGCATCAGCATGCCGCTGCTGACAGAACTGGCAAACAATAATGTTGCAGTGGTGTTCTGCAACGCAGCACATTATCCTTCATCGATGCTGCTGAACCTCGACGGGCACCATATCCAGCAGGAGCTTTTCAGCCGCCAGATCGCGGCGACCGAACCGCTGAAAAAGAACCTCTGGAAACAGACCGTCGAAGCGAAGATCACCAACCAGGCGGGTGTATTGAGGAGATTGTCCAAGGATTATAAAAAAGTGAAGTATTTTGCCGATAAGGTGAAAAGCGGTGATTCCGAAAACGCGGAAGGCTCGGCCGCGCGGGTGTACTGGCCGCTGTTGTTCGGTGCAGCATTCATCCGGGAGCAGCATGGCGATCCGCCGAACAGCCTGCTCAATTATGGTTATGCCATCATCCGGGCGGCTGTTGCAAGGGCGCTGGCCGGTTCAGGGTTGCTGGCCACGCTCGGGATCCATCATCATAATAAATACAACGCCTTCTGTCTTGCCGATGATGTCATGGAACCTTACAGACCATACGTGGATCTGCTGGTCCATGAAATTTACAGCGCAGGAACTGACATTGAAGAATTAAATACGGAACTGAAATTGAAATTACTTGAGATACTGACCACCGATGTTCGAATGGGAAAACACACCCGGCCGCTTATGATCGGGCTTTCATCCACCACCGCTTCGCTGGCCAGGTGCTATTCAGGAGAGGCAAAGAAAATCAATTACCCGATGATCGACTGAAAACCATCGCGAGATCCGTTAATCCGATCATGGAACAAAACCGGCTCAATGCATATCATATCATGTGGCTCTTTGTTTTTTTCGATTTACCGGTGACGTTGAAAAAGGAAAGAAAAGCCGCGACGCGTTTCCGGAAGGATTTGATGAACGACGGATTCGGGATGATGCAGTTTTCTGTTTACACGCGTCATTGCGCGAGTAAGGAGAGTTCGGAGGTTCATGTGAAAAGAGTGAAAGGATATATTCCGGAGAAAGGACAGGTCAGCATTTTGCAGGTGACCGACAAACAATATGGCGAGATCATCAACATCTGGGGAAAAAAGAGTGTACCTTTGCCGGAAGGACCTAAACAACTCGAGCTTTTTTAACGATTTTGTTCCTTGACATACTGAAAAATATCCTTAACCTTCGAAAAATGAAGTCAAATTCACTTCCTTGTTCCCGGAACACATCGTTTTTACGATGGAAAAACGCCCGAAAACCCCATAAAATAAGGGTAAAACAGGGCTTGGTTGTGGTTTGATGTAATTTTCAAAGGATAAACAACTTTCCATAACCACCACGCCACCAAGCATTGTTGTGGTTTGATGTAATTTTCAAAGGATAAACAACCATACAAGGCGACATTGGAAACATTACAGGGTTGTGGTTTGATGTAATTTTCAAAGGATAAACAACTTTAAAATCCCGGTGGTCAACTCCGACGCCGTTGTGGTTTGATGTAATTTTCAAAGGATAAACAACCCGTCTGCGGAGCGACCGAACAGGACATAGTTGTGGTTTGATGTAATTTTCAAAGGATAAACAACATACACGGTATCAACCTGCTCCCCGGCATCGTTGTGGTTTGATGTAATTTTCAAAGGATAAACAACAGTTTCAAGATCCCTTTGAACAGTGCCACGGTTGTGGTTTGATGTAATTTTCAAAGGATAAACAACGCATTACAGCTTTTTTTACCGCGATAATAGGTTGTGGTTTGATGTAATTTTCAAAGGATAAACAACACGTGCTGGTTAACCCGGTAGGGTGCAGCGTTGTGGTTTGATGTAATTTTCAAAGGATAAACAACTGCAGTAATGAAAAATCGATATAACGAACTGTTGTGGTTTGATGTAATTTTCAAAGGATAAACAACACCACCATCGAAAAGCTGAACGCCCGGATTGTTGTGGTTTGATGTAATTTTCAAAGGATAAACAACATATGAAAGATAAAGAAGTTAGAATACATCGTTGTGGTTTGATGTAATTTTCAAAGGATAAACAACCGCTTCATTTTTGACCGGTCCCGCAATACCGTTGTGGTTTGATGTAATTTTCAAAGGATAAACAACTCAGCGGTGTGCAAGAACGTCCGGGATGTCGTTGTGGTTTGATGTAATTTTCAAAGGATAAACAACCAGCCAGTTACCGGGGCGGTTGAACGTGGAGTTGTGGTTTGATGTAATTTTCAAAGGATAAACAACGAATTTGATGTATTTGTTAATCCAAAAATAGTTGTGGTTTGATGTAATTTTCAAAGGATAAACAACAGTATCAGGTCGGTTATCAACCATATCGAAGTTGTGGTTTGATGTAATTTTCAAAGGATAAACAACATACTTCCGATCTTATGCCTTGTGAGCCGGGTTGTGGTTTGATGTAATTTTCAAAGGATAAACAACACTATGAAACAATCTATGTTGTGTTATGTGGTTGTGGTTTGATGTAATTTTCAAAGGATAAACAACGGGCCGAGCTCGCGCTTCCAAACATGCCCAGTTGTGGTTTGATGTAATTTTCAAAGGATAAACAACAACGACGCCAACACGATCACCCTCACCGCTGTTGTGGTTTGATGTAATTTTCAAAGGATAAACAACTATTCGCGGTTAATGGATCAAATCGATTTAGTTGTGGTTTGATGTAATTTTCAAAGGATAAACAACCAGGAGACCATAAGCAGACTACTGTATGGGTTGTGGTTTGATGTAATTTTCAAAGGATAAACAACTTGCCCAAGCCTCCATATCACGATAAATATGTTGTGGTTTGATGTAATTTTCAAAGGATAAACAACGGACTGTTCGGGTTAAACCCACCTACCGGAGTTGTAGTTTCGTCTATAAAGTTGTCAATCAGAACAATCGATTGTTTAGCTGATCGAATGATCCTGGATGCCAGTTCGTAGGCATCGAAAACGTGTCCGTCAAAGAAGACACCTTGCGTGGGAATTGTATTGGATTTTATCTGCAAATCAATCTCTTTGACTTTACCGGCGAGGTTCTCAACTGTGTTTTCTAGGCAGTTCATTCGCTGATTGAGTGCAAATCCTTTCAGCAGGTAATCTCTTAAAACATTCGTAGCCCAAATTCTGAATTGTGTACCTTGCTTTGATTTTACCCGGTAGCCAACCGAAATAATGACATCCAGATTGTAATAATCCACCTTGGAAGTTTGCGTTTTTCCTTTTATAGCGCCATGTTGAGTGGTTGTCGCAAATTTTGCGACAACCACTTCCTTCACCAGTTCCTGTTCTGAAAACACATTGTTAATATGCTTCCCTATAGTTTTTACGTCCCTGCCAAACAACACAGCCATTTGCTGCCGGTTAAGCCAAACCGTTTCTTCATCAATTCTTACCTCAATGTGTTCGGCAAATTCATCCGGCCGATATAAAATGATTTCATTCTTCATAATCAATTCCTCCATTTCTTTAATCATACCTTACACCGAATTCTTTTTCCAGAAAGGAGATGGCAAACCATTTCTTTGCCGTTCATAATGGTAAAATCCTGACTTCTGAAAGAACTAGAACTTCAAATTTACTATTTTGTACAACAACGTTTATATGAAAATTTCAAAAAACCATTAATGAATTCATAGTAGGAATGCCATCACATCACCACTTACGTTTCACTCCTCACGCTCTTGTGGTTTGATGCAGTTTTCTAAGGATATACAACGGGGGAAATCTAGGATCTGGGATGTAGAATCTAGGATCTGGGACTTTGGTAGAACCCGCACCCCGCACCCCGCACCCCGTAACCCGCACCCCGTAACCCGCACCCCGTAACCCGCACCCCCTAGAACCGGAACCCGATCTGCATCGCGTAGCGGTAACCGACGCTGAGGAAATCGATCTTGCCGTGCTTTTTGAATGTTTTGTCGATCAGGATGTTATCGATCATCGGGTATTTCTCTATGATCTTATTGTACACGTCTTCGTTGATCTCTTTGATCTGTTCCAGGTCGACGTCGCCTTTAATGCTCAGTTTTCCTCCGTAGTAACTTATGGCCGGGCCCACCAGGATCAGATCGACGGTCATCCGTTTCCAGAACACGAACTGGTAGCCCAGTGCGCCGCCGATATTGAAAGCGTAGAAGCCGCCGGTGAGATCCAGCCCGTCTTCGATGTTGCCATAGACATTATACAGCTTGTTTTCAAAATGGTAAAGATAGGAGGTGAAGAAAGGGGCAAGGTACACCCCGTCGGGAATAGGCCGGGAGTTCCTCTTTGACAGGTAAAACCGGTATTCGAACGAGGCGTTGATCCCGTATTTCTTGTAGGGGTCAATCTTAAAAATATCGGCAATGGTATCTTTTATCAGCGGGTTGAATACAAGAAAACCCAACCCTGCCGTCAATGACTGGTTATGCTTTAGAACGCGTTCATAACTGAATGTTACGTTCCGGTTGTTCCAGAGCATCATCGGGGTTGGATTGAGCTTGATGACATTCCGGAAATCTTTTACCGGCCCGGTTTTCAGTGAGTCGGCTTGCTGACCTGAAGCGATCAGGAAAACTGTTATTAGAAGTAACAGCAGTGTTATATGCCTGGTCATCTTATCAGCCCTGGCCCTTCTTTGCCTGCTTTTCTTTCTTTTCCAGTCTTTTTTCCTTTAAAGATTTGGTCGGAGCCTTCTTGGCTTCCTTTTTCTGATCGTGGCTCTTTGTCATGGCTTTAAAATTTTAAACAAAATTAATAAAAGATTATGCAATTTACGCGCCGATTTTTTCCCTGATCACTTCAATATCTGCCGGGTCCTCCGCCAGGATCAGCAGCGTATCGCCGGTCTCGATCACCGTGGAGCCATTGGGTGTGAGGTACTTGCCTTTTCTTTTGATCAGCACGATCAGTGATTTCTTCGGGAATGCCAGTTCCATTACTTTCTTGCCGGTTGCCGGGCTGTCGGTGGAAACATCGATCTCGATGAACTCGGATTTGAAATCCTCCGACAGTGCGATGTCCAGCGGGGAGCGTTTGCGTATCTTCTCCGGCAGCGAAACATGAAAGAAACGGGCCACCTGTGGAAGCGTGGTCCCCTGGATCAGTACCGAAGTCATCGAGATGAAAAACACGATGTTGAAGATCATGGATGATTTTTCCAGCCCGGCCAGCATCGGGTAGGTGGCAAAAACGATCGGCACGGCGCCCCGCAATCCTACCCAGGAGATGAAAAACCGGTCCCTGACCTTCATCCTGAAAAAAGCCAGCGTGAGAAAAACACTCAGCGGGCGTGCAACAAGGATCAGGAAGATGGAAATGATGATCCCGATGCCTGCCACCGCGATGACGTGGCTTGGAAACACCAGCAATCCCAGCGTAAGGAACAGCACGATCTGCATCAGCCAGGCAAAACCGTCGAACGCGCGGATGATCGATTTCTTGTGGATAAGGTCCTTGTTGCCCAGGTAAAGCGCCGACAGGTATACGGCCAGGAACCCGTTCCCGTTGATGAAATCGGCCGCTGAAAAGGTGAACATCATCAGCGCCATGACCAGGACAGGATACAGGCCTTCATAATCCAGGCGTATATGGTTGATAATGAACTGCCCGACTTTTCCCATGGCCAGCCCGACGGCGGTACCCAGTCCGAACTGCAGCAGGAAAAGCGGAATGACATCGATGAAGCTTTTATCCTGCTCCACCAGTAACATGGTCAGCGTGATGGTGAGAAAATAAGCCATGGGGTCGTTGCTGCCGCTTTCCAGCTCGAGCGTAGGCCTCAGGGTGCCTTTCAGCCCCATGCCTTTTGATCGTAAGATGGAGAAGACTGCCGCGGCGTCGGTGGAAGAAACGATGGATCCGAGCAGCAAGCCTTCCAGCAGGGTAAAATCAGTCACCAGGTGGACGAAAAAGCCTACGGAGATGGCCGTGATGAGCACGCCGGCCGTGGAAAGCGTGACGCCTTTCCATAGCACCGGCCGGATTGTCTTCCAGTCGGTGTCGATACCACCGGAGAAAAGAATGAAGTTCAGCGCGATAACACCCAGGAACTTGGCCAGTTTCGGATTGTTGAAACTGATCCCGCCGATCCCTTCCGAACCTGCCATCATGCCGACAATCACGAAGAGTATCAGGGTAGGTACCCCGAACCTGAAGCTGGTCTTACCTGCCAGAATACTGATAAACAGCAGGATGGAGCCAATCAGGATGATATTGTCCATGGTTATTTGCATGCCGGGTATTTAAATCATTCGCATGGGATTAGCTGCTACAAGTATAAGGATAAATCCGGAAAAATTTCACCGAAGATGTGAAGTGACAGATATTCAAAGAATTAGGAACTGTGATTATTCGGTAGTGACATGGATTTTCATGGGTTTTTCGCCGGCGTTCACATTCAGGAAGTATTTGCCCTTTTCTACAAAGTACTTGTCGTTTGCTACATCCCAATGGTACATATCCATGAGATCAACTTCCATGCTTACTAATCTGCTTTCCCCGGGATTGAGGGAAACCCTTTTGAACCCGATCAGGTTTTGAACTGGCGTTGTTTCATCCGCATTGGTTGCGAAAAGCATCACCACTTCTTCACCGGCAAATATTCCATTATTCCTTAAATTGATATCTACCATCAACTTCTCACCTTCATACAAAATGTTTTTGTCTGATTTATAATCGATAATCTCAAAATTGGCATAGCTTAGCCCAAACCCGAACGGGAACAGCGGCTCCCCATCGAAATACTTGTATGTTCTGCCTTGCATGGAATAATCGTCGAAGGGAGGGAGGTCGTCGGCTGATTTATAGAAGGTTACGGGAAGTTTTCCCGAGGGGTTTGCTTTCCCGAACAGGATATCGGCCAGGGCATTGCCTCCCTGCTCGCCGGGATACCAGGCGAAGATCACCGCGTCGACGGCTTCCAGCACATCCTGCAAGGCTATGGCGCTGCCCCCGGTGATCACTGCGATGATGGGTTTATCCTGCACGTTCTCCCGCATCAGGCGGATATACTCCCGCTGGCTTTCAGGCAGGCGCAGATCGGTGCGGTCACCGCCGTTGTCGTTCAGCATCGCGTCGCCGTCTTCGCCCTCGAGCATCCGGGTGTTGCCCAGGCAGACGATGACCACATCGGCCATTTTCGCTTCCCAGAAACCGGTGTAGCCTCCTGTAGTGTTCATCTGGCAGCCCATGGAGTAATCCACTTTCGTGCCTGCCCCGACAGACCTGATGATGCCTTCGAGAAAGGTGACCATATCTCCCGACCAGCCGTTATAATTTCCCGTAAGCGCCAGGATATCCGCCGCTACAGGTCCGGCAATGAAGATGTTTGTGATAGAGTCTGCAATCAGCGGCAGGATATTGTTCTTATTCTGCAGCAAAACCATCGATTTCACCGCCGCTTCATAAGCCAGCGCCTTGTGTTTTTCACTATTCACTATTCCTTCTTTACTTTCTGACCACGGAACATTCTCCGGCGGATCAAAAAGGCCCAGCTTAAATCGTGTGCGCAAAAGTGGCTTTAGGATCGTGTCGAGTGTATTTTCAGGGATCAATCCTTGTTCAATTGCTCGTGGCAGGAAGCTGTAGATATAGCCGCAATTCAGGTTGACGCCGGCTTTGGCCGCCATGGCAGCGGCTTCCTCCTGCGTCGCAACGACTTTATGCCTGAGCCAGATGTCATCCAGCGCCCAGCAGTCGGTCACGATATGCCCTTCGAAGCCCCATTCTTTTCTTAAAATATCGTTCAGTAAATATTTGCTGCCGCAGCAGGGTTCGTCGTTAAGGCGGTTATAGGCGCACATCACGGCTTCTACTTTTGCATCCACCAGCGTTTTGAACGCGGGCAGGTAAGTTTCACGGAAATCTTTCTCATCGGGCAGGGCGTTGAATTCATGCCGGGACTTCTCCGGGCCGCTGTGAACGGCGTAATGCTTGGCACAGGCAGCCACCTTCAGGTATTTCGGGTCGTCGCCCTGCAATCCCCTGACCAGCGCGGCGCCGAGTTTGCCGGTCAGGAACGGGTCCTCGCCATAGGTTTCCTGCCCGCGGCCCCAGCGGGGATCGCGAAAAATGTTGATGTTCGGCGTCCAGAAGGTCAGGCCCATGTACTGCGCCCGGTTGCCTTTCTTAATGGCAGCGTTGTACTTTGCGCAGGCTTCCGATGAGATGGCATCTCCGATCCTGTAAATGAGATCTTCATCGAAGGTGGCTGCCAGTCCGATGGCCTGCGGGAAAACGGTCGCCTTACCAGCTCTCCCGACGCCGTGCAGGCACTCGTTCCACCAGTTGTACTCCGGGATGCCCAGCCGCTCAATCGCCGGGCTGTTGTAAAGCAGTTGAGATACTTTCTCTTCTATGGTCAGCCGGGAGATCAGGTCGTCGATACGCTGGTCTGTAGGAAGTTCCGGATTTAAAAAGGGAAGGGTTATTCGCTGGGGAAATGTTTCCAGACAGGAAAAAATGGCAAGGGTAAAAATGATTTTTTTCATCTTTCAAATTTATTATAAAAATCCGTGTAAATCCGTAGCATCCGTGTTATCCGTGTGCCATTGATAGAACACGGATGACACGGATGAGACGGATAATCACGGATATTGTTAGATTTGCGAATTCAAATTACAACCATGCGCGCTCATATCTTACAACATTTATCCTTTGAAGGCCCCGGCAACATCCAGCCCTGGCTCGAAAACGCCGGTTACGAAATCAGTTTCACAATATTCTCTGAAAAGTCGCACCTGCCGAACATACAGGAGATCGACTTCCTGGTCATCATGGGCGGTTCGATGAGCGTGAACGATGAGGATAAACATCCCTGGCTGGTTGCAGAAAAGCAGTTCATCCGGGAGTTTATCTCAACCGGAAAGCCGGTCCTGGGCATCTGCCTCGGCGCCCAGCTCATCGCCAGTTCACTCGGTGCGAACGTCTACCCAAACAAAACCAAAGAGATCGGCTGGTACCAAGTAACAGGTCTCAATCCACCCCAAATTTCCAATTTCCAATTTCCAATTTCATTTTTCCCTCTCCACTGGCACGGCGACACTTTCGATCTGCCGGAAGGATCCGTCCTGCTGGCCTCCAGCGAGGCGACGAAAAACCAGGCTTTCCAGTACGGGGAAAAAGTCCTGGCCATCCAGTTTCATCCCGAAGCGAACAGGGAAACGCTGGAGGATTTTTGTTTTCATTTTAAGAAAGAACTGGTGCCCGGGAGATTTGTACAGGCTGAGCAGGAGATTCTGGCAGATGCAGTGGGTAAATTGGATGATATGGAGGAACTTATGGATCAGGTACTGGCATTTCTTACTTTAAGATAGGGCAATAGGTGCGGGTTGTGCTGGATTATACGGACCAGAGTAAAGACGTTGCATGTAGTAGTAAAGACGTCGCATGTAGTAGTAAAGACGTTGCATGCAACGTCTTTACTAGTACTTAACCCTGATCTTGCCTTCCAGCATCACTGCGATCACCGTCATTTCCTCATCCATCGCCTCCACCGGTATTGAAATCTCCACCAGCCCGGGGTTGCCGCTCCACCAGGGCTTCAGCCAGGTAGTCTGCTCCAGCTTGGTACCTTTGCCGACAACCCAGATGGCGTTGATCTTGTTCGTAACACCCTTGAGAAGGATTTGGGGGTTTGAGGATTTGAGGGTTTGGGGATTTGGGGATTTGGGGGTTTGGCGATTTGATTTTAGATTTTGGATTTCAGTATTTTGAATTTGTTTGGAATTTGGTGCTTGGTGCTTGGAATTTCCAGCAACGAAGAGGTACAGCACCGTACTATCCGCCGACAGCGTGCTCGGCCCGTAATAGCAATCCTTCGGCACCCCGGCCAGCGTGCCGTAGATGGCTTCGCGGTGCTTGTTCGTCCAGCGGCCGAGTTCCCTGAGGATATGCTCCTGTTCTTCCGGAATGGTGCCGTCGGCTTCCGGGCCGATGTCGAGCAGCAGGTTGCCTCCCATGCCAATCACATCAGCGAAGATGCGGATGATGAGGTTCACCGGCTTGTAGTTTTTGTCGTTCTGCTGGTAGCCCCAGGAATCGTTCATGGTCATGCACAACTCCCAGTATTCATCCTTTGGCTTTGTTACCGGGATTCCCTGCTCCGGCGTGGCATAATCCCCGTAGCCCTGCAACCGGCTGTTGATAATGACATTGGGATTGTTATCCAGCAGCATTTGACGTATTTCCGGGGCGTGCCAGGCTTCGGCGCTCTGTTCCCAGTCGCCGTCGAACCAGACCAGGTCGGGATTGTACTGCGTCATGAGCTCGGAGATCTGTGCTTTGTTGAATTGTACAAAACGGTCCCAGCGTTCAGGAATGGAGTCCCTTTCATACCGCTTTTGCGTCCTGGTAAAATTCGGATAATCGGGGTGCGACCAATCCAGTAAAGAATAATACAAACCGACCTTTAAACCATTCTCCCTGAATGCCTTGCAATAAGGACCGACCAGGTCCCGCCCGGCGGGTGTATGCCTGGTAACACTCAGGTGGCTTTGTTTGGTATCCCACAGTGCTACACCATCATGATGTTTTGAGGTCAGGACTGCATATTTTGCCCCGCTTCCCCTGATCAGCGTTGCCCAATAATCCGGGTTATAATTTGCTGCTGTAAATCCTTCCTTTTGTTTCATGTACTCCTCGTATGGCAGATATTCGTTGTAAAACGACCAGGATTCGTCGATGCCGTTCACGGCGTAGATTCCCCAATGGATGAAAATCCCGAGTTTGGCGTCTTTGAACCACTGCATGCGGTCAGGCTGCGCTTGTGAAGCGTGAAGGGTGAAGAGTGAAAAGAGCAGGAGTAAGGCTGTTTTTTTCATAGTTTAGATTTAAATGGCACACGGATGACACGGATAAAACGGATTTACGCGGATAAGAAATCCGTGTTAATCCGTCGCATCCGTGTCATCCGTGTTCTATTAAATAACATATTTTTGTTCAAAATTAACTGATTTTTTTCCCTTATAAAATCCTTACGAAATTATCCTTATTTTTAGCCATAGTTTTCAAGGTAAATTCATCTTGTAATGAAATATTTTATAATATCCTGCTTGTTATTTTTCATCATATTGACAGCAGAAAGCCAGGTTTATCCCCCGCCTTCCGGTGTGTATTACGCTGATGGGCAGCTCACCATATACCCGCCGGATTCTGTCCCGGGTAATACCGGTGGTTTGCTGGGTTATAATGTTTATATGAATGATGAGTTCGTGGATAATCTCCCGGCAGGCTCACCGGAAGATACGTTGACGATGACTTTCGATCCCCTGCCATTGCCCGGTTACCGTTCATTTTGTGCCACTGCCGTTTACCTTAACTGGATCTCGGAGCAAACCTGTGATACGGCACTTGTTTATTATGGTTTTCATCTGCCTTTCACAGAGGATTGGTCATCCGGAGACTTAGAAACGAATAACTGGACCGAAACAGGAGGATACTGGAATATAGTGAATGACGGTACACCGGAATCATCTGTTTCATTTTCAGGAGATGCAGCGCTGACGGATTACTTTGTGCCGTTAACAAGTTATGTTTTTCTGGCGGATTCCATTATTCAGGGAAATATCCGGCTGACTTTCAGCCTGAAGTTAGATTGTATCAATGCCACAGGAAATGAGAAATTATATCCACAGGTCTGGGATTGGGAAAACCAGGTTTGGAACACCACCATTTCATCCTTGCCTTCCAACGCAAATGGAAGTTTTGACTGGACCGGTCATGTTGCTTATCTTGCCTACGCGAAAGGAAATTTATTTAAAATCAGATTTGTGGCTGATGGAGAGGTTTCGACGGATATTTCCAGATGGTATATTGATAACATCCATGTATTCAGGACCTGCCTGGCGCCGAACGGCCTGTCAACAAACCTGAATGATGAAAACCAGGTGGAATTATGGTGGAATCCCCCGGTTGGATGTGGTGATTACTGGCTTTTCCTGAGCTGGTGTAACTACGAGAGTGAAAATTCAATCGGTACCGGTGGCGCAGTTGAGTTTGATGTGGCAGCCCGTTGGACCGCAGATCAACTGGCCGAATATGAGAATACTGCTATTTCCGGGATTGACTTTTTCCCTGCGGAGTCTGCCGCTGAATACACAGTCAGGGTGTGGCAGGGAGATTCCGCGACCCTGGTTTATGAGCAGCAGGCACCTGATCCTGAAATCAATCAGTGGAATTATATTCACCTGGATGATCCGCCATTAATTGATATAACGCAAGACTTATGGGTTGGCTACCATATCGAAACCCTTACAGGCTATCCTGCCGGCGTGGATTGGGGCCCGGCTTATAACGGATTCGGGAATATGATGTATTATGAAGGACAATGGTCAACATTGCTGGAAATTAATTCGGATTTAAATTATAACTGGCTGATTGGAGCTTATATCGGTGAAGGAGACCCGCAGTACTGCGGGAGCAGGATTTACAGGAAAGTGAATGAAGGTGATTATATCCGTATTGCTGATATCCCGATGGATTTTTATTTTCTTGATGATCAGGCTGATCCGGCCGATTTAAATTGTTATCTGGTGACGGATGTCTTTGCTAAGAATTATGATACCTGCGAATCTCCTTATTCAAACGAAAGCTGCCTCCAACCGGTTTTTCTGCCTGAGAAAAATATTGAAGATAATCTGCAAATCTATCCTAATCCGGCCCATGATAAGCTTTATGTGAAATCATCTTCAGAATTAACAGAGATTCAGATGATTGACATAACCGGCAGGATTATTTACCGTGAAGTAAATTTGAAACCGATATGTCATATCAATGTGAATGACTACAATCCGGGTATTTATGTAATGAAGATATCTTTTCAAGATGAAGTAATTTACCATAAGGTGTTGATTAATTGATTTATACGGTTAGATAATATTCGACCCTTTCAGGGTCGCAGGCTTAATTCACCTGATTTCCTCCTGTTCAAGTTTGATGCCTTCGGCATATGAAGGAGAATTTTTAACTTCGCCGGAAATTCTTTCACCATGCAGAAAGCATTTACTCCCATCAAACTGCGAAACCTTACGATCCGCAACCGTTTCATCAAGACTGCCACCAACGAGGGCATGTGGGAGAACGGCCTGCCTTCGAAGCGGCTGGTGGACCACCACGCGCGCCTGGCACAGGGTGGCGTCGGGCTGACCACCGTGGCTTACGGCGCAGTGAATGCCGACGGGCGGACCATGGAGCACCAGATGTACATGCGGCCGGAAGTGGTCCCGGACCTGAAACGCCTCACCGATGCCGTCCACAGCAATGGAGGCGCTGCAAGTATCCAACTGACCCACTGCGGCTTCTTTACCAATAACCGCCTGGTCACCAGCAAACGTCCCCTCGGTCCATCCCGCCTTATCAATAACTACGGCCTGCTCAGCGGAATATTCTGCTCCAAAGAGATGACGACCAAAGACCTGAGACTTACGACAGAAGACTTTGCCCGATCAGCGCGTCTTGCCCTCGACGCTGGCTTCGACGCCATCGAGCTGCACCTCGGCCACGGCTACCTGCTTAGCCAGTTCCTGAGCCCGAAGACAAACCGCCGCAAGGATGAATACGGCGGCAGCCTGGAGAACAGGATGCGCTTTCCCCTGGAGGTGGTAGAGGCTGTCCGGCAAGAGGTGGGAGAGGGAGTACCCGTAATTTGCAAAATAAACCTTAACGACGGTTTCCGGGGCGGCCTGACCATTGGCGAGTCGGTCATCCTGGCGCAAACCCTTGAAAAAGCCGGCGTCGACCTGCTGGTGCTCAGCGGGGGCTTTACAAGCAAAACGCCCTTTTACCTGATGCGGGGCGATGTGCCGCTTTGGAGAATGATCAAGGCGGAACGGCAATGGCAGCACAAAGCGGCGTTCGCCGTGTTTGGCAAATTTATCATCGGGAAATACAAATTCTCGGAGAATTTTTTCCTGCCGTTGGCCCGCAAAGTCCGCGAATCGGTGAAAATACCGCTTGCTTATATCGGCGGCGTGATCTCATCGAAAGGCATCGAACAGGTTTTTGCCGAAGGCTTCGACATGGTAGCCATCGGCCGCGCACTCATCCATGATCCGGATTTCATCCTTAAGGTTCAGGAGAACTCCGCTCATATTTCGGAATGTAACCATTGCAACATATGTGTGGCGGAGATGGATAAGAATGGAGTTCGTTGTGTTTTAAACGATTAACAAGCCAGAAGAACACGAAAGCCCTGAATAGCATAAAAGGCTGACAATCAATGATTATACATAAAAGTGCACTCATATAGTGCAAATAATGCAAAAATATGCACTACAATAGTGCAATTATTACTATATTTGTGAAAAATTCTTATTATGGAACGCTTGTTTGAATCATATGCCAGGCTTGTCAAGGATATAAATACAGATTTCAGAAGATATTTATACGATCAGATCAATTGGAAAAACCGTTTAATCGGGCTGACAGGACCTCGGGGAGTGGGAAAGACAACGATGGTCCTGCAACATATAAAGCAAAAATTGGATATGTCGGACACTTTATACGTTACAGCCGAAGATTTTTATTTTGCCGATAAAAGCCTGGTTGACCTGGCCGATGCTTTTGTAAAACAAGGCGGTAAGCACCTGTTTATTGATGAGATCCACAAGTATAAGGACTGGACCAGGGAACTGAAGCTAATTTATGATTATCATTCCGAATTAAATGTTGTATTCACCGGGTCTTCGGTGCTCGACATCAAGAAAGGGACTGCGGATCTGAGCCGACGGGCGGTTATGTACTCCCTTCAGGGATTATCGTTCAGGGAATTCCTGCAGTTGTTTCACGGGATTACCCTTAAAACCTATTCATTGGATGAGATCATTTCTCACGTCGTTGAACATGAAGAAATAAAACATCCATTGCCATTCTTTTATCAATATCTCAGGTATGGATACTACCCTTTTGCCACGGAGGATGATTTTGAGAAACGTTTACAACAGATTATCAACCAATCACTTGAAACAGATATTCCATTATATGCAGGGATGAATGTTTCAACCGGAAGGAAATTGAAGCATCTGCTTGCCATCATTGCCAGGAGTGTGCCTTTTAAGCCCAACATGAAAAGCATTGCCAATGCGCTTTCAGTGAGCCGGAACAACGTTGCCGACTATTGTCTGTACCTTGAAGAAGCCGGAATGATAGCGCAGTTAAGGGATGAAACCGGTGGGATCAAAGGCTTGGGAAAAGTTGAAAAGATTTATCTTGACAACACAAACCTGATTTATAACCTGGCAGCGGAAAATACCAATACCGGTAACACCAGGGAAACCATTTTTCTTAACCAGCTTAGAATTCATCATGAAATCAGATCATCCCGGTCAGCAGATTTTGTGGTGGATAACTTTGTTTTTGAAGTTGGAGGACGAAGTAAAACCCAAAAACAAATCAAAGACCTTAAGAATGCATACATCGTGAAGGATGATATAGAATCCGGTTTTTTAAACGTCTGTCCGCTTTGGCAATTCGGCTTGCTTTACTGATGATGCAAATCAATTGACAGCACCCGGTCGCTTAATCTTTTTATCTTTGCGTAATGCTTTTCCCTTTCTACATCGCCCGCCGTTATCTCATCGCGAAAAAATCGCACAACATCATCAATGTAATCTCCATCATTTCGGTGGTGGGCGTGATGGTGGGCAGTGGCGCGCTGATCATCGTGCTGTCGGTGTTCAATGGCTTCGAGGGACTGGTGCTGGGGCTTTTCAATTCGTTCAATCCCGACCTGAAAATCTCCGCTGCGCAGGGTAAAGTGTTCACCATGACCCAGGAACAGCTCGATAGGATTAAAAGTGTTCCGGGTGTTGCCTACGTGGTGGAAACGGTGGAGGAAAACGCTCTGGCCCGTTTCGGTGACCGGCAGACCATCGTCATGATGAAAGGGGTGAGTGATGAATTCGTAAAAATGACGCCCCTGGAAGATTTTATGCTGAACGGCCGCTATACGCTTGGCAGCGAAAGCAAACCCGCGTCAGTCATCGGGGCCGGCGTGGCTTATTACCTCGGAATCTACCCAGAGGAATTCGCGGTCCCCGTATCCGTTTATCTTCCCAAGAGAACCCGCAAAACGCTGACAGGCCTGCCGGAAGAAACGTTCAACAGCAGCCCTGTTTACGTCGCGGGAGTTTTTACCATCCAGCAGGAGTTCGATATGTCGTACATGATCGTGCCGATCAGCCTGGCCAGGGGATTATTGGAATATGACCGGGAAGTCACCGCCCTGGAGATCGGCCTGAGCGATCCTGCCGCAATGGCTGAAGCAAGGCAGCAGATCAGCAGCATCCTCGGCCCGGGATTCGATATCAAAGACCGTTTCCAGCAGCAGGCCACGCTCTACCGCGTGATGAAATCGGAGAAATGGGCCGTTTTCTTCATCCTGGCCCTGATCCTCGTCATTGCAGCGTTCAATATGATCGGCTCATTGTCAATGCTGATCGTCGACAAGAAAAAAGACATCGCCGTTCTGTGGAGCCTGGGGGCAACGAAGGCGCAGATCAAACGCATATTCTTCACCGAGGGACTGATGATCTCCCTGGCAGGAGGGTTGCTTGGCCTCGTCCTGGGCGGACTGCTGGCGCTGTTGCAGCAGGAATTCGGCCTGATCAGGCTGGGCGGCGGAGAAGGAACGTACATCGTCGATGCTTACCCGGTAAAAGTGCAGCTCGTTGATTTTCTTTCTGTAATGATCACCGTGATCCTCATCGGGGCGGCCACTACCTGGTACCCCGTCAGGCAGATCTCACGGAAATACCTGGCGCAGAGGATGAACTTCTTCCTGGACCGTTAATTGATGGTCATTGATGGTCATTGATGGTCATTGATGGTCATTGATTGATATTTCTTCTGACTTCTGACTTCTGACTTCTGTCTTCTTTTCCGATATATTTTTAGATTCGAAAAAAGATTTATCTTTGTTGCAATTCAGGTGCACTTAACCTTCGTGATCACAATTTACTATTATCCTTCTAATCAATTATTTATGAATAGCATTACCCTGTCTAAAAGATTATTTATCAGTGTTTTTCTTGTTCTCGCATTTATTTCTTTTTCTTCAAGCGCGGGTTCAATTGAACTGAATGCCGGTTCTAATGATATTCAAATCACACAGAATACCAATGAGGGTTTTAAGGTGACATTCTCCTTTTCTGAGTTTAACACGATGGATGTAAAGACTTCCGAAGGGATTTTCAGCCGCATTCTTGTTCCCGGCTATGCCCGGCATGGCGAGTTCGGAAACCCGGAACTGCCGGTGAAGTCGGAAATGATCGAGATACCGGTCAATGCTGATGTTAAGATCAATGTAACTGGATATGAGGTAAAAGAGTATTCGCTGAAAGACCTGGGGATCAGCTACCCGGTCATGCCGAACCAGCCGCCTGTTCCCAAGTCTGGAGATATACCGGCTTTTGCTTACAATAAAAGCGCATACAAAGTCAACGCTTTCAGCAAGGATCCGGTTGCTTCCGTTGAAGTGCTCGGCGTGATGCGCGGCGTAACCATCGGACGGCTCGATATTATGCCCGTGCAGTACAACCCGGTAACTAAAATGATCCGGGTCTATGAAAAACTGGAAGTGGAAGTGGACTTCGAAAATGCCGACCAGGCCGCCACAGCGATCAACAAAGAAACTTATTACAATCATTCGTTCGCGCCGGTTTTCAGCTCCCTGCTCAATTTCAGACAACCAACTGCCGCCGTTAGGGAAAACATGAGTAAATACCCGGTAAAATATGTGATCGTTTCCGATCCGATGTTTGAGGATCAATTGCAGCCTTTTATCGAATGGAAGACTAAAAAAGGATTCACAGTCACCGAAGCCTATACCAATGATCCGAATGTCGGCACTACGACAGGCCAGATCAAGGCTTACCTGCAGGGGCTTTATAATGCTGCCACCCCGGACGATCCGGCGCCTACCTATGTTCTCTTTGTGGGAGATATCGCCCAGGTACCGGCTTTCACCGGTGAAGCAGCCAGCCACGTGACCGACCTGTATTACTGCGAATATACCGGGGATTACTTTCCGGAAGTGTTCTACGGAAGGTTTTCCGCCACCAATACCTCGCAATTGCAGCCGCAGATCGACAAAACTTTGATGTACGAGCAATATACGATGCCCCAGCCTTCGTACCTGGACTCGGTTGTGATGATCGCGGGCATGGATGGTTCCTTCGGTCCCACCCACGGTAACGGCCAGATCAATTACGGTACTGAAAACTACTTCAATGCGGCCCACGGGCTATATTCCCACACGTATCTTTATCCTGAGTCGGGAAGCAATTCGGCGCAGATCCGCCAGAACATCAGTGATGGAGTGACCTATGCCAATTACACCGCACATGGCTCACCCGACGGCTGGGCTGATCCCAGTTTTACCGTTGCCCACATTGCAGCGCTTCAGAATGAAGGCCAGTACGGGCTTCTTGTCGGAAACTGCTGTTCCACCAGCGAATACCAGGTAGGGGAGTGTTTTGGCGAAGCGATCGTCAGGGCAGCCAATAAAGGCGCCGTGGGATATATTGGTGCTTCCAACAGCACTTACTGGGACGAAGATTATTATTTCGGGGTTGGTGTCGGCACCATTGCCGGCGATCCGCCATCTTACGAGGAAACTTCGCTGGGCTTCTATGACCGGATGTTCCACGATCACGGCGAACCGTTCCTCGAGTGGTACACCACGGCCGGCCAGATGATCTATGCAGGCAACCTCGCAGTGACCGAAGGCTCGGCCGGTATGGCCGAATATTACTGGGAAGCATACTGCCTCATGGGCGATCCTTCCCTGATGGTGTATTTCTCAGAACCTCCCGTCATGACGGTTACTTTCGATCCGCTGCTCCCGCTGGGCAGTGCAACGTTCACGATCAATGCTGCTCCTTACGCTTATGTCGGCCTTTCCATGAACGGAACAGGCCTGGGGGCCGCCCTGGCCGATGAAACCGGTGTGGCTGTGGTAGAACTGACTGCTGTACCGGAACCGGGCAATGCCGATGTGGTGGTGACCGCGCAGAATTTCCAGCCTTTCATGGGGACGGTCCTGATGGCCAACCCTGCCGGTCCTTATGTCATGCTGAACGAGTTCGTTGTAGATGATTCTGAAGGAAACAATAATGGCATGGCTGAATTCGGCGAAACCATCCTGCTCGATGTGGAGCTAAAAAACTGGGGGAATGGCGATGCGCTGAACACGCTGACCGACCTTTCGACGGATGACGCTTACGTAAGCATCCTCGACAATGAACAGGCATACGGTACCATTATCTCCCAGGATTCTGTCATGCAAACCAGTGCGTTCCGGTTCCAGGTCCATGATTCTATCCCGGACATGCACGCCGTCAATTTCAACCTGAATATCCAGGGCGATGCCCGTGAATCCTGGGGCTCGACATTTTCAGTCATGCTTTTTGCACCGGTGATGCACCTCGGCGCCCTTTCTATCGTGGATACGGCGGGAGGAAATGGAAACTTCCGCTTTGACCCGGGTGAAACGGTGGATATCGTCATTGAATGCCATAACACCGGCCACTGTGATGCGCATAATATCATGGCAACCCTTCAATCATCCAGTCCCCTTATATCAATAGAAAATTCATCCTGCACCTTTGAAACCATTTCCTGGAACGGGATGCACCAGGCAGTGTTCACGGCTGTTCTCGATGAAGAGATCGAGACCGGCACCCTGATCGATCTGGGCTTTAATCTTTCCTCGGATCCTTATGCAGACAACAAAATGTTAAATGTTTCCGTCGGACTGGTCATTGAAGACTTCGAAACGGGCGATTTCACCTCCTTCGGCTGGATCATGAGCGGCAATCAACCCTGGCAGATCACGAATACCGACGTTTTTGACGGAATGTATTCAGCCAGGTCCGGCGTGATCAGCGATAGTCAGACATCGGTGTTATCGATCGATGTGAACGTGGCCACTGATGACAGTATTTCTTTCTACCGTAAGGTTTCCTGTGAAGATGACCCATATAATGACAATTATGACTGGCTTGCCTTCTACATTGATAATATTGAAATGGGACGCTGGGATGGAAATTATGGCTGGGGAATGGTTGCTTACCCTGTGAGTGCCGGTCAGCATACGTTTAAATGGGTTTACAACAAGGATTACTCCGTTGCCGGAGGCCAGGATGCCGCCTGGATCGATAATATCGTCTTCCCGGCTATCGCACCGTTTGTTGGCGTCGGAGAAGCATCCTCCAAAGAGTTGGCAGACTTCAGGATCATGCCGAACCCGGTGACTGATAAAGCCGAGCTGATCATCAACCTGGCATCGGCAGATAAAGTTTCAATCGCAGTTTACGACCTCGCCGGAAACAGGGTATCAGTCCCTTATCAGGATTATCCAATGAACAAAGAAACGGAAAAATTAAGCTTTAACACCGGCAGCCTTGCTTCCGGGATGTATTTCTGTATCTTGAAAACAAATAGTCAAAGCATCACCAAAAAACTCATAATCAGCAAATAACATAAAACATTCATATGAAACGGTTTTCTCTTTCAATTTTCCTGTCGATCAGCATGCTGATGGCAGTCGCATCAGACGGTTTTGAAGTGAAATATTCACAGCCTGCTGCCGGCACCCACCAGCTCATGTTCACTTTAGGTGACTATAGCCTCTCTGATGTGGTGCTTCAGGGCACAAACTATTCCCGGATTGTTTACGAAGGGAAGATCGTGACGCAGCGCAAAGGATTTGCCGAACTGCCGTATCTTAATTCTACGGTCATGCTTGACCCGAAAAAGAATGTGGACATTGAAATCATCCCGGGAGCTTATGAAGAGATCAGCCTGGCCTTTCCGCTGGTTCCCTCCCGTGGAGTGATCTACCGTAGCCAGGACCCGGCTTCTGTCCCTTATGCCGTCGAGCCCCGCTCACTGACCGATGCATGGTATCCCGTCAACCTGGCAGAGAACACAAAGCCTTTTATTATCAGGGATATCCGCGGCACGAGCGTTTATGTCTATCCTTTCCAGTACAATGCAGCCCGCCAGGTGCTCAGAGTTTATAAGAACATCACCGTTCAGCTTGTTGAAAATGATTCCCCTTCCGTTAATCCGCTTCTAAAAGAGCCCGTGAAGATCGTCCGCGAAATGGATGCGGTCTATAATTCCGTTTTTATCAATTATGCTGCAAGTAACCGTGATAACCTGACCATCGGGGAATTCGGCGATATCCACGTGATCGTGACGGCCAGGGACGAAGAGGCTATTCAGCCTTATGTGCAGTGGAAACGTGAAAAGGGCTTCAACGTTTCAGTGGAGGTCGTACCTGCCAATACCACGGTCAATAACAACGTGCAGGCCGCATATGATAACAACAATGATATTTTGTATGTCCTGATGGTAGGCGACTGGGCGGACGTGAAAAGCGCCACCAGCGGCTCGGGAAGGCCCCAGGATCCCCAGGTGGGTACTGTAGTCGGAACTGACGATTTCGCCGATATCGCCGTGGGACGTTTTTCAGCGAATTCTCCCGCAGATGTGACCGTTCAGGTCAATAAGGTGATCAATTACGAAAAGATGCCGGAAACAGGTGGTGCCTGGTATGACGATGCCGTTGGGATCGCATCCGCGGAAGGGGCAGGCATTGGTGACGACGGCGAGTCGGATATCCAGCACGAAACGGTAATATATAACGATAAGCTCGATCCGTTCACTTACAATACTTTTACCCAGGTCTTTGACCCGGGTGCATCGACGACCATGGTCACCAATGCCGTAAATGCGGGAACGAGCGTGATCAATTACACGGGTCACGGCTGGATGGACGGCTGGGGCACCACCGGGTTCAGTTCCACCAATGTGGCCGCGCTGACCAACGGGAACAAGCTGCCGTTCATTATCTCGGTTGCCTGTAACAACGGTGATTTTGACCTCGGGACCTGTTTCGCCGAGTCATGGCTGCGGAAAGACGGCGGCGGAGCCATCATGTTCATGGGTGCTTCCATAAGCCAGCCCTGGGCGGAACCGATGCGCGGGCAGGATTATTTCATGGATATTCTGATCGGCGGGTATGATTATTCAGCCCACCCAGGCCAGAATGGCATCAGCACCTCGGAGCAACGGACCACCTTCGGCGCCATCATCTTCAACGGCCTGACACTGATGTGCACCGAATCAGGCGGCAGTTCCGACTGGGAAACCGCCAAGACCTGGAATATGTTCGGCGATCCTTCTGTACAGGCAAGAACTGCAGCCCCGCAGGATATCACCCTTTCCAGCAACCTGGTCATGGTGGGAATTTCTTTCACTACCATGGTCACTTCTGCCGATGGCCCGGTGGCTAACGCCATGGTGACCCTCAGCCAGGGTGAATTGTTCTTTACCGGAATCACCGACCAGTCAGGATCAGTGACCATAGAACATACGCTTGATCCCGGGACAGCCCGGCTGGTCGTTACAGCTTTTAACACCGAAACTATTTATGAGGAATTGAACGTGATCCCTCCGGATGGGCCGTATGTAACCATTTCATCGGTCGAGATCAGTGATCTGGATGAAAATGACAACGGACTGCTCGATTACGGCGAAACGGTCAAACTGACCATCAGCCTTACCAATGTAGGCTCCGTTGATGCCGAAGAGGTGAATGTCAGCATTTCCACTGTCGATGAATTTATGGCTATCGGCGATGCGGAAGAGTTTTACGGAACGATCGCGGTGGGAGAGGTCGTGACCATCACCAACGGATTTGAGGTCAGTTCACTCGAAAACCTGCCCGATCAGCACGTGGCGATGTTCAGCCTGGATGCCGACGGGGAAGCAGCTGTCAGGGAGGTCTGGAGCAGCAGCTTTGTGCTTCCCGGCCACGCCCCGGTGCTCGAAATGCCGGCATACCTGATCAATGATGCCGCCGGAAACAATAACGGCAGGCTCGATCCCGGCGAAACGGTTTTAATACAAATTACAGCTGCCAACGAAGGATCGGCTGATGCTTATAACGTCATGGCAACCCTGTCTTCAACCAGCGAATACATCACCGTCGGCAACTCACCGCTGGTTTATGGCGACCTGGCTGCCGGGTCCAACACGTATCAGTCATTTGATGTGACCATGGCCGAAGGAACCCCGACAGGTCATCCTGCTACGTTTGTTTTCGAGATGACCGGCGAAATGAATATTTCCGGTTATGGCGATTTTACCGAATATGTTGGTCAGATCCCGGTATTACTGATTGACTGGGACATGAACCATAATTCTCCCTCAGCATTGGCACAATGCCTGGAGAATCTCGAGGTGGGCCATGAGATTACGGATGTCATTCCCTCAGACCGTAACCTTTATGCCTCGATCTTCATTTGCCTGGGTACATATCCTGACAATCATGTCTTGACCGCCGCAGAAGGCGAGATCTTTGCCGAATACCTTGATATGGGCGGAAATATTTACATGGAAGGGGCCGATACATGGTACTACGACCAGCAATTCAACCCGTCGCCCCTGCACCAGATGTTCGGTATCCAGGGTGTTGAAGACGGCAGTGGCGATCTTTCGTTGCTGCAGGGCCAACCCGGCTCCATGGCCGACGGCATGACGTTCTCCTATAGCGGCGATAACGACTATATTGACCACATTACCGAGGTACCGCCCGCGCAGATGATGTTCATGAATTCCGCACCATCCTATGGCGCCGGGGTGTCGTTTGATGCCGGCACTTACCGTACCGTGGGCTTCTCCTTCGAGCTGGGCGGCCTGACCGACGGCGAGGTGACCAAAGATGACCTGATGATCCATATCCTGGAATTCTTCGGCATCGAAGGGATCTGGACTGATGTGAGTGAGAATGAACCAGCTACGGCATTGGTTGCCGGCAGCTATCCTAACCCTTTCCGCAACGAAACGGCTATCCGCTTCGAAACAAAGGAAGCTTGCCGGATCACCCTGGATATTATGAATATGAACGGCCAGTTGATTAACCGGATGTTTGATGCAGGGGTCAGTGAGGGAACTCATGAGATCCGCTGGAACGGAACGGATGCATCAGGCAACCGCATAGCAAACGGAATCTATTTCTACAGGCTGCAGACCGGAAAAGAAATTGTGACGGGGAAAATGATGCTGATGGACTAGATCAGTGTGCGTCAACATTGTGCTGAACCTTTAACTCCATTGAGTTAAGTTCCAGGGCGACCAGGTTTCCGAAACCTGCTTTCTCCGGCATGTAAACACCGTTATCAAGATCAATAAAATTGAATTTGTTTTTGGTGGCCATGAGATTGATGAAATCCAGGCTTACCGGTACATGTCCGTGAATGACCTTTCTGTTGCCGGTTTTCTTCATGTCCACTTTAAAATCCTTGGCCCATAACATGGACGCCTTATCCATAAACGGATCATCGATATTAAAATTAAACCCTGCGTGGACAAGCAGGTATCCATCCAGTTCCACGTAAAACTCCAGGGCATTCATCCACTCGATGTACTTTTTCGGGATATTGTGAACATCTGAAACATGGAAACTTTTCAGGGTTTCCCTTCCGCCGTATTTGAACCACTCTTTCTTAAGGTTATTCCGGTAAGGTATTCCTATAAAGTTTCTCTGGACGGTTTCATTTTCATAGGTACGGACAAGGTAATCCTCGTGATTGCCACGAAGGGCCCGGATAGAATAACCACTTTCCTGAAGGCTTATGACATAGTCGATCACGCCTTTGCTGTCAGGCCCGCGATCAATGTAATCACCCAGGAAAAAAATCGTGTCGTTCTTTTCAGGTCTGATCTGGTCTTCAATAAGGGTCTTAAGTGTTCTGAAATATCCGTGTATGTCGGGTATTATCCATTGTTTCGTCATGCAGTGTTACTTCTTCTTGGTCTGGTTTGCAACTTTCTCCATCAACTGGCGGATGGTTTCAGGATCCCCGACAAAATAGTCGTTAAGAAGTTTTAAATGATCATCAAATTCGAAAACGTAAGGAATACCGGTAGGGATATTAAATTCGAGGATTTCTTCATTACTCATATTCTTCAAGAACTTTACGATCGCTCGCAAGCTGTTACCGTGTGCTGCGACGAGAACTTCCTTTTCTTTAAGAATGGCCTTGGAAATTTCGTTCTCCCAGAGTGGGACAATTCGTTCAATAACTTCCTTCAGCGATTCCGTTCTTGGAATTTCATCGTCTCTTAAATCAGCGTAACGAGGATCATATTTGGCATTCTTCTCATCTTCTTCGGGAATTGAAGGAGGGAGAACGTCGAAACTGCGGCGCCAGAGCTGAATTTGCTCCGCACCGTATTTTTCAGCCATATCGATCTTGTTCAGCCCCTGCAACATCCCATAGTGTTTCTCATTCAAGCGCCAGCTTTTAATTTCCGGGATCCACATAAGGTCCATCTGTTCCAGCGCCAGCCATAAGGTTTTGATGGCCCGCGTAAGATAAGACGTATATGCTATTTTAAATTTAAATCCTTTTTCTTTCATTGTTTTTCCCGCCTCAACAGCTTCCCTGATCCCCTGCTCCGATAACCCGACATCAACCCAGCCCGTAAAGCGGTTTTCCTTATTCCATGCACTCTCGCCGTGCCTTAATAATACCAGTCTGTTCATTTTCCTGAAATATTTTGCAAAAATACAAAAGATTCCGGTACTAATCCGGAAGTTATAACTGAACGGAATGAAGAACACCAATATTTCATACTTTAGCGAATTATTTGATCAATAATACGTTTGATTTATGGATGAATTATACAGGAAACTGAACAGGATCATCGGTTTTGTCCTGTTCGGACTGGCATCGATCGTATATATCGTAACTTCCGAACCCACCACTTCTTTCTGGGACTGCGGGGAGTACATTGCCACCGCTTACAAGCTCCAGGTCGGGCACCCTCCGGGCGCTCCCATGTTCCAGCTCCTCGGCCGTATTTTCTCCCTTTTTGCTTTTGGCGATACTTCTCAGGTAGCCCGGATGATCAATACCATGTCGGCATTATCCAGCGGGCTGACCATCGCTTTCCTGTTCTGGTCCGTTACTATGCTGGCCCGGAAGCTTTTCTCCGGAGACGCTATTGATAAAACGCGCATGATCGTGATCTTCGGCAGCGGGATTGTGGGTGCCCTGGCATTCACTTTCAGCGATTCATTCTGGTTTTCAGCCGTGGAAGGCGAAGTATACGCCATGTCGACCCTGTTCACAGCCATGACTTTCTGGGCCATCCTGAAATGGGAGACAGTTGCCGGGGAGTCGCATTCCTACCGCTGGCTTATCCTGATCGCTTTCCTCATCGGCGTCTCGATCGGGGTGCATTTGCTCAATTTGCTGGCCATTCCTGCAGTTGTATTTGTCTACTTTTATAAAAACTACAATATTCCCGGGTGGAAAGGGTTTTCCATCGCCCTCGGCATCTCGTTCATCCTGGTGGCATTGATCCTCTACGGCGTCGTGCCTGAGATTGTTTCTCTCTTTGCCAACACAGAACTGTTTTTCGTCAATACCCTCGGTCTGCCTTTTAATTCCGGCACCTATTTCTTCATGCTGCTGATCGTGGCCCTGGTTACCATCGGCCTGCTTTACACCCTGTCGGACAACAAGCTATATCCTAAACTTATCCTCGGCCTGGGCGCCGTATTGGTGTTGCTTTTCATGCTTGAAACCAGTTCAGCCGGTAATTTTTTCGGCAGGCTGCTGGCTTCGGCCGCGATCGTCGGGGTATTTTATTACTGGCGCCGCAAGAAAGCTCTGCTCAACAGCGTGTTGCTGGGACTGACCTTCATCCTGATCGGATATGCTTCCTTTTTCATGCTGGTGATCCGCTCCAATGCCAACCCGCCCATCGATGAAAACAACCCGGAGAATGCCATCAGCCTTTTATCTTACCTGAACAGGGAGCAGTACGGAAGTTTCCCGCTGCTTTACGGACAGTATTACAATGCCCCCATGGTTGACCGTGAAGACGGCAAGCCGGTTTACGGGCGAGACGATAAAGCGGGGAAATACGTGGTCATCGACAGCCGGGAAGGGACCGAACCGGTTTATGACCCGGAATACATGACCATTTTCCCGCGCATGTGGAACAACCAGGAAGACAGGTACATTGCTGACTACAAAAGCTGGGCGGGCATCACCGGTGACCCGGAAAACAAACGGGTGCCGACCTTTGCCGAGAACATGAGGTATTTCTTCAGGTACCAGATCAATCATATGTATATCCGTTACTTCTTCTGGAATTTTGTCGGAAGGCAGAACGACAACCAGGCCATGTACGGCGATCTCCTGAACGGCAACTGGCTGAGCGGGATCAATTTCCTGGACAAAGGGCGCCTCGGGCCGCAGGATGATATACCTGACAGCCTGGCCAACGCAGCCAGGAACAAATACTACTTCCTGCCTTTGCTGTTCGGGTTGTTCGGTTTGTATTATCATTTTAAAAAGAACGGCAAGGATGCCACGGTGGTCATGCTGCTCTTCGTTATGACCGGGATCGCCATTACCGTTTACCTGAACCAGCATTCACCCCAGCCGCGCGAGAGGGATTATGCCTATGCTGCCTCTTTCTACGCGTTTTCGATATGGATCGGACTCAGTGTGATCGGCTTGTTCGACCTGGTCAGGAAAAAACTGAATCCGCTGCCGGCGGCCATTGCCTCTTCCGCGCTGGTATTTTTGCTGGTCCCGGTGATCATGATGGCCCAGGGATGGAACGACCATGACCGATCGGGGCGTTATACCGCACTGGAGATTGCAAAGAACTACCTTAACTCATGCGCTCCCAACGCGATCCTGTTCACCAACGGGGACAACGACACCTTCCCCCTCTGGTACGCCCAGGAAGTGGAGGGCTACCGCACCGATGTGAGGGTCTGCAACCTGAGCCTGCTGAACACCAACTGGTATATCGACCAGATGATCCGTAAAGCGTATGATTCCGACCCCGTTCCCTTTACGCTGCCTTGGGAGCTTTACAAGAACGGCTCCCATGACATAACTTATCTTGTTGAGCAGGATAATATCAAAGATTTTGTTGAAGTGAAAGATCTTTTCGATATTCTTAAAAAAGACGAAAAGAAGCTGCAAATCAACACGGGAAGAGGTATTGCAGATTATTTCCCGACGAAAAAATTCAGGATCACGGTCGATCCGGCAACAGCCGTCAGGACCGGGACTGTCCCGGCGGATATGGCTGATAAAGTTACAAACCTGGAATGGCGGTACAATGGCGGTGCCATCACCAAGAATTACCTGATGATGCTTGACCTGCTGGCCCATAATAACTGGGAACGGCCGGTTTACTATGTGTCCACCACCGGACCCGATGCCTACATCGGCCTGGAAAACTATCTTAAGCTCGAAGGATTTGCCTACCGGCTCATCCCGATCCCCAGGTCGGAACAGAAAAATGAGCTCGGTGAAGTGAATACCACGGTGATGTATGATAACCTGATGAACAAGTTCGTGTTCGACATCCGAAAACCCGGATTCCTTATCAGCGAAGACATTTACAGGATGACCATTACGATGCGCAACACCTACACGAGGTGCGCCGAGTCGCTGGCTGCTGAAAACAGGCTGGATGAGGCCGTGCAGGTGTGTGACCGGATCCAGGAACTGATCCCGGACCATATTGTGCCGTATAACTACTTTAACCTGGGCATAGGCGAAACTTACCTGAAGGCGGGCCAGACCGAAAAAGGCCTTGAGATCCTGCACCGTTTGATCGGGATCAGCGATGAGCAACTGGCTTATTTCTTCAGGTTCCCGGCAGATAAAACGCCTTACCTGGACGCAGACATCCAGCAGAACCTGGCGGTGCTCCACGCCATCGGCAGGGCCGGCGAAGACTTCGGGCAGGAAGAACTGGCCCGTGAAGCCACGGAAACCTTCGACTTGTATTATAATCTTTATTTAGGCCAGGCAGGAGGCCGGTAATTACGTAAGAAGGCTTTGAAAGACCAGTTGCTGACCGGCCTGTTTACCCGGGTGCTTCCCTCCGAATTGATGTGGCAGGTAAAGACTGATGAGAAAGTGGTCTACCTTACGTTTGATGATGGCCCGATCCCGGAGCTTACAGAGGAAATCCTTCAAATTCTTTCAAAATATAACGCGAAGGCCACCTTTTTTTGCGTGGGAGAAAATGTTGCCAGGAACCCGGAGATCTACGCAAAAATCCTTGAGCAGGGGCATGCAACGGGAAACCATACGCACCGGCATCTGAAGGGATGGAGCACGGGATTTAAAGAATACCTGGAAGATGTCGAAACCGCCGGAAAATATATTAAGTCCACCCTGTTTCGCCCGCCGTACGGATTGATCACCTATAAACAGGCTAAGATGCTGTCTAAGGATTACCGTGTCGTGATGTGGTCGGTACTTACAAAAGACTACGACCCGTCGGTAAGTAAAGAAGCATGCCTGGCTTCGGCAGTGCAGGGTACCTGGCCTGGGGCGATCATCGTTTTCCATGACAATATCAAAGCCCGTGAACGGGTGGTTTACGCTCTGCCGAGGTACCTGGAACACCTTGAAAAGGAAGGGTTCAGGGCGGAAAAGCTGACGGTCTCAAATACCGACGACTAAGGCCGATGGTTATAAGATCGTTGTAAAGAAATAAGTGGCTGTCTCCAAAGTCAGATATCTTTCACTTTTTGGGACTCCGACGACTAAAGCCGTCGGTTATTTCTTTACTACTCCAACGACTGAAGCCGTTGGTTCCGGATTAGTTAAAATATATTAACCGAACGCTTTTGTCATCGGACTACCACGAAGAGGCTTTTGATACCGTTTTTTTCAGTTTCAGTTATACTTATCGGAATAGTGTCTTTATATCCGCAATCCTATTCCGATTCGGTTTATATCAGCACGAGCAAATATAAGAAGCAGCTACACATCTTTCTCTTTTCTTTAAATTTAATTAATAATTTGTCATTTCAGTAAAATTGTAATAATTTTAACTCACTTAATTTGTAAATGAGAAAATTGCAATCTTGATCGTATCCAAATCTTAAAATTTACTCAAAATGAATCAGGAAATTGAGAAACTGATTGCCATCGCATTAATTGATGGTACACTTACAGACAAAGAAAAAGAAATAATCCTCCGCAAGGCGGAGAAACTTGGAGAAGATGTGGATGAAGTTGAAATGATTATAGAAGGAAAAATGTATGAATTGCAAAGCGCTGTTCATCAGGAACCTGTAATTCAACCTGTTATATCCAATGAGCGAAGTGATATTTCAATTAAAAAACTTTTAGATAATCTGCAGGAAATTGATTATGAAATCACAAATCCTCCTGATAAGAGAACAACTGGTGATAGAGTGGAGAGTACCATTTCCGGCACTTTAAAGACAATTTTCGACAAAACAAATGTCGTAGAACAAGGCGTTGACGCATTTAAAAGTGTTTTCGGAGGAACAACTTCGAAAGATAGAGAGAGAATGATTGAAAGGGAAAATGAAATGGAAAGGATATCATTATTATACGGAAGAAAAGCATCCATCATTAATTTATTCCCTTTGCCTGATAATAAAAATGAACTATTAGAATTGGCGAACATTTCATATACAAATTTCAAATCACTGAAAAATGAATATGATGATGAAGGAATTATGGAAGGTGAGTACAAGATGATGAATGCTTGGAAAAATAAAGTTGAGCAGATAATTACTAAAATGGAAGCTAATTTCTCTGACGATACCTTTGTTACCAAACAGATCATTGAACTTCAAAAAAAAATGGAAAAGTTTAAAGAAAAAAAGAAGAAAAGCGGATGGTGGGATTAGTATGATATTTTAATATTAATATCGGATGATCTAATTCATTCATATTGATATAAGATAGTTGTAAAGAAATAACCGACGGCTTTAGTCGTCGGCGACGTGAATAAAAAGAGGTTGGACTGTCTTCTGATACAGCCTCTTTTAATTACAAAACTTTTTTCACCGAATAGATCGGTTTCTTATTCTGCACCATGTAGATGCGGCTGAGGTATTCGCCGATCACTCCTAATGAAAGCAGGATAAGGCTTGTGGAAAAAAGGATCGCTACAATCAGCGAGGTATAGCCCAGCGGAACGTTATGAACGATTTTCCGGTAAATAAAATACAGGGAAAAGAAGAAAAAGATGACAGAGGATGTCAGCCCGCCGTAAACCATTATTTTCAGCGGGGCGGTGCTGTAATAATACATGATGTTGCCGACCATGGCCCATATCTTGCGGCTGCTGTACCCTGAGCGTTTATATTTGCGCTTGTGATGTTCCACCACCGTGTAACGCACGTAATCCGTGTACCAGTTCAGGATCTCGTCGATGAAAATGAAATTCTGCGTATGCGCCAGCAGCTTATCGATCACGCTTTTTGAGATCAGCCGGAAAGAAGAGCCTTCCTTGGGCCCGCCGAGGATACGGGAGATGCTTTTAAACGACTTGCTGCCGATAGTCCGGTGGACCGGCTGGCGGGTCCTGTGGTAAATACCGTACACTAACTCGGCATCCGAATCTGCCATGGTCTTGATCAGTTTCGGTATTTCTTCCGGGGGGCATTGCAGGTCGTCATCGAGGGTGATGACATAATTTCCGGTGGCAAAGGTGAATCCGCAGAAGGTAGCGCTGTGCTGCCCGAAATTCTTCGCCAGCCTGATGGCCGTAAAATGATCGGCGTGTTCCTGCTTGATCTTTTTCAATACCTCCCAGCTACCATCCTGGCTGCCGTCATCCACAAAGATGAGCTCGTAAGGTTTGCCGATTTCATGAAATACATTGGTAAGCCGGCTGTAAAGCTCTTCAAGGGATGCTTCGCTGTTGAAAACGGGCACTACGACTGAATATTCCATTCCGTTCAAGGGGATGAGTTTTTTGCAAAGATAAGAGAAAAGAAAAGTCTCAAGTCTTTAGTCTTTAGTCTTAAGTCATAAGTCATAAGTCTTAAGTCTTAAGTCATAAGTCTTAAGTCAATAACGATACAACCTTATGACTATCAATGACTATCAATGACTATCAATGACTATTAATGACCATCAATGACCACCAATGACTATTTATGCTCCTCTTTTTTAACGATTGGCAGTGGTGCTATCCCGGCCATGTCGCCGATCACGTTGACCAGCTCCGAACCGGCCGGTACGACGATCTTGGCGTTTTTGGAGAGCGCTGATTCGAGGGCTTCCAGTTTGCGTAACAACTGGGCATTCCCGGTGAAATACTTATCTGCCGCTTCATTGACCAGCTTGATCGCTTCAGCTTCGCCTTCAGCCTGCAGGATCCTTGACTGCTTGATCCCTTCCGCTTCCTTGATTTTGGCCCGCTTTTCACCGTCAGCGACCGTTTCCCGGGCAGTAGCAAAATCGATGGCCGCGATTTTCTCATTCTCTGCCTTCACCACTTTGTTCATGGTTTCCTGGACGTCTTTCGGCGGATCGATCTCCTTCAGCTCGGTGCGCACAATGTCGATGCCCCAGCTATGGGTTTCATCCATAAGCGTTTTATGCAGGTCGGCGTTGATCTTTCCCCGCTCGCTGTTGGCTGATTTCAGCGTCAGCGTACCGATGATGTTACGCAGCGTCGTTCTGGCCAGGTTGACGATCTGCCACTGGTAGTTGTTCACATTGTACTGCGAGGATTTAACACTTTCCTCATCGAGCTTCACCTTGAAATAGACCTGGGCATCCACGCGGGCATTCAGGTTGTCGTTGGTAATGATCTCCTGGGGTTCCGCATCCACCATCTGCTCGGTGACGTTCACCTGGAACATTCGTTCGATAACCGGGATGATCCAGTGGAATCCCGGGTTGGCGAAACGGTTGTATTTTCCGAGGCGCTCAATGAGGCCCCGGTGGGTAGGCCTGACGATCCTTATCCCCGCTAGGAAAAGGAAAACAACAAAAACAGATAAAATGATGATCAATACGTTCATTGCTGTGATATTTAATGTTGAGACTGGTTAATTACCCGTAAATATAGAGATTATTTAGATAAAAACCATAGATAGGAAGAGAATTAATATATTAATCAAACACGACCGCCCAATTTCCGCAAAGTGGTTTAGTCACTTCCGAAGCATAAATGAAAATTTTAATTTTGCCCGAAACTGAATTGCCATGCAAAATGCGATCCCGGATCTGATGACTGCAACCTTTGTCAATCCCGACAATGGTGAACTTTTTACACGGCAGCTTGAGGTGCCGGCACCGGGAAAAGGAGAAGTATTGATAAAGATGATCTGTGCGCCCGTGAATCCTTCCGATCTGGCAAGGATCAGGGAAATTACAGAAGAAGAAGCCGTCGAGTTTATCCCCGGCATTGAAGGCTGCGGGACGGTGATGGCAGCCGGCCCCGGGGTACTGCCCCGTATTTTCCTTGGAAAACGTGTTGCCTGTTCTTCTAAGTACAAAACCAGCGGCACCTGGGCTGAGTATATGGTGACCACGGCTGGCAGTTGTTTCCCCGTCAGTAAAAGCATTCCCGACGAGCAGGCCGCCATGATGCTGGTCAACCCGATGACCGCGCTGGCCTTCCTGGATCATGCCCGGCAAAACAAGCATAAAGCGGTGGTCATGACTGCCGCAGGCAGCGCCCTGGCCAAAATGACAAATTTGCTGTTTGAAAAACAAGGCATGACGGTCCTTAACATCGTCCGCAGCAGGGAAGGAGCGGAGGAACTGAAGCAACTGGGACGGCAGCATGTCCTGAGCAGCAGTGAACCGGATTTCCCGGTGAAATTCAGGGATTGGTGCTTGAAACATAATGCCCGCCTGATGTTTGACGCGGTGGGCGGCGAACTGGTCAACGGGCTGCTGGATGAAATGCCTGCCAGTTCAACGATCATGCTGTACGGCAACCTGTCGCAGCAGCCGGTATCGTTTATGCCTCCTCAGCTAGTCCGCGAAAGCAAACAAATCGTCGGTTTCTTTCTTGGTCACCATATCCATGAGCAGGGGCTGCTGAAGACCGTGATGAACCTGAGGAAAGTGAACAAACTGCTCAAAAATGGGATGGAGTCCCGGGTGCAGGGTGTTTTCCCGCTGGATAAGGTGCAGGAAGCGGTGGAAGCGTATGAGGGGAATATGGGGAATGGGAAGGTGCTGGTAAGCCCCCAACCCTGGCCCTTCCCCCAGTTTCACGGCCCCCATCCCTAACCCTTCCCCCATTCGGGGGAAGGGAACTTTGCTCAAGTGTATCATTTTAGATGGTCGGCAATCTTTGAAACGACCTCGTCCGGATTATTGAATACTTCATCATTGCTGAATCGGATCTCTGTTAATCCCAAATCTTTCAATACTTTGGTCCTTTCCTTGTCCCTTTCCATTTGAAACGGATCATTATGGACATCACCATCCAGTTCAACAATCAGTTTTGCATCATAACAGAAAAAGTCAACAACGAAATCTCGGATTGGATGCTGCCTTCGAAAGCGATAGCCTTTCACCTGCCTGTTACGCAGCTTTCTCCAGAGCAATTTCTCCGCTTCTGTCATTGATCTTCTCAAATCATAAGCAATTCCCAATAATTTTGGCTTTGCACCATAATAAATCGGGTATTCCTCTCTTCCTTTAATTTTTACCATAACATCAAAATTTAATTAATACATTGTAAATCAAACATTCTCCCTTCCCCTGAATGGGGGAAGGATTGGGGATGGGGGCCGGGAGACTGGGGGAAAGGCCGGGGCCGGACGCCTTACTATCTGTTAATCCGGATTTTTAATAAATATACCCGGTGGATCAGGATATTTTTTTATTTTTGTCCGCCGAAAGGGATGTTAGCTCAGTTGGTTCAGAGCGCGTGCTTCACACGCACGAGGTCACTGGTTCGAATCCAGTACATCCCACAAGGGTTTCAGAAACCCACTTTCTCTTCGGTTTGCGTTTTGGTTTGCGGTTGGTCTTTAATTTGCCTTTCTCGATTGATTACAGACCTGCAGATCGACGATCCCCGGAAAGTTAATGAAGAGTTCATTTCAACCCCTGCTCATCTCATAACCTCGAAAATTGTATTTTTTCAATTTGATCATCGGATTGACATTAGACTATTACATCCGTTAGATTCAGATTGTGAAGTCAAATGATATAATTTCCTATTGTTTAAAAGTAATCCGGTTCGGGCTTGCCCTGGAATTTTTTATCGAGGCTTCCATTTAATGCTGATTTTATTAAGGGATCACTTATTTAGGCAATGAAATCATTATAACAGAAGTAACCTTAAACGGCACCGGATTAATAATCTCCCCGGTCTCTGTATCTGCCAAAGGAGAAGTGAGATATTTCAGTAGCTCCTCCCGCTGTTTCAAGGTTCTGTTAATTTGACTCCAGGAATCATCATTGGAATAGTCATAGGTTCTTCTTTCAGTGAGCTGGAACTTAGCACCCATGTAATCAAAACTCTTCCCGTATTTCTCAGCTTCGATCAAGACCTGCCCGGCAATTCCTTCTTTGATCTTTTTGATCAGCTCCTCCATTGCTTTCAGGCAGAGATGAATTGAAAGGGGATTGTACAAGCCGGTATCGATTTGCTCCAGTGCTTTCTGAGCATACTGATCAATTTGTGTCTTGGTTAGATTGAACTCGGTAATGATTGACAGTGCGTTATCCATTGTGATTTCCTCCTCTGATCTTTAAAAGTTGTTCCCTGAGTTCTCTTTTCATCTTGAAAGTCTTCAACACTTTGTCGATGATATCCTTTTCACCGGCATTGAACCGTTCAACTGTGCGGTTGAACTGTGCTTCGGTGATCCATTCCCGGTCATCCTGGACGGTTTGCCTGGGTTGTTCCTTCTGTCCTTCCTGCTGAGACATTGCATTGGCCACCTCCTCATAAGAAGCCATGCTGGTGTCGATGCCTATACCTAAGAGCCCCAATGCCCTTCCGATGGCACTGGTCTCACAGTTCTCGACATAGGATGACTTGTTGATGAAAGTGGAGTTTTCCTTCTCCTCACCATGGCCGGTGGCCCGGAGCAGTCCGTTCTCGTCATAGACACATGCCCGGAAGCGTACCTTGCCTTGCGGTGAATCAATGATCTCGGTCCTGATGGACCACGATGGATTGTTTTTCCAGAACTCAGTCAGGCGTTCATGGACAGGGACGTAATCCTTCCCTTGAATGTTGATCTTTCTCATGATGTATAAACTTTAATGGTTAGTATTTGAAATGAAAAAGGGGCTAGAAGGAGCCCCCACTCAGACTTAATGAATTCAGATCTCTAAAACCTTGTTTTAAGATATGCCAAATAGGGCTGTTTTATAAACGATCTCTAAAGAGGCGCGGATAGATATCATTAAATCCTCTTGAATGCTATTTGGAGGGCATTAGGAATGGTTTGTGTCTTTTAGTATTATAATACTATTGATTGTCATCAACTCCTCTTCACCCTTGAGGACAGCATACTTGTGATGGATGGCAAGAGGAATGTTGTTGACGGAGGTGGGCAGGTTGACGGAAACATTCATCGGGATTACTATTTACATATTAACCCTCATTATTTTGAATGTAGCCCAGAAACAGGAAATGAACTACAGAAGGTTTGCTTACATCTTATGCACCATAATAACTAATAGATCAGTTATTCCACTATTGGCACTATTACGCCAGTTGAATTATATGGAACAGAAACTTAAAAATTCGAAAAAAGCATTTGTATCCCTTACACGCTCTATCGAATCAATATCAAACTTATTTTATTGAGATATTGGCAAAGGATAGGAGGAATCATGTATTCGCATCCATATCTTATTTACAGTCGTATAACCTAATCTTTCTATGATATGATGTAGATCGTATCCTAAAGTCAAAGCAATTTCCCAATCATTTTGTGCTCCAATTATATCTCCAGTATCCATTTTTAAATCACCTCTTTTAAAATAATAGTAACCAAAATGTCTTTCAGTACCCTTAGCACCATAATGATGGCCATCTTTATGTGGAATTAATTTTATGATATTATTGTAGTCTTCTATTGCTAAAGTTAAATTGCCCATTTCTTCATAAAGTTTTGCTCTATTTTTGTAACAAATAATAGAATTATTGAATAAGTCAATAGCTGAATTAAAATCAGACAGAGCTCCTAAATAATCATCAAGCCTTATTTTTACTAAAGCTCTATTATTGAATGCTTTAAATAAAGTATACCTTTCACATTCAATCGGTGAATGAAGATTATATTCGATACACTTCGAATAATTATTAAGCGCTTCTTGAGAATTTTTAAGTCCATTAAAAGCGTAGGCTTTATAAAAAAATATGTTACAATCTGTCCCTGCTTCAGAAGCTTTATTCAGTAAGTTTATTGCCTCTGAATATTTCTTCAATCTTATATTATTCAAAGCAAGATAATAATACGATTGTTTTATCCTAAAATTTAGTCCTAAACTTTGATTAAAGTCCTCTATGGATGTCATGTAGTAATGATTCATTCTACGTTTTTCGCCAAACATATAATTTGATAATCCACCAGCAAAGAAAGCATCTCCTAATTCTGGGAAATAAAATTTTGCTATACCAGAAATTACTTTAAGGTCATTCCATTTTTCGGATTTAATGTAAAGATTAATCATTTCAATGGCATATTCTATACTTTGGAGGGAAGTAAAAACATCAATAATGATCTTTTCATTTAATTTTTGTTTCAATCCTTTTTGCCATGCTGTTTCTGGTTCAAAATTAAAATCATCTTGATATTTTTCAATAAATTCATAAGATTCTGGAATATACTTATTAATAATCCAACGCCCTTTATCTTTTAATTTGTCTTTATACTTTATAAGCATCTCACAGTTCCAGCAGATTCCTTTATTTTTACTTAAACTGTCCCAATTCCAATAATCACGGAAAGTATCAATTAATGGCTCACCCCAAGGTAATTTTTCATTTTCACTCAGACCCACCGTTGTATCTTCTTGATCAGCGGTGAGACCCCAATTCCAAAAGTCTTTGTATTTTATTATCAATTCAAGATTCCATTCAGAGGATTGATTATAACTTAAAGCATCCCAATCCCATTTAGACTTATATCTTTCAATTAACTCAATTGATAATGGTAATCCTTCATTTGAAGACATACCATACTTTCCCCATTTCCATTTATCCTTATATCTTTCGATTAAGGATAAATTCCAAGGCAAAGAAGGATTACTACTCAACTCAGTCCAATCCCACAAATCCGAAAATTTATTAATTAAATCGAAAGACCAACATAGGCTCCTGTTAGAGCTTAACTCTGTCCAGTCCCATCTGTTTTGGAATTTTTCAATTAATTTTGTTGACCAAGGAATATGTTCATTTACAGATAAGACTCTAAAGTCCAAAGAGCTATTAAATTCATCGATTAATTCATCAGACCAAGGTATTCCAGGATTATCTGCTATGTTTTTAGAATATGTCAGCATGCCATTTGGAAACATCGCAGGTTCCCATTTGAATTTATTCTTATATTTTTTAATAAAATCTATAGACCAAGGAAGCTTCTTATTTGTATTTAAACCACTTGAAATAAGCATAGAGTCCCCATATTGCGAATCACTTCTCCAATCATAATCCCAATTTAATTTATTTTTATATCTTTCAATTATTTCTTCAGTCCAATTTATTTTCTCATTCATACTAATTCCTGCCCAATCTAGTTGACTCTTGTATTTCTCTAATAATTCTTCAGTCCACTTAATATTCTCGTTTTTACTAATTCCTATCCAATCTAGTTGATTCTTGTATTTCTCTAATAATTCTTCAGTCCATAAGATCGTTTGATTCAAACTAATTTGATGCCAGTTAATATTATCTTTAAATTGTTCTAATAATTCGTCTGTCCAGGGAACGGTTTCATTCTCACATAAGTTACCCCAGGAGATAAATTCTTTACAATCTGTTATTAATTCTTTTGACCAGGGAATATGCTTTTCTGAACCTAACTTTCTAAATTCGCCAGGAAACATATTTATAAGTTCTAAAGACCAAACTATACTAACATTATCCCGAAGCTCAGACCATACTAATTTATCAGAGAATGATTTGATTAAATCTAATGTCCACTCTATATTTTCATTATGGCTTATACCCCAATAATCCCACTTTAAAAATTGACCGTATTTATTAATTAGATCCCTATTTAAAGGATAATATTTTGATAGAACGGAAATGAATAATTCTATATGATTTAATAAAAACCTTGTAATTGTATAGTCATTAGATTGGATTAATAATTTTTCAGCAAACATTATTTGTCTGGCAACCCTTTCCAGACTTACATTTCGAATGCTCAAACTTGTATTTTCGTTATTCATTATATTTTTAATTATTTCAATTGCTTCTTCATTAAATCTATTTCTTCAATGAGCTTTAACCTAATCTCATTAAGATAATCTGAAATATTTTTTATTGCTCTAATTTTGATAAATTGTTCAGATTGCTTAATTGTGTTAATTTCTTCAATTAACTTCTTGAGAATGTGTCTAAGTCTTTTTGCCTCTGATTTAAGCATTTCCTTTTCAATGAGAGAAGTATGTTTTAGTGGGAAGGCTACTCCATTTTCAAGATAATCAAGAATGTCATTCATCGCTTTTAGATCATTTCTGTCTTTTGCCTCTTTTGCACGAATGAACAATTCCGTTGCTTCTTTTTGAAATTTAACATCAACCAAATCAGGATGGGTCAATTTAGTAATCTTTCGGAACTTTGTCTTTAAATCTTGAAGTTGAGCATCATCAAGTTTTAAAACATTTATGTCCCTTGCCGAATTAATATTATTTTTAAAATCTTCATACTCTGTTTTCAATTCTTCAAATTCTTTCTGTGCCTTTTCATCTTTAGGATTCTCATTTTTAAGTTTCTCGGCAACTGCTTTTTTGAGTTCTAAATATTCAAGTAATAAATTTCCAAGTTCCTGATTATATCTAATTTCGAATTGAAATACAATTTTTTCTAATTCGGCTTTCTCGTCTTCTAAACTACTTATTTGAATTTCAAGCGAACGAATCTCGAGTTTTAATCCACTTATCTCCGGATCTATCCAAATAACAAGTGATTTATATCTTTCAATTAGAAATGAGATTATTTTAGCGGCTTCACTATATTGTTTGCTCAAAATGTATAAGGATATGTCCTTAATAATTTTAAGGTCTTCTGGTATTTCCTTAGCCTCAAACTCCTTTTGTAATTTATTGTTTTGATATTCAATATCTTCTTCATCTTGTAAGGAGATGCTTGTTTTTAAAAGCTCAAGCCTTTTTAAAATGCTGCCGATTTCTAATCTAATTTTAATACAATCTCCAAGATATTTCTTTTGTAATCGCTGAAATTCCAATAAAAAGTCTGTGGCTAATGATTTACTCCCATAGGTTATGGTAATGTTTTCATCATTTGATTGAGCCTTTCTTGTCCAATTATATGATCCCGTAATCACTGTTTCTTGATCAATTACACAAAACTTATTATGCATCATTTCTTCTTTACTTCCTATTAAATGAATCTCCCCTCCCAATTTTTTTAATTCCTCAAAGTTTATATAAGAGTAATTCTTATTTATCTCATCATTGAGGATCAATACAGAAACAGCAATGTTTTCTTTTATTCTTTCAATTAAAATCTTGAATAAGACATCATCAGTGAACCATGCGACTGCTATGTATATTGATTTTTTGGCTTTATAAAGTTCTTTAGCAATTTGATGTTGAATATCTTCAAAGTAAGCTTGAGTTATCATATTTGTCGTTTTGGAAGTATTAGCTTCTCCAAAGTTCGGCTATTTTTTATAAGAAGTGTAAATGAATCTTCTATGATATGACCCATTGTAGTATGATTTACGTATATAAAGATAATGAATTAAAGAATGTGTTGCTCAATATGCTGGTCAAGTGTTCTGAGAAACAATGACTTTATTTTAATCGCATCCTCCCAGGCTTGTTCCGAGGATAGCCCAAAATGCTCCAGCTCTTTAGCGACTTATATAAGACACTATTCGTATGACTCCAGTGCCCGTTCCATAAGTTTGAGGTCTTCGGCTTGGAAAACCATTGTCAGTAGTTTCATCATCTGGATTTATAACAACCCCTCATCCGCAAAGCTATAATACCCTTCCGAAGAGACAATCAGGTGATCCAGCACCGGCAGATCAAGCAATGTTCCTGCCTCTTTCAGTTTCCTGGTCAGATGAATATCGGCTTCACTTGGTGTAAGGTTGCCACTCGGATGGTTATGGGCAAGTATAATCGAACAGGCATTTGACTTAATAGCCACCTGGAAGATCACCTTGGGATCAGCGACAGTTCCGGATAATCCTCCTTGGCTGACTTTAGCCCATCCCAACACTCTATTGGCTCTGTTCAGACACAGGACTATAAATTCTTCCACATGATCGATCTTTGGACTCCAGATCCGTTGCAGCACTTCATAAGTGTCCCGGCTTCCGCAGACCTTTTCCATATCGGAATGACGGACCTTGTTGCGATAGAAGATCTCGATCTCACAAAGGTTGGAGGTGAACAGGTTGACGGTTTCTTTAGCTTTCATATGCTGGCCTCCTCTTCTTTCAGGGATTTGTCCCGCTGGCTTGTAATGACATCCGAGCCATACCTGGACCGGATATAGTCCATGTCCATCGTTTTGGTGTTGGTGCCTTTGTGACTTTTCGGGCGCCAGTACCACATGGCTTTCTTGGGGGCAAAGAAAAACCCGATCTTCTTGAGCTCTTCCTTGTACGCAATGGTGTTACCTGACAACCAGATCCAGTTGCCGCATACCTCGATGGTGATATTGAACCCGATCACCTTGTCGATGATCTCAGGGAACCTGATAAAATCCTCCCTGGCCTCATTTGTAGCCTGGTTGAATCCATACATGGGATTACGGATGATCTGCTCGTATTGTTCATTGATCTCCTGCATCGTTTCGGTTTTTCCTCCCCGATCAGGATGGTGAAGCATTGCCAGCCGCTTATACTCCCTTTTAGCTTCATCCAGGGAACGGCAATTTTTAAAGAAATTAGTTTTCATATTTTAAGATTTAATGATTTGACTTGAGATTGGATTGATTAAAAGAACCCCAATGGTGTGATGACCTGGGGAAAGAATGCACATAGAACCTATATATTACTATCCATAGTCTTTATATCGGAGGATCTGTCATTCCCCCGACATATCAAAAAGACCTGTCAAGGGGTTACCTCGAAAGAATGAAATAAACTACGGACCGCTGTCCGGTCTTGGTCAGCAACGAATTAAAAAAAAGGGGGATTTCTCCCCCTCTTCATGCAAACAGCCGGATGATCAACGCGCTTCTTTGAGCCTCACTCTCTCCCTCGCCGCGATCACTCTTTCTTTAACTGGTGTAGGAAAACGATCCCCTGCTTCAGCATAGCAGGAATCAGGCAACGTGTATTTCGTTCTTCCGTCCGGAAGCTCCACGGCAGAACCATGTGCTTCACCGTACTCCACCACATTGAAAGGTGTACGGATTTGTTTGCCATTTACCTCGCATATCACAGCAGGGTAAGCGGGATTTTTCTTTCCTTCACGGAATCCACGGAATTCCTGGGCAGTGAAGGAAGGCATTTCAGAAACGGCTCCGTTGACCGTTTTCTGGTCGGGTCTTAAATAAATTTCCATAGTAATAGGATTTGATTGTTAAACACTCGAATGCCCGGGGGGATAGGGGGTGTTACCTCGAGGTGGGGTGTTTACAGGGAGAGGGAGGGCTTTAACCAGGATAAGGGGGGAAGGAAGGAATGGATGGGAGTAGGAAGGGGAAGAGGAAGAGGGGATATAAAGTGAGGGGCCCAAATGATTCACTTGGTTTTATCTTTCCGTTCTTTTAAAGGGTTGTAATCCTGGTAATCAAAAAGCCATGAAAAGAAGAGAATTAATTCGATCAATAGCTCTAATTGGATTAGGAGCTTGTGTCTTAAAACAAAAGACATTATCCTCTGCGATTGATAACAAATTACCTTTAAAAATTGCTGGACTTGGTTCCACCCCATGTGATATGGTGGACTACTTTGTGAAATCCGGACTTTCCTATTGTGATATTTACATTAGTAATCATGAGAGAATAAAATGCCAAGGACATGCCATCTCAGATGTAATTGATGATATTGATGTATTTATTACAGGCAGTTACAAATACTTATTAATTGTATATCCTGCTGAAAGTGAAATGAAAGAGTTAGCAAATGGTATGATCAGCTATCTTAATAAGCTAAATATGGAATACCATGTGATAATATTGGGGCCTTTTCCTTATGAAGGAAAATCAAACTTTGAACGAACCGAAAATTTGGTTGCGGAATGTTCCGGGGCAAGATCAATTAAGCATGTAGAAATGAGAACAGTAATTGCGCAATATGGTCATTTAAAATTCAATGATGCCTTTAATGCACTATACGATGATTTATTGGCATACATAGAACAAAATGTATTGTAACTTGCTGGGCCGCTAAATAAAAAAATTAATGTAACAATTTAAATTAACCAAAAAATGATGAAAAAATTAAATTATGATTTAGAGCTTTCAAAAGAGCTATATGCACATTACATAGATAATGAAATAGGTTATAATGAAATTTGTAAGACATGTAAATCATATAACGAAGCAAAGGGTCGTATTCTGAAAAATGGCCCTATTCCAGTGTTTCATATTGGTGATATGTACAAGGAATCTAAGGTCAGATTATTATTTCTCGGAACTGTTGCTTATGGTTGGGGAGGATTACATAACATGTTTGTTGAAAACAAAGACATACGAACGAAAAACCTGGAAGATACAATTGGAGCTGTCGAGGATCGGGTTCACCAATTATTTCAAGAACAAGAAATGAGGTTTTTTTCATTTATTGAGGAAAGTGTTGAAAGAAACCAGTTATTTGGTTCAAATGCTCTTCGCATGATAGCAGTTTCAAATCTTATTAAATGTAATATGGGTAGTGATAAGATAAGGAACAATCATCTGCAAAAAAACTATGATTTCTGTATAAAAGCAGAATACACGGGTAATTTGCTGTCAGATGGTAACCCTTCGGTCTGATGCATCTTGACCAGCCCTGATCCGTCCTCTACCTTTG
>CAYUQP010000026.1:0-9109 GCA_964447005.1 uncultured Bacteroidales bacterium
GAACCCTGGAACAATGAAACACTCAAACAATAATTCTTCAGGAACCATCACCTGGCGTAGCCCCTCCAACATCGCCCTGATCAAGTATTGGGGGAAGATGCCCGTTCAGATCCCGGCCAATCCCTCTTTAAGCATGACCCTGAAGAATGCGTTCACGGTAATGAGTTTAGGGTATTTTCTGAGGGATGACCAGCCCGCAAAGCCAAGCCTGGAGTTTCTTTTCGAAGGAAAAAAGCAGGAGAAATTTGAGAAAAAGATAGCTGATTACCTGGATTCGTTGTTGCCGGCATTCCCGGGCCTCAGGGATTATGGTTTCAGCATTGCCAGTTCAAACACTTTTCCTCACTCTACCGGAATCGCATCCTCCGCTTCAAGCATGAGCGCGCTCGGGCTTTGCCTGGCTGATTTTCTGCATGGAAGGGGATGGCTGGAAACAGGAGGCAATGCCCTGCTCAGGGAGGCCTCCAGGCTTTCGAGGCTGGCTTCCGGGAGTGCCTGCCGGTCCGTATATGGCAGTTATACCATATGGGGCCGGGTGCCGCAGATCCCCGATACCTCCGATGAATATGCCATCCCGGTCCCTTTTAAGATACATCCTGAATTTCATGCTTTCAAGGATGCTATCCTGGTGGTCAGCAGCAGGGAAAAAGAGGTGTCGAGCCGCGCCGGCCATGGACTTATGAACGATCATCCGTATGCTTCTAAACGCTATGAACTGGCGGCTAATAACCTCCTGGAACTATCAAAGGCCATGCAGGACGGTGATCTTGAAAAATTTGTGATGATCACTGAATCCGAAGCCCTGGGATTGCATGGGCTGATGATGACTTCAAACCCTTCTTATCTGCTCATTGAACCGAATACGGTCAATATTGTTAACAGGATAAGGCATTACAGGAAGGAAACCGGGATTCCGGTCTGTTTTACCCTTGATGCAGGCCCGAATGTGCATATGCTCTATCCTGCGGAATATGAAATTAAAATAAATGAATGGATATCCGGGGAATTGGTCAATTATTGTGAAAACGGAAACTGGATCGACGACGGAATTGGCCAGGGTCCTGTCAGAATAATCCATAATCCGGAATCAGGAATTTAGAATTTAAAATTTAAAATTTAAAATTAATTGAAGAGCGAGGTATTTTACGCAAAGATCATGTTATTTGGAGAGTACAGCGTGATCCGCGATTCGATGGCGCTGACCATCCCTTATTCCCACTTTACCGGAGAGCTCCGTTTTGTCAACCAGGAACAATATACTGATTATGAGCTTGCGCTGGAATCCAACCGGCATCTGAAGAACTATTTCGATTACCTGAAAGATTTAGTATCGGTTGGAAAATTGAAGGTCAAAGCAGACCTCGGACGGTTTGAGAATGATATCCGGGATGGGCTCTATTTTGAGTCCAATATTCCCCAGGGCTACGGCATCGGCAGTTCCGGCGCACTGGTCGCAGCCGTGTTCGACCAGTACATGACCGGTAACAGCCGCAACCGAAAGATCATGACAAACCAGGAGATATCTGCACTGAAAGAGACCTTCGCTTTGCTTGAATCGTATTTTCACGGGGTCAGTTCAGGCCTCGATCCGCTCCTGTGCTATATCCGCCACCCGCTGCTCATCCGAAACCGTCACCAGATCGAGACCGTCGGGCTGCCACGCGATAAATTCATGTCAAACAGCGCCATCTTTCTCGTGGATACAGGGATGCTCGGGAAAACAGGGCCCTTGGTCAGTCTTTTTTCAGAAAAATGTAAGCAGAAAGACTACCTGAACCAGGTCAACAATGTTTTTATCCCTGCCAACAACAGTTGCATCGAAACCCTGCTGACGGGCGATATGAATTCTTTCTTCGGTCACCTGACCGAATTGTCGGCATTCCAGTTCCTTTACCTGCCTGAAATGATCCCTGACAATATGAAGCCGATCTGGGAAGCAGGGCTGCACCGTGATGATTTTAAGATGAAACTGTGCGGCTCTGGCGGCGGAGGATTTTTACTGGGCATTTCAAAAGATTTTAAATCTACCCGGAAATATTTCAGACAAATGGGTCACGAATTGAACCCGGTTTTTAAGAATGAACGGTTGTGAATGCAGACAAGCTAAATATCAGGAACCTAAGCCTCCAGGAACTCGAAAATTTCTTTGCCGCCAACCAGGCAGAAAAATTTCGCGCCCGGCAGGTCTATGACTGGCTGTGGAAGAAAAAAGCCCGCTCTTTCGACCAGATGACCAACCTGTCGCTGAAAACCAGGGAGATGCTTAAAGGAAAATTTTCCCTGAATGCAGTTGAGGTCAACACAACCCAGAAGAGCGGGGATGGGACGATAAAAATGTCACTAAGGCTGCACGACGGGCATATCATCGAAGGGGTGCTAATCCCGTCGGGCGACCGGATGACCGCCTGCATTTCCTCGCAGGTGGGCTGTAACCTGGCCTGTAAGTTTTGCGCAACCGGGATGATAAGGTATATCCGTAACCTTAGTTTCGACGAGATTTTCGACCAGGTGGCCATCATTTCCGAAACCGCTGAAAATGTTTACCATACGCCCCTGACGCATATTGTTTACATGGGAATGGGCGAGCCGATGCTCAACTATCACGACGTGCTCAGATCGGTGGAAAAGATCACCTCGCCTGATGGCCTGGGAATGTCGCACCGGCGCATCACAGTATCGACAGTGGGAATAGCCTCGATGATCCGCCAGCTCGGAAAGGACCGCGTGAAATTCAACCTGGCCCTGTCGCTGCATTCAGCCATCAATGAGAAGCGAAACCAGATCATCCCGTATAATCTCCGCAACACGCTGGATGATCTGATCGAAGCCGTGAAGGATTTTCATCGTGAGACGAAAACCCGCATCACCCTTGAATATGTGATGCTGAAAGAATTTAACGACACGATCACGGATGCGAAGGCCCTGGCGGAATTCTGTAAAAATTTCCCGGTCAAGATCAACCTTATCCAGTACAATCCCGTGGAAAATGCGCCCTATGAGGATTCCGGGGAAGAACGGACACTGGCATTCAAGGAATTTCTCGAGAAGAAGAACCTCGTAGTGAACATCCGGCGCAGCCGTGGAAAGGATATCGACGCGGCCTGCGGTCAGCTTGCCAATAAGATTCTAAGGAATAATCAATAATTTCATTAAAACAAAGCTAATATGAACGGGAACCGCTTTTCGTTACAGGGAAAGATCGTCGATGTGGTCAGCGGCAGGATATTTCCGGGCACAGTTGAGATCGCTGACGGACGAATCGCCTCGGTCAGGGAAGAACAGGTCAATTCTAACGTGATGATCTTGCCGGGTTTGACCGATGCGCACATCCACATCGAAAGCTCAATGCTGATCCCCTCCGAATTTGCCCGCCTGGCGGTAACCCACGGCACGGTAGCCACTGTCTCCGATCCGCACGAGATCGCCAATGTGCTGGGCGTGGACGGCATCCGGTTTATGATAGAAAACGGGAAAAAAGTCCCTTTCAAATTTTATTTCGGCGCTTCTTCCTGTGTTCCGGCAACCGGATTTGAAACGGCAGGCGCCCACGTCGGGCCGGATGAAATTGAGCGTTTGCTGCAGATGGATGAGATCGGGTACCTTTCTGAAATGATGAACTTTCCCGGGGTTATCATGGAGGATGAAGAGGTGATGGCCAAGCTCAGGCTGGCTGAAAAATATGGCAAGCCTGTAGATGGTCATGCGCCGGGACTTTCCGGCAAAGACCTTGAAAAGTACATCAATGCCGGTATTTCCACCGATCACGAATGTTTCACGCTGGAAGAAGCAGTTGAGAAAGCTTCCCTCGGCATGAAGATCCTCATCCGGGAAGGCAGCGCGGCCCGCAATTTCGAGACCCTGGTCCCGATGCTCAATACACACCCTGACCTGGTCATGTTCTGCTCTGATGACCGCCACCCGGATGACCTGGCTTCAAGGCATATCAACGATATTGCCCGGAGGGCTGTATTGCTCGGCTATGACCTGGTTTCGGTCATACGGGCCTGCACGTTAAATCCTAAAAAGCATTATAAGCTGGGAACAGGCCTGCTGTCGCCCGGCGATCCGGCCGATCTGATCGTCATTGACCGGCCCGAATCGTTCAACGTGCTCAGGACCTTCATCAATGGCATCCTGGTAGCTGAAAACGGCATGAGCCTGATCAATCCTGTCAGAGAAGAACCGGTGAATTGCTTCAATGCCCGGCCGGTTTCCAGGGAAGATCTGGCAGTGCACCCGGAGGGAAAACGGATCAAGGTCATCGAAGCGATGGAAGGACAGCTTGTCACGCATGAATTAACCGCAAACTCACTTGTTGAAGAGAACAACGTGATCAGTGATCCCGGTCAGGATCTCTTAAAGATCACGGTTATAAACCGGTACCAGCCTGCCCGTCCGGCAGTTGGTTTTATCCGGAATTTCGGGTTGCAACGGGGCGCCATTGCATCGACGGTAGCGCACGACAGCCACAATATCATTGCGGTGGGTGTAGACGATGTGGATATTGCCCGGGCAGTCAATACCCTGGTCGATTCGAGGGGAGGGATCTGTTGTGTGGATGGAGGGGAGGTCCTGCACCTGCCATTACCGGTTGCCGGGTTGATGTCGGAAATGGATGGTTACAAAGTGGCTTCCATGTATGAATCGCTTGACCGTAAGGCCCATGAATTGGGCAGCCGGCTAAGGGCCCCGTTCATGACCCTCTCTTTTATGGCGCTTCTTGTGATCCCTGAACTTAAACTGAGCGATAAAGGTTTGTTTGACGGAAAGTCCTTTGCTTTTACTTCTCTTTTTTTAGATTAAATATAAATTGAGCAAAATATATTTACATATTTACTAATTTATAATGTATTTTATATTTTAGCAAAAAATTTGAAATATGGCTAAAATTAAGATTCAGATTGAACAACTTGAAATGGCTGCAAGTAAGCTCAGGGCGATGGCCCACCCGATGCGCATAGCCATTATTGACCTGTTGCACGACGGAAACCAGATGAGTGTCACGGAGATTTATAAGAAATTAAAAATCGAACAGGCTGCCGCATCGCATCATCTTAATATTTTGAAGAACAAGGGCGTGCTTGCTTCCAGGCGTGATGGAAAGAAGATTTTCTATTCTATTAAAAACCAGGTTCTTACAGAAATAGTCGATTGCCTTAACCGTTGTAACGCTGATTAAAAGGCTAATTAACCTGCCAGTCTTCCTGCAGATCCCAATTTGAACGAATATTCAGCGGAGTGTCGTAATATTCAATCCTTTCCGGAAGTGAATATTTACGGTAATTTCCGCTATCCCATCTTCCGTTGGAATTTTTATCAAAGATCATTTTCAGCTTGTAATTTCCCGGCATCAGGTACCTGAATTGAACAGCCCCTGGTTCGGAGATAATTGTTTGCCGGACCTTGATCTCCTTATCCGTCATCAACTGGACAATAAGCTGACCTGTCAATTCAGGAACCGTCACGTTCATTAATAAAGTGCCGTAATCTTCCAGAGTGCGTACTTTGAACCTGATGGATGTGCTGTCATTGTAAGCTCCGCTCAGGTCGCAGAATACGGAGTCTGCGATCAGAAGATGATACAGTTCCCCGGGTTGCCAGGGATAGTTGATCATTCCTTTCCGCTGCAGGGTGTCGTAAAAGAAAAACTCCGGGACGAGGGTGTCTGTCGGGGTGAAAAGATGGATCCCCGATGAATCAAAATCCTCCACCGGTATAGCAAATGAAAGGGTTAAATCCTGGTTCAGGTTAAAGGCGCCGGCAAACGTATTGGCTGAAATGCTCATCACATCAGGGGCAGCGTCCCTTCTCCTGTTCTTCACATCAGCCGTTATGCGGGACATAACGAACCTTGTCGTGTCGGAAACTGACAACCCGGCTTGCATCACCACCCTGACGGTATCGGGATGTCCCGGCATCAGCCAGAAGTTCACTGTATCCCTTACGACTCCATATTCCGGAATGTACCAGTCGGATCGGCCAGTCTCAAAACCAAGGGGAGTGAGGCGGGCAGAATCGACGGGTAATTTGAAAATGTATTGCAGCAGGTTTTTGCCTGCTGGTTTCTTGCTCATCAGTTTCTGGACCGTATCGGTTTCAGTGAAAAGATAGAGGGTGTAATAATTTTTATTCACCGCTTTTTCCGGCAGGAGAACTCCGGTCGTGTCAGCCGTATCTGTTGAATCGGGTGCCATCAGAACAGGGAACAATTCCGGTTCAAGTGTTACCAGACTGTCCAGGAAGGCGATCCGTTCTGAGGGCATGTCGAAGATGAAATTATTGTTCATGTCTTCCAGCGCGAAAAGCTTGTATTCACCGGCAGCCAGGTTATTGATCGCGAAAGAACCGTCTTTTGTCGATTTGGACGCGCTTTTCGGCGGCACCTTTAACGGCAGTGAATCCAGCGGGATCGTATCATTGTCGTCCCGGTATACCATTACCAATATCCCGGTTTCAGGCTTGTGATCAAATGCGTTCAGGATTTTTCCGGGGATTGACAGGGAATCGATGTGATCGCCGGTGGAAAACACATATTCATAATTCACCAGTGCATTTGCTTCGGTGTAATCAACGATGGAGTTTCCGAAATTAATGGTATACGTTGCGTTTTTCTGCAGTTCTTCCCGGAATTCAATGACCAGTTTTTTCCCGGCCACCTTGTAGTCCGGCTTGACTTTCATCGGAGGGGAGACAAATATTTCTTTGGCCGGGTCTTTCAGTGAAATGAATTCATCAAAAGTGATGACAGCCTTAGGGAAATTGAAGTATACCGTCCGGTTGGCCGGGATTTCGAGGATCACCTCCGGCGGTTTCTCGTCTTTCGGCCCGCCCATCGGGCTGCCCTGCCTGGCACAACTCAACAGGGCCAGGAGGGAGGCTATGATGAATGCGGTCATTATCAGGTGGATCCTGGACATGCTTTCGGCCGGATTATCGTTCATAAAAATGCATTTCCCGGATATAATCATAAACCTTGTCCGGTACAAAATAACGCACATCCCTGCCTTCAAGTATTGCCTGGCGGATAAAACTTGAAGAGATCTCCATGAGCGGGGCATCGAAGATGATCACGTGGGGGTGTTCCGTGTAGGTGCCGGCATCATATCCCGGTCGTTGGTAAATGTAGAATTTGTAATGTTCCAACAGGGTCTCGTAATTTTTCCACTTGTGGAACGTGGGAAAAATATCAGTGCCCGCGATCAAAACAAACTGGTGATCGGGGTACTTTTCTTCAAGCCTAACCAGGGTGTCGATAGTATAAGAAGGCCGGGACAATTTGAATTCTATGTTGCAGGCCCTCAGGCGGGGATGGTCCTCCACGGCAATCTGCACCATGGCATAGCGGTGATGGTCGGCCAGCAGGCTTTTTTTCTCCTTGAGGGGGTTCTGAGGTGAAATGACCATCCAGACATCGTCGAGATCGGTAAAATTCAGCATATAACCCGCGATGATCATATGTCCGGCATGGATCGGGTTGAACGAGCCGAAAAACAGCCCGACTTTTTTCACTTTGGCCGGCTCTGTCATGTCTTTAGAAATTCCTTCACTGAACTGATGGTTTGCTTTACCGCCTCTTCAAGAATGTCGTTTACTACGACCAGGTCAAACTTTTTTGCAAAACTGATCTCCAGGCTTGCTTTGGCCATGCGTTTTTTAAGGCTCTCTTCGCTTTCGGTCGATCGGAGCCGGAGGCGTTTTTCCAGCTCCGTAAGCGAGGGAGGCATAATGAAAATGGACAGGCTGATATCCGGGTACATCTTTTTAAGGTTCATGCCACCCTGTACATCGACGTCAAACAGTACATGATTTCCCTGGTTCCAGATCCGCTCCACTTCCGATTTCAGTGTGCCGTAATATTGATCTTTATACACTTCCTGCCACTCCAGCAGTTTGCCTTCGCTGATCTTATTCCTGAATTCTTCAGCTGTGATGAAATAATAGTCTTTACCATTTGTTTCTCCCGCGCGGGGCTGACGGCTCGCGGCCGATACGGAAAACTCCAGTCCAAGCCCGGCCTCCATCAGCCTTTTCACTACAGAGGTTTTCCCCGCTCCTGACGGGGCACTGACGATGATAAGCCTTCCTTTCACGTTAAAGGATATTGGCCAGTTGTTCTTTGATCTTTTCCAGTTCGTCTTTCATCTGAACTACGATCATCTGGATGGGGGCATCGTTGGCTTTGGATCCCAGGGTATTGATTTCCCTGCCGATTTCCTGTGTGATGAAGCCAAGCTTTTTTCCGGGTGAATCTTTCTCTTCCAGGGTCAGAGAAAAATAATCACAGTGTTTCTTCAAGCGGGTTTTTTCTTCAGAGATATCAAGCTTCTCAAAATAGTAAATCAACTCCTGTTCCAGTCGGTTCTTATCGTACGATTTATCCTGGTTCAGCTCTGCAAGCCTTGTCTCAAACCGGGATTTGATGTTCTCAGTCCTTGGTGCTTCCAGCGGATCTATATCCTCAAGCAGCTCCAGGATGTGTTTGATCCGTGTCCTGAAATCCTGTTCCAGTACCTGGCCTTCGACGATCCTGAATTTATCGGCTTCATCCAGGGCGTTTTTGATCGCCTGTCCAACCAGGAGCCATTCTTCCTCGGATAGCTCTTCCTTTTCCGATTTTAAAACGTCAGGCATCCGGACGAGGATGGATAAAAGGTCGCTTTCTTTTGCTTCCGGGATATGCGATGCCAGGCTTTTAAGCTGTTCCAGGTATTGCAGGGCAATATTTTTATTGATCGATGAAACCGGCTGGTCGTTTTTCGATTCCACGGTGATGGTGACATCCACTTTTCCACGCTCCATCCGCTGGGCGATCATAGCCCGTGTGTCCATTTCCTTTTCACGGTAAACGGCAGGTGCCCTGAAATTCAGATCGAGCTGCTTGCTGTTCAGTGAACGGATCTCAACAGTGATCATTTTGCCGGGTACGTCAACCTGGCATTTTCCGAAACCGGTCATCGATCTGATCATAAGGGTTGTGTTAGGTATTACAAAGATAGAAATATTTCGTTATTGGTCACTGGTCATTAGTCACTGGTCACTGGTCATTGGTTACTTGTTGTTGGTTGTTGGTTGTTGGTTGTTGGTTGTTGGTTGTTGGTTGTTGGTTGTT
>CAYUQP010000026.1:9209-61909 GCA_964447005.1 uncultured Bacteroidales bacterium
GTTGTTGGTTGTTGGTTGTTGGTTGTTGGTTGTTGGTTGTTGGTTGTTGGTTGTTAGGGATTTTACCAATTGCATTAATAAAACTGTTTAACCTTCGGCCAAGGATATCCAATTCTGAAATCAGTGAATCATACATTACTTTTTCAATCAATCCTCTTGAAAAGGCCATAGAAATGAAAGTTTTGCTTTCTTCAAGGCTTCCCCGGGCGTAATAAAGAAATTGTTTTTCTTCTTTATAATGATACCGGCCGAAACCCTCACTAATATTAGCTGGCACAGAATCCGCCGCCCGAACAAGTTGCTTGCCAATTGTGGACCTGGCAAAATAATCCCATTTCATAACCATCCTCCATACCTCGTTAGATATTTCCAATGAAATCGTATAAATCTTTAAATCTTCTACTTTCATGACTTTTTTTAATATTTATCCGGATTTCACTCAATTTATACCCGTTCATTTTCATTTATTTTTAGAAAAAAAACCTAAATCACAATCAACAAATAACTTATACTGCCACAACCAATGACCAGTGACCAGTGACCAATGACCAAAGACCAAAATAATCCCTAACTTTGTAATAACTATGCCAGCAAACGACTCATCATATCGTCTTTACAATAAACCGGCGGAGTATTTTGATGCTATGCTGGCAGATATTTATGCTGCAAAGGATTACGTCTACTTTGAGATCTACAAGTTTTACGATGATGAGATCGGGGCCAGGTTCAGGGATGCCCTGACCGCCAAAGCCAGAGAAGGGGTTGAGGTGAAGTTGTTGATCGATTCATGGGGTGCAGGCATCCCGGATGGCTATTTCGTGGAGTTGACCGCCTACAGGGGAGAGGTGCGTTTTTTCACCAAGATCAAATATGTCATTGATTTCTTCACGGAGAATCACCGCCGGAATCACCGGAAAATCCTGGTGGTTGACGACCGGGTGTCATGGATCGGATCGGCCAATGTAACGGCTTACAGCTTGCCCTGGCGAGAGTTGATGTTGCGTATGGACAATGAAAGCCTGGCCCTCTCTTTCAAAAAAGTGTTCAGTCTTGATTTCAAGATATATAACCGCTATTTTTATGAAAAGAATTCATACATACGGCTGCTTCGGCACGGGGATTTTGAAATTGTGAGGGATGTTCCCTCCATCACGAAGAAACGGATCAACAAGAAATTCATCCGCCTGATCAAAAATGCTGACCACAGTATCCTGATTGAGACTCCTTATTTTCTGCCGGGTTACTTTCTCAGGAGAGCTCTCATTAATGCCTGTAAGCGCGGCGTCGAAGTGATCGTGGTTGTCCCGCGGCACTCCGATGTCATGCTCGTGGATATCCTTCGAAATCGTTACCTGGGGCCGTTAAGCAGGGAAGGGCTGAAATTCTGCTATTACCTTCCGGGAAACCTGCATTCCAAAGCTATACTGGTCGACCGCAGGATCTTTGCTGTCGGTTCCCCGAATTTTGATTATCGCTCGTTCCGTTACATGCACGAGATCGTGCTGATCGGCAGGGAAAGAAGCATTGTGGAACAGCTCGACAACCATATTTCGGAAACATTAAAGGATACGGAGCCTTTCGACTATGCCAAATGGCAGAACCGCCCCAAGCTGCAAATGTTCGTCGAATGGCTCCTGCTGCCCTTCCGGCATTTTTTCTGATAGCACACGGATTTAGCAGGAACCGATAGGTTTATTCGCCGGTTCCCTTTGCCTCACCCCCTTTACCCCCTGCCCCCTATTCCCCCTCTCCACAATGGAGAGGGGGACAGGGGGTGAGGTTGAAGGACCCGAGGGCTTCGGTTGTCTGCGATTCGAAAAAGGAGAGCTAATGCCAATTTGACTAGCGTTAAAAAATTAACAGTAATCACCTTTATTATCAACCCTAAAAATGTAACTTTGCACAATATAATTTAAAATTTAAAACTTAAAATTCAACATTTTTATGATTGACGTAATGACCTCCAAAAAAGCAATTGAACTGGAAGATAAGTATGGTGCCCACAATTACCATCCGTTGCCTGTAGTGTTATCAAGAGGCGAGGGCGTTTTTGTCTGGGATGTGGAAGGAAAACGTTATTTCGATTTTCTTTCGGCTTATTCGGCTGTGAACCAGGGGCATTGCCACCCGCGCATTGTCGGGACCATGATTGAACAAGCTAAAACCCTGACGCTGACCTCCAGGGCTTTTTACAGTGATGCCCTGGGAGTATATGAAAAGTATATAACGGAATATTTTGGGTATGATAAGGTCTTGCCTATGAATACCGGCGCCGAAGGCGTGGAAACCGCGCTGAAGCTGTGCCGCAAATGGGCCTACACGAAAAAGGGGATCCCCGAGCCCGAAGCCAGGATCATCGTTTGTGAAGGCAATTTCCACGGCCGGACTATCACGGTCATTTCCATGTCGACCGATCCGGATTCCTACGGCGGTTTCGGTCCATATACGCCCGGTTTCATCACCATTCCCTACAATGACCTGGGTGCGCTGGCCGAAGCGCTGGAGCAGCCCAATGTGGCCGGTTTCCTGGTGGAACCGATCCAGGGTGAAGCCGGTGTGTTTGTTCCGGACGAAGGATACCTTGCTAAAGCCTATGAATTATGTAAGTCAAAGAATGTGCTTTTCATTGCCGATGAAGTGCAGACAGGCATTGCCCGTACCGGGAAACTCCTGGCCTGTGACCATGAGAACGTGCGACCGGATATGGTGATCCTTGGGAAAGCATTGTCTGGCGGCGTTTACCCGGTATCAGCCGTACTTGCCGACGATGATATCATGCTCTGCATCAAGCCAGGCCAGCACGGCTCTACTTTCGGTGGCAATCCCGTTGCAGCCCGGGTGGCTGTCACAGCACTGGAAGTAATCCGCGATGAAAAGCTGGCTGAAAACGCCGAACAGCTTGGACAGATCTTCAGGAATGAACTAAGCATGATCAAAACGGATATGATCGGCCTGGTTCGCGGAAAAGGACTTCTTAATGCCATTGTTGTCAATCCGAAGGGCGATAAGACCGCATGGGATGTTTGCGTGAAAATGTCAGAGAACGGCCTGCTTGCCAAACCGACCCATGAACACATCATCCGGTTCGCGCCGCCACTGGTGATCACGAAAGACCAGGTGATGGAGGCTGTTGAAATAATCCGGAAATCGATCCTTTCTTTTTAGGAAATCAGTTTGGTAACTATATAAAAAGCAAATGGCCACGCGGGCGCGTGACCTATTTGCCGATTATTAACCAAACCAAAAGAGTTATTTGAATAGACTCAAACAACTGTGCCTATGAAAAACTTGAAAGCTTTTTAAGAACTTTATTCCTGCGTTGTTCAATCAATTTTTATTTAGACTGAATCAACAAGACAAAGTTAATATCAAAACGGACGCTTGTCAAGTTATTTTTTGTTAAAAATTTCTTAAATTTAGAACTCGACGATCAGTTTAAGATTTAACTGCCTGGGCGTTAAATAGTTTGGCACAGCGTATTCCCGGTTGTAGAAATCTTTGACCCAGATATACGAAACTGTGTTACTGATCTGGAACAGATTGAATACTTCGAAGCTGATCCAGGCATTGTCGATGTAGCGAAGCGGATTTTTGTCTTTGAAGGTTGTCTTTTCGCCTATCAGAAGCTTGGAGAAACCGAGGTCTACTCTGCGGTACGGCGGATACCTGCTTGTGTGCTTATAAAGTGGTGAATCGGGAGGGCCAAAGGGTAATCCCGAACCGAAGAGCAGCGTCAGGTGCACTTTGAGCGTGGGGACCAGCGGCAGGTAGTCCTGGAAAAAGATCGCAAAATTCACCAGCTGGTCTGTCGGACGGGGAATGAATCCCGGTTCGATGCGAACGCTGTCGACGGCAACCTGGTCGGGTGTATATCCGATAATTATCTTTTCACCGCTCTCATTATAATAGTTATAGTAAAAATCGTCCTCGATATCCTGTTTGGTGCTCATGAGCGATAAACTCATCCAGGATTCCGTGTTTTTAATGAATTCCCCGTTGATCTTGAAATCGATCCCGGTCGCATAACCATGCGCGTTGTTTTCAGCCAGGTAACGAATCCTCACGTTATCAACCACATATGGGATCAGGTCATCGAGGTACTTGTAATAGGCTTCGGTGGTGAATTTGAATGGCCGCCCCCATGCCAGGAAATTGATATCAACCCCTGCGACGAAATGAATGGATTTCTGGGCTTTGATGTTGGGGTTAAGATTGCCTTCAAGGTCTCTCAGCTCTTTGTAAAAAGGAGGCTGATAATAATAACCAGCCGCGAAGCGGAAAACGACATCCCGCTCCCACAACGGTTTATAAGCTACGGAAGCCCTGGGGCTTAGGAGGAACTGACCGTTGTAATCCCAGTAGTGAAACCGGAGACCGGCCGTAAGGCTGAGATCACGCCCTTCGCCGAGCAGGTCCCAGGTACCCTGTGCATGCCCCATCAGGCGGTTCGTAAACAGGGTAATGTCCGTCCTGACCGCGTATTTAAGTTCGAGTGCTTGCTTAGGATCGGTGATCCCTCCTATGTTCACGGGAGGATTGGGGAGGTTGAACCCCGCAGAGTCGACCACTTCCCATTCGCTGAGATGGTCATCCACGTTCTCGTGCTGGTATTTCAGCCCCCAGTTGAAGAAGCTTTTCCGGTAAAGGTAACTTCCCCGGTGTTCGGCGCTGACCACCCCGGCGTCGAGGTAATTCCGGGCATGGTCCATGAAGGTGCCCACGCCCTGTACTTCCGTGACATTGCCAAATTCCTCGTCTCCCAGGGCGTTTTCCAGCTTGCCGATCCAGTACTGGCCCCTCACGTCGAAGGTCTCACTTTCCCTGGTGTTGAATCCCGACACGCTGAACCGCATCATCAGCTCGGGGCGCGGCTTGTAATCCAGGCTGAACGCCCCCAGGTACATGCGGTAACGGTCGACTTCCTGTCCGTCGAAATAGATCGTGAGCCGGTAAGCTTCCTGGATGGTCCCGAAATTGGTCTGCCGGCTTTCGGGTATAAGCTGGTATGAATTCCTGGAGTAATACCCCAGCGCCGAAAGCTGGATCTTTTTATTCACATCATAGGTCAGTACACCCTGCACATCGGCGAAGTTGGGCCTGTAGCTGCCTTTGGTCTCCATGCTTTTCAGGATGTACTGGGTGGTCTTGTACCGTGCGCCGGCAAGGAAAGTGAATTTCTTGTTCCCGGTAAGCCCTTCGATGTGTCCCTCGGCCCCGAGAAGGCTGGCCATGACCGATGAGGCCATTGAATCGGGTTTGCGGTACGTGATGTCAAGCACAGACGACATTTTGTCGCCGTATTTGGCTTCCCAGCCTCCTGCCGAAAAGACGATGCCCGAGACCAGGGTGGAATTCACAAAGCTTAGCCCTTCCTGCTGCCCGGCGCGGATCAGCATCGGCCGGTAGATCTCGATACCGTTGACGTAGACCAGGTTCTCATCGAAGTTACCACCACGCACCGAATATTGCGAGCTGAGCTCGTTGGCGGAGCTGACACCGGGAAGTGTCTTGAGCATCGATTCGATGCCACCGCTCAGGGTGGGGATCAGCTTCACTTCTTTCGGGTCCAGCCGCACATAGTTGTAACTTCTCACCTGGTCGTCCTTGATCTCAACTCCTTCCAGTTCGGTAAACGACAGCATGAGCATGACATTCAGCTCTTTGCGTTCACCGGGCTTGAGCGTGACCTGGTACCGCTTGGATTTATAGCCGATAAATGAATAATCGATGGTTACTTCCTGGTCCGGAGGAATGATCAGCACATAATTTCCTTTCTGGTCGGTCGTGCTTCCGGAAGTACTTCCCACAATTGCCACATTGACCAGTTCCAGGGGCTTATTGTCCTGGTCCCTGACATTGCCGCTGAGAATGGCATTGTCCTGGGCATGGATCACCGGTATGGCCAGGCCAAGCAGCAGGATCAGGGTCAATTTCAGGCGATGATTCATAGCAGTGTTTCCGGGCGTTTATTTCTTTTTCCGTTTGAATTTACCTTCTTCCCATGCTTTGATGAACTGGGCCCAGGCAAAGGGGTTGAGCAGGCTGATGGGCTGCGTCTGCCCCGCATAATATAATTTACTGACAGTCTGGTCAATATAGTTTCGGTAATTCATGCTGCCGTCCATGGGCATGGCTTCGGCGCGAACATACAGCTCGTACCGCTCAAGGTTTTTCCGGGCAATTTCGTAGTCGTCGTCCGGGATCTCCATCGAAAGGAACGCTTCCTTGAACTGCTCTTTGGTAGGCCAGGGATAGATCACGGTTTCCGCCAGGTAAACCGTGTCGGAGGTCATGACCTGGAACATGGTGTAGCGGTTGCTGTGGATCGTGTCGGGGATGATAAAGTGGCTCTTTTTGAAACCGACCGCGGAAAAGGTGATGGAATCCCCTTTGCGGGCCACGAAGGAGAAATAGCCGTAATAGTCGCTGATGGTGCCGAAGCCGGTGTTATGATCAATGATGTGGGTGAACGATACCGGGCGGAGGCTGTCGCCGGTCACCACGGCACCTGAAAACTGCACCAGGTCCCTGTAATATTTTTCCTGTTCTTCCTGCGTTCGCTGGGTATGGGCAATAACCGGGAGCAGGAAAACCAGGGAAAGTATGATGACCGGGTAAAATTTCATGCTCTGCCAGCGAGTTTAGGATCAATTATTTTCAGGTTATACAGCAAAAATAGTGTTAATACTTAACGGATTCCGGATGATTTTATTTTAAAAGCGAATGCGGCCGGTACGAATAAAAAATGCTGCCGGTCTATCGAACGACAGCATTTCAAAACGGGGTTATTATTTTTACTTGGTAGTAAATCCTTTTTCGCGCGCTTCCTTGAGGCAGGCCGTGATCCCTTTTTTGCTGATGGTGCGGATCGCTTCTGCAGAAACCTTCAGGGTGATCCACTTGTCTTCTTCGGGGATATAGAAACGTTTGGTCTGCAAATTCGGCAGGAATCTCCTGAGTGTCTTGATGTTGGAGTGGGAAATGTTATGTCCCTTGATAGGCCTTTTTCCGGTGATTTCACAAACTCTTGCCATGATATTCAGATTATTCGATTACTTTTTCAAAAATGGAGTGCAAAGGACGGTATTTTTTTTGAAATGTGCAAATGTTTTTTGAATTTAATAAGATAATGCATTTCTGCGTCCCGGCGTCTCTGCGGTGTTCTTAGGAAGTTTATTGTTCCGGGAAATATTTAATAAATGAATGAATTACTGTTCAGGACCTTCAGAGTAACCTATAAAAATCAACAATGCAGTTAACAGATATAGTGTCATTCACAATCCTGACGGACTTTCACGAGGATGCCCGTGTTGAAATCATATTTGGCTGCCACTTCGACTAATTCGAGGTAAAGCATTTCATCGATCTCCGGGGTGCGGGCCAGGATCCACAGGTACTTCCGGGAAGGGTTCCCGACCAGGGCATACTGGTAGTTTTCCTGGTCCAGGTGGAAGATGTAATAGCCGGCAGCAAAAGGCCAGAAGAATTGGACTTTGAGTCTTCCGGGCTCCGCGGGATCGGGCACCCAGGCTTTGCCGGTGATCGAGCTGACTTTACCCGAGCCGTCATCCCGAACGCCCCGGTTGGTCACGCTGATCTTCCCGTCAGGCCTGAGGCCATATTCGGCCGTACAGCAAACCAGTCCTTTTTCGAATGAGTTCGGCAGCCGGGCGATCTCGTACCACTTCCCCGCATACCTCGTCAGATCAACTTCAGGCACTGTCGTTAGTTTTTTCATATTGGAAGAGCAGGAGGTTAATAAAATGATAAAGATTAGAGGTAATTTGTTCCAGCATTTCATGATTTCACAGTTTCATGGTTCCAGGTTCCAGAGTTCCAAGGTTCCAGGGTTCCAGGTTCCAGGGTTCCAGGTTCCAGGGTTCTAGGTTCCAAGTTTCTGGTTAACAACTTAATGACTATTAATAACTTCTTAGTGACTACTTAAAGAGGCGAGCGCAGCGAGCTAATAATGACTGACCACAAACTTCCCCGTGTACCTCTTTCCTTTTCGATCCACGACCACTGCAATATACAGCCCCGGCGAGAAACCCGATACATCAAGCGAAATCACCCGGTTAACCAATTTATCTCCCAATCTCCCGGTCTCCTTGTCTCCTTGTTCCTGCTTCCCCGCCTCCATGCCCCCATGCCTCCATGCCTCCATGCCAAACACGTCATACACCGCCAGCTCCACCTCTCCGTCAGCCACAATTTCCGGTAAAGTAAATATAATACGATCATGAACCGGATTCGGCCATATTTCCATGCTTCCATGCCTCCATGCCCCCATGCCCCCATGCTCTATTATCTCAACTGTCGAATCACACCCGGCAAACTCGCAACCAATGCTGTCCAGTTTAAGCACCCAAGCCTCTCTAATTCCTGTGTCCGGTGGCATTGGGATTATTTGACCACAAGCTGCTATGCCATTTTCTGAAGTTTCAATCACACCACGCAATCGATTAATACTGCTTGTTCCATTAAGAAAAGCATATTCTCTGTACCAGAGGCTATCTCCATTTTCATCGACTTTTATTATCCATCCCATTTCGCTTGAATAATAGCCTGCGTTATATCCACACGCTATTATTGATCCATCTGAAAGCACTTTTAAATTTTGTAAATTATTATTATAAACTGTTCTTCCGTATTTTTTATCCCAGAGAACATTACCTTCATTATCCAGTTTTGCGATGTTAATTCTACTTCTGGCATTATGACCTACCATTTCATCACCATATACAGAGCCCATTATGATATTTCCATCGCTGGAATTTTTCAGAAATGCAGCTTGATCCAACAACGGGCCACCCATATATTTCACCCACTGCTGATTTCCAACGCTGTCTGTTTTCACGATTACCGGATTACCCGTTTCTTCCTGTCCAATAGTATAGCGAAATCCACCAAGGGCAAAACCACCGTCTGTTGTTTGAATTGCAGAATAACCGGTACAAAGAGTATTTCCACCGAAATGAAAGTTCTTGTACCATTTTGTATTGCCACTGCTATCAGTACGCATTAAAAACATGTAAGCACCATTCATGGTTCCACTTAAAATCAAATCATCATTGTTGCACAATTCAATGCTATTAAAAAATATTGAGGTTTCCCGATTTCCGTCTTCATTAAGGTTATATTCCTTTGTCCAGAGAGTATCCAGTTGACCATTAATCTTCATCAGATATCCAACATCATAATTTACTGGTTGCCAATAGTTCTTAGATCCTGCAATATAGTATACATCATTTGTAATAGCTTTTTTCATGAATCCCGCAAAACCAGTATAATAATCAGCAATAGTATCTCCGTAGCTTCTATACATGATTTGCTCACCATCAAGGTTAATTTTAATAATTGGGATTTGCCTCCACGAATAAGTATTTGTATCGATAGTAAACCCTGCTACAATATATCCATCCTCAATTTGTAAGATGTCTTTAGAGGTACTTTGAGCCTGCGGGCTATAATCTTGGCAAAGATTGTATCTATTACTAAAATATACTTGCTGACAATACAGGCTATTAAATATAGATACACAAAGCATTAAACATAGAATAATACTCCGATTCTTCATTAAGCTAGTCTGAAATAATGAACTTTTTAGATTGTGTATTGCCTTTTTCGTCAGAATAAAGAAGTAAATACGCTCCTTCTTTTAAAGTCTCTGTATCGAAAACAACAGATTTTTGCCATTTATTAATTTTCCTGGATAATACGAGTTTACCTGAAATGTCGTAAATACTTAAAATTCCAGTTAAATGATAATCAGAACCGATTGATACTATTTGAATTTTGTTACTTGCTGGATTCGGATAAACATGCAAAGTGGGCAAAGAAGCATTCATTTTAACGGGTATCCTTTTTATTCTGTCAGATTTAAGTGCCTTCAGTGGAAATAAATATGGTTCTTTATAATTCGAGTAGTTTTGAGCAAGCAAAATATTCCTTGCCAAAGCACGGATATATCCAATTCCTGTCTGGGATAATAATTGTAAATTCTCTGCTTGGATTGAATCCAGATCATTGTAATCATTATAGGAAAGATAGGTGTTTAAGATTGACAAATATTGTTCCACCTGTTGATGAAATTCGGATTCTTCAGTATCCAGTAAATAATTCTCCGTTATTGTGTTGAAAGCCATCAAAGCACCGGTAGAATCTTCTCGTTCAGCATATTCAAAGGTAAGATCATATTTTAATCTTGAGGAAGGGAATTCCTGGTATAAAGTAGTCAGACTATCAAAAGCCTATACTATCGAATTGTCACTCTTAAATGTTCTTGCGAGGGTGTAAAAAGCATTTGATTGCCTTCGGTTATAATAAGCATATGTGGACTGCATTTTTTCCAGTTCGCCAGTAATAAACCAGCCCTGGTCGATGGCAATTCTTTGTTCTTCAGATAATTCATCCATCCTGTTGTCTAGAGCGAATTGAACAGTATCCGATTTGGCAGCCTGTGGATTCTCAGACAGAATATCTGTTAACATATCAGAACTTATTACTGATTCTATTTCTGCCGATGCGACCATAACAGAATCAGATAAATAAGGTGAATAAGCCAATAGCATTTCATATAGATTATTGGCGTCTTCTTGGGAACTGGTCAGAATGTCAATTCTTAACTCGTAAGTATTACCGCCATCTTCAAATAAATTGATCAGGTAACTAATCGAATCTGATTTGGCTAAATAGGCATTCATTTTAGATCTGTTCTCAAGCAATAACTCACCACCACCTTGTGAAAATGATGATGGACAACAACTATCTTTTTGATAATAATGATCATTTGCGTCATCAAATTGCGGAATTATTTCAGGTATTGAATAATACAACGGTTCAATATGAGCTGAATCATAATTATCTAAATACCAATAAATAAGGTTTTCACACTCATTAAAATAGTCACTGACATTATTATTGTTAACAGGTTCTGAATAACTAAATGTGTTATTTGCAGGCGAGGTCCAATCAGAGCCACCCGATCCCTGGTTATTTGCAATTCCGCTGATTCCAACAGTATCATAACTGGTTACAGAAATATCAAAATACCCATTTGTATAATCGTTGCAGAGAATTTCAAGGCCTACCCCTTCTTTATCATCTCTGTTTACATTTTGAGCAAGTGTACCAATGAATAGTGAATCGAAACGGTTGTTGTAGATTTCATTGTATTCCTCGCCGGAATTATTGATTACTATGCCAACGCACTCATTTGGAGATTCCCATTCCTGATAAAAATAATTGCCGCGAAAATCATTTTCTTCCACCTGATAACCCGTGCAATAATCAAGGTAAAGGCCACAAAGAGTATCTGCGCTTTTCTTTTCCAGAAAGACGTCAAAGGTATCCTGAACTACCGATGCGTAATTCACCCCGCTTAAATAGATGCCAGTCCGATTATTGATAAAGTTGGATTTTTTGACTGAAATCAATTCTGTCCCGGTGATCCCTAGCGCGTAAATCCCATAATTAAGCCCTTTGAAAACAGAAGGCACAAAACCAGGGCATGGCAAAATATCTTCGGTGCAGGCAACATCCACTGAAAAATGAGATCCGGTTGAATAAATCCCGGAGTTGTATTTCAAGGTTCGTTCAGAATCCGGGTTTAACGGCATTGTATCACAGATAAACTCGCAGCCCTTTATCGTGATCCCGTTGACCCCGTTCAATTTGATAAAGTACCTGAACTCCTCATAATTCTGTAAATATTCATCATGCATGAACAGGCATCTTTCAAAGGAACCGAGGTAGGATCGTTCGGTTCCCTGGTAAATATTTCTGAACGGGGCGAATTCAAATGCCACCTGGTTGTTTCTGAAGATTCCATCATCCGCGTTGATAATACCCCCGGCATCCTGGTCTTCACATGGTTTACAGTAATTTGAGACAGCTACCCGCGCATTTTCAATGGTGCCACCCTCTTTTATTTCAAGTACCCCGAAAAACTGGGAATAATACTGCGAAGTATCAGTTCCAAGCACATCGATCCCTTCCCATAATTCCGGACAGGCATTGGTCAATTTTCCGCCGTCCAGAACAAGTTTTCCTCCTTTACCAACCGTTATTTTAACATCCGGATGGATTTGGGCCACAGCCGAAATGGTCAGGCAAGCTCCTGAATCAATAATAATCGGATTTCGGACAATCAATGAATCATTCCAGGTTGTATCGGAAGAAATATAGATTATCGTTGAATCATACTCGACCAGGCACTTGCAGTTGTAAAATTCATCATAGCCTCCCACCATTGGATTTGAATCGTCACAATCTTCAATATCATAGCAATTACAACTGTCACAACTTTTCGGTTTTTCTCCTATACCCCAGAAACAATAACCGTCAAGGTCATAATCATGACACTCGACATCCAATGCAGTATCATTGTGGAAAACTGGTGGCACAACGGCAAAGGCACGCATGTAGTTTTCAAGTTTTAATTTTCCGAATCCCTTATTTCCCCAATTTGTATTACTATTTTTTATTATCCACCATAGGGTTGAATCCTTTTGATCAAATTCAAAACCAATCAGAACGACACTGTGGGCTTGTATTTGGCCTGATACGTAAGTAAAAGTAAGCGGACCTTTTGTTATCAATTTGATTCTTAAGCTATCATAATTATAATCGGCGGGTCGAAAATATAATGTATCCGTTATTTTGACAATAGGATCCGGATTATCACAATTTAAATTTGAAGTACAGGGTAAAGTGGAAGGATCTAATCCATAATAAGGAAAACAATTTTCGGTGACAGTACCATGGTATTTAATATAAAGTAATGCTGAATCTTCTCCCCCTCCCCCACACGTTCCGGCATCGCTACAGGACAAAATATACTGCTCAGATAAATCATAATTAATGTGATGAGATGCATATAAGTTCGCAATTGCTTCAACTGTTCCAACGGAACTAAATGCCCAACAACTACTACAAAACCTTTGATCTTGTTCTTTGGTTAACCAACCTGTGCCACAACTATCCCCATCCCAATAATTTGATGAAGAATCATTTGCGCCATGCCTATTTCTCCAATCGAATGATCTGACAAAATTCGGATTAACCCTTGGATAATCTCTATGGCCTAAAAACTCAAATCCTCCTTCATGATAGTAATCATATCCAAGCATGTTATAACCATTTCCGAATATATTCTTTTTTTGTTCATAATATAGTTCAACCAAGCCATTATCAGCACAAGTCCAGTTCATTCCGTAAATCAGGACCTTTTCGTTCATGATTTCTATCCTCAAGGAATCTTTAGCTCTTTTAGCTTCATAACGCTGGTCTTCAGCATTCTGTTTCGGCTCGGTGTCATAATACAGATCTTTTAATAAAAAGTCCGCTTCGATCACCTGAACGATCAGAGAATATGGATTGCATTCATTCAGCGCGCAGGTTTCATCACAGTAATCATCTGCAGAAACGATCGAACCGGAACTGATGAGTGGATAGGTCTCAAAGATCATGTACTGATACCCGTTCTCATCCTCGAGAATAAGTCGCACCAGGCTGGTGTCGCTGTAAAACTCAACATCGCCGTCCATGGTCAGTTCACTGATGGTTTCAATGCCCTCAAAAGGATAAATTACCGTGTCACCTGTAAAGGTAAGATCAATTTCAATATCCTGGCTGAATGCAACCGAAAAAACTGCCAGGACCAGGATGAAAGCGCTAAGGTTTTGGATTAATGTTTTCATGGCATGATCATTTGAATGAATAAAAGAGGAGGCTCAAATCATACATTGATCGGAAAAGCAGGGGGGGGGGTAATACGATATGTTAATAAATATCAGTAATCTATACTGAATTTTGATAACATATAGTCAGATATGCGAATAAGACGGGAAGACGGGAGGACTGCAGGATTGTAAGACTGTAAGACTGTGGACTGGAAAATGACAGTAAGTCATACAACCTTATGACAACTTTATGACAACCAATGCTCATCCCTCCTTCCCTACCCCTTAATCCCCTCCCGTGCCATCCGTTCCCAACAAACCGCGATTTCGTCGGGAGGGGAAAATCGTTGCCAATCACCGTCTATTCTACAAATATGTTTCTCCTACGGAGAAATGCCCGGGTTCAGGTTTCAGATTCCAGATTATTGACTACCAATAACTACTGATGACACTCAATGACACTCAATGACCATCAATTCCATTCTTAGCATGTTCAGCCCTGCCAGGGCCGCCCGGCGGATGTTCCGTCCGCGGTGCTCGCCGAAACTGAACTTCCTGGCGACGGTGCGCTTGCTGGAAGCAACGGCGATCCAGACCGTTCCCACTGGTTTTTCGATCGTTCCGCCGTCGGGACCGGCAATGCCGCTGATGGAAACGGCAAAATCGGTGTTGAACCGTGCCCGCGCCCCTTCGGCCATTTCCCGCACCACTTCTTCGCTGACGGCACCGTGCTTCTCCAGCGTTTGTCCCGAAACACCCAGCATCTCCTGCTTGACACGGTTGGAGTACGCAATCACCGAGCCGGTGTAATAATCGGATGAACCAGGGACACTGGTGACCAGGTGCGACAGGTATCCGCCCGTGCAGCTTTCGGCAGTGCAAAGCGTCAGGTGCTTTTCTTTCAGCAGCCTGCCCACAACTTCTTCCAGCGTGTCGTTGCCATAGCCGAAGATCAGGTCGGGAATGAGCTTTTGGAGCAATGCCACCTGTTGTTCCACTTCCTGCAGGGTTTTCTCTTTCGAATCGCCGTAAGCGGTCAGCCGGAGCCTGACGATACCGGGCTGCGGCAGATAAGCCAGTTTCATGTTCCCGGGGAGGTTGTTCTCCCAGTCTTCGATCAGGTCTGCCAGGGCGGATTCACCTATCCCCTGGGTCTGGATGGTCTTGTGCACCACGATCCGGTCGTTGAACCCGCCGGCCAGCCTGGGCAGGACGTCTTTTTCCATCATGGCTTCCATCTCGAACGGCACGCCCGGCATGGAAACCAGGACTTTGTTGTCTTTTTCGAACCACATTCCCGGCGCCGTACCATACTGATTGATGAACGGGGTGCAGTTGGCCGGAATTTCGGCCTGCCTTCGGTTTACATCAATGACCCTGGCATTCCGCAATGTAAACAGCCTTTCAATATTTTCAAATGAAGGCTGGTGAAAAACAAGGCTGGTGTTGAAGTATTCGCATAAGGTATGTTTGGTGATATCGTCTTTTGTCGGGCCCAGCCCGCCGGTTACAAGGATCACGTCGGCACGGGAGAAAGCCTCATCCAGGGCGGTTTTAATGGTTGCGGCATCATCGGCGATGGCTGAGATTTGCACGACGGGAATGCCGATCTCGTTGAGTTGCCGGGCTATCCAGGTGGCGTTGGTGTTGACGACCTGCCCGACAAGCAGTTCGTCGCCGATGCTGATGATTTCTGCGATCATGGGGCAAAAATAATATCAATTCAGCATTGCATTGTTGAGGGAGGAAAGTTAATTTTGGGATTTTTTCACCACAGAACGCACAGAGTTACACAGAGAGGCACAGAGAACATGAAAGAATCGGATTTGATTGTCAATTCAGACGGAAGCATTTATCATTTGAAATTAAAACCGGAGGAGATCCCCGACCTGGTGCTGGTTTCGGGCGATCCGGCCAGGATCTCGCTGATATCGGACCATTTTGACCGGGTGGAGTTCAGGCGGCAGAACCGGGAGTTTGTCAGCCATGTAGGCAGGTATCACGGCAAACGCATCCTGGCCCTGTCGACAGGCATCGGGCCTGACAACATCGACATCGTGATGAACGAGCTGGATGCCCTGGTCAACATTGACCTCAGCACCAGGGAAACCCTGGAAAAGCAGCGGTCCCTGACGATTGTCAGGATCGGCACTTCCGGTACGATCCATGCCGACATCCCGATCGGGAGCTATGTCATTTCGTCGCACGGGATGGGGCTGGATGGCTCGCTGCATTATTATTCGGAACTGGAACAGGTTACCGACCGGGAGCTTACCGCTGAGTTTATCAGGCAAACCGGCTGGCCGGCCAATCTTCCCGTACCTTATATTATCCCGGGCACCGCTTCGCTGATCGGGAAGCTGACCGACGGCGGCGTGACCGGCATCACTGCGACTGCCGGCGGGTTTTACGGCCCCCAGGGAAGAGAGCTCAGGCTAAGACGCTCCTTTGACGGGATGCTCACGGCAATGGCAGAGTTTTCATACAAGGGAAACCGGATCATCAATTTCGAGATGGAAACCTCGTCGTTGTATGGTCTTGGGAAGTTGCTGGGGCACCAGGTGGCAAGCATCTGCGTGCTGCTGGCGAACCGTGCCACCGGCCAGTACACCAAAACCATCCGCCAGGACGAGGAAAACCTGATTGAATTTGTATTGAATAAATTGACGGAATGAACTAAAATGATGGCATAACTGTTGTTGTGAGAGGTTGTATCAAAATTGCATTTTTCTTAGTCTTGCTTGTTTTGGTCCGAAACTCCAACGACTAAAGCCGTTGGTTCCGAGTTGGTTACAAAATATCAACCGACGGCTTTAGTCGTCGGCGATGCTAAATAAAAAGATAGCGCGGACTTTACATACAGCCTCTTGCGCAGTAGAAAGGAACTTTGCGCTATTAAAAGAGTTTCCTGATAATAAGAAACGATGTCAATAAAAAATAGAACGAAGGAACTGGACGCGCTGATGAACCTGCTGGATGAGCCGAATGAGGACATCTTCCAGGCCATCAGGGACCGTATTTTTGCCCATGGCAGGGTGGCCGTCCCGGTTCTTGAGCATGCATGGGAAAATACATTTGATCCGCTGATCCAGCACCGTATAGAAGACCTGATCCACCAGATCCAGTTTGAAAACCTGAAAAAAGAACTTCACAATTGGGCGCAGTTCGGGCATCATGACCTGCTGCAGGGGGCGCTGCTGGTGAGCAAGTTCCAGTATCCCGACCTGGACGAGGACACCGTGATCAAAAAGGTCGGGCTGATCTCGCAGGATGTATGGCTGGAGCTGAACCAGAACCTGACCGGCCTGGAGAAGGTCAAAGTCATCAACCACATTCTTTTCGATACCCACAAACTTGCCGGCAACGTCACCAACATCAATGCCGCCGAGAATTTTTTCATCAATAATTTGCTGGATTCAAAAAAAGGCAGCCCGCTGATCCTTGGCGTCATTTACATTTCCATCGCGCAGGGCATGAAGATCCCGGTCTATGGTGTGGATCTTCCGCGGCATTTTGTGCTGGCCTATACTGATGAGATCATGCTGGCCCCCAGGGATATCCCGGAAGGAGAGGTGCTGTTCTATATCAATCCATTCAACCGCGGCGCCGTTTTCACCCGCAACGAGATTGAGTTGTTTATCAAACAGTTGAAACTGGAACGTAAGGAATCGTATTTCATTCCCTGTGATAATAAAACGATCATAAGGCGATTGATCAGCGAACTGATCAATATCTACGACCAGTCGGGCAATCCCGTGAAAAGGGACGAGATGACGGAGTTGCTGGGAATGATCGACTAGACAACCTCACCCCCTTTACCCCCTGCCCCCTGTTCCCCCTCTCCAAATTGGAGAGGGGGTCAGGGGGTGAGGTTGAGGAATTCACTGATGTTGGATTCCACCCTCTTCAACACCTCACTGGCATCGGCGCGGACGAACTTTTCGCCGGTGATGCCTTCGTAAAGCTCGATATAGCGTTCTGAAACCGATTGCACGAATTCATCGGACATGAACGGTACCGCCTGGCCTTCTTTTCCCTGGAAACCGTTTTCCATAAGCCATTCCCTGACAAACTCCTTGGAAAGCTGTTTTTGCTGCTCGCCCCTGGCAAAACGCTCTTCATAGCCTTCAGCGTAGAAATACCTGGACGAGTCGGGTGTGTGGATTTCGTCGATCAGGTAGATCTGCCCGTCTTTTTTCCCGAACTCGTACTTGGTGTCGACCAGGATCAGGCCCATTTTTGCCGCAATTTCAGAGCCTCTCTGAAACAGTTCACGTGTGTATTTTTCCAGCAGGATGTAGTCTTCTTCGGAGACGAGCCCCTGGCGGATGATCTCTTCCCGGGAAATGTCTTCGTCGTGGCCTTCTTTGGCTTTGGTGGTAGGGGTTACGATCGGTTCCGGGAAGCGTTCGTGTTCACGCATGCCGTCGGGGATGGGCACGCCGCAGATAGCCCGGGCGCCGCTTTTGTAGGTTCTCCAGGAGCTGCCGGTCAGGTAGCCGCGGATGATCATTTCGACGGGGAAGGGCTCGCAGAACTTGCCGGCCATCACCATCGGGTCGGGCACGGCCGTCATCCAGTTGGGGACGATATCGCGGGTGGCTTCGAGGAATTTTGCCGCGATCTGGTTCAGCACCTGTCCCTTGTAGGGGATTCCTTTCGGGAGCACCACGTCGAAGGCGGAGATCCGGTCGGTCACCACCATGACCATCATTTCATCTTCAATATTATAAACATCCCTGACCTTGCCGTGGTAAACGCCTTTCTGGCCGGGGAATTCATAGTCGGTTCTTACGATTACGTTCTGCATAGTTATGTTGTTTTTTGATTATTGCTTTCTTTACCGTAGGCCTCGATGATCCTGACCACCAGCTTGTGGCGGATGATGTCGCGCTGGTCCAAATAGATGAAATCCATGCCGGGAATGCCCCTGAGTATCCTGGTGGCGTGGACAAGCCCTGATTCCTGGTTCTTCGGCAGGTCGATCTGGGTAATATCGCCGGTTACAATGAATTTTGAAGATTTCCCCATCCGGGTCAGGAACATTTTCAACTGGCTGGAGGTGGTGTTCTGCGCTTCGTCGAGGATGGCGAAGGCGTGGTCGAGGGTGCGGCCGCGCATGAAGGCCAGCGGCGCCACTTCGATGGTCCCGTCTTCGATGTAAGTGAGCAGCTTCTGTGTTGGCAGCATGTCCCGGAGCGCATCGTACAACGGCTGCAGGTAGGGATCCAGCTTGTCTTTCAGGTCGCCGGGAAGGAAACCGAGGTTTTCGCCGGCTTCCACGGCAGGGCGGGTGAGAATGATGCGCCGCACCTCCTTGTTCTTCAGCGCTCTCACTGCCAGTGCCACCGCGGTGTAGGTTTTCCCGGTGCCCGCAGGTCCGATGGCGAAGACCAGGTCATTGGCATTGCTGCTTTCCACCAGCTTTTGCTGGTTGATCGTCATGGCCTTGACGATGCGGCCGTCCCGTCCGTAGACCAGCACGTCATCGGGCAATTGCTGTTTTATAAGGTTATTGGTTTCTTCCTCCCCGGCCTGCATGATCTGCAGGATGTCGTTATCGCTGATCTTCCCGAACTTGTCATAGCTGAGCAGCAGGAGTGAAAATTTGTTTTCGAAGGCATTGAGCTCTTCTTCTTCACCAAAAACCTTGACCATGTCGCCACGTGCGACGATCTTCAGCCTTGGGAATTGCTTTTTGATCAGATCCAGGTGAGCGTCATTGACGCCATAGATCTCAATCGGACTGTATGTTTCAATGGAAATAACCCGTTCGCCCATGTTCCTTTAACAGCTTAGTGGTCTGGATGTTCAAAAGTATGAAAAATTGCGCTCCGTCTTTGAAGAATTGTTAATTTTGGCCGTGAGTTATTCTGCATCAGCTTTATTGACAAAACCGGACTTTTAACAACTACCTGGACAAAATGCCAATCATCACACTGACGAGCGACTGGGGGCAGAGGGATCATTTCCTGGCAGCCGTGAAAGGCAAGATTCTGAGCAGAATTCCATCGGTCAATATTGTTGATATTTCGCACGAAATTAGTCCTTTCAACCTGAAGCAGGCTTCTTTCATTATCCGGAACAGTTACATCCATTACCCGCCGGGGACGGTGCATATGTTGTCGGTCCTGGCCGAGCGTTCAGAGAAGACGCCGCACCTGGCAGTGCATTATGACGGACAGTTCTTCATCGGTGCGGACAACGGCATTTTTTCGCTGATCTTTGACCACAGTCCGGAGAAGATCATCCGGATCTCTGCAGGAAGTGCGGAGGGGGATCGTGAGATTCCCGCCAGGGACCGATTCGTTGAAGCAATGGTCCACCTGGCTGCCGGGAATCCCATTGAACAGCTTGGTGAGCCGGTTTCAGAATGGAAAGAACAGTTGCATTTCCTGCCGGTAGTTTCGGGCGATGTTATCCGCGGGGTGGTCATTTACGTGAACCGCTACGAGAACGTGATCACCAACATTACCCGCGACCTGGTTGAAAAGACCGGCAAAGGGAGAAATTATATCGTGGAATTCCGCGGCGAGACCATCAAAAAGATCAGCCGTTCCTACCAGGAAGTCCCGGTCGGGGAAATCGTCGCCCTTTTCGGCTCCACCGGCCATCTTGAGATCGCCATCAACCAGGGTAACGCGTCGAGTCTGCTGGGGCTGGATATCAATGACCCGGTGAGGGTGGAATTCAAATAGGGAATTTTAAATTTTAAGTTTTAAATTTTAAATTCGGGAGACTTTTATTCAATTATTTTCCAGTAGCCTGTTTTGTCGCTGCCGATGCGTTCTATTGTTCCCTTCACTTTAAGGTCTTTTATTTTCCGTTTTGCAGTGCTTAAACTTATATTTAAGCGCTCGCTGATTCCGGCCGCTGTTATTTTGTTATTCTGTTTTATCAAGTTGAATACAGTGTCATTTACAGTGTCATTTTCTGATTTTACAGTGTCGCTTGGTGGTTTTACAGTATCTTTTGTAGAATCGACATTATGAATTTGCAATTCTCTGTTTTTAAGCGGGTGATTTTCATTCAGTAATAAATTGCAAAGAAAACGGATAAGATATTTATCGGTTTTGTGAATGCCTTTCGATAAATCTTCATAATTAGCCCGAACGAGTGCATTGCGGAAATACCAGGAATGCTCTGCAAACAAATCGTTGTTTACCATTTTTAAACCAAGTTTACGAAGATATTTTATTAAAAATACTGCCGTTGATCTTGTGTTGCCCTCTCCAAAAATGTGAATCTGCCACAAATACGAAATAAATTGTGCTATATGTTCAATGATTTCGTGTTCACTTAAACCTTTGTAACTAAATTTCTTTTCCTGTTCAAAATCGTATTCTAAAGTGGCTTTCAAACTTTCGGCACTTGCATACAAAACCGTTTCGCCATATAAAACCCATTCTTGTTTTGTAATGTTGTAATCACGGATTTTGCCTGAGTGACTGTAAATACCCTGAAACAATCTGCGATGAATAGTAAGGTACTCGGCTGGCGACAACGTAAATGTTTGTTCACTCAATATCTCGGCAATACGCGCCGAAACTTTGTCGGCTTCCTCGGTGCGGTTTTCAGTATCTTTTAAAGGGTATTGTTTGTAATAACTGTCTATCCGTTTTTTTACTTCATCAATAGTGATATCACCTTCAATATTTTGCCTTGCAGTTTCTATGAGATAGTCGGACGGTTTTAGCCCGTCAACTTGTTGCAGGCCAATAGCCGTTTTCCAGACTTTTGCTTTTTCTGCTTTATTTGGCTCACCCTGTCGTAAGTATTCTTCAAAATTATCCATAGTCAAAGCTATGATTTATTTATTGAACAGTTACTGTTTATTCTGGTCAAATTGACCATTCAATCCGGTAAATTGACCCCCCGGCAAAATTTATAATTCCGAAAGGCATTCCTGGGGAGTTTGCAATGAACATCTGAGTGTATAAAATTAATCCTTTTTCTTTTTTCTCCTATGATTTCTGATAATCCCGCAGGATGTAGGACAGTAGCCCGGGACGACAGTCCCGGGAGAAAAAGCGGCAATATTATTTCTGAGTGCCATCGGCACGACAAAGGTTTGGAAAATTACACGGTACACTGTGCCGTTCTTGATTAGAAACTGCCCGGAGAGATTTTTTTCCTGTATGATTTATCAAGAGATTCTGAATTAGATTTTTATGAAGCATTATTTGATCATTTTATTCTTTTAGATTCATTATTAAAGGATGAAGATTTTTATAAATGATAGAATGCACGTAGACAAAGTACGGGATAACAATTAAGGTGTTCTCACACTATTTCATCTTCAAAATAAGCATATCATGAAATCAAAAGACAGCTTTAGATTTATTCTCATTTTGATGTTGCTTATGCCATTATTCTTTATGAAATCGTTTTCTCAGAATAATTTTGGAATAGCTGTAGGAGGAGGAATAAGCAAAGAAGGAAATAGTTTAATTACGACATTGTTCAAGTCTGCGTGGGAGATCGATTTATTCTATAAAATTGATTTTAATAATTATTTAGATATAAGGATTATAACAGGTTACAAAAACAGGGGCTATAAAGATAATGTCAATCTTAATTCACCAGATGGGATGAATCCTGTGAAGATCCATTACCATCTTATATCTTTGGGCCCGGATTGTATTTTTCGCTTTCCGGGATTCATCCCTCAGTTTATTTAGTGGCTGGACTTTATGGAAATTACCTTGTCGGATATTCCTCGAATAGCGATTATGAATTAGATTATATCGAGGACCTTGATAAATTACAACTTGAAGCGAATGCTGGAATTGGCTGGACTTTTAATTCGGGTATTTTCCTCGAAGCAGAGATCAGTGGAAATTGTCTGAATAAGGCTAATAAAAACAAAGTTCCGGATCTTAAAGCCTATGACATCTATTTTGGTCTTAATGTTGGACTTACATTAAAGAATAAAAAAGCTTATCATTAAATTGAATTTTACCGCACTAACGCCTGTTTTTGTTTCATGTTACGGATCAGAAAGATTAAAAGGCCCGGGAATAGGGTCGCCCCTGACGGGGCTTTAATGATCGTGTCAGGCATTTTTCTACAGACAGAAGGCTCCTAAGGAGCCGGAGGGCTTAGCATTCATAGTGCCTAGCTCCGATGGAGCGTCCCGTATGTTGAACCTCTTCTGCACTTAAAGTCACAAGTCAGGAACCCTATTGCTCTGCATTCCTCTTTATAAAATTGATATCTTTGCGGGGGCAAAGAGCAAAGAGCATAGAGCTTAGTGCAAAGGGCTTGAAGCTTGTGGCTTGTGGCTTGCAGCTTGCGGCCAACGAAACAATAAAAACCTGAAATGTTAACCCTTCTAAAGAAAGAAATATCCTCCTTCCTCAGTTCCCTGACCGGCTACATCGTGATCACGGTGTTCCTGCTGATCAACGGGTTGTTCCTGTGGGTGTTCAAAGGTGATTTCAACATACTGGAATTTGGTTATGCCAACCTGGACGGGCTGTTCATGATCGCGCCGTTTGTATTCCTTTTTCTTATCCCAGCTATCACGATGCGCTTGTTTGCGGAAGAAAAAAAATCAGGCACCATGGAGCTTATACTGACCAAGCCGCTCAGCGAATTCGAGATCGTTATGGCCAAGTACCTTTCAGGGCTTATCCTGGTGGTCTTTTCCCTGTTGCCCACGCTCGTGTATTTCTTCTCGGTATATTACCTGGGCATGCCCAAAGGGAACATAGACCTGGGCGGCATGTGGGGATCGTACATCGGCCTGCTGTTCCTCAGCGCCTCCTTCGTCGCCATCGGGATGTTCGCCTCAACCCTCACCGACAACCAGATCGTTTCGTTTATCATCGCGGTGTTCCTCTGCGGATTTCTTTATGTGGGATTCGATTTTATCTATTCCTTCGACCTTTTCGGCAAAGCCGACCTGCTGATCAAATCACTGGGCATCAACGACCATTACCAGTCGATGAGCCGCGGCGTGCTCGATACGCGCGACATGATCTATTTCCTCGGGGTCATCGCGTTGTTTATTCTTTTATCGAAGTTTTCCATTGAAAGAAGAAAGTGGTAGGCATGGAACAGAAAAAGAATAAACAGCGCAACCTGAAGCGCAGCAGCCTGGTCCAGCTTTTATCAGGCATACTGATCATTGTCCTCATCAATGTTATCAGCTCCTTTGTATTCACCCGCTTTGACCTTACCTCTGAAAAACGCTATTCACTTTCGCCGGCCACAAAGGAAATGCTGAAAGGGATCGATGATATCGTCTACTTCCGGGTATACCTGGAGGGGGAATTCCCGGCCGGGTTCAAGCGGCTTCGAAACGCCACCCGGGAAATGCTGGATGAGTTCAGGGCCTACAATAAAAATATCCACTACGAATTCGTTAACCCGTCGGCCAGCGAGGACGAGCAAGAGCGTAACGACACGTACCAGTTGCTGATCGAGAAAGGGTTGCAGCCTACTGATCTGCAGGTCAACACCAAAGAAGGGCGCGAGCAGCAGATCATTTTCCCGGGTGCGCTGGCCAACTATAAATCCAGCGAGATGGCGGTGGAACTGCTGGGCTCGCAGTTGGGGGTCCCGCCCGAGGAAGCGCTGAACAATTCGGTGGAGGCGCTGGAGTTCCGCCTGGCCGGCGCTATCCGCGACCTCACGGTCGTGAACAAGCCGATGATCGCGTTCATCCGCGGCCATGGCGAGCTGGATAACAGGTACATCTACGATATCGGGCAGGCGCTGTCGAAGCAATACACCGTGGGCGTGATCGCCATCGGGGAGCAGTTGAGCAGCCTGACCAAACGCGACAGCATCTCGGACGACAAGACCCGCATCGTCAACAAATACGACGCTCTCGTCATTGCAAAGCCTGATTCGGCGTTTTCCGAAAAGGATAAATTCATCATCGACCAGTACATCATGCGAGGAGGCAAGGTGCTATGGCTGGTTGACCCCGTTTTGGCCAGCATGGACAGCCTGGAGGCCAGGGAAACCACCCTCGGGATTGCCCGCGACCTGAACCTGGACGACATGCTGTTCCGTTATGGCGTCAGGCTCAACCCGAACCTGGTCATGGACCTGAATGCTCTTCCCATCCCGTTGAGGACCGGGCAGGTCGGCGGCCAGCCCAAGATCGATTTCTTCCCCTGGTATTATTTCCCAGTCATCACACCATCGGAAAATCATCCTATCGTGAAGAACCTCAATGTGATTAAGACTGAATTTGTCAGCAGCATCGACACCATCCGCGTGGCCGATGTGAAGAAGACAATCCTGCTAAAAACTTCGGCGTACAGCCGCACCATCAGCACGCCGGCGATGATCACCCTGGCCATCCTGGAGCAGGAACCTGACGAACGGGCCTATACCGGACCGCCCCAACCGGTGGCCGTGTTGCTGGAAGGGGAGTTCAGGTCGAATTTTGAGAACAGGATACCACCGGAAATCCAGCAAAACAAGGACATCGGGTTCCTGCCGAAGAGCAAGCCGACCAGCATGATCGTGGTTGCCGACGGCGATGTGATCCGCAACCAGCTTCATTTTTCACAGGGTTACCCGATGCCGCTGGGCTATGACCAGTATACCGGGCAATCATTCGGGAACAAGGATTTCATCCTGAACGCGCTGGATTATATGCTCGATGAATCGGGACTGATCTCCATCCGGAGCAGGGATCTGAAGCTCAGGCTCCTGGATATGACCCGGGTAAACAACAATAAATTTTTCTGGCAGGCTCTGAATATTATTTTGCCGGTAATGCTCGTTCTTATTTATGGATTCATACAACATTACCTGCGCAAAAAGAAATATACCTCTGCCAGGTAGTGAAACTTAATACCGGATTTATCCAGGCAATGATGAAAAAAAACCGCATCACACTGATCGTTATACTTATCCTGGTGCTGATCACCGCCGCGCTGTTCATCACCAATTCTTACACTACGCTGAAGAAGGGTGAAAGTGACTTTGCCGTGGCTGATACGGCTTCTATCACTAAAATCTTCCTGGCAGACAAAAACAACAACGAGGTCACGCTGGAGCGCACTGCAGAAGGGACCTGGCTGGTCAACGGAAAGCATCCCGCGCAGCAGGCCAAGGTCAGTTCATTCCTGAAAACCCTGATGGACCTGAAGGTGCGTAACCCCGTTCCGCTGGTTGCCCGGAACAATGTGATCACGCGCATGTCGGTCATCGCGAAGAAGATCGAGATATACCAGATTACCCCCAGGATCAATCTCTTTAATAAGATCAAACTGTTTCCAAGGGAAAAGCTGTCCAAAGTTTATTATATCGGTGATGTAACGCAGGACAACCAGGGCACCTTCATGCTGATGGAAGGGTCGGAGGAGCCTTATGTGGTGCATATCACGGGTTTCAGGGGCTTCGTTGCCACGCGCTATTCCACGGTGGAGGCCGAATGGCGCGATTATACCGTGTTCAGGACGCCGATCAACGAGATCAGGTCGGTGAAGGTTGAATTTCCGTTGCAGCCTGAGCAGGGTTACGAGTTTGAAGTGAAAGACAACCAGAACATTATTCTTCGTACACTGGCGGATAACCGCACTGTGATCGGGTTTGACACGCTCCGGGCGTTGAATTTCCTGACCGGATTCGAGGATATCCGGTTTGAATCGCTGCTTGAGCACATGATCGAAAGAACCTTCATCGATTCGGTTTCAGCCAGTACGCCAAAAACCATTATCACCCTCACAGATGTGGAAGGGGAGGTGAACCGGGTCAGGATCTTTAAGAAAAGGAGTTTCTCGCCTTTGTTTTCAGCAGATGGCGCCAGGATGGAGCCGGTGGATTTGGACCGCGCGTATGCCCTGGTCAATAATGAGGAGGACTTTGTTTTGATCCAGTATTTTGTCTTCGACCGGGTAAGCCGTACCCTGGATTTCTTCGCGCCGGAACAATAAAAAAGGGGACCGTAATCAACGGCCCCCTGAGTATTGGTTCGGTATCACAACAATTACACGATACCATGTGCAATCATTGCATCGGCAACTTTGACAAACCCGCCGATATTTGCTCCTTTCACGTAATCAATATATCCATCTTCATTCTTTCCCCATTTCACACAGTTTGCATGAATGTTTATCATAATGTTGTGCAGTCTGGCATCGACTTCCTCGCGTGACCATGACAGTCGCATGGAGTTCTGGCTCATTTCGAGGCCTGAGGTGGCTACGCCGCCCGCGTTGGCTGCCTTGCCGGGGCCGTAAAGGATCTTCGCGTTCTGGAATACCTCGATGGCTTCCGGGGTGGAAGGCATGTTGGCTCCTTCGGAAACGACGAAGCATCCGTTAGCCATGAGCGTCTTTGCGTCATCGCCGTCGATCTCGTTTTGTGTTGCGGAGGGCAGCGCCACGTCGCATTTTATCATCCACGGGCGTTTGCCTTCGTAGTAAGCGCAGCCGTATTTCTGGGCATATTCCTGTATGCGGCCGCGCTTCACGTTCTTCAGGTACATGGCGAACTGCAGTTTTTCCGGGGTGATGCCGTCCGGGTCATGGATGAAACCATTGGAATCGGAGAGGGTCACCACTTTGGCGCCGAGCATGGTGGCTTTTTCTGTGGCATACTGCGCTACGTTCCCGGAGCCGGAGACACAGGCAATCTTGCCTTTCATCGAATCACCGCGGGTCTTCAGCATTTCTTCAGCGAAATAGACCTGGCCGTAACCTGTAGCTTCCGGACGGATCAGGCTGCCGCCCCATTCCAGTCCTTTGCCGGTCAGCACGCCGGTGAATTCATTGCGTAACCTTTTATATTGGCCGAACATGAAGCCGATCTCACGTCCGCCGACACCGATATCACCGGCCGGAACGTCCGTGTCAGGACCGATATGGCGGGCCAGCTCGGTCATGAAACTCTGGCAGAAGCGCATCACTTCATTGTCGGATTTTCCTTTAGGATCGAAATCGGAGCCGCCTTTTCCACCGCCCATGGGAAGGGTGGTGAGGCTGTTCTTCAAAACCTGTTCGAAGGCAAGGAATTTGAGGATACCCAGGTTCACCGTGGGGTGGAAACGGAGCCCGCCCTTGTAAGGACCAATGGCGCTGTTCATCTCGATACGGTAGCCTTTGTTGATCTGGATCTCACCTTTGTCGTCAACCCACGGTACACGGAAGAGGATCACTCTTTCGGGCTCAGCCATTCTCTCGAGGATCTTGGCGGTCTTGTACTTTGGATTTTCTTCAATAAAGGGAACGAGCGATTCGGTCACTTCCCTGACAGCTTGATGGAATTCTTTTTCACCCGGGTTCCTGGCAATGATCTTTGCCATAAATTCGTTCACCAGGTTTTCATAGTTGTTTGCCATAATCGTTAGATATATTTGGTTGTTAATGAATTTTTGAAAAGCGAGGCAATATTAGTTAAAATAATATTGTACTTGTGAAAAGATTAACAAAAAATAACAGGCTAGTTGCAATTTAGATTTGATATAAGTGGATTTCGCTTACATTAATTAGTTTGCTTCAGTGGATCTCTGTGTTAACTTTGTGGAACTCTGTGATACTTAAGGCAAGTTACACAGAGCTCCACTGAGGTCACACGGAGTTCCACCGTATATTTGGAAGAACTAATTATTCATACCTTTAGCATCCCATTTTCAATAGTCTTATGAGCGAATACAATCCGGACCAACCCGCTAACTACCAGCAATTAAGGGCGGAAAATATCGAGCGGTTAAAAGAACTTGCCGCCATAAACCGCACCACGCAGATCATCAAAGAAGCCAAATCCATCGAAGAAACACTGCGGCAGGTCTGCATGATCCTTCCGCCAGCCTGGCAGTACCCGCAATACACTGCGGCTCGCATCCTTTTTGAAGGAAAGGAATATTCCAGCCGGGAATTCAAGGCGACAAAGTGGGTGCAGCGGCAGAAGTTTGAAACGATCGATAATAAAGTCGGCTACATTGAGATTTACTATCTGAAAGAGTTCCCCGTGCTGGATGATGGCCCATTCCTTCTTGAAGAAAAGCACCTGATCGAGAACCTGGCGAATATGCTCACGGGGTACATCAACGGTATCCTGGCCAGGACGGTCATCAAGCCCAGGATTCCGGGAGAGATTCCTGCGAAGGCCGAGACTGCCCCCGGACTTGCCACCAGCCGGCAACTGCTGCAGCGCTTTATCAACAAGACCAATGAGGACCGTGATGCATACCACGACCTGATGCTTTTCAAAGTGAAGGAGATCCTGCTTGTGGCGAATCTTTACGATGCATACAGTATTGAACGGGAGGGAAGGTTCTCGGAGCACGTCCTGGGCGAATATCACACGATGAACCTGACCTCTATTCCCAGGATCACCGGGGTGTCGGGGATCGATGAAGCGATGGAGATCCTGCGCACAAGGCATTTCGACCTGATCATCATGATGATGGGCGCTGACAAGCAGATCCCGGTCAGGCTGAGTGGAATGGTCAAAAGAGTGTACCCCTATATCCCGATCTTTCTCCTGCTCAACAACAACGCGGATATGGCGCTGCTGGAGGAAGATAAGAACGCCCTGAAACATATCGATAAGGTCTTTATCTGGAATGGAGAATCATCGGTCTTTTTTGCCATGATAAAGCATGTGGAAGACAAGATCAACGCGGAGAACGATACGGAGATCGGTATGGTGAGGGTGATCCTGCTGGTGGAGGACAGCGCGAAATACTATTCCCGCTACCTCCCGATGCTTTATCATATCGTCCTGGAGCAAACCAAGCGTATCATCGATGACGTGAGCACCGACGAGCTTTACAAGATCCTGAGGCTGCGCGGCAGGCCGAAAATCATCCTGGTATCGGACTTCGAAGAAGCCGTTTCAGTAATGGAACGGTTCAGGGATTACCTGCTCTGCCTGATCTCCGATGTGAAATTCAACCGCAACGGGAAACCCGATGAGCATGCAGGTTTTGAGCTGGTTGAATATGCCAGGAAAATCCAGAAGGATATTCCCATCATCATACAAAGTTCCGATGAGGATAACGCCGAGATGGCTTACCGATTGAAATGCACGTTTATCAACAAGAACTCTGAAACGCTGAGCCAGGATTTCAGGAGCTTCATCACCCACTTCCTGGGATTCGGGAATTTTATATACCGCAACGAGCAGGGTACCAAGATTGCCGAAGCCAGGTCGCTGAAGGAATTTGAGAAATTGCTGAAGACCATCCCTGACGAATCACTGCTCTACCACGCCAAACGCGATCATTTTTCGCTCTGGCTGATGGCACGCGGTGAAATCCAGGCCGCCAAGATCCTGAACCCCCAGAAAGTGACTGACTTCGAAAATGCAGTCAAGATCCGCGAGTACCTCATCGATGTGATCGGCAAATTCCGCAACGAGCAGAACCAGGGCAAGATCATTCCCTTTGAAGAGTCGGCCATTGGCGACGAAAGCAATATCGTCAGCCTGATGGATGGTTACCTGGGCGGGAAAGGCCGTGGACTTGCCTTCATCAACACCCTGATCTATAATTTCGATTTCTCGAAACAGCTTCCGATGATAAAGATCCAGGCACCCAAAACATCAGTGATTGGTACGGAGGAGTTTGAGTATTTCATTGACCGCAACAACCTGAGGGATTTTGTTGCCGTCACCATTGACTATGAAGAGATCAAAAAAAGGTTCATGGAGGCAAAGCTGACCGACACGCTGGTTAAGCGCGTGAAACTGCTGCTGACACGGATCACGAAGCCGATTGCCGTCAGGTCTTCGGGATTGTTCGAGGATTCGCTGATGCAGCCGTTTGCAGGCATTTTTGAGACGTACCTGCTGCCTAATTGTCACCCCGACCTGAACGAGAGGCTGAAGCAGGCGCTGGACGCCATCAAGCTGGTCTTTGCCTCCATCTACTCGCCGGAAGCCCGGGGCTATATCGAGGCCGTGCATTACAAGATCGAGGAAGAAAAAATGGCGGTTGTGATCCAGGAGGTGGCCGGGCGGCAGTACGGTGATTATTTTTACCCGCATGTCAGCGGCGTGGCGCAATCGTATAATTTTTACCCTTATGCCCACATGCAGCCCGAAGAGGGATTTGCCGTGACGGCCGTAGGATTGGGTAAATCGGTCGTCGATGGTGAAAAGGCCTACCGTTTTTCACCGAAGTACCCCGCTACCGAGATCAGTTCACCGAAAGACCAGTTCCAGAACTCCCAGGTGGAGTTTTACGCCGTTGACCTGAACAAGAAAGAGGTGAACCTGCTCGAAGGGGATACAGCCGGTTTGGCCAAGCTCGATATTTATGAGATGGAGATGCACGGTAACCTTAAACACTGCGCTTCGGTCTACGATGCCGATAACCAGGTCATCATTCCCGGGTTGACGCACCAGGGGCCGCGGATCATCAATTTCGCCAATATCTTAAAATTCAACTACATACCTCTCGCGCAAACCATCGAGGTAGTGCTCGACGTGGTCAAGGAAGCCATGGGCTCACCGGTGGAAATCGAGTTTGCCGTTGACCTGACCAAGGACAAGCTAGGCCGGGCGACATTTTATCTGCTGCAGATCAAGCCCTTGATCGGCAACGCGATGGATTATAATGTCAACCTGGAAAGAATTCCTGAAGAAAGCATTATTTTATACGCTGAAAAGAGCATGGGCAACGGCGTGATCGAAAATGTCAGCGATGTGGTCTTTGTGGATATTGACGTGTTTGACAAGGGCGACACGGTACAGATGACCTATGAGATCGAGAAGCTGAACCGGATGTTCGCGCAGGAGAACAAGAAGTACCTGCTGATCGGGCCGGGCCGCTGGGGCACCCGTGACCGCTTCATCGGCATCCCGGTGAACTGGGCCCAGATCTCCCATGCCCGCGTGATCATCGAGACCAGCCTGGAAGGTTACCCGCTCGACGCTTCCTCCGGTTCCCACTTCTTCCACAACGTGGTTTCCATGAATGTAGGCTATTTCAGCATCCAGCCCGAATTATCCAAAAGCTATATCCGCTGGGACCTGCTGAAACAGCAAAAGGTCATCAACGAAACGAAATATTTTAAGCACATCCGTTTTGAGAAGCCGTTAACGGTCAGCATGGACGGGAAGAAAAGGATCGCGGTGGTTACCGTTTAGCCCCCATCCCCGGCCCTTCCAGGCTGCCCCCATCCCCGGCCCTTCACCCATTCGGGTGAAGGGAGTAATGAATTGTAAAATTCAACCTGTCACGAAGTGACGATAGACAGTGGCCCGGGACGCCAGTCTGACTACCTCACCCCCCGGCCCCCTCTCCAAGCGGAGAGGGGGAGAGTTGAACACGATCATTACAAGTCCCGTCAGGGACACAAGATAGTAGCCCAGGACGCCAGTCCTGGGAAAAAGGACGGCAAATTCCCTGAGAGTCCCGTCAGGGACGACAGAAACACCTCAGCCCCAGACATATTTCTCGTCAAATTCAATCCCGCTCTCTTTCAGAAAACTGATATATTCTTCTTCAAATGACTTTTTTCTGTGATGTTCCTCCTGATTTGCAATATAATTCTTAACATTCGGGATATGTCTCGGACTCACGCTGAATCCCGAGTATCCCACCTGCCAGGCGAAACCTGTTTTTATTAGAAATTCTTCATGGATCCACCTGGAAGAGCCCGCTTTAATCAATTGTATTGCCTTTGACGGGCTCAAAACCGGTGACATTGAAATAAGCAGGTGGACATGATTGCTTGTACCACCGATTGCCAATGGTACCAATTTTATTTCCCTGGCAATTCCTCCCAGGTAAGCGTATAGACGAGCCTTCATTCCGTCCTCGATCAGGTTTTCCCTGTTTTTTGTACTGAACACGAAATGAATGTTCAGTGAAGTAAATGAATTAGCCATAATGATGGTTTTTAAAAATTAATGACTCCTTTTTTATGTTAATCCGGAAAATTTGAAAATATACCCGGTCGGGATGAAGATTTTTTTCTGACGTCCCTCCGGGACTCTGTGAATTGAGTCGTCCATCTCTTCCCGGGACTGGCGTCACGGGTTACTGTCTGTCGTCACTACGTGACTGATTGGATTTAGTCGCTCTTCTAATCCCGGGACTGGCGTCCCGGGCTACTGTCTTTTGTCCCTGACGGGACATATTTGATGAATTTTTTTATTGTATCCTGAAAATTCTTATCATTGTATATCTTTAATCGCGTAAATCAGTCTTGCTATGTACGAACTCATGTCACTCCGGCTTAAATGCCCTAAATGCGGGCATTCGCTGATGGATAAAAATCAGCTCATCGACAACGTCCCCGGCATCCACCTGCTCGTAAGATGTCGAGGTGAAGCGGGGGAAATATGGCTGAGCTCGATCTATGGAAGTTATAACTACAAGGCGGATATCACCCTCCCTAAAGATGAAGTGGCCGAGTTTTTCTGTACGCATTGCGGGGAGCACATAACTTCAAAGACGGAATGCAGCACCTGCGGCGCCGATATGGTGCCGTTTCACCTGGATATGGGCGGCAAGGTCAGCATCTGTTCTCGCAGCGGGTGCAAGAACCATTTCGTTGAATTCGAAGACCTTTCCGTGGCGCTGAGTAAATTTTACAATGAATACGGGCTTTCCGGCCCGCACACGCATCCCGCTGCAGAACGAGCGCCCGTGAGCGAGGCGGAGCTGAAAAGCGACGAAACGAAAGAGATCATCGAAACGGGCACTTTCCTTCACGCTTATTGCCCGCATTGCCGCAAAAGCCTGATCGACGGGGATATGTTAAAACTTAAGATCAGGCATGGGGAAGAAGGCATTCTTATTCTCAGTCCATACCTGAATGTTTTCTCTTCCAAATCAACGGTATTCCTGCCGGAAGATAAGGTCGTGGACGAGCTGGCCTGCCCGCACTGCAACCAAAGCCTTGTCCGGAACGACCGATCCTGCGGGAAATGCAGCTCCCCGGTTGCCATGATCAATGTTAGCGCACGCACCAAACTGATTGATTTTTTTATCTGCACAAGGAAAGGTTGCAAATGGCACGGGCTGAGCGAGAATGACCTGTATGAGATCAGGCTGGAGGGGAGTATGGAGTGGTAGGAGGACTGTAGGACGGGAGGACTGTAGGACGGGAGGACTGTAGGACGGGAGGACTGTAGGAATGTAGGACTGTAGGACGGGAAGACGATCTTATAGGTTATAGTATTAAGCATTATGAATTAAATCATTAAACATCAGATCATTACGCGTTACTCATTAAGCATTAAACCTTAAGCATTAATGAAAACTTCCTCATTCCTGCTCATTACACTTTCGGCTTCCGTTTTCATTTTCCTTCTCATCAGCGCTACGATCAGGCCATACGGTTTTTTTATCGATGAAGTCTATTTCATCGCCTGTGCCAAACGCCTGGCCTGGGGTTATGTCGATCAGCCGCCGCTTTCGCTGTTTCTACTGGCGCTGGTCGTTAAGCTGTTCGGGTACAATTTGATGGCCATCAGGGTGCTGCCGGCTCTGGCCATGGCGGCGACGGTTTTCATGACCGGCCTGCTGGCAAAACGACTCGGCGGAGGGCTAGTCAGCATGCTTCTTTCCGGCCTGGCGGTGGTGTTTCTGCCCATATTCCTGGTATTCACCAGCTTTTACTCCATGAATGCCTATGAGCCGCTGATCGTCGTTTCTGTGATCTTCTTCATGGTGAACATGGTGCAGGAAGAGGATCCGCGCTACTGGCTGCATGTCGGAATCCTTTCAGGACTGGGGCTGATGATGAAGCACACCTTTGTGCTTTACGGTTTTGCACTGGTGCTGGGAATGCTTATCTCCGGCAAAAGAAAACTGCTCTTCAACAAGTGGCTATTATGGGGAGGACTGGCCTGCTTTCTCATCGTGCTGCCAAATCTTATCTGGCAGGTCGTGAACGATTTTCCATCGCTGGAACTGTACCGTAATTCCTTTTCTTCCAAGAATATCGAAAAAGCCTATTTCGAGGTGGTCCTTGAACAGGTGTTATTTGTCAACCCGGCCGGATTTCCGCTGTGGATGACGGGTTTGATCGCATTAATGCTCAGGAGAGGAAAGCCTTACCGTTTCATGCTGTTTGCTTATCTGTTTTTGATCATTTTGATGGTTGCGGGCCGTTCCAGCCGCCCGGACCGGATCGTGTCGATCTACATCTTTCTGCTTGCTTACGGTGCTGTGTCAATTGAGCAGTTTCTCAGGCGGCCGTGGCTGTGTGTCACACAGGGCGCATTGGCCGTCTTGCTCCTTGCCGGTGCTGTGGTCATGTCGCCCATATTCTGCCCGCTGATGCCGCCTGCCAGGTTGAAGCATCATATCGCCCGTCTTGGCTTGAAATTAGAGATCGAAGAAGGTAAGAGGGGAGAACCGATCCCTCAATGGCTCGCCGACCGGATCGGCTGGGAAGAGATGGCTGCCGCAGTGTCGGAGGTGTTTCACAACCTGCCGGAAGCGGAAAGGCAGAACTGCATCATCGTGACCGATAATTACGGCCCTGCCGGCGCCATGGAAATCTATGCTGAAAAATTTGACCTGCCCCCTGTATTTGCTACCCACAACAGTTTCCATTCCTGGGGGCCACCTTCCGACAGTGTGAAGACCTATATCGGGGTCGATATCGATGCGGAAGGAGCCAGGAGGCTCTTTGAATCCATGGAAACCGCTACAACGTTCTACTGCCCCGACTGCACCAGGCCCCAGCGCGAAGTACTCATCTACGTCATGCGCAACCCGGTGGTTTCAGTGGAAAAGATGTGGCCGGAATTCAAGGAATACCATTAGCCTCAAGCTGCAAGCCTCAAGCCTCAAGCTACAGGCCTCAGGCTTCAAGCTGAATGTTCGATTTGCAGCTTGCAGCTTGTAGCTTACGGCTTGCGGCTTGAGGCTTGTAGCTTGCGGCTCAAGTTTCTCCTGGCCGATGCAACCTTTCCTATTATTTCTTGTCCTTATTACTGAATTTAAACAAATAATGCCATGAAAACGAAGATTACACTCCTGATGGTTTTTCCGATCCTCTTTTCCTTTTTTTCTTACAGCCAGGAAACGGAAGAGAAAAAATTTCCCGCACAGCTTTCATTTATCTACCCGGTGACAACCCAGGGGAAAAATACCGTCAATTATTGCTATAACTTCTCTTTGAATGCTTTGATCGGCTACACAGGCAGCATCAAAGGATGCGAAATCGGCGGCCTGGTCAATGTGAACAAAGGGGACATGTCGGGATTCCAGGCAGGAGGCATCGGGAATGTCACCGGAGGTGATGTAAACGGAATGCAAACCGGAGGCATTTTCAGCTATTCGGACAATATGAACGGTTTGCAGGTCAATGGCATTGCAAGCCTCAATGCGGATGGACTGAAAGGCGTTCAGGTCAGCGGGATTGCCGGAATAAACTCGGGTGACCTGAATGGCGTCCAGGTAGCCGGGATCTTTAATTACACCAGGGAGCTTAAAGGACTGCAACTGGGACTGATCAATGTATGCGATACGAACCGTAACAGCCTGGCAATCGGACTGGTAAGTGTCGCTAAAGAGGGATTATACCAGGAGCTGTCCGTTTCAGCGGCCGATTACCTGAATATCGGGGTCAGCTATAAGGCGGGAGTAAGGCATTTTTACAATATCTACACGGTCGGGATCAATTTTATCGATGAACCGCTGTGGGTCGCCGGCCTGGGCTTCGGTCACATCAGTGAAATAAGCCCGAAATATAGTTTTCAGCCTGAGATTGTGTGTTACGCCTACTTCCCGGTTGATCTTTATCAGGTCAGGGATACATATATTACGCACATCAAGTTTGGGTTTGTGCGGGAGATCAGCCCGATGTTTGCCATATCTCTGGCGCCGAGTATTTACGGGGCCCTCAAATCCGACCGGGGCATATACGAATCCTACGGTTACGATGTCAGTCCTATCAAGCCTTTTTATGAATTCACAGGAAAAACAGCAACAGCAAATTCGAGCTGGGAGCCGGACTCAGCCTGGCGTTGAACATCCGGTAGCCGGAAGGTTGTCATTAGTTGTCATTGGTGGTCATTTGTGGTCATTGATAGTCATTGGTGGTCATTGGTTGTCATTGGTTGTCATTGGTTGTCATTGGTGGTCATTGATGGTCATTGGTAGTTGTTAAGTTGCCATAAGGTTGTATTTTTGAATTTTATTTTTAGAATTTGTTTGGAGCTTGGGATTTGGAGTTTGGAATTTGTTTGGTACTTGGAATTTGGAATTTGGAATTTGTTTGGAATTTGGTGCCTGGAATTTGGAATTTAAACCGATTTTTGCTGGCAGCGCTGCTGGCTGGAATGATGGCCTGTCAACAGGTTCCACCACCTTCTTCTGTCGGCCCGATGCCATCGGAACAGCAGCTTGCCTGGCATGAGCTGGAGACCTATGCCTTCATTCATTTTACGACGAATACGTTTACCGATAAAGAATGGGGCTACGGCGACGAGAGCCCGGAAGTGTTCAATCCTTCTGATTTTGATGCGGAGCAATGGGTGAAAGTCCTGCATGAAGCCGGGATGAAAGCCCTGATCCTCACCTGCAAGCATCATGATGGCTTTTGCCTGTGGCCAAGTGAATATACAGAGCATTCGGTTAAGAACAGTCCGTTCCGGGATGGCAAGGGTGATGTGGTGAAAGAGGTTTCCGATGCCTGCCGGAAATACGGCCTGAAGTTAGGGGTATACCTTTCGCCCTGGGACCGTAACCATTCCGGTTACGGCACGAAGGAATATAATAATTATTACCGCGCCCAGCTAAGCGAGCTGTTCACCGGCTATGGTCCGGTGTTCGAGATGTGGTTCGACGGGGCCAACGGGGGTGATGGCTATTACGGAGGCGCCCGGGAAAGCCGCACAATCGACCGGCAAACCTATTATCAATGGCCCGCCACACTCGACCTGGTGAAAACTATTCAACCGGGGGTCCTTTTCTTCAGCGATGCCGGCCCGGATATCCGCTGGTGCGGCAATGAGTCGGGATACGCCGGGGAGACCAACTGGAACATCATTAATCCCGATACACTTTACGCCGGCAAAAGCGGCATTGAGCGCCTGCTGAACACCGGCAGCGAAGACGGTACCCGCTGGATCCCGGCCGAGGTCGACGTTTCGATACGCCCCGGCTGGTTTTATCATCCCGGTCAGGACAGCCTGGTAAAATCGCCGGAAAAGCTGTTCGAAATCTACCTGAACTCCGTCGGGCGGGGCTCCAACCTGCTGCTCAACGTTCCGCCCAATACCCGCGGATTGCTGCATGAGAATGATATTCATTCCCTGCTGGGATTTAAAAAACTCCTTGATGATGCATTTTCAGATAATCTTGCGTTAAACGCGAAGGTGACTGCCAGTTCATTCCGTGGCAATTTACCTGATTTCAGCCCCTTAAATCTAGTCGATGATAATAAAGACACTTATTGGTGCACCGATGACAGTGTTACGACAGCTGATATTGTCGTTGACATTGATATTGATCCTGAGAAATGCCTTCGCTATCTGATCCTCCAGGAATACATCCGTTTGGGTCAACGGGTGAAAGCGTTCTCAATTGAAATATTCAAGGATGGGGATTGGGAAACGATCGCGTCCGGCACCACCATTGGTTATAAAAGAATAATTCGTCTTAACGAAGTCAAAACAGATAAAATCCGGATCAGTATCACGGATTCCAAAGCCTGCCCGGTAATCTCCAACTTGGAAGTGTATTGAGGGTCATTGATGGTCATTGAGGGTCATTGATGGTCATTGGTGGTCATTTATGGTCATTTATGGTCATTGGTGGTCATTGGTTGTCATTGATGGTCATTTATGGTCATTGATGGTCATTAGTTGTTTTTTGAATTTTGGATTTTGTTTTTTAGAATTTGTTTGGAATTTGGTGCTTGGGATTTGGAATTTGCCTTGCCTTTGGTGCTTGGGATTTGGAATTTTTTCAAAAGACCGGGTATTTTTTTAAGAAATCCGGATTAATAGAAAAACCCAATCATTTTTTGCAATAAAAATTTGACTGATAGTACCTAATTAGATACCTTTGTAAATTATTTTATGTGCCAGTAATAGATGCAATTGATGGTATCAGGATTAAGATCTATAACAGGGATCACAAGCCGGCGCACATCCATGCGATATATAACGAGTATGAAGCATTGATAGCGGTAGCGGATAGCAGGATCATTGCAGGATATCTGCCGGATAATCAACTGAGAAAAGTAATTGGCTGGTTATCAGATAACAGGGTGCAGGCACAAAGGATGTTTAATGAGTTAAATCCGGCAAGAAGATGAGAAAGATAGCAAAACTACCGAGAATATTGAAAATTGAGCAGGTTAAGGATCTGTCGGTTTCTGTGGTGTTTAACAATGGCCAATTGCGTATAATCGATTTTAAGAGGCTTTTCAGAGAACTTGATTTAAATGACAGTGATCCTGAAAGCCTTCTGTTAAACCCGGATGAATTTTCAAAAATGCAACTGGTTGACTACACCCTTTCCTGGAGCAACGTGGAGCAATTTATTACCCTGCCCGATGGGAAAAAAGCAAAAGTCCCTTACGAGATCGGTCCTGATGTACTCTATGAATTTAGTAATCCGTTAAAGAATGATATCTCCTCCCGGATTGGTCAGATGATCCGCGAAGCGAGGAAAAGATCGGGCCTTACCCAGCAGCAGCTTGCCAGCAAAAGCGGCACAACGCGGAACTACATTTCCAGGATCGAAAACGATCATTCCGGCATCGAACTGGATACCTTGAGAAAAATCATTGAAATCGGACTGGGGAAAAAGATGGAGTTGCGCATCGTGTAATTGGTGGTCATTGATGGTCATTGATGGTCATTGATGGTCATTGATGGTCATTGATTGTCATTGATGGTCATTTATGGTCATTGGTTGTCATTAGTTGTCATTGATTGTCATTGATGGTCATTGGTTGTCATTTATAGTCATTAATTGTCATTAGGTTTTGATTTTGAATTTGAGTTTTGGAATTTGTTTGGAGCTTGGGATTTGGAATTTGGAATTTGTTTGGAATTTGGAGTTTGGAATTTGGAGTTTGGAATTTGGAGTTTGGAATTTGGTGCTTGGAATTTGGAATTTCCTCTTTAGACCTTCTCTAAATTACGCTGCCACTGCAAAACATATTCCTTAACTGTTTATATTTGACTTTGCAAAGTTGATACCGGGCCGAAGCCGCAGGCCCGCGGAGGTAGTAATAATTTTTAAGGGGATTGTTTTCGAACCGCCATCTGGTATTTGAAAACCAATTCGGTAACATGATAACCATGCAAGCGGCAAATTTCATAGCTTTTGATACGGAAACGGCGACGGCTGAACTTTCGAGTTTGTGCCAGCTTGGATTTGTGGTAGTTTCTGGCAGGCAGAGGGTCCGGCAGGAATCCATTTTGATACGGCCCCCGTTAAATGAATATGCCGTGAGAAATTCCTGTTTGCAAGGGATTGATGCGCTGGCCGATGCCACTGCCTGTGCGATAGCCTATTTAAAGATGAAACAGGGGATCCGTCCTGACCAAGGATTGATAAAGTCCCGCTCCGGCCACGGCTTCTTTGCCGGCCACGAGCGCATTAGCGGCGATTTGCTGAAACCCGACCCGGAGCATTGCGACTGCAACCATCCGTTATACAACATGAAAGTGGTTTTCACCGGCGTACTGAGCAGCCTGACCCGCGAGGATGCCGCCCGGGCCGCGAAGTCCCATGGCGCGGATATCGATAGCGGCATTACCAAACGGACGAATTTTGTAATTGCCGGAAGCGGCGCGGGCCCGGCGAAACTGAAGAAGATTGAGCAGTTTAATAATCAGGGCGCCGGGATCAGGATTATTGGGGAGAAGGAGTTTTTGGTGATGATAAAATATACAAGATGAATTTCAAACAGCTATCGGAAGTCTTGATGCGTACCAGCGAGGAGTTGGTTCAGCGATCGGTGAAAGCAGTGAATGTTAACCTGACATTGCGAAACTGGTTGTTTGGCTATTATATTGTTGAATATGAGCAGAATGGGGAGGATCGGGCGATGTATGGTAAGCGCTTAATGCAAAACCTGGCTGAAGAAATCGATATCAAAGGGCTTACTGCGCCCGAATTGTCGCGCTGCCGGCAGTTTTATATTGTGTATCCTGGAATTCTTGGGACACTGTCCCAAAAATTTGAACGATTGCTGCCATTAGAGATTCTTGGGACACTGTCCCAAGAATCCAATCCCATTCCAAATGATTACAAGCCAGACTATTTAGAGAAATTGGTTCTCAATATTCCTTATTCGCATTTTATCGAATTAATAAAGATCGATGATTCGACAAAGAGAAGTTTTTATGAATTATTGATCCTCAAAACGATGCCGTCGGTACGCGAACTCAGAAGGCAGATTGAGACGCTTTCCTATGAAAGGTTTGGATTATCATCTGATCAAGCGATAAGCCTTGACAAAATTGCAAGTAAGATAGAACCTCAAAACAGTATTGATCTGGTAAAATCACACTATTTCTTTGAGTTTCTGAATATCAATAACCCGGAATTAATTGAAGAATCAGAGCTTGAGAGTGGGTTAATCAGCCACCTGCAGGAATTTATCATTGAGCTTGGTAATGGCTTTTGTTTTGAAGCCCGGCAAAAGCGGATACTGATCGGCGATGAATACTTTTTTATCGATCTGGTTTTTTATCACAGGATCCTGAAATGCCATGTTCTGATAGAGCTGAAAACGGAATACGTCAAGCATGAACATATCGGCCAGTTGAAAGTATATCTCCAGCATTATAAGCGGACCATGATGGCTTCGGACGATAATCCGCCAGTGGGCATTCTCCTGGTAACCGGAAAGAACAAAACACTGGTGGAATATGCCATTGCTGATGCCGATAAAGAATTATTCGTAAGTAAATACAAGCTGCAGCTTCCCGATAAAAAGGAATTGGAGCGTTTTATAAGAGATGAGATGAAGAAATTGTGATGTTCTTTCATGATAATCACCTTCCTCCAGTAGGAGGAATTGAGTTAATGCTCTGATACACCCTTCCACCGAATGGGGTAAGGGCCGGGGATGGGGGCCGGAGCCAGGGTGCCGGGATAAGGATCATTGGGGAGAAGGAGTTTTTGGGGATGATAAGGTGATAATGCTCTGATACACCCTTCCACCGAATGGGGGAAGGGCTAGGGATGGGGGCTGAAAAGCAGAAGTTGGATTCCCAGGGAGTGAGACAACCAGAAAACGATATAAAGATTTGTTATTTTTACGGAGACCAAATAAACAGTTATGAGAAACCAACGCATACCATCAGTCTTTGAAAAATATCATTCGCTGAGCAATATAATAATTTATTAGTGGAATATGAAGAATAGGTTATATCACTTACTTTTGAATTTAAATTTTTGATATGTCATATAGAATTTCCCATATAATCTCTGAAATTGAAGACCAATACTTGAGCAACGATGCGAATAGACCTTGGATAATTGGATTTAGTGGTGGGAAAGATTCAACTGCATTGTTACAATTAGTATGGCTTGCAATAAAACAGGTTCATCCAGATAAAAGAAAAAGAAATGTTTATGTAGTTTGTAATGATACACTTGTTGAAAATCCTGTCATTACTGAGTATGTTTTGAGGATTTTATCTCAAATACAAGCAGCTGCTGTCGAACAAGGAATGCCAATATTCACTCAAAAGACTATCCCAAGGCTTGAGGATACCTTTTGGGTAAATATCATTGGAAGAGGATATCCAGTGCCAAATAATGCATTTCGTTGGTGTACGGATAAGATGAAGATTAAACCAACGTCTAGATTTATTTTAGATCAAGTCTCAGAAAAGGGTCAGGCTATAATCTTGTTGGGATCAAGAAGTTCAGAAAGTATCAGTAGGGCAATCTCAATCAAGAAGCATGAAATTAGAGGAAGTAGGTTATCTAATCACCCTCACCATTTTAAAACATTCACATATTCTCCTATCAAGGATCTATCTCTTGAAGAAGTTTGGTACATTATAAATAGAATGACGTCCCCTTGGGGTGCTGATAATACAGAACTTTTTAAAATCTATTCAGATGCAAGCGCTGACGACTATGAATGTCCCACCATGGTTACTGATAAAGACCACACTTCATGTGGGCAGAGTCGTTTTGGATGTTGGACGTGTACCGTAGTTAAGGAAGATAAATCAATGTCTGCCTTAGTGAATAAAGGATATCCTTGGTTAAAACCACTTCTTGAATTGAGAGCAAGTATGGTTGCGGAACGAAATCTTTCTATAAATAGGTTTTCAACACGGAGGAATGGACGATGGGCAGTTTCAAAGGAAGGACACAACCAAGGGAATTATTCTATGCAATATAGAGCAAATTTACTTGAACAAGTTTTGACCGCTCAACGTGAAGTACAGAAACAAAAACCCAATTTGGAATTAATCACCAAACAGGAATTAGTTGCCGTTCAAGTAATCTGGCATCGGGACCTGCATTTCAATTTTAGCGTTTCAGAAATATATAATAAAGTTTATCAAAGGGAATTCGATATGAAAAGTAATGATGAAAAAATCTTAAAAGAGATTGATTTATTAAAAGGAGTCTGTAATGACCAATTGTCGGATTTTGACTTAATACAAGAACTGCTCATAATGCAAAAAAATAAAGCCTTGTTGAATCGTAAGAGGGGTTTGAAAGATGACATGGAAAGAGTTATTGAAAAATACCTAAAAATAGAGTCCTAATATGTACATTAAAGAAATCGAACTTAATAACTTCCGTATTTATAAGGGACGGAATAAAATTTCTTTACAAACGACTGAAGACAAGAATATTATAGTAATCAGCGGTAAAAACGGATTTGGGAAGACTACATTCCTTATGTCTTTAGTCTGGTGCTTGTACGGTAAACAGATGGAAAAAGTAGACGAACTATATGAAAAAGAAATTAAAGATAAAGGCAACTATACAAAGTATATTTCGAACAGCCTTAATAGAAAAGCAAAAGATGAAGGGGAAACAGAATTTTCTGTATCGGTCACTTTTTCTGAAGTCAAGATACCAGATGTCACATGCAATGAAGTGACAATTAAAAGAAGTTACAATGTTATTTCTAATACTTCCGATAGAGTAGAGGTTCTAATTGATGGTTATTATAATCAGCTAATCGAGGATCTATCCAAAGAGAATCAAAAAGGTGAAGAGATTTTTATTAGAGACTTTATTTTACCAATCGAAATTGCTAAGTTTTTCTTCTTTGACGCAGAAAAAATTGTCTCTCTAGCTGAGATCAATTCCAATAGTCAGCGCCGTCAGTTAAGCAAAGCGTATTCAGAAGTACTTGGCATTCAGAAGTATGAAGATTTGAAAGCCAATTTAGAAGAGAAGCAAGATGACTACCGCAGGCGTTCTGCTAAGCCCGAAGAAAAGGAGGAGTTAAACCAACTTCATGCTGATATTGAAAATGCTAAGATTGAAGTAGAAAAGCTAATGCAAATAGGAGAAGATTTAAAACATGAAAGAAATCAAAAGGAAAGAGAAAGTGAAGATATTCAAAGAAAATTAATTAAGGAAGGTGATAAAATGACCCTCGATGAATTGAATGATTTAAAGAATGAACAGATATCAATTGAAGAGAAAAAGACAATTGTTCAAGAAAATTTAAAGGATCTCTTTGATGTAATTCCATTTGCTTTTGCGGGAGAAATTGTGATGAACATTTCCGAGCAATTAAGACAAGAGAGAAATGTTATCGAACAGAAATATAAGCAAGAAGACATTAATGCAAAGATCAACCAAATTAAACAAGAATTAGAGCAGCATAGAGTCAATGAGAAGTTGTATTTTGATACGAATGTTCGGGATTTTTATGAATATCAAATAGCGAAACTGATTAAAAAATATTTCTTTTCAGATATTCCAGATGTGCCTGATAATTTTATAAGCATTCATGATTTTTCAAATTCAGAAGCAATAGAATTTGATCATCTTGTAAATACAGTTAAGCATAGTTTTAAAGAAACATTTTCGAGATTAAATTCTGAGTACTTATATCTTAAAAATCAATTAGAATCTATTAATAGGAAAATTCGTGATGCTGAGAAAATAGCTGAAGATGATTACATAACTGATCTGAGACGAAGAAAAGAAATAATCGATAAAAGGATACTCAGTATTAATAATGAACTTGAAGCAATTAATCAGAAGATTGGGGAACACAATAACCAATTAAAGATTCTGAGACAAAAGCAAGAAATTCTCCGGAAAAAGATCGATGAATCAAGTGAATATTCTGAAAAAGAGAAGAAGACGAAACAGATAATCAATAGGTTGCAAAATTTCATCGCTCTATTTAAAGAAGAGAAGAAAAAGTCTTTGGAAGAGAAAATGTTAAAGGGGCTGAATACCTTGTTACACAAAAAAGACTTTATTGCAAGAGTTGAAGTGGACATAAGTCTTACCGGAGAAGACATTGATATTACACTCTACAATGTCGATGATAAACTTATTGACAAGAGTTCACTATCCATGGGAGAACGTCAAATGTATGCATCAGCCTTGTTAAGTGCTTTAGTTGATGAATCTGATATTGAATTCCCCGTATTTATCGATAGTCCAATGCAGAAATTTGATGAGCAACATGCTGAAAATATCATTAAACATTTCTATCCAAATGTTTCAAAGCAGGTTGTAATATTTCCTCTCATTAATAAAGAATTGACAGAAAAGGAATTCAAGCAATTACATTTTAAAGTCTGTAAGACATTTATAATTAATAATATTACGAATGAGAGGTCTGTATTTATAGAATGTAAACCCTCGGAATTTCTTGATACTTACAAAGAGCTTTATTATGCAAATTAATATTAAAACATCTGAAAAGAATTTAGAAGTAATAAGAAAACTTACATCTAAATTACCGCATGGAACGAAAGAAAATGTTATAGCTCGAATTGCTCTTGGATATTCTCTGCAATCAGGTAAGAAATTCTTGTTGAATGAAAGCACTTTTTACGATTCGAAGGGTAAGGAATATAAAGACCATATTTTATTTGATGCAAAATATCGGGATTTTTATATTGCTTTGATTTGTCAGCACTATGGCATTTATAAAACTGATGAAAGTGTACCTCGATATATCAAACTCCATATAGATCATGGCTTAGAATTAATGAATGGTGTTTTCCAGGACAATTACAATTATACATTTTTTGATTTTTTGTCAGAATATATCGAAAAAGGTGCCTTTGCTATAGTCGATCTTATTGTATCACTTGATGCAGTTAAAAATAATCAGCAAAACATCGAAAAGTCATATTATTCAAATCCTATAAAAATTGAGATAGGAAGTAATATTGAAGATAATAGTCCGATATACTTAAGCCTTAATAATACTGGAATTTATAATAATTGTCATATTGCTGTTGCGGGTAATTCTGGTACAGGTAAAACTCAGTTTGCTTTGGAGTTTTTGAACCAGATGTATGAACAGTCTAATGGGCATGTTAATTATATTTATCTGGATTTTAAAGGTTTAAAACAGGAGGATGTAAAGGGCTTAGATAACTTTTTCGTTCAAACTAAAACTGAATTCATCGATGTACCCCAGACTCCATTTCCAGTTAATCCATTGACATTTATTGATAATGTCAATGAAGTCAATAAAAATATGGGCATTGACAAATTTGTCGACATTGTTTGCAAATACTCAAATCTTGGAATAAAACAGAGAGGTAAGTTAAGGGAAGCTTGTATGGAATCCTTCCGTGAACAGAAAGGCGGTTCTTATCCATCTGTAAATAGAATTAATGAGATATTACAATTCATAGTTGGAGATAAAAAGGATACCCTCACGGAAATCATGGATGAGTTAAGCCGATATAGTATCTTCATTGATGATCCCAAAAACCAGTCTAATTTTTTTAACAAGAATTTATATTTATCACTTTCTGGGGATTTATCAAATTCTGTAAGGTTTACTTCACTGTTTTTAATAATCAATTATATCTATAATACCTTTATGAACATGGACAATAGTCCTGTAGAAAATAATATAAAGGCTTTAAGATATGTCATATTAATAGATGAGGCTCACGTAATTTTTAAAGAGAAAAAGTATCAGAGCATACTGGAAAAGATGTTGCGAGAAATCAGATCAAAGGGTGTTTCTGTTGTACTCTTATCACAAGGGATTGAGGAGTACAACCAACCTGATTTCGATTTTTCAACCATGTGTGAAATTGCGTTTCTGCTTGATATCAAGGATAAGAATATCAGGGTGATGGAGAAATTCTTAGGATTGTCAGGTAATAACAGCAAGATTATTGCGAGAAGTATGGAGAAGATTAATCGAGGTCAAGCGATTTCGAATATTAAGGAATATGACACTGCTAAATTATTTAAGGTCAAACAGTTTTGGGAAAGGTTAAAATAGAATCTTATGGGAGATATACCAGTTTACAAAGAAATTCATTTTTCGAAATTAATTCTTGATAGTTTTAATCCAAGAATTCCTCAGTCAAAACATAATTTACCTGAAGTAGAAATTATTAATTATTTGCTTCTTGAAGCTGCAACTTTAGAATTAATGCAGGCTATAGGAGAAAATGGGTTCTTTAAAGGTGAACAATTATTAGTTGTTCAAATAGAAAATGATAAATATAAAGTTCTTGAAGGTAATAGAAGACTCACTTCAGTTAAATTGCTAAATAACCCTAATCTTGCAACAGTTAAAACAATCTCTGTTAAGGAAATTTATGATTCAGCAAAATCTCGGCCAAAAGAAATCCCCTGCTTAATATTTAATAAAGAAGATGAAATTAGAAAATACTTGGGATTTAGACATATTACAGGGATTAAACCATGGGGCCTTTCCGAGAAAGCTCGATACTTATATCAATTATATTTGGACAACTTCAAAGACATTGACTTGGAATCGGCTTGCAAAGAGCTTGCAAAGAAAATTGGAAGCAGAAGAGATTATGTTAAGAGAGTCATTGTAGCGTTTAGTTTGTACAGAATAGTAGAAGATGAAGGTTTCTATAAAATACGTGATTTAGACGACACAACATTTTATATTGGCTACCTTTCAGACGCACTTAATCATAGTAATATTATAAAATTCTTAGGCATAGATTTGAATTCAAACAAACCAATCGAAAATCTTAAGAGGACTAATCTTAAAGAACTAATACATTGGTTTTTTGAAAAGAATGATCAAAATAGAACCCGCCTTAAAGGGAAAAGCTCTGATTTAAATAAATTAAATTCCATATTGAATATTGATAAGTTCCCAGATGCTTATAAAGCATTTGCAACAGAAGGTAAAGATCTTGATAGTTCAGTAGAGTTAACCGAAGATATTGATGTTTTATTTATCACCAACATTAGAAAATCACTAAATAACTTAGAGTCAGCAGATTCCATAACTCATCGCGTTAAAATGTTTTATGAAAGCTTAGAAGATGACTTGCTTCAAATTAGGAAACTTACGACCAAAATAAAACAAACAAAGGAGGAATTTAACAAAACCGAATATGGAGAAGATGATAAGTTTTAATGAAAAGATTGAGTCAATTATTAATCATATTAAAATCGAGGTCCCTAAAACTCCAAAATATTTAGAACATATTTATGCTGATTTTATTGAGTTAAATGCCTTATTTCTAAAAGAAGAGATAACAATTTCAGACATTTCGGATTTGCTTATTGATGTTAAAGATTCGAATCTTCATAACACAGAGGATTCTAATAACAAAGAGATTGGCTCTGAAGCCGCAGAAGAATCGGATAAAATATCTGACAAAATAAAAGCGCTTTTCGAATTGTGTGCATTTAGAAGCAGGTTTTATAATTCAAGCGATTATCCATTTGAAATCGCTACTAATCAAATAAGGTTAAAATCAGAAATAACGGATAAACAGAAAATTTATTTGTTTTTACTGCTTTCTTCAAATTTATCTTATTTTGAGGATTTCGAGTATGTTCTTACAAAAGAATTTGAGATGTTATGTTTATATTGTATGAAAGCGTATTTAAATAAGAACGCAGTAATACATTCTTTCGGAAAGAATAGTCATTATAGAGGTAATGCGGAAACAAAAATAAGGGAGTTATCATTAGAGATTGGTGTAAATCTAAATGAAGATAATGTTACGGCTATTTCAAAAAATAACGTCCAAGAGCGAGGTTGTGATATAGTAGCTTGGTTACCTTTTAAGGATCATTATGCCAATTTTTTAATATTTCTTTGTCAATGTGCATGTGGCAAGGATTGGGAACATAAGCAAGCAGAAACACCTTTATTTAAGAACTATTTTTACTTCAATGTTGATCCGATTCATAGTATGTTCGTACCCTATTCATTGACTAATAGTAATGGCAACTTTTTTCTGAGGGATAGAATATCTAATAATTTATTTTTTGAAAGAAATAGGATAATAGAACTTCTCACAGAAACTCATTTTTTTGAACAATTGGAATCTAATTCGATAATAAATATCCTACTGCGAAAGAGAATTCCTATAAATTAATCAATAGTTATTGGTTTTGTTTCATAAACTGTGTTAAAGGTTAGTCAAGACGAAAAACACTAACATTGAAAATTATTGCAAGGAAGCAATCAGATATTGAATTTTTCAATTACATGATTGCTCAAGAACAGAAAAAAGGTGTCTGTCTATAGAAATTTTTGAGACACAAAATTTCACTTATTTTGTCAAGGAAAGTGGGCGACATTAATTCCAAATTAAATGAATAAAACTAATAGCAGAATTAATAGGATATAAGATTCCAAATCTTCCCATGCCTACCCCCTGGTCCCACATAGAAGCAGAATTCATTGTCGCCGATTACTTTGCAATGCTGGAAAAGGAATTGGCGGGGAAAGATTATTCAAAGGCGGAGCACCGGAGGAAAATTCAAAAGCTGTTGGATGGAAGATCAGGTGGATCGATAGAATATAAGCATCAAAATATCAGCGCGGTGCTGGCAAAATATGGGCAGCCATTTATTAAGGGATACCTGCCGCGGTACAATTACCAGTTTTTGCTGGAAGAAAAGGTCATCGATTACCTGGCATCTAGTCTAAACCTGGAAAAAGCGTTTGATTCGTTCGCGGAGAAATCGTTAGGTGCGAAAGAGGTAAGGGTGAATTATGAGAAGCTTGTAGTGGATCCGCCGGCCAGGAACGAATATTCAGAACCTCTGAATGTTTATCAGAGAATGCCGGTCAAAGTCAACTACCTGGAACGGGAACAAAACAACCGGCTTTTACTTCACCCGCAACGAACTGCTTTTCTCAGCGCAACACGCAAAGGATTACCACCTCTACCGCTTGTTCAATCTGAGTGAGGAAGCTAAGATGTTTATCAAGAAAGGGGATCTGGGTACCATCTGCCACGCGGTGCCCATTACGTTCCAGGGGTACTTTTAGGGGTGGAGTCGGCGGTCGGTGGTCACTGGTCATTAGTTTTCAGAAAGTGGTAAAAAGGTGATAGAAAAAGTGGTGCTGCTTTTTCCCCCCTCTTCACCGTTTCATCCTTTTCTAAATCCTGAATAATGTTATATTTGATCTCCCAACAAAAGAATTCTTGAAAACCGAAAAAGTACTGGCAGCATGAGAATATTTATTGCCGAGGATGTCTCAAAAGCCCGTATTACCAGCAATATTCGTTGCTCCGACGACTAAAGCCGTCGGTTCGGTATTAGTTACAAAATATTAACCGTCGGCTTTAGTCGTCGGGGTTGCAAAAGAAAAATAAAGACAATGGAAAAGCAAAATGAAATTAAAATTTTTGAAGACAAAAAGGTGAGAACACTTTGGGATGCAGAGCAGGAAAAGTGGTATTTGTCGATTGTTGATGTGATTGCTGTTTTGACTAATAGTCCTAATCCTCAGGTGTATTGGCGTGTATTAAAAATGAGATTAAAAGAAGAAGGCAATGAAACCGTTACAAATTGTAACGCTTTGAAAATGTCTGCACCTGACGGGAAAATGAGATTGACTGATGTGGCAGATACCGAGCAACTATTTCGACTTATTCAATCCATTCCATCTCCAAAAGCAGAACCTTTTAAACTGTGGCTGGCCCAGGTAGCGGCAGAACGCCTGGATGAAAAGCAGGACCCTGAATTAAGTATTGATAGGGCACTGGAACAATACCTGAGGCTTGGATATTCGGAAAATTGGATTAACCAACGTCTCAAAAGTATTGAGATACGTAAAGAATTAACCGACGAATGGAAAAAAAGAGGATTGAAAGAAGGGGCCCAGTTTGCCACGCTTACCGATATTATCACCAAAGCATGGAGTGATAGAACAACCAAAGAATACAAAATTCTGAAAGGTTTGAAAAAGGAAAACCTGCGGGATAACATGTCCAATACGGAACTCATCCTGAACATGCTGGCCGAAGCATCCACAAAAGACATTTCAGAAGCCACAAAACCTAAAGATTTTGAAGAAAGCAAAAAAGTAGCCAAACAGGGCGGCAATGTAGCTAAAGTCGCACGAAAAGAACTGGAAGCTAAGACAGGTAAAAAAGTAGTTACGGCACTTAATGCCAAATCCTCATTGCAATTGGGCGAGGGTAACAAGAAAAAACCGAAAAATAAAAAGATGTGATGCTCCAGAATAACACAAAGCTTAAATCCCTCATCGATATACTCTGGCAAAACTTCTGGGGTGTATTATATACCACCTCTACCGCCTGTTCAATCTGAATGAAGAGGCTAAGATGTTTATCAAGAAAGGGGATCTGAAAATTGTCATTGATGGTCATTGGTGGTCATTGATGGTCATTTATTGTCATTTAAAGTCATTTATAGTCATTGATGGTCATTAGGTTTTGATTTTGAATTTAATTTTTGGATTTTGTTTGGAGCTTGGGATTTGGAGCTTGGAATTTGTTTGGAGTTTGGTGCTTGGAGTTTGGAATTTTCCCACCTTCCCCTCCCCTTAATCCCCTCCCGTGCCATCCGTTCCCGATAAACCATGATTTCGTCGGGAGGGGAAAATCGTGACGATTCGTTGGCTTTGCTACAGACGGGGAAACTCCTCCGGAGTTCGTGAAGGGACCATTGGTGGTCATTGATGGTCATTTATTGTCATTAATGGTCATTTATCGTCATTAATGGTCATTTATCGTCATTAATGGTCATTAGGTTTTGATTTTGAATTTAATTTTTGGATTTTGTTTGGAGCTTGGGATTTGGAGTTTGGATTTTGTTTGGAGCTTGGGATTTGGAATTTGGATTTTGTTTGGAGCTTGGGATTTGGAGTTTGGAATTTGTTTGGAGCTTGGGATTTGGAGCTTGGAATTTTTTCAAAAGACCGGGTATTTTTTTAAGAATTCCGGATTAATAGGTGTGGCTCCTGCCGTTTATTTTTTTGTAATCTCAGGATTTTGTGATGAAGAACTCAATGATCAAGTCTGATTATCAGACGTTAATTTATGATTTAAGGGGATACAAGGTCATGCTGGATTTTGACCTGGCTACTTTGTATGGTGTCGAAACTAAAAGGCTAAAAGAACAGGTGAGGCGAAATCTCTCAAGGTTTCCCGGGGATTTTATGTTTGAACTGACCCGGGAAGAACTGGATAACTTGAGGTCGCAATTTGCGACCTCAAGTTGGGGTGGTATGCGGTACTTACCAATGGCCTTCACTGAACAAGGTGTTGCCATGCTTTCATCCGTGCTGAATTCCGAAAAAGCTATTCAGGTCAACATTGAAATTATGAGGGCTTTTGCACAATACCGGTCTTTGTTAATCGAGAATAAAGATTTGAGAAAGGAAATCAATCTTTGGATGAGAAACTCAATCAAATTTTCAGGTATTTACTACAAAAGATTGACGAATTGGGTAAAAGAGATCTGTCTCCCGACCGCCCGAAGATTGGGTATAAGAGAAAAAATGAAAATTAATTAACAAGGATCTGACCCACCCCATATTCCCCTCCCGTGCCATCCGTTCCCGATAAACCATGATTTCGTCGGGAGGGGAAAATCGTGACGATTCGCCGGCAATGCTACAGACGGGGAACTCCTCCGGAGTTCGGGAAGGGGTCATTGATGGTCATTGATGGTCATTGGTGGTCATTGATGGTCATTGATGGTCATTG
>CAYUQP010000027.1:0-61460 GCA_964447005.1 uncultured Bacteroidales bacterium
AGGATTACAAGGATTTCAAAGAACGAAAAATATTTTTTAGTGGACACTAGTGAAAAAAAATATAAAATGAACCAATTTGAATTAACCGGAAAAACCATTTTGGTGACCGGCGCTTCGTCGGGGCTGGGGCGGCAGTGCGCGATTACGGCAAGCCGGATGGGCGCGGTGCTATATATCACCGGCCGAAATACGGAAAGGCTGACAGAAACCTTTAACCTTCTGGATGGCGCCGGGCACCGGATGTTGGCTGCCGATCTGACGGTGGAGCAGGACATTTCGTCGCTGGTGGACCAATTACCCATGCTGAACGGTGTGGTCTACAGCACCGGGATCTCCGATCTTGCTCCGGCGAGGTTCATCAAAAAACAGGAGATCGAAAAGACGTTTTCAATCAGCTACTATGCTTCGGTACTTCTGACCAGCGAACTGCTGGCAATGAAAAAGCTGGCTAAGAATGCCTGTTCGCTGGTGTTTATTTCGACCATTTCAACGAAATACCCGTTCGTTGGTGGAACGATGTACATCAGCGCCAAGGCAGCCCTGGAATCCTATGCAAAAGTCCTGGCTTTTGAGCTGGCACCGAAAGGGATCCGGTCGAACAGCCTTTCCCCGGCCTTTGTCAAAACCCCGATGCTTGATGCCACGGCTGAAAGATATTCGGATGAGGCGGTGCGCAAAATCGAAGCGCAGCAGTTGCTCGGGCTGGGAGAACCGGAAGACGTGGCCAACGTGGTGGCGTTCTTCCTTTCAGACGCGGCAAGGTGGATCACGGCGAGTAACTTGATTCTGGGTGGCGGATGAAACTTTCAAAATACGGTGTGACACTAAGGCGGCTCCGGGAAGCTGACATCGAGCTGGTGCGGCAGTGGCGCAATTCACAGCAGATCAGCCAGTTCATGGAGTACCGGGAGCAGATCACCCCGGAAATGCAACTGGAATGGTTCCGTTCCATCGACAACTTTGAAAATTTTTACTACATCATCGAATACCACGACAAGGATATCGGCCTGATCAATTCCAGCAAGATCGAATGGGATACGGTGAGTTCCGAAGGGGGGATATTTCTGTGGGACGAGCATTATTATGAAACATTTATCCCGGTATGGGCTTCGCTCTGCCTGCTGGAAACCTCCTACTTCATCCTGGGTGCAGGCAGATCCGTTATAAAAACCCTCAGGGACAACGAGCGGGCGAAGAAGCTGAACACCCACCTCGGCTATGTGTTGCAGCCCGGGCAGGAAGAGGTGTACAACCAGGTCTATGTGATGACAGCTTCAAGCTTCAGGCTGCATGCCGCAAGACTGATCAAAGCCGCACGCCTCCTTGCTTGCGACGATGAGGAAGGGCACAGGATGTCATTCGACAAGGGGGATATTCAGTCGGGCCTGGCGGACTTTCTGGATAGTAAGATTAATAAAGAGATGGTGAGGGATTTCCGGGAAACGCAGGAAGGCAGGCTGTATATCTTTAAGCCTATAACGGTTTGACTTTCCGTTCGTTGAATTTCCAGTAAAGCTTTAAAAAGATTCCAAGCACCTGGTTCAGGTTGTTTCTCCATTTATACGGGAGGTGGTCACCAAGCAGGATAAGGCGATACATTACCGATCCGTAGATCAGGGTCGGAAGGATCCACAGGTACAAACCCAGGCTAAACTTTGGATATTGCCGCACATAGCCGGCTTTTTCAGCCGTTTTGCCCGCTACCAGGTCGGCGACACGGATCTGCCTTTTGGTAAGCTCTTTCTTCCAGAGGTTCATCCTGTCGGTCGAGATCGGATTAAAAAGACTCTTATGCACGATCGCGATCTCTTCCGATCCTGAATAAGTTTTTTCCACCTCTTCTTTCTTTTCATAAAAAGACAAAACATGGGGATCAAATGTCAGCCCGAGAAATTCACAGATCTCCCTGAATTTCTTTTCAGGATCAGCAGCCAGATCTTCATATTTAAGCGTATAAAACAATTCCGGAAATTGCTTTTTAACCTTCAGCATCCGTTTCCATGCAAATTTCCAGCGATAAACGACCAGCGGCACAATGGGAACCTCAAAATTGACCCTGATCAGTGAAAGGTAGTTATCGCGGTAATCGCGGGTGATATGGATGATCTTCGCATCGGGAAAGAGCTCATGGATACGTCCCGGGTAAAGAGAATAAGCCGGGTTTTTATCGCCCAGCAGTGTCACCTCATCTTTTTCATAAACCGACCGGTAATTCAGGCATATCACTTTAAACAGTTGCTGAAACGTGTTCTCCCCTTTTTCTGCAAGTAGGTTCTGATAAAGTACTTCCTTGTCGATCAGCCATTTATCAAAATATCTTTGCTTAAAAACATCTTCAGTAAATTCCCTGATGATCTTTTCATCCCAGTATCTTACCTTATTATATTTTTTATAAAGACTAATGATGATGGGGCTTTCCGGGGGTATGACCACATTCGGATGGGCCTCGAAAAGGATTCGCAGCAGCGTGGTGCCGGACCGGGGCCTGCCTATGATAAAAAACAGCGGGATCGATGAAATGTCCTTATTCACTTTCGGTTTATCCATTTTCTCATTTCTTTGATAAAAGCAAAATCATCTTTCCGGTATCTTATAATTTCTGCAACAGGCATTTTAACAATTTTCGAATATACAAAAATATAAGCCAGTGTACCCAGGGTGTAGCTTACATTGGTTGCCATGACCGCGCCGAAAGCCCCATATTGCGGAATCCACCAGAGGTTCAGCAGGATATTCAGCACCAATGCCGGCGCAAATACAAACATGGAATATTGAGGCTTACCGATGCCTGCCAGGCGGCTGTGAAGGATCCGGTAAACGCTGATGAAGATGATCCCCGGCAGGATATACTGGACGGTCGGAATGCTTTCCCTGAACTTCTCTCCCCAGACGACCGGGACCAGCCAGGGAGAGAAAAGGAAGAGCAATGCTGATGCGATAATGATCACGACCAGCGAGACCCTCACCAGCCTGGCCGTCATCCGGTTGATCAGCTCCTGGTCCTGCGCGTTGGCCGTGCGGCTCATCAGCACCACCCCGATTGCCAGCGGGAGCTGCCATAGTTTTTCAGCAATCGAGACACCAAGTGAATAATAACCCACTTCATCCATCGTAGAAAGCTCCTGCAGCAGGAGGATATCGATCCGGTAATTCAACTGGATGATCCCGAACGTCATGGCAAAAAGGATCCCCATGGAAAGAAGGCTTTTCAGGACGTCCGCGTGGAATTTCAGTTTAATGCCGATATCCCTGTTAATGATATAAATAGCCCAGATGGTGATCGCAGCGTGGGAAGCGACCATGCCGAAGAGCGCGCCCGCGATTCCCCGGTCCAGGAGCCAGACAAAGATGATCACCGCGAGCAGGTGGAGGAATTCGGCAAACCAGTTGATAAAATTGGACCGGGCGATCTGCTCACGGCCAAGGAAAATACCGCCCAGGTAAGCCATGGCCATTCGAAAAGGGAGCGACAGCAATACCAGGACAATATAAAGGCCGGTGTATGATTCTTCACGTAGGAACAGGAATCCTGCCCAGGTGACAAGGATAGCCAGAAATGAAGTCATGGCCAGCACGATAAGCACGCTTCCGGCTATTTCGCTTTGCTCATATTGTTTCCGGCCGATATGAAAAATGGAAGACGCCCGCATTCCGAGCTGGGCAAAGCTGATCACGACCTGCGGCAGGACCAGGATGGCAGAATAAACGCCAAAGCCCGCCGGGCCCAGCTTTCGTGAAAGGACCACACTGATGAGAAGACCGGCCACGATCAGGAAGATCCTGGTGGTGACAACGCCCGTGACATCTTTCAGGAAGCTTCTTTTTCCCATGCGGCAAAGGTAATTTTTTTGAGGCTACAACTCCCTGGCGGGATACCATGTTGAAATTGCTTACATTTGCGTCCTCAAAATCAGGCGCATCATGCTTTTTAACTCGGTAGACTACCTCCTGTTCCTTCCCATCGTGACCGTCCTGTATTTTGCTATGCCGGCGAAATGGCGTTGGCTGCTCCTTCTTATGGCCAGCTATTATTTTTACATGTGCTGGAAGGCGGAATATGCCCTGCTGATCCTGTTCACCACACTGGTGGATTATTTTGTGGCCCTGAAGATGGCTGTCTCCCCTTCAAAAAAAGTCAGAAAACGCTGGCTTGCGCTGAGCATCGTGGTCAACCTGGGCATGCTGGCCGGGTTTAAGTACCTGAACTTTTTCACCGAAAGCGTCAACCTGGTGTTTGATCAGTTCAACATCCTCGGGCAGCTTCCGGTTTTCAACATCCTGCTGCCTGTAGGGATTTCCTTCTATATTTTCCAGTCGATGAGCTATACCATCGATGTGTACCGGGGAGTGACTGAGCCTGAGAGACATGCCGGGAAATTTGCGCTGTATGTCTCGTTCTTTCCACAACTGGTTGCCGGGCCAATTGAAAGGTCGAACAACTTGCTGCCGCAGGTCAATAATCCATTGGGGTTCAGCCAGGTGCGGCTCGTCAGCGGGTTGAAGCTGATAGCCTGGGGGTTCTTCAAAAAGCTGGTCATCGCCGACCGGCTTGGCGTTTTTGTCAGCTACGTCTATGAAAACCCGGGTGAGCACAAAGGACTGACGGTGATCCTTGCCACGGTGCTGTTCGCCTTCCAGCTTTACGGCGATTTCTCGGGGTACACCGATATTGCCAGGGGCTCAGCGCGCATCCTGGGCTTTGACCTGATGATCAACTTCAACCGCCCCATGATCGCCAGGTCGTTGCGCGACTTCTGGAACCGGTGGCATATTTCACTCACCACCTGGTTCAGGGATTACCTGCTCTATTCCCTGCCCTACGTGAAAAACAAGAAGATCGTAATGGGCCTGATGCACCGCAACCTCATCATCACGTATTTGCTGATGGGGCTCTGGCACGGCGCCTCGTGGACCTTCGTGATATTCGGTTTGTTCCACGGGATCATCCTGGTTCTGGAGAACGTGACGGAAAAATACAGGGAGCGGTTCTTCGAATGGTCCCGCATCAATCGTTCGGAAAAATTAAAAGGCACCCTAGGGTGGATCACCACGCTGGCCTTGCTGGTATTTTCCCTGTTCTTCTTCCGGGCCGGGAGCCTTCAAAACAGCATCCTGCTCATCTCGAACGCATTCGACTTCAGCGGCTTCGCACAATCTGCGATCCACATTCTTAAAAATAACGAGGTGATGTTCGGCATTCTCATGGTGATTGCCTTGCTGGCTGCCGAATACCTCCATGAGAAATACGACCTCGTCCGGTTCATCGCGGCGAAACCCTTGCTGGTCCGCTGGTCGGTATACGCGGGGTTTGTGATGTTCATCCTGTTTTTTGGCATGCTGTACAGGCAAAAATTCATCTATTTTCAATTCTGACAGGGCATGACAAGAAAATTCACCATACGGGTCATCCTGTTCCTCGCCCTGCTGCTGGCGGCTAATTTTGCCTTTGACCGGATTTTCAAGGCTTTTTCGGTCCATCTCAGGGTCAACGAAATGATGGACGAGCAGTTTGCGGAATTTGACGCTCCTTTCACCTACCTGGCCATGGGAAATTCCCACAACAGCATCAACACGCGCATCCTGCCCAACAGTTTCAATTACGGGTCTCCGGGTGAGAATTACATCAGGACGTATTACAAGTTAAAGTACATCCTTGAAAAAAGCGGCAAAAAACCGGAATATCTCCTGCTGCAGGCCGATATTTCCAACTTCGGGCCTAAGATCGCAGACCGGTTCGAGTATAACTATTACTGGGTCAAATATGTCGATTATGCGGAGCTGGCGAAGGTCAAAAAGGACAAGGACATTCTTTATCAGTGGCTGGAGGGCAGGTTCTTTTCCTACGCGGGCAATTATAAAGATTTCTGGCTGTCGATCGTATACCGGATTAAGATGAAAGAAGCGGATATGTACCGCGGATACCGTGCGCGCAGGGATTACCGGAATTTTGCAGAGGTTGCCGACCGCCGGCAGGTGGCCTGGGATAAAGCGCATCTTATTCTTTCCAGGGATGAATACCTTGATGAGAGCATCCGGGTTTATTTCGAAAAGATCATGCAGTTATGCGAGGAGCATGGAGTTAAGGTCCTGCTGGTCCGTTTTCCCGAGGCGAAGGAACTGTATGAGGAAGAAGCCGCGATCGTTCCGGTGGATAAGCTTTACGGCGAGATTGGGGGTACTGCCTCGAAATTCGACGTTTTCCGGGGAATTCTCGATTACCACGACCTGTTCTTTGATCACCCGGAGTACTTTTTCGATCCCGATCACATGAATGTAAAGGGAGCGGATCTCTTCACAACCCGCCTTGCAGAAGACCTGGCCAATTCAGGACCTGGGCTTCTTAGGGAATAATTTTCCAAAGATCCTGGCGATGAGCAGCGGGCCTTTGCTCAGAATTTTCTGCCTGAAGCGATAGGGTGTTTTATCGAAGATCGCTGTCAGGAAATACAGCGAACGGGCATAGCATATTCCCGGCAGAGCCCGGAGTCTCAACAGCAAACCAAAATTCTCGTATTTCCTCTCATAGCCTGCCATTTCAGCATATTTACCCGCCACCAGGTCGGCGATCCTGACTTGCCGGTCAGTCATGGACTCCTTCCATAGGCCGATCCGGCTTGTATTGACCGGGTTGAAAAGGCTTTTATGGTGTTTCTTTAAAATGACGACGGGATAGGTTTCTTCCGCTTTGCTTTTCATCTTATAAAAATCAAAGACCTCCGGGACATAAGGCAGGCCAAGGAAATCGCAGACTTTTTGCAATTGCGGCACGGATTCGCCCACCAGGTCTTCATAACGGACAAAATAAAATGAATCGGGGTATTTTTTGCTGGCTTCAAGCGCTTTCTTAAAAAAGTGCTTCCACTTATAAACCACAACAGAAACGATGGGCAGCTCAAAATCCACATTTTTTATCGAATGAAAATTATCGCGGTAATCGCGGTGGATATAAATGAACTTACAATCCGGGAAGATCTTTTTCAGGCGGTCATAATAGATTGAGTACCCGGGATTTTTATCTCCTATGAGCTTTATTTCATCTTTATGATAAAAGGAAATGTGGTTAAGGTAGACCACCTGGCAGACAGCAGCGTAGGATATTTCACCTTCACAGGCCAGCAGGTCGGATTTCAGCTTTTCATGATCGACATGCCATGCTTTGAACTGCCATTGATCAAGCAGCTCGGAGTAGAATTGTTCCAATGTTTCAGTGTTCCAGTGTTCCAGTGTTCCGTACTTCGGGTAGAGGTTCAGGACAAACTGGCATTCCCAGGGGATCTGGACATTCGGGTGGGCATCGAATAAAGAACGCAGCAGGGTGGTGCCGGTCCGTGGCCTGCCCATGATAAAAAAGAAGGGGATCTGTTCGTTTTTCTCCATAATGTGAGCTAACAGGGCAAAAGTAACCCGTTTTCATGAACACTTTGCAATTATGATTAATTTCGCCATGGCTCAATCTAAAGATTTTTTGCATGGAAGTCGTTTTCAACAAGCCCTATATAACGCGGCGCGAAATGCACCATTACACCCAGGTTGCCTTGTACGGGAAGATGTCGGGAAACGGCGAATACACCCGCATGTGCCATGAATTCTTTGAAAGCAGGTTCGGATTTAAAAAGGTCTTCCTGACCACTTCCTGCACCGACGCCCTGGAAATGTCTGCCATCCTGTGCAATATCCAGCCGGGCGACGAAGTCATCATGCCTTCCTTCACCTTTGTTTCTTCTGCCAATGCATTTGTTCTCAGAGGTGCGACCATAAGATTCGCTGATACTTATATAAACTACCCGAACATTGATCCGATAGCAATCGAGCAATTGATCACTCAGAAAACAAAGGCTATCCTTGTTGTCCATTACGGGGGGGTGGCCTGCAACATGGACGCGGTCATGGAGATTGCCAACCGGCACAACCTGCTGGTCGTGGAAGATGCAGCCCACGCCATCGACAGTTACTACAAGGGAAAACCGCTGGGGAGCATAGGCCATTTCGGGACTTTTTCCTTTCACGAAACAAAAAACATCATCTGCGGTGAAGGAGGAATGCTGGTGGTGAATGACGACCGGTACATAAAACGGGCGGAGATCATCTGGGAAAAGGGCACCGACCGGGCTGCATTCTACAGGGGCGAGGTCAATAAATACGGCTGGAAAGACATCGGCTCTTCGTTCCTGCCGTCGGAGATCATTGCCGCGACCCTGTACGCACAGCTTGAGTCGTTCGATGAAATCCAGTCCATGAGAAAAAAGCTCTGGGAACTTTATGACCATAAGCTGAAGCCGCTGGAAGAAGAAGGACTCCTGAAACTTGCCCACATACCCGACTATGCTTCGAAGAACGGAAACATGTTCTTTATTTTGACAAAAAGTGCAGAAGAACGTTCCAGGCTTATCAAATTTCTGAGAAACAAGGGAATTCATGCTGTTTTCCATTACCTTCCCCTGCATTCCAGTGATTTCTATAAAGATAAGCATGAGGGACGCGACCTGCCGAACACAGATCGTTTTTCAGATTGTCTTCTGAGGCTGCCTTTTTTTAACGAGATGAAAGAAGAAGAAGTTGATTACGTGGCAGGAGCAATCCACAGGTTCTATTTCAAATAATCGGGATTCTTTTTACTAATAAGAGGGTTTCTCAAAAGACGGAATTCCTTTATGATAACCATTCTATAGATCCGAACTCCAACGACTAAAGCCGTTGGTTCCGAGTTAGTTGCAAAATATCAACCGACGGCTTTAGTCGTCGGCGATGTAAAAAAAAAGAGGCTGCTCGGACTTTTGAGACAGCCTCTTTATTCATTAGAATTTACCTTTTAACCTTCTCAGGCTTTTCGATGCGGATTCTTCAACACCCTGAGTAGTATGCTCCGGTGAAAAAGTCTGCACGCAACGCTCGTACCATTGAACAGCCAGCGCGTATTCTTTTCTGTCCTCGTATATCCTGCCCAGGTTAAGGGCTGACCTGGTGGCAAAGGTGGTTGGCTCAGTTTTACCATCCTCATAAGCCCGGGTCAGTTCGGGAATGGCCTGGTCAGGTTTTCCGCTGAGCTGCAGGATCCTGCCTTTCCGGTAATGATATTCCAACAGGTATGCTTTTTCAGCCAGGGACGCCGGTTTGATCGCGCTGACAATTTCCAGGGCCTCATCGAAATAGCCGCCATCGCAGAGAAAACGGGCCCTGAGAAGGTCAGCATGGGGCAACAGCGGGTCGCTGCTTTCCAGTACCGCTTCCTGGTCCCGGTCGCGCAAGGTCTGGCCTATAGTGAAGACCTTCGCTTTGTACTCCTCGTATTTTTCCATGTTCCCTTCCAGGAAATAACTGTATGAAAGACGGTTGCAAGCGGCTTTCTTATAATCCAGGACCTCGTAATTCTCAATAAAATCTTGCAGGTAAACCTTTGCATCCGGTTCCAGGTGGTTCAGCTTGCACCGGCCCGTTGCGTAGGGCAGGGCATAAAAACCGACCTGCAGCTCATTTTTATCTATTTCAGAAAGGACGCTGAGGGCAATGTCATTCCGGTATACAAAAGTGGCCGAATTGGCATAAAGGTATTTCACCAGGACCGGTTCCAGCAAAGACGGGTCAATGTCCTTAAAAGCCTCAAAGGCTTTCTCCTCGTCACGGGCAAGCAGGCAACCCAGGTTGACCATGATCAGACCTTCTTCCGCAAGCCCGGGGATATTCCGTACCTGGTCCGCGTAATTCTCAAGCTGGTAAAGGCCGAGAAGGGAATCACCGGTATAGCCGAACAGGTCCGCGGCCCATCTCAGAAAAGGTGGGATGTTGTCGAGAACAATATTGAAAACCCCTGTCAGCTTGCGGTTCTGCCAGAAATCAGGATATTTCCTGCGGTGGCTTTTAATGCGTTCAAAGGAGCTGAGCATTTTGGTGACCCCGTTGATCCGGGTCCCGAATTTGACCTGGGCCAGGCCGGTCTGAAAAAGGATCTCGGCTTGCAGCCATGAACTGTACGGAGTGCCGTCATCCACTTTGTCCAGCAGGCTCATCCGTTTACTGTAGCTGTCAATAAGCCTGTTATAAACCTGGATATCTTCTGTTACAATGAGTTCGATGCAATCGCTGTAATGCTCCAGGTATAGTGTAAATCCATTTTCAGGATGCAATTTCTTCTCTTCTGCAATAAGCAATCGTGCATCATCCAATCTTAAATCCAGGATGGCCTGCATGGCTTGCTGGCAATTCCGGTTGAAATCAAAATTTGAGAAGGATAATAACGGCAGGAATAATAAGAGGATCAGAAAATATTTTCTGTGAGATTTTTGATGTATGGATTTGTTTTCACGCAAAGTATCGCAAAGGTTTCGCAAAGTTCGCAAAGAATAAAAAATTTCATCCCCAAATCCCCAAATCCCCAAATCCCCAAATCCCCAAATCCCCAAATCCCCAAATCTCCAAATCTCCAGGTCTCCAGGTCTCCAGGTCTCCAGGTCTCCAGGTCTCCAGGTCTCCGGGTCTCCAGGTCTCCCCCTCTCCTTGTCTCCTACTCTCCCATTCTCCTCCTCTCCTCCGACTTCCTGTAGTAGTAATCCGATTTGGTCACATCACCTTTCAGCCTGTAGTATTTAGAAAGCCAGACTGCCGCATCCGGTGGGGCATTGAGCTCGACCGCCTTTTCGTAGTATTTTATGCCGGTGAGGGTATCGCGCTGGAAGATGTAATAATTGCCGATATTGACATACGGCAGGGCTTCATCCGGGTCCATCGTCATGATCTCCTGGTTAAGGCGGATCGCTTCCTTGAATTCCCCCATTCCATAGTAAATATTGGCAAGCCTGGAGCGGGTATTGATCGATCCGGAGTCAAGCTCAAGGCTCTTTTGCAGGTGACTGACCGCTGTTCTGAAATCCCCTTTCCCTTCATAGGTCATGCCGAGGTTGAAATAGGTCATCGGGTCGTCGGGCTGCCGTTTCAGGGTCTCATTGAAATAATAGACGGCCGTATCATAATTCTTATAAACCCGTGAATAAACGATTCCAAGGTTCCTGTATGGAGAGCTTGCTTCGGGCAGGATCTCAATGGCCCTCTCCCAGTGGCTGATGGCTTCCTTTACCTGGGGCTCGAGAAATTTGAGCACATTGACCGGTTTGGCCAGTTCCCGGTTCACGGATTTCATAATCTCATTGGCATACAGGTCATTACCCTTGAATGAATCATAAAGGTAGGGCATATCTGATTTATACAGCTTGTATTCCGTCTGCCACTGCCGGTTCCGGATCAGTGTCTTTGCCGAGTAAGGGATCAGGATCAGGAAGACGATCATGATGATGCCAAACGTTTTAAGGCCCGGTATTCTCTTATCCACAGGATCATGCAAAAACAGCCGGTAGAGCCCATATGCCAGCGCCATGCAGAAAGCGATGGAGGGCACCAGCAGAAAGCGTTCCCCGATAATCCCGGGAACTGGTTTGATCAGGTTGGTAAAAAGGAAGATAGAGGTCAGATAAACAAGGATGATGTACGAAAAGATATTCTTTTGTTTTAATTTATAGATTGCAAAGATGAATAAGGCAAGATGGACCAGAATGGCGAGGATGACCCATATATTTCCCATATTGATATTGGGAAACAGGTTATATCCATAATAATAACGTAACGGGTGCGGAAAGATGAGCAGCTTCAGGTAATAATAAAGGCTGAAACCCGCGTAAGCTATATGATCAATCCAGTTGCCCTCCACCGAAAGCGGATTCTCCAATTTTGCCAGCGTGCGGTCATGCTCCGGCAGGTAGAGAAAAGGCCCGAATGCCGCAATAATTGCAATAACTGCGATAAATCCGGTCAACCTGACTACCTTTTTCACTTCCAGATCGGTGAAGAAATAAAGGGACAGCGGAATAATGAAGAAAAACGCAGCGGCAGTTGGTTTTGACAGCCCTGAGAGGAAGAACATCGCCATGGCCCAGTATATGTGCCTGCTTTTACGGGTATCGGCGTATTTTACCGCCTGGTCGAGCGCCAGCAGGCCGAATATCAGCATGAACAGCTCATCACGGTTCTTCAGGCTTGCAACTACTTCAGTGTGAATGGGATGAGCAGCGTAAAGCAGGGTGATGAAAAAGGGCAGAAGGTAATGGTAGTTCCGAAGCAATCTCCACAACACTTTAAATAGAAGCAGGACACTTACCAGGTAAAAGATCACATTGATAAAATGGCTGACATGAGGGTTTTTTCCAAAAAACTCATATTCGATCGCAAAAGAAGAACGGATAAGAGGGCGGTAACCGTAGCTTTTTTCATCCGCTGATGAATATTGTGAGATGAAAATTCTCGGAATGGATTTTATTCCCTGCTCAAAATCCGGGTTATTCTTCGTGATGTGATAATCATCGAGGTTGTAATAATTTTTAACGGTGTTGATATTCAGGCCCACAGTAACCACCGTAAGGATAGCGATTAGAATGAGGTACTTTGCCGATTCCGTCATTCCGGTCTTTAAGTTTTTTTTAGCCTGCTGCTTCTGCTTATTTACGCCCATTATTATATACAGTTTGAGGTTGCAAAGTAAAATAAAATTTGTCATGGGATAGCACACGGATAACACGGATATGACGGATGACCACAGATTTAATCCGTGAAAATCCGTTATATCCGTGTCATCCGTGTGCTATTGAAGGAGCAACCTTGCCGCGAAGGACTTGATACAGGAAAAAGTCTTCTCTTTTGCTTCGATAAAGCCCATATGGCCGGTATGATCCAGGAGCAGGACTTCCGAATGCGCCGGTAGCAGGGCCTGTGGCATGATGACTTCCAAGGGAACGCGGCTGTCGTTTTTCCCGATGATAAATAAAACCGGGACTTTCGCATTCATCAGCACATGCTGGCGGTCGGGGCGGATCTTCATGCCCCTTAAGGCGGCGATGATGCCTTCTCTGGGTGTTTTGTCCGCCATCTGCCCCAGTTCAGCTATCTCACGGCCGAACTTCTTCACATTGGCGGGATCAAAAAGACCGGGGATGAAGTTTTTGATAAAGCCATGATGGTCTTTTTCCACTACTGTGATGGTCCTTTCCCTGTTTTCGGCTGCTTCAGGGCTGTCGGCTCCGGCGTGGGAATGAAACAGGACAAATCCCCTGAGCAACCGCGGGTATTTTTCCGCGAAAGCGAGGGCCACATAGCCGCCCATGGAATGGCCTGCCATGACACAGGAATTTACCTTGACTGATTTAAGGATGGCATGCACGGTTTCAGCCATGTCGTCAATGGAAAGGGTACCGGTAAATTGATTACTTTCACCAAAACCCGGCAGGTCAATAGTTACTACGCGAAAAGAACTTGACAGGCGCCTGGCAAAGTTTTTCCAGATCCGGCTGTTCTCAAGAAAGCCGTGGAGCAGCACGACTGCAGGTCCTTTGCCGGTTGAATGGAAACAGATTTTATTCCCCCTGGAATTAATATAACTTTTCATTTTCAGATTATTTTCAGGGGCTAATTTAAGAATTCATTCAATAGCACAAGGATAACACGGATCCGACGGATGACCACAGATCTGATCCGTGAAAATCCGTTATATCTGTGTCATCCGTGTGCTATAAGAAAATCTTAGTGCTGGCTGGTTTCGAAGTTGCGAATAGCCGCGTCAAGGCCGTCGATCACCTTCTTGGCGACCTTTCTCGGGTTCTTTTCCTTGATCTTGTTGAGGGCTTTCAGCGCCATTCCGCCGAATTCGCTCAGACCGGAGGGATTCTGATCATAATCGTAGCTACCGATACACCAGGCCAGTTTAGCCTGCAGTTCAGCAGTTTCTTCGAGGTTCAGTTTCTCAAGGGATTCCAGCGCGTTCTGGCACTCATTTCTTAACTTTTCATTAATTGCATTAGCCATATTGATCATTTTTAAAAGGTTAGACAAATTTTCTCAAAAAGGGTGCAAAGGTAGGAAAATTTATTTAGAACAAATCTAATCAGGTTAAGAAATTGTTATCCAACCTTTAACTTATTCACAACATCCATTCACTTTAAATAGTTGCATTCAGGAAAGATAGTAATTATCTTTATTGCATGTCTGGAAAGTCAATTATCCCATTGTTACTGGCTTATATGATGCTTAATTCCGGCATTGCTTATCCCCAGTATGTCAGGGAAGAAAGGGCTGTCGAAGTCGCCGGTAATTTCATGCCTTCCAGGGATCCCGGCCACCAATCCGATCCGGGGAGATTTAAGATAAGCGACATAAGTATAAGGCAGAATTCATCTCATGCCTTGTATTACATTATCAATTATGCTGAAGGAGGATTTATCATTATTACAGCCGACGAGCGGTTCTACCCGGTTTTAGCCTATTCGTTCCATGGCCGGTTTGATGCCGTGAATATTCCTGAAAATTGCCGCACCTGGATCAGTTCATATGAATCGCAGATTGAAACTGCACTGGAAAGCAATGGCCCGTTTACCACAGGCATGCCGGCCCTATGGCAAAAAATGGGCAACACGGATCTCGCCGCTCCCTCAAACGAAGTATTGCCGCTGATTTCCTCCGACTGGTCGCAGGTAGGGCCTTATAACCTGATGTGCCCTGCAGATGAAGACGGTTATGACGAACATGCCCCGGTTGGCTGTGTGCCCCTTGCCATGTCTCAGTTGATGTATTATTATCGCTTCCCGGTTTCAGGCATGGGATCGGAGCAATACACGCCTGGCTACGGGGGTGGAATCTACGGCCAGCAAAATGTCGACTTTTCCGCAGCACCCAGGGATGGGCCGGGCATGCCTACCTGTGCGACGGCTTCCAGGATTCCACCCATTTTCACTTCAACTGGGGTTGGGGAGGCGCTTATAATGGATATTACTACATCGACAACCTTGCGCCCGGCGGCATAAATCTTTCAGAATCGCAAGGCGCCATTTTCAATGTTTTTCCTGATACGAGCCTGGCTGAATATCCCGTAACATTTTCTGACTCTTTCGTTTTTACCAGTCTGAGCGGCAGTTTTGAAGACGGCAGTGCTTTCCTGGATTACCGCAACGGATCGGATTGCGAGTGGATCCTCGCGCCTTTTCCTTCACCTGAAGACTCCGTCGCAGGGGTCAGCCTGCATTTTAACCGGCTGGACTTAGCAAGCGGCGATACGGTGTATATTTACGACGGAGCCGGCCGATCTTCACCATTGATCGGAAGATTCTGGGGAAACACAGCTCCTGCAGGGAATATCTTATCCACCGGGAACCAGGTGCTGGTGAATTTCATTTCCGATGAAGCGATAAGCGGCAAAGGATGGGAGCTTGCCTGGGATTACATCAGACCGGAATATTGCTCCGACACAATTTTCCATACTGCAACGGAAGGCATGATCTCGGACGGCAGCAATGAAAAAAACTATGTTGAGAATGCAGATTGTTATTATGTTATAGACCTTCAGGGCAGTGAATATATCCGCATCAGTTTCACTGAATTCGACCTTGAAAACGACTACGATTTTGTGAAGATATTTGATTTAAACCAGCCGAATGTTTACCTGTATAAATTTTCAGGGCATGATATACCGGCTGAGGTGATCATCCCGCTGGATAAGCTGCTGGTGCATTTTCACAGCGACAGCCGGGATAATTATTCCGGCTGGACTTTATTCTACAGCAATTACGGGCCTGGCGTTAACGAGCCGGTCAGTAGTTTCAGGATGGGGCCGAATCCTGTCCGGGAATTGAATCGCATCACCTTACCGATACGCTCAGATATAATATCATTGATATTGAAAATGAGCTTGTTTCTGAATACGCCTGCGTCTTTATCGATATCACCAACGAAGGGTTTGAATGGCTGGACATTAACCGCGTTTCAGGCCGCATCAACTCATTCGGCCTGCAATACCCTGCTGGAATCGGCCCTTTGCTACAACGGTGAAGCTGCTGACGGACAGGGCATTAGCGGTGAGTACGGGGAACATCCCCCGGCGCAATCCTTTACCTGCCTGAATTATACCATGGATGGATTTGTTTATTTTCTCAACTGGGGTGTGCCTTCGCCGATGCAGGACCCTGCAAATGCCCAAGAGTATTACAATTATTTACGGGGATTCTGGAGGGATTCCACTCGTTTCACTTACGGAGGCAACGGTTATGGCGGGACAATCCCGGTGAAGCAAATTTTCACCGGTGATCCGCTTACCGGGACCGGCTGGACTGAGTTTGATTCGCCGCAGGGGCCCGGCGACAGGCGGGGACTGATCACAAGCGGGCCATATGACCTGGCTGCCGGGGATACGATCCACCTTGAGTTTGCCTTTGTTTTTGCCAGGGATCACGAGGGAAACAATCTTTCAAGCTTTGCTTTGCTGAAAGACAGGATTCAGCAGGTGAGAGATTTTTATGAAAATGCCATGAATATTCCTGAATCAATGATAGAACAACCGGCGATCTGGTTGTATCCTAATCCATGTTATTCGAAACTGTATTGCAGTTTATCACACGACTTTGGAAAAACTCCCGGCGATTATTTCATTTATGACATTACCGGCAAGAAAGTCGTTAGTGGCCGCTTAATGCAGGAAGAAAATCATAGCATTTACACCGGTGACCTGTCTCCAGGTTATTATTTAATTCAAATCAAAGGAAACCAGGCTTCTGGAGTGGCACGGTTCATAAGAGGAACTGATTGAAGTTGAAGTTCAGGGCTAACTGTTTGCCATCAGGGATTCGACTTCGTTCACGGTCTTCGGGATGGGCTTACCCAGCACCCGGTATCCGTCATTTGTGACCAGCACATCATCTTCGATACGGATACCGCCAAAATCCTTGTATGTTTCAGCTTTGTCGTAATTGATGAATTCCGTGAATTTGCCTTCTTTACGCCATTGGTCGATGAGGGCAGGGATAAAATAGATGCCCGGTTCATCGGTAAGGACAAAGCCCGGCTCCAGTTTGCGGGCCATGCGCAGGAAGGCGAGGCCGAACTGGTCGCTGCGGCTGACGGTGCTGTCGTAGCCAACGAAATTCTCGCCGAGCCCTTCCATGTCGTGAACGTCAAGGCCGAGCATATGGCCCAGGCCGTGCGGGAAGAAGAGCGCGTGGGCCCCCTTGGCAACGGCTTCATCCACATCCCCTTTCATCAGGCCGAGCTCTTTCAGCCCGGTGGCAATGGTCTTGGCGGCAAGCAGGTGTATCTCCTTGTAATAAATGCCCGGCCGGATCGCTTTTATGGTATCCATATTGGCTTTCAGGACGATCTCGTAGATCTCTTTCTGCCGCGGGTTGAACTTCCCTCCCACCGGCACCGTGCGGGTGATATCGCTGGCATAGTGCAGCGCCGATTCACAGCCCGCGTCGATGACCATCATGCGGCCTTCGGTGAGAATATTTCCATGATAATGGTTGTGCAGGGTCTGCCCGTCGACGCTCAGGATCACGGGGAACGAGACCGGGCCGCCGTATGCGAGGGCGATGCCTTCGATGGTACCGGCAATCTGTTGTTCGATCACACCCGGCATTGCCATTTTCATCCCGGTGGTATGCATGATGTAAGCCACATCGATAGCCCGTTCCAGTTCTTTGATCTCGGCTTCCTCCTTGACCGAACGCATGGCCACGATACCGCGGATCAACTCTTCGGAGATGAAGTTCTTCACCTGTGAATGATGCACGCCCAGCAGGGATTCCAGCCAGATCCATACTTCACCGCGGTAAGGCTTTACGATATGCACCCTTCGGCCTTTGGTAATGGCATCCTTCAGAAAAGACTCGAGCTTCGCCATTGGTTCGGTATTTTCGACGCCGGCTTTTGCAGCCTGTTCCTTCACAGTGGGCTGAAATCCCATCCAGATGATATCATCCATATCGATATCATTGCCGAAGATGATGTCCTTGTTGTTATCGATATCGATAACGCCTGCAAAGCCATCATGGTCCAGCCCGAAATAATAGAGGAAGTTACTGTCCTGGCGGTAATGATAGGTGTTTGCAGCGTAATTCATAGCTGCTTCGGGATTTCCCGGTAAAAGAATGATTCCGGATGAAACGAGAGAGCGGAGCCGGTTGCGGCGGGCGGTATAGACGTTTGATTGAAACATGGTTTGAAAGTTTTAAGTTTAAAAAGCGAAAGTAGGAAAATTAATCAGGCGAAAAAAAATCTCTTCCAAGAACCCGAAGGGTTCAAATTTGAATAGCCGGTAATAGGTATTGATATTATTTGACCCCTTCGGGGTCGAATATGAATTGGTCGGTCGTTGAGCTATTCACGTTTGACCCCTTCAGGGTTGCATTAGCGCCTCGATCTCTTCCGCCTCAACCGGTATTCCGGCCGTCAGATCCACCGGCTCGCCTTCCGTGATAAGATAATTGTTCTCCAGCCGTATTCCCATCTTTTCTTCGCGGATATAAAGACCGGGCTCGAAGGTGAAGACCATGCCGGGGCGGAAAGGCTCGAATTTGGAGCCGACATCGTGCACGTCCAGCCCGAGGAAATGACTCACACCGTGCATGAAATACTTTGCGAAGAGCGGCTTTTCCGGATCCTGTTTTGCAACTTCTTCCCTTGTGAACAATCCCAGCCCGATCATCTCCTCTTCCATGAGTTTGTTGACCTGCTTGTTGACCTGACCGATCGTATTGCCCGGGACCAGAAGCACTGACGATTGCCTCAGGACACGCAGGACGGCGTTGTAGCAATCTTTCTGGCGTTGCGTGAACTTTCCGTTCACCGGGATGGTGCGGGTCAGGTCTGCGGCGTAATTACCATACTCGGCGCCGAAATCCATCAGCAGCAGGTCGCCGTCCTTACAGGTTTCACTATTTTCAATGTAATGCAGCGTGCAGGCGTTTTCCCCCGCAGCAATGATCGGGTGATAGGCTGACCCTGCAGTGCCATTGAAAAGAAATTCATGGGTCAGCTCTGCTTCAACCTGGTATTCGAAAACGCCCGGCCCTACAAACTTCAGGATCCGTTCAAATGCTTTCCCGGTAAGGTTTATGGCCTCCCGGATCAACCGGATCTCTTCTTCCGATTTGACAGTCCTCAAGGAATATAACAAAGGGGCTGACCTTTTATAAGTGTGGTTCGGGTATTTCTCCCTGATCTCGCGGGCAAAACGCAGGTCTTTGTAAGGAACCTCGGTCGAAAACTTCGCGTATTCTATTGCGTTCAGGTAAACATTTTCTGCGAACGACATCACTTCTGCAAACACTGCATCGAACTGCTCAATCCATTTGATCTTCTGTATACCGGAAATCTCCGCTGCTTCTTTCTTCGAATACTTAAATCCTTCCCAGGTCCTTAGCGTTTCATTCGGCTCGACAATGAAAACCACTTCCCGCAGGTCCGGGTTCGGGCAGTCGGGATAGAGCAGCAAAATGGTCTTCTCCTGTTCGATGCCGGTCAGGTAGAAAAGGTCCGACTGCTGCCTGAATTTAAACGACTGGTCGCCATTCCGAGGAAAAACATCATTGGAATGAAAGAACGCCAGGCTGTTTGGGAGAAGTTTTACGATAAAATTCTTCCTGTTTTCGGTAAAAAATTCTTTTTGAATTAAAGCCTTTTTCATGAACTTGGATTGAATATAAATTAGCGTATTTCACTTTTCAAAAATACCACATTTAAGTTTTTAATTAAATTTGTTTATCAATTAACAATCATTCTGTAAGTAATTGATTAACAACAACTCATCAGAATTTTAAAATTTATCCGATATGAGTAATTTTCTACGATTCTCCTCGCTGACCAAAAAATTCATCATGGCTCTGGCGGGGGCATTCCTGATGGTGTTCCTGGTCGTGCACCTGGGAATCAACCTGTTCATCATCCCGATCACACCGAATCATAAGGAGATCTTTCGGGAAGCGGTCTATTTCATGACCTCCAATCCGTTGATCAAAATTATGGAGGTGTTTCTCTTCGGAGGTTTCATCATCCATATAATCGTGGGGGTGGTCCTGCAAATCCAGAACTGGATGGCCCGACCGGTAAGGTACAAAAAAGAAGGCTGGTCGCACACGTCGGTCTTTTCAAAATTCATGATCCACACCGGGGTGGTAATCTTCATTTTCCTGGTAATCCACCTGATGAACTTTTACCTGGTCAAGGCCGGCATTACAAGTCCTCCCGAGGGGCCGGCAAGGGTCACGGATGATCACGACTTCTATACCATGGCATTCAACCTGTTTTCAAACAATACCTACTCGGTCGTTTACATTGTCCTGATCATCCTGCTGGGTTTTCACCTGAATCATGCGTTCCAGTCGGCTTTCCAGTCGCTGGGGCTCGATCATTCGAAATACATGCCGTTCATCAAAGCCGTGGGCGATATTTATTCCATCGCGATCCCGCTGGGTTTTTGCATGATCCCATTGTATTTCCTCATTTATCATTAATTATTATCCGATCAAAAAAACTTCAGTCATATGACAAAACTGAATTCAAAGATACCGTCCGGTCCGCTTGCCGATAAGTGGAGAACCTATAAAGCAACGCAAAACCTTGTAAATCCTGCAAATAAGCGCAAGATCGACATCATCGTGGTGGGGAGCGGCCTTGCAGGGGCAGCCGCAGCCGCCAGCCTGGGCGAGCTGGGTTTCAAGGTAAAGTGTTTCACGTATCACGACAGTCCGCGCCGGGCACACAGCATCGCGGCCCAGGGAGGGATCAACGCGGCGAAGAATTACCGGAACGACGGCGACAGTGTGTACCGCCTTTTCATGGATACGATCAAGGGAGGTGATTACCGTTCCCGTGAAGCCAATGTTTACCGGCTTGCTGAAGTGAGCAACGGGATCATCGACCAGTGCGTCGCGCAGGGAGTTCCGTTCGCCCGCGAATACGGCGGATTGCTCGACAACCGCTCCTTCGGCGGGGCGCTCGTTTCACGAACGTTTTATGCCCGCGGGCAGACAGGGCAGCAGCTTCTGCTCGGAGCCTACGGGGCCCTCAGCAAGGAAATCGCTAAAGGTTCCGTCGAAATGTTCAACCGGCGGGACATGCTCGACCTGGTGGTGATCGACGGAAGGGCCCGCGGCATCATTGTCCGCAATAATGTCACAGGCGAGATCGAGCGCCACTCGGGGCATGCCGTGATCCTGGCCACCGGAGGCTATGGCAACGTGTTCTTCCTGAGCACTATGGCCATGCACTCCAACGTCAGCGCAGCCTGGTCGGCATACAAAAAGGGCGCATTCTTCGGAAATCCCTGCTTCACCCAGATCCATCCGACCTGTATCCCGGTGCATGGCGATTACCAGTCGAAACTGACCCTGATGAGTGAGAGCCTGCGTAACGACGGCCGTATCTGGGTACCGGCCAAAAAAGAAGACGCCGAAAAGATCCGCAAAGGAGAGATCAAGCCAAAAGACATACCCGAACAGGACCGCGATTATTACCTGGAGAGAAGGTACCCGGCCTACGGCAACCTCAGCCCGCGGGATATTTCCTCGCGCGCGGCCAAGGAACGCTGCGATGCCGGCTTTGGCGTCGGCTCCACCGGCCTGGCCGTTTACCTTGATTTCGCCGACGCGATACAGCGGCTGGGCAAAGGCGTGATCGAATCCCGGTACGGCAACCTTTTCCAGATGTATGAAAAGATCGTCGACCAGAATCCATACGAAACGCCGATGATGATCTATCCCGCGGTGCACTACACCATGGGTGGCCTCTGGGTCGATTACGAGCTGCAAAGCACCATCCCCGGCCTGTTCATCGGCGGCGAAGCCAATTTCTCCGACCACGGGGCAAACCGCCTCGGCGCTTCAGCACTGATGCAGGGGCTCAGCGACGGCTACTTCGTGCTGCCTTACACGGTGCAGAACTACCTCGCAGACCAGTTCAAGGTCCCGAGGTTCTCCACAGAACTTCCCGAATTCATGGCGGCTGAGAAAGAAGTCAACGACACGATCAACCGACTGCTGAACGTCAAGGGCAAGAAATCGGTCGATACTTTCCACCGCGAGCTGGGAAAGATCATGTGGGAAAATGTCGGGATGGGACGGAACAAGGAAGGCCTTTCAAAAGCCTTAAAGTTAATCCCGGAACTGCGCGAAGAGTTCTGGAAGGATGTCCGTATCCCGGGAACCAATGATGAACTGAACCCTGAACTGCAAAAGGCAACCCGGCTGGCGGATTATTTTGAACTCGGCGAACTGATGGCACTCGACGCCCTGAAACGCGAAGAAAGCTGCGGCGGTCATTTCCGGGAGGAGTACCAGACCCCTGACGGTGAAGCTCTGAGAAACGACACCGAGTTTGCCCATGTTTCCGCGTGGGAATACAAAGGCCCGGGCAGCACCCCGGAACTTCACAAGGAACAGTTGAACTATGAGTTTGTCGAACTGAAACAAAGAAATTACAAATAGACTATGAACTTCACGTTAAAAATATGGCGGCAGGAAAACGCAAAAGCGAAAGGCCGCTTCGAGACGTACCAGGTCTCCGGAATATCCGCTGATTGTTCGTTCCTCGAAATGCTCGACATCCTGAACGAGAGCCTTGTCGAAAAGTTCGAGATGCCCATCGGCTTCGAGCACGACTGCCGCGAAGGGATCTGCGGCACCTGTGCGCTTTACATCAATGGCAGGCCGCACGGCCCTGACAGCGGTATCACCGTATGCCAGATGCACATGCGCAAGTTCAAGGACGGGTCGACCATCGTGATCGAACCCTGGAGATCGAGAGCATTTCCCATTTTACGCGACCTGATGATCGACCGGTCGGCATTTGACACGATCATCCAGGCGGGGGGCTTTATCTCCATTGCCACGGGGAATGCGCCGGATGCCCACGCGCTCCCTGTCGAGAAAATGAAGTCGGACCTCGCCATGGATGCGGCGGCCTGCATCGGTTGCGGCGCCTGCGTGGCGGCCTGCAAGAATGCATCGGCCATGCTGTTCGTTTCTGCCAAGGTCTCACAGCTTGCATTACTGCCACAGGGAATTCCGGAAGCAAAGAAACGGGTGCAGGCCATGGTGGCCAAAATGGATGAACTCGGTTTCGGCAACTGCACCAACACCTACGCTTGCGAAGCAGAATGCCCGAAACTGATCAAAGTGACGAACATCGCCCGGATGAACCGCGAGTTCTTCGCGGCAAAGGTCTGCGGCGCTAAAGAGGTAGCCCGCACCGGCGGAGCCGGATAATTAAGACTCAACCACAAAGGCGCACAAAGGACTTCACGAAGGCGCACAAAGTAATTATTACCAAATAGCTACCCTTTGTGTTACTTTGTGAAGTCCTTTGTGTTACTTTGTGGTTTAAAAAAAGAAGATTGCAATTCAAAGATATCATAGGCCAGGACGAGGTCAAAAGAAAGCTGATCCAGACCGTTAAAGAAAGCAGGGTTAGCCATGCCCAGATGTTCCATGGCCCGGAAGGGTCAAGAAAACTGGCGATGGCAATTGCCTATGCACAGTTCATCAATTGCCGGAACAGGATTTTCGATGCTGAAAGTCCTTCGGGAGGCGATTCCTGCGGCACCTGCCCCTCCTGTGTCAAGTTCTCCAAACTGATCCATCCCGATCTGCATTTTATTTACCCCGTTGCCAAAACAAAAGAGGTGGATAAAGACCCCATGAGCAGGGATTTCCTGAAGACCTGGCGGGAAACTTTGCTGGAAAACGATTACCGGCTCGGGCTGAACGACTGGTATTTCGTCGCGGGATTCGAGAAGAAGCAGGGCATTATCAATGCGGATGATTGCAGCGAGATCCTCAGGACCCTGAGCTATAAAAGCTATGAATCGGAATACAAAGTCATGATCATCTGGATGGCTGACAGGCTATATCATTCAGCAGCCCCAAAAATCCTGAAAATACTGGAAGAACCGCCAGACAAATCTCTTTTCCTTCTCATAACAGACAGTCCCGAAAAGATTATCACCACGATACTTTCCAGGACCCAGAGCGTGAAATTTCCCGGTCTGAAAGATGCGGACATTACACGTACGCTTGTTGAGAAATATCAGTGCAGCCCTGAAGATGCCGCAAAGATTGTTCCGCTGGCGGAGGGTAACCTGAACCGGGCAGTCAAGATCATGAAGAATGACGAAGACGAATTGTTTTACCTGGAAAAATTCAGGCTCTGGATGCGATTATGTTATATGAATGACTGGGCGAAGGTCCTGGACTTTGTAAGTGAAATCGCCAAACTGGGACGGGAAAAGCAAAAGAACTTCCTTTCTTACTCCGAACGGATCATCCGTAATGCCTTGCTGATCAATTACAAGAACCAGCAATTGACGAGCCTGAACCTGGAGGAAAAAGATTTTCTTGACAAGTTCAGCTCGTTCATCAATTACACCAATATAGCTTCTTTCACTGAAGAATTTGAAAAAGCCCAGTACCACATCGAGCGCAACGCGAACCCCACCATTTTGTTCATGGATTTGTCGATGACCATCACCATATTATTGCTGACTGCCGCGAAAAACGTTGCCAAAACGTGATGGCTTTTTTTGTTAACTTTGCTCAAAATTGACCAAGATGGAAGAGGATAAAAAACCAACGTGCAATAGTTCTTTTTTATCAAGAGGTTGCGCCTGCTCCCCAAAGATGTACGACAGCAACCGGAACACTTATAAAAAAGGCTGCGCGAAGCTGGACAGCACGGACTGGCTCCGGCACATTGAGCTGCCTCCGGGTCAGAAGCGATTTGATTGTGTTGAGATACGGTTTAAAAACAGCAGAAAGGAATTTTTCAGGATAAATACCGAATATGACATCAAGGATGGGGACATTGTTGCCGTTGAGTCATCACCTGGCCATGATATTGGCATTGTGACACTTACCGGGGATGCCTGCCGGATCCAGATGAAAAAGAAAAATGTCAATCCGTTATCAGAGAACATCAAAAAAGTTTATCGCAAGGCACGGGCAACAGATATAGAGAAATGGATCGCTTCGGTTGAGAACGAAGACAGCACGATGTTCCGCTCAAGAAGATCAGCCAGTGAGCTTGAGCTCGAGATGAAGATCAGCGACGTAGAATACCAGGGGGATGGCACGAAGGCCATTTTTTATTACACGGCCGACGAGCGGATCGATTTCAGGCAACTGATCAAGACGCTGGCAGAGTTGTTCAGGGTCAGGATCGAGATGCGTCAGATCGGCGTCCGGCAGGAAGCCAGCCGCCTTGGCGGGATCGGTTCCTGCGGAAGGGAACTGTGCTGCTCAACCTGGATCACGAAGTTTCAGTCTGTAACCACCCAGGCAGCCAGGGCACAGCAACTGGCGCTCAACCCGCAAAAACTGGCGGGACAGTGCAGCAAGCTGAAATGCTGCCTGAATTATGAATACGACGTCTATGTCGATGCGCTGAAAGAATTTCCGGATAACAAAATACCGCTGAAGACCAAAAAGGGTAACTGCATCCATGTGAAAACCGAAGTCTTCAAAAAGGTCATGTGGTATGCTTATGAAGGAGATGAGTTCAATATGATCGCTGTTCCGCTGGAAAAGGTCAAGGAAATCATGAGCCTGAACAAGAAAGGTAAAATTCCGGAAAGACTTGAGGATTTTGTTCAAAACAAGGAATCAAAATCTGATTTTGAAAATGCAACCGATCAGATGGAGTTGAACCGTTTTGACAAAAAGAAGAAATGACCCGGAAAATGAGCCACATCAGGTCCCAGGGATGGCTACACCCATTCATTACAATGATTTTACTCACACCTGCCCTGCTGTTGCTGACAGTTTCCTGCGGGCCAAAAGCACTTTTTGACAATAATAAAAGCTTTGAAGAAAACGTTTGGAAAGCCGGTGAGATCGTCCGCTTTGATGTGCAACTGGAGGATACGTTGAGTTTATGTAAATTTTACCTGAATGTGCGCCATTCGACCGATTACCGGTATGCCAACCTGTTCCTGTTTATCGGCACGACCTTTCCTGACGGGCGGGAAGCCAGGGATACCGTGGAATGCATCCTTGCTGAGCCTTCGGGAAAATGGCTTGGAAAAGGGATCAGCAATATTCGGGACAACCAGGTGCTGTTGAGGAGAGGGATCAGGTTTCCCCAGGAAGGTACCTATATTTTTGAACTGGAGCAGGCAATGCGCGAACCGGAACTTGAGGGCATCATGGATATCGGGTTGCGGATTGTCAGGGAATAGTAAATACGCGTCATGGCTGGAAAAAAGAGCAAACAGAAAGGGAACAACCGGTATCTAATCCGGTTCTGGATTATTTACGCAGTTTTCTGGCTGCTGGTGGCCCTGTTCTTTGCCGGTGTCGCCAACAATGTTTTCGGGCCCATGCCTTCATTCGAAGAGCTTGAGAATCCGAAAACAAACCTGGCCACCGAAATCTATTCCTCTGATAACAAGCTCATTGGTACTTACTATGTTGAAAACAGGTCCAATTCAGAGTATTCCGAGTTGCCTCAGCACCTGGTGCAGGCACTCCTGGCAACCGAGGATATCCGTTTTGAAAAACATTCGGGCGTTGACCTGAAAGCTTTGTTCCGGGTCGCATTCGGAGTGATCACCGGCAACAATAAGGGCGGTGGCAGCACCATCACACAACAGCTTGCCAAGAACCTTTTTCCACGGCAGAAGAACCTTTCCAAGCCGCAGCTGGTCATGCGGAAATTCAAAGAATGGATCACGGCCATCCGACTGGAACGAAACTATTCCAAGCAGGAGATCCTGGCCATGTATTTGAACACGGTGGATTTCGGCAGCCAGTCGTGGGGAATTAAGATCGCAGCGAAGACTTTTTTTAACAAGCCTGTCGATTCGCTAAATATCGAAGAATCAGCCCTGCTGGTGGGGGTCATCAATGCCCCGACCTGGTACAGCCCGGTACGCAACCCGGAGCGGTCATTTGAACGCAGGAACCTGGTGCTCAAACAGATGAAGCGATACGACTTTATCACAGGGTCTGTATATGATTCCATTATCCAAATCCCGCTCGACATGTCCAATTACGGGGTCCGCGGGCATGCTTCCGGGCTGGCCACTTATTTCAGGGAAATCCTCAGGATGGAACTCAAAGACTGGTGCAGCACGCATTACAAGGCGGATGGAACACAGTACGATTTGTACAAAGACGGACTCAGGATTTACACCACCATCGATTCACGCATGCAACGCTACGCGGAAGAAGCTGTTAAAGAACATCTTAAGGGAGAGTTGCAACCAGCATTTTTCAAACACTGGAAAGGATACCCCAATGCACCATTTGTTTTCGACAGTGATGTGGATGGCATTGCTGAAACCAAAAAGATACTGAACCAGGCCATGAAAAGGTCAGACCGCTACAGGCAACTGAAAGAGGAAGGCGTACCGGAAGATTCGATCCGCTATATCTTCAACCTGCCGGTCAAAATGAGGGTATTTTCCTGGAAGGGGCCGCTTGACACGATCATGACGCCGATGGATTCGATCCGCTACAGCAAGTTCTACATGCAGGCAGGGCTGATGTCGATGGATCCGCGTACCGGATATGTTCTGGCTTACGTAGGCGGTATCGATTACCGTTATTTCCAGTACGATCATGTGAAACTCAGCAAAAGGCAGGTCGGATCGACCTTCAAGCCTTTCCTGTATTCTCTGGCCATGCAGGAAGGCGAATTCACACCCTGCTCAAAAGTAGCCAATGTCCAGTATTCGGTCGACCTGCCGGATGGCACGATCTGGTCGCCAAAAAATTCTTCCAAAAAACGCATCGGTGAAGAAGTGACGCTGAAATGGGCGTTGGCCAATTCAAACAACTGGATCTCAGCCTTCCTGATAAAGAGATACTCGCCCCAGTCGGTCATAAAAATGACCAGGAAAATGGGCGTCACGGCCGAGCTGGACCCCGTTCCTTCCCTGGCGCTCGGCTCCTCGGATATTTCGTTATATGAAATGACCGGCGCTTTCAACACTTTTGCAAACAAAGGCGTGCACATTGAACCTATCATGATCACACGGATCGAGGACAAATACGGCAACGTGATTGAATCTTTCGTGCCGGAAAAACAGGAAGCCATGAGCGAAGAAACAGCTTACCTGATGCTTGACCTTATGAAGGGCGTGGTACAAAGCGGCACCGGCATCCGGCTCCGGCTTAAATACGGTTTTAACAACCCGATCGCGGGAAAGACAGGGACAACGCAAAACCAGTCGGACGGCTGGTTCATCGGCATAACACCGGATCTGAGCACCGGGGTGTGGGTAGGCGCCGAAGACCGCAGCATCCATTTCAGGACACTCGGGCTTGGCGCGGGATCAAACACCGCCCTGCCGATCTGGGCCCTGTATATGCAGAAAGTCATGGCCGACCCAACCCTCCGGATCAGCAGGGGGGATTTTGAAAAGCCAGTCCAACCCCTCTCGGTACAGCTTGATTGCGACAAGTTTGAAAAAGAAGCTGAAAACCAGGAGGAAGAACTCGAAATCATGGAATTTTAACCGATGGGTTTTTTCAGGGCTGTTATATCGTTTTTCAACAAAAACATTGCCAACCTGGCCATACTGGTGATCCTGGCGGTAATTTTCAAAACCGATCTCGACCTAAAATACTGGAAACAAAAAGAACGGTTGCTCGTCTGGGACGTCAAGGTGTATTACGTTTATCTTCCTGCAGCCTTTATTTACAAAGATCTCTCACTTGAGTTCGTAGCAGAGAAAAAAGCGGAGCTGGGCGATATTATGTACCATGAAAAAGGCCCGCTCGGGATCAACACCATCCAAACCACTTACGGGCAGGCGCTGTTGTACGCTCCATTCTTCTTCGCGGCCCATGCTTATACCCTGGTGACCGGCACCTGGGATGCAAACGGGTATTCGCCTCCGTACAAATTCGCACTGATGGTCAGTGCCTTGTTCTACCTTGCCCTTGGCCTGTATTTTCTGAAAAAAATCCTTTTGAGATCTTTCACTCCCTGGATCACGGCCATCACGCTCGTTGCCATTGTGCTGGGAACTAACCTTTACTATTATTCCACCCACGAGGCGCCGATGACTCATGCGTATAACTTTTCACTGGTAGCGATTTTTATGTACCTCACCACCAGGTGGTATGAAAAAACCAATTGGTGGAACTCCATCCTGCTTGGTTTTCTCACCGGGCTTATCGCGCTGGTAAGACCAGTAAACATTTTAGTGCTTCTTTTTTTCATTCTTTGGGGCGTCCATTCCTGGAAAAGCCTTACAGAACGACTACTTTTCCTGGCCCGGTCATACCGCTGGATCCTGCTGATGATATTGATATTCATCATATTATGGATACCACAGTTTATTTACTGGAAATATGTGTCAGGCAGCTACTTGTTTTATTCCTATAGCGATCAGCGGTTCTTCTTTAACAACCCGCAAATCTTTTCCAGTCTTTTCAGTTACCGTAAAGGCCTTTTCGTATATATCCCCGTGCTGATCTTCGCATTTATCGGCATTCCTTTTTTGTACCGGCAATACAAAGGACTTATCCTGCCGGTAGCGGTCGTAACACTGATAAACGTCTATGTGCTTTCCTCCTGGTGCTTCTGGTGGTTCGGCGGAGGCTTCGGGCCAAGATCATATATTGATACTTATGCGATCCTGGCCATTCCCTTTGCCGCGCTGGTAACATGGCTCAACCGTAAACATTTCATTCCGGCGATCCTGTTCATTGGCATCGTCGGGTCGCTGATCTGGTTCAATTTTTTCCAGACCCGTCAATACAGCCGGGGAACGATCAACTGGGCAGGCATGACAAAAGAAGCTTACTGGGATTCTTTCCTTAAAAAATACCCCTCGAAGGAATTTTACCAGATGCTGCGGTTTCCCGAACGCGACAGTGCCGTCAAAGGAGTTTATTACAAAGGCGATCTTACCTGGGATGAAATACACCGCATTAGCAAACCGGTGGAAGAAGATACTACCGGCCTGGATGAACGGGAGAAATACATCCGTCAATTCAACAAAGTTGTCCGGCTGTATGACGAATGGTTCCAGCAAATGAAAGACAAAGCCGCCGAACGGGGGATCAGTGTCGATTCCATGATCCGTAAAGATGCTATCTGGATTTACGAAAAGGAAAAGCTTGAAAAACAAAACACAAAGAATGACACCAATGCTGCGAAACCCTGATAAGTATCAGTCATTCAACATTCAACATCCAACACTCAACATTATTCCGTTATCTTTGTAAAAAACCTGCACCTTGGAAAACAAACCAGCATATTCTTTAGTTATACCGGCTTACAACGAAGCCGAGGGCCTGAAAAACCTTTTGGAACGTATGGTCAGGGAAGGGTACCACAAGCAATACGAGATCATTATTGTGAATGACGGCTCAACAGACGATACCGGCAGCATTGCCGCGTCATTCCCGGTGAAAGTGGTTCATCACGGCGGCAACAAGGGCTACGGTGCTTCCCTTAAAACCGGGATCCGCAAGGCCGCCGGCGATTATGTGATCACGATGGACAGCGACGGGCAGCATGACCCTGCATACCTTCATGAGATGGCCCGTTTACTGGCAGACCACGAAATGGTCATCGGCACAAGGAGTGCAGCTTCCCACCAGGTGAAAACACGCCAGGCCGGGAAAAGGGTCATTCGCTGGGTAGGAGAATATCTTGTGGAACAGAAACTGCCCGATTACAATTCCGGCTTCAGGGGCTTTAACCGGCACCTTATCGCCGGAATGCTGCATATCATGCCAAACGGATTTTCTTTTTCTACTACTTCTACCCTGGCTTTTCTGAAGGAAGGCTATGATATCGGCACCATGACGATCGACGTGGCACCCCGCCAGGGAAGGGCCAGCAGCGTCAAGTTCCTGAAAGACGGCCCCAAGACGATGATGCTGATCCTGAGGATCATCATGCTTTTCAACCCGTTGAAGATCTTTCTTCCTGCCAGCCTGATCATGTTTTCTGCCGGCGTTGGATTCGGGATTTACGGGTATATCGTTGCCGAAAGGTTTTCAAACAGTGCCATCGTCATGACCATCCTGGGCATGTTCCTCTTTTTCATCGGGCTAGTGGCGGACCAGATCTCTCTCCTGAACCGAAAATACTGATCATCGAACTAAATTTACATGGCCTACCCTATTAAACACCGATGGACAGACAGCCAGGTCGAAGCCCACTGGGACCGGGTAGCGTCAATTTATGTCAGGGAGAACAACCGGGTAAAGAAAACCCATGACCAGCGGTTCCGCGAAAGTGTCAGGTACCTGAAACTTCAGCCGGGGATGAAGGTGATCAATATTACCAGCCGGGATGCGGAGGCAGATGATTACCTGAAAAATGAACAGCCGGAATTAACTGTGGTCAACGCCGAGATATCCGCCGGCCTGATGAAAGTCGCTAAAAGCCTCAGGCCGGGGATTGACCAGGTCAAGATCAGTAATTATTCAAATCTGCCCTTTCAGAATGCTGAATTTGACCGTGTATTGAGCCTGGAGACTCTCGAGCATGTAGCCGAACCATACCAATTCCTCCGGGAGCTCCACCGTGTTTCCAAAGAAGAAGCCGTGATGGTGCTGAGCTGTCCGCCGGCCACCAGTGAATGGCCTTACCGGATCTATACCGCGCTGTTTGGCGGCCACGGAGAAGGGCCGCACCGCTTTCCTTCTTCCCGGGAAGTGAAGCAAATGCTAAAAGACACCGGCTGGAAACTGATTCTTCATAAAGGGACACTGCTGGTCCCCGTGGGGCCCGGCTGGCTACTCGACCGGGGCGAAAAGATCATTGACCGGTTCCAGGGGACCTGGATTGCCGAAATAGGAATACGACAGTTTTATTGCTGTGAGAAAGCCTGAAAACATTTCCGACGTCATCCGGCACGACCTGTGCAACCGTTGTGGCTCCTGTGCCGGGCTTTCGGATGGAAAGATCGTTTTTGAAGACCGGACCGGAAAGTATCTTCCCGTCATTAAAGAAATGCCCGATGCAGCGACCATGAAGCTGATCTGGGAGGCATGCAGCGGTAAAGGCTTTGACTTCCCGGGGCAGCGGGAGTCTGTTTTCGGAGACCAGCAAGGCCATAGCTATATCGGTCATTATAAAAATATTTACATTGGCCACGCCACCGATCCTGAAATACGCCTCAATGCAGCTAGTGGCGGCATCCTTTCAGCCATACTGATCTGGTTGCTGGAAAAGAAAATGATCGACGGGGCGGTGGTGCTCGGAATGTCGGAAAAAGAGCCGTGGCTGACAAAGCCGTTCATTGCCACAACCCGGGAGGAGATCATGCAGGGGGCCCAGAGCAAGTATATCATCAGTTCGGTCAATGAGATACTTCCTGAGATTGGCCGTTTCGACGGTGTCCTGGCTTATGTCGGTCTGCCGGGACAGGTGCAATCGATACGTACCCTTCAGCAAATGGATCATCCTTTCGTGCGGAACATCCGTTACATCTTCGGCCCGTTCTATGGCAACACACTGCACTTCTCTTCAGTCCGAAGCTTTCTCAGGTCGTTCGGAGAAAAGGACCACGCGAGGATCAGCAGGCTGTATTTCCGCTATGGCGAATGGCCGGGCAAGATGCGGGTTGAGATGCGGGACGGGAAGCATTACGAACTGGCCAAATTCCACGCCAATTATCTTATTCCCTTTCACATCATGAAGAACAGCCTGCTCTGCACGGACCTGTCGAACGAGTATACCGATATTTCAGGCGGGGATGCCTGGGCGCCGGTGTATGAAGAAAGAGGCAAAGGCTATTCGATGATCATCAGCAGGTCGGGGCAGGGACAGGAGATCCTGGACCGTATGATCGCGGAAGGCCGGCTGCAGCTTGATCCGATCGATGAACAACAGGCTGTGGGGATGCATTCGCATGGCTACGACCTGAAAAAAAGGGGAACGTTTATCCGGATGCAGTTCCGGAGCTGGCTTGGCAAGCCCAACCCGGATTACGGCTACCGGCTGAAAGGATTCCGGTTCAGCCGCTACCTGATGGAGATGGTCATTGATGCGCTTTTTCTTCTGGCAGGCACCGGCATGGCACGTTGGATGGTTGAAAGAATCCCTCCCGAAACAGTTGGGAAAGTCTTTGAGAAAGCCAGGAAGGTGTGGAAGAGGTCGACGTACAGGACGAAGAGGGATGATTTGTAGTGATAAGGTGATAAGGTGATAGGTGGTAAGGTAGTAAGGTGAAGAATTTAAATAATAACAGATGGCATTGAAAAGTTTTCCATGGTTCAAATTGTTAAGGTTTGCGGGGATTGTACTTTTTATCGTGGTATTGTCGCGCACAGACCTCGGGGAATTGTGGGGATGGCTTAAACAGGTTTCCTTGTGGTTCCTGGCAATTGCCGCTATTTTCCAGATTCTTCTGCTGGGCTTTAAATGCCTGCGATGGTTGTGGCTGAATGAACAGGGTTTTCAGCGAAAGAAAGTCTATCAGCGGTTCGGTGAATTCCTGGAAGCTTACGCGATGGGCTCAGTAACCCCGGGAAGGCTTGGCGAGGTCGTTAAAGCCGGGCATGCCGGCGGGCGCAGTAATGTAGTCAGCAGTGTATTGCTTGTAATCTCGGAAAGAGGGCTGGATTTGAGCATTTTCTTCCTTGTGGCAGGCACTACGCTAAGCCTGGGATACATCAGCGCTTTGAGCCGGAATATCGGATATGTACTGATCCTGCTTGCATTGGCAGGGATTACAATCGCTTTTTCCATCTTGCTCTTCCCGGCAGTCGTGGGATTGGTGGATAAAATTTTTAAAAAACTGCATCTGCTCAATACCGAACAAAGCCTGGTGTTTGATTCCAGAAATGGCAGGTCCATTGCAATCTTCAGCATTCTGACGATCCTGAGCAACCTGTGTGCATTTTTATCGTTTTTCTTCATCGCGGTTGCAATCCTGATCCAACTTGATTTCTTTACCGTTTCCGGCAGTGTGGCCCTGGCAGGGATTATTAACTCAATACCGGTAACAATTATGGGTATCGGAACCAGGGATGTCACACTGCTTTTTGTCATGAATACGATTCCAAAAGCCCAGGTGCTGGCCTTTTCAGGATTGATCCTGCTGATATCACAAATCGGAGGCGGACTGCTGGCATTGGTGGCAGGACAATATTTTTTGTATAAAGCGAAACTGGAAACTGGAAACCAGAAACTGGAAATTGGAAATTAGAAACTGGAAAATTGACTTAAGACTAAAGACTCAAGACTTAAGACTCTTTAAGGTATTTTCTGCTGAACAGGTTGTATTTCAGGATGCAATAAATCGCCCTGAACCCGTCCTTCGCCCCGATCTTTTTACCTTCTTCGTAGGTCCTGCCGTAATAAGAGATGCCCACTTCATAAATCCTGATATTGGGGAACCTGGAGATCTTGGCGGTGACCTCCGGCTCGAAACCGAAGCGCTTTTCCTTGAAATAAATCTTTTTCACAAACTCTGCTCTGAACAGCTTGTAGCAGGTTTCCATATCGGTAAGATTCAGGTTGGTAAACATGTTGGAAATGAAGGTAAGGAACTTATTTCCTATAGTGTGCCAGAAGAACAGGATGCGGTGCGGATTGCTGCCCATGAACCTGGAGCCGTAAACTACGTCGGCAAACCCGCTGAGCACCGGCTTAAGCAGGTCATTGTACTCTTCGGGATCATATTCCAGGTCCGCGTCCTGGATGATAACAATGTCGCCGGTCACTTCCTCGATACCGCGGTGCAACGCTGCGCCTTTGCCCATATTGACCGGTTGATTGTACAATTTGATATCATGGCCCGGGTGATCCTCGATGTATTTCTTAACCACCTCCTCCGTGTTATCCCGGGAACAATCATTTACAATAATAATTTCCTTCTCAATATTCTGAATTAACCTGACGGCCAGCACTTTGTCAAGGATCAGGTGGATCGTTTTAGCCTCGTTGTAGGCTGGAATGATGACGGATAAGCGGGAAAAAGTCATGATAAAGTTGCTTTTTTTCAAACCATTACAAATACAGCAAAATTACCAGATTACCGGCAGATATTCCATAACCTGGTCATCGATATAGATTTTTTTATCTCCGCTGTTCCAGACATAGGTTTTCACATACCCGCCCGCCGGAAAATCAAGTTTCAATGGCGTCAGCAGTGACATCTCAAACCATTGACCCACAGGTGGCTGAACATACGACGCAGGCTTGACAAGGTAACGGATCATCTGATCCTTCTCATCCCTGACTTCAATCACGATCATCACCTTGCCTGCGTTCAGCTCCATTGGGAAGTACATTTTTACGCGGCACCGGAAAATGATTTTATCAGAAGAAGATATTTCATCCAGCTTCTTATGCCATGGAATGCTGTACATATGTTCCTTGTCCACAAAATTGGATTTGTTACCGGTATATGCGATCGAGTCCGTCAAAACCCGGATATGATGCTCCTTCTCTGCTGATTCAAAATCTACCGAATCAATCATGACCCAGTTATTCTGAGCATTGTTGACCGGTAATTTCTGGAATACCAACGACATGTAATTGATCTGGCCATGAAACAGGTAATCCTGGTCCGGCACAAATCCGTCAAGAAGGCGAAAATGGGGATTATTCATCATATCTTCGAGGGTGAGCTGCTTTTCCAATCCTCCGAAATGCGGATCCCACACCAGGTAAGCACTATCGGGCTGATAAAGATCAGGCTTTCGGTCATTGGCAAGGCGAAAAGTAAAGTGATCCTGATCATACGGATCAACGTCAAGATAAAAAGCAAGTTTGGGATCAAAGCCTATGATCTTCCTGTTTTCAACATTCATCTTAGAAAGGACATTAGCAGTCTCTTTCATGACCTGATGCGGCCCTGTCAATTGAGAAGGAATTTCTTTAACTAAATATGGCGTTATCAGGATCAATATCAGTATAAGTATTGAGAACAGGTTTTTCACCCGGCTTGTTAAGTGGATCTTGTTACTAATGAAATTAAATCCGATCAGGGAGATCATGCCTCCTATAGGCATGACAGCAGCCATGAACCGTTCACTGGCCAGGACTCCCAACATACCCCGCCACCATAGAAAGCTGTGGGTAAGAAGGTAGGCAAAGAAAGATCCGGTCAGAAGAAAATATAGCGTGATCTGTTTAGTTGAAAACAACGGTTTGGGCAGTTCTAAAAGGCCGATTGATAAAGAAATGAACCCGAAAATGGCCAGGATCAGCAATGGCCAGCCCATGATCTGATCGAAAACACGGAAATAAAAGAAGAAACTGCCGCTGCCATAAATATCAGGGCCTTCCTTTAAGTAGGGAACCGCTGTAAAGAACCAGAGCAAATCCTTGTAATGGAAATAACCTGCGATACTATAAATCACAAACCCGGTCAACAGGAACGGGATCGCCCTGTATTTTCTGATCAGGAGAAAAGCGATAAGGAAGATAAAAAGAAACATTAACCCTTCAGTCCTGGCAAAAGGAATAAAAGAAATGACAAGGGCTGAAAGAATGGTTTTCTTCTCCAGGAAAAAATAGATACCGGCGACCAATACCAGGCTGAAAAGTATTTCAGTCAGACCGGTCATCATCGTAACCAGGTAAATGGGTGTGAATAATGAAAAAGGAATAACTAAGAGAGGGTTTTTAACGTCCAGCTTCTTCGCAACTCGATAAATGAGCCATGATGCCAGCAATCCGCATAGAATATTGAAAGCAACGGCCCCTCCGAAACCAAGCTGGGCAAAAGGGGCACTAAGTGTGGTATAAAGCGGCTTTCCCCAGTGATCGACAAAATGGAAGGGATATTTGAACGCGTAGCGCGCCATCTGGTAGTGCGCTATCGAGTCGGCATCGCCATAAAGTCCGGGGGAGACCAGGAACAACGTTAAAATATAAGCAAAGGAAACAAACAGGATAATTTTCGCCCAGGTTTCCTCGTGAACCTTCTCGAAGCTGGTGTTAAATGCCATATAGTTACTTGAAGCCGCAAAGATAATTATTTTGTTTCTCAGACCGGAAATCCATTGACAAACCTTCTGAAGCCTTGTTTAATAACAGGGACATTGAAGTTGATCAGCAACCCGATACCGCGGAGACGCTGAGGCGCGGAGGCGTGATAAAAAAAGTTTGTGGAAGAAAATTGAAAAGAAAAAAATCCTACTCGTGATAATAAACCCGCTTCACCCGCCTTGACAAACCGGCAAGAACCTCGTACGGAATGGTATCCATCTCTCCGGCTAGTTCCTGCAATGGCCTCTCCGGGCCGAAAACGATCACTTCATCTCCTTCTTCGGCCTGGATCCCTGTGATATCCAGCATACACATGTCCATGCACACCCTGCCGACAATCGGTACCAGTTGATGGTTCACCAGCAAATGCCCTTTGCCGTTGCTAAGCGACATCCCTAATCCATCGGCATAACCGATCGGCACGATTGCAATCCTGGTTTCTTTACCGGTCCTGAATAACCTGCTGTAACCAACGCTTTGTCCGGGCATTACGGTTTTTACCTGGGAAATGACCGATTTCAGGCGGGCTACCGGCTCGAGCTTTAGTTGCTCCTCTTGCAGGCTGGCAATGCCGTAAAGACTGATGCCCAACCTGACCATGTTGAACTGTGAATCAGGAAATCGTGTAATACCGGCGGAATTGAGGATATGCAGCAGGACCGGGTGGGTCACCTGGTCGGCAATCACCCGGCTCATCCGCTCAAAATTATCAATCTGCAGGCGGGTAAAATCATCTTCCACCGGATCTTCACTCGCAGCCAGATGCGAAAAAACAGATTGCACGAAAATCATCCGGTTGTTTTGAAGCCGGGTGATCAATTCTTCAAGATCATCTTCCATAAATCCCAGCCGGTGCATTCCCGTATCCAGCTTGATATGGATTTTGACCGGCTTGTTTTTCGGGAGAATATTCTTCTTTATAGCTCTTTCGAGTTTTTCCAGTATGTGCAGGCTATAAATTTCAGGTTCAAGGCTATGCTGGATAATCGCGTCAAAACTCTCCTCGTCGGGGTTCATGACCATGATGGGAACGGTGATACCGGCTTTCCTCAGCTCCACGCCTTCATCGGCATACGCCACCGCGAGGTAATCGATCCGGTGGAACTGCAAGGCATTGGCCACTTCAAAGCTTCCTATTCCGTAAGAAAAGGCCTTGACCATGGCCATGATCTTCGTGTCTGGTCTGAGCAGGCCCCGGTAATGGTTAAGATTATGCACCAGCGCGTTCAGGTTGATCTCCAGTACGGTTTCGTGCGTTTTCTGCTGCAGTGCCTGGCTGATCAGCTCAAATTCAAAAATGCGTGCTCCTTTCAGAAGGATCACTTCATTGTTGAAAGCTGCAAAAGAAAAACGACGGAGAAAATCTTCGGTATCCTGGTAAAACGACTTTTCGGGATCGAAATGTTCGGCTTGCCTCGTTATGGCCGGCCCTATTCCTATGATGCGGTCGATCTTCTTATTCCTGATAATACCGGCTATTTCGCTGTAAAGTTCGTTTTCATCCTTACCGCTCTGCAAAATGTCGGAAAGAATGATGGTTTTCTTTTTGTGATTAGCCTGCTGCCGCAGGAAATCGATGGCGATGCTGAGGGAATTGATATCGGAATTGTAACTGTCGTTGATGATGGTACAATGATTGATCCCATCTTTCAGTTCCAGCCGCATGGCGATGGGCTGGAGGCTTTCAAAACGCGACTCAAACTGTCCCGGCTCATAACCCATAAGCAGCATGACCGCCCAGCAGTGAATTGCATTCTCAATGGAAGCCGCATCGGTGAACGGAATGCTGATTGCAACATCTTTTCCTTTGAAAGAAGCTTCAATCCGGGTAAAGTTCTGCTCCGTAGTTTTCATTCCCCTGATCTTCAGGTCTGCTTCTTGTTTGCTGCTCCAGGTGAAAGTCCGGATATTCTTGTTGATCCCGGACCGGATGATCACCTCGCGCACTTCAGGATGATCCAGGCAATAGATCAGTGTTTCGGCATGAGTAAAGAGGTAAAGCTTCTCCCCGACTTTTTGCTGGAGGCTCATGAAGTTTTCCCCATGGGCTTCACCGATATTGGTAAAAACCCCGATGGTAGGCTTTATGATGGCTTGCAGCCGGCTCATTTCATCGGGCTCGGAGATCCCTGCCTCGAAGATCGCGATTTCATAGGGTTCATCGAGTTGCCATACGGAAAGCGGCACGCCGATCTGGGAATTATAGCTTTTTGGACTGCGGATCGTTCTGCGGTCTTTGCTGAGCAACTGGTAGAGCCACTCTTTGACAACGGTTTTGCCATTACTGCCGGTGATCCCAATGACCGGGATGCTGAACTTTTCCCTGTGCGCCCGGGCCAGTGACTGCAGGGCATGCAGGGTATTTTTTACACGGATGAAATTTGCGCCGGGGAATGCATCCAGGTTATCAGGCATGCGGGAAACGACAAAGTCGCGCAATCCTTTACCATAGAGCTCTGCAATGTACTTATGTCCGTCATTTCGTTTACTGGTAATGGCAAAGAAGAGGCATTGCTCGGCGGAGATGAGTTTCCGGCTGTCGATTAAAATATCCCGAATGATCCTTTCGGAGGCCAATGGGCTGGAACTGGCGCCATTGATGATCTTCACAATCTCTGAAACACGGTATTCCATAGAGGGATGGCGGCTTTCAGTTTTATTTTCCGGCAACCAGGTTTCCGGCGATCTCGTCTTCGGGCGGATGTGGTATCTCCTTTTCTATCACCGCATCGGAACTGTGTTCGATATCTTTCAGATAATTAGGCAGGGGTTTGCTGTGCAGTTCATCATATTCCCGGCGGTTATGGAATATGTCAATTGCAAGATATACCGCTTCCCTGAACGATGAGTGGGAAGCCTCATTTTTACCTGCAATGTCATAAGCCGTTCCATGAGCCGGAGAGGTCCGTATAAACGGGAGACCGGCAGTGAAATTTATTCCTTTGTCGAACGACAGTGTCTTGAACGGGATCATGCCCTGGTCGTGGTACATGGCCAGGATCCCGTCGAATTTCAGGTAGTTGTTAGAGCCGAAAAAGCCATCGGCCGAATATGGGCCATAAACCAGCATTCCCTTATTCCAGGCCTGTTCGACGGCCGGTGTTATGACCTGCTCGTCTTCCAGCCCTATAACCCCCTGGTCACCCGCGTGCGGGTTGAGCCCCAGCAGGGCAATCTTTGGTTTGCGGATGGCAAAGTCCTTTACCAGGCTCTGGTGAAGCAGTTCAGTTTTTTTCAGGATAAGCTCTGTAGTTACTGCGTTGGGCACCTCCTTCAGCGGAATATGCCCCGTGATCACACCAACCCGCAGTTTATCGCAAACCATCAGCATCAGGTGCTCTTTGCCACCGGCTTTTTCGGAGAGATATTCGCTATGACCGGGAAACCTGAAATTGGCCGATTGCATGTTCTTTTTATTGATCGGAGCTGTGACCAGTACATCGATCTGTTTCTGGAGCAGGTCCTGCACGGCCATTTCCAGTGCTTTGTACGCGAGCTGGCCGGCTATTTCAGTGGATTTGCCGAGGTCTATCCTCACTTCATCGTGAATGACGTTCACGATGTTCATTCTTTTATGTATCGCAGCGGAGGCGTTTTTTACCAGGTTAAAGTTTATCTCACTGATATTTAACGACTTTCTATGGTAAGATGCCACTTTTGACGAACCGTAGATCACCGGGGTGATGGATTCCAGCATACGCTGGTCATGGAACGTCTTCATGATGATCTCATACCCGACCCCGTTGAGGTCACCGTGGGTAATGCCAACCTTAACGCGATCAATGTCATTCCGGTGCTTTTCTTCAAATTGTTCCATCCTGATTAAATTTTTGACAAATATAGACCGAAATTTAACTCTACGCTCTTTGTTCTTTGCTCTATGCTCTTTGCTCTATGCTCTTCGCTCTTCGCTCTATGCTCATTTTTTCCAGGAACTCAACGAGCAGCCTCACTCCCATTCCTGTCCCGCCGGCTGTCCGGTAGCTGTCTTTCTTCTCCAGGAAAGCCGGACCGGCTATATCCAGGTGGATGAACGGATAATCCGTGAAGTGGGCGAGGAATTTCCCTGCAGTGATCATCCCTGCATCAATGCCGCCGATATTTTTAATATCCGCAACGTCCGACTTGATCAGTTCTCCGTATTCTTCCCAGAAAGGGAATTCCGCGATACGTTCGTATACAGCATTTCCGCATGTCTTCAACTGTTCCATCTCTTTCCCGGCATCCTTTTCCATGGCCACGATCCCGTATTTGCCGATGGCGCGGCTGGCGGCGCCGGTCAGCGTCGCCGCGGTGAAAACCAGCTCCGGCTTGAATTTCTTGGCATAGGTCAGCGCGTCGCCCAGGATCAGTCTTCCTTCAGCGTCGGTGTTCAGGATCTCCACCGTGGTGCCGTCCGACATCCTGATCACATCTCCCGGGGCTACCGAATTGGCGTCCATCCGGTTATCGGTGGCGGGCATCAGGCCGATCACGTGCAGCGGCAGGTTGAGCCTGGCTATCGCGAAAATGGTGGAAGCCATGGTGGCGGAACCGGCCATGTCGCACTTCATGCCATCCATGAAATTCCCTGTTTTCAGGTTCAGACCCCCGGTATCGAACACCACGCCTTTACCCACCAGTACGACGGGTTTTTTATTGACATGCTTTTCCGGTTTCCATTCCATGATGGTGAAGGTGGGCGGTTCGGTACTGCCTTTATTTACAGCAAGCAGGCCGCCCATTTTCAGCGCTTCGATCTTGTTCTTGTTGAGCACCTCCACTTTTACGCCTGCTTCTTTGCCCATTTTCTGGAATTCCTTCGAAAGGACCGTGGCAGTAAGGTGCGATACCGGCTCGTTCACCAGGTCGCGGCAACGGATCACCGCGTCCGTGATGATGTTCATCCGGTCGATTTCTTCATCTTTCACCGTTTTCGACATGATCCCGACTGATTCCAGTGAATTTTCCTTCTCCTTTTTATCCGACTTATATTTAAGAAACTGGTAGCTGCCCAGCACCATCCCTTCGACCATGGCGAGGGTCTCCGGTCCTTTTCCTTCCACGTCGACTACGATCACGCTTTTGGCCTTCAGGTCATTCAGCTTCGCTGCCAGGGAGTCGCCGGCTTTCCGGCAGTTTTCCAATCGCTTGTAATCTGCTTTTTCATCTTTAATCACCTGCACGATGATCCATCGACCCAGCTTATCAAAAACCACGGTTTCTTTCTTATGCTCTTTGATCACCTGCCCGGCATATTGAACCTCATCTTTCGAAAGATATTGATAATCAATTTTTTTAATGTCTGAAGCTAAGAGGATGAGATTGTCATCCTGGGATATTTTGTTGATTTTTTTTGTCATGATAGTGCGTTTTTGAATATAAAAAGGCAAAGGTAAGGAAGAAAAAGATTGTGATATTTTCGGGATTTTACGTAGTTTCTCTGGTCCACCTAATCGTTAAGATACTTTTCATATCTTTCTCTTGCCTGCAAATGTGTAAATACCTTTCCTTTCTTTAAATCGGATAATCCCCGATCAACAGAGTCTTGTTCGTCTTTTGTGATATTATCCCACCATTCCAATTGGGATCGCTTAGGAATATCAATAATATTTAACTTTTCGGCGGATATATCCATTTCCAGATTACTTTATACAAAAGTACGATAAAAGTCTTCGGTTGGAAAATCGACCATCAACAATCATTTGAAGAACCGCCCATCAAACTCATACGGCTCCTGCCTGATCTTCGTTATCTTACCAAAATCCTTATGCCCGGGATTAAGCAGGTAATTAAAATCTCCCGGAACTATGGCAGAGGGCACTTTCATGACTGCGTAGCGATTTTCAAGAATGAGCTGGCTCCCCAGTTGCCGGGTTTGTTCTGTGAAAGGAAACTTGTTCCAGCCATCTGATAGAGAGTTCGTATCAACCTCTAATACTTCAATTTCTTCGGGTATATTGATGGTCAATAGGATATAATTCTCCGGAGCAGCGCTAAGGTTGAGGTGAACCGCGATTTCAACTGTACATAATGCTCTCGATTCACTGGTATAGATCATAGCAATACCTTTACGGTTCCAGCGGCGACCGATCAGTTTCGCACCTTTTCCTTCCCAGTCAGGACTAAATTTTTCCTGGATTAACCTAAAGACGATCATTGGAATATGCCGTAATCTATAGCAACCAGTTCATCCTCAAGGATCTTAATCCCTTCGCTGCTTTCGAGCAATTCCCTGGGCTTAATCCCTCCCAGCGCAATAATCCGGAGGTTCATCCAGGTGGTAAATTTCTCCTCATCGCCGAACACTTCAATCCCTTTCTTCAAAATCCTGGCAATCTCGATGATCCGCTCAGATCTCATCCTGTCAAAGGATTTCTTATCCTTTTTATAACGGTGAAGGCTTCTTTCAGATAATTCCAGGAAACCGGACCAGTCGGCCATGGTGAACGGGCTGGCGGTGGCAAACTTCTCGAAAGCGTAATACGGAATCCCTTCCCTTACGATTTGAATAATATCGTAACCGGATTTTTCACTTAGAGCCGATAAATCCAGGATTTCATTTTCATCAGGTACTGGGTACTTTTTCATGGTGTGCTATTTTTTACAAATATACGACATTTGTCGGAATATTTCTGACAAATGGCATAAAAGAAGATGCTGTCTTTAATGTCTTAAACTAATGGAAAAATCTCTTTGCGTAACTTTGCGGTATCTTTGCGAATCTTTGTGTAACAGCCCTTTGGCTATTACGCAAAGCTACACAAAGCAGACTCAAAGTTACGCAAAGAGACTTCTGTTACACCCTCACAGGGGGTGAGGTTAAGAAACCGACGGTTATATTCGTCGGTTGCAGTACAAAAATTATTTCGAGACAATCATTTTATTCGTTAAGGAATGAACTCCCGAGCGGATCTTGTAAAAATAAATACCAGCTTTAAGATCACTTGCATTAAACACCAGCGAATGATCACCGGCTTGTTTCTTTTCTTCGACGAGTGTTATCACTTCTTCCCCGGCCAGGTTGTAAATTTTAATGGTTACGAGGCCATCCTCCGGTATGGAGTAGCTGATGGTGGTAGTGCGGCTGAACGGATTCGGATAATTATTCAGTGAGATCTGCTCCGTTTCTTTTATGCCGGGCTGTTCTTCGACTGAAACAATATCGACTGAGAACTCGCCGTAGGCCAGCGGGCTGCCGGTATAGGAAGCGTCGACCGCGCGAATGGTCCAGGTGTAATTGCCCGGCTCCAGCCCCGTGATCTGCCACTGGCTGACGGCACTGACATTCCCCGGCTCGGGTGTGTGATCCGGCAAATTCAAAGGAACATTATCACGGTAAATTTCCAGGTCATAGGTCAGCGATTCCTGGGGGGTGTGATCGTCACTTCCGGCAAGCCAGGTCAGCAGCACCGTATTTTCCGAAACCTGCACTACGTCCTGCGGCAACGGTGACAATGGCGCTGCATTCTGTCCGGGCGTATCATTCCGGTAAAGGTGCATCTGCGCTTCGACCAGCCCGTTACCTCCCGGGACAAAATACTGCCCGGCAATGAAATAGTCAAGGTCACCATCATTGTCAATATCCAGCCATGAGAAAGTCCCTCCACGGTCGCCACTTGCCCTTGGTGCAGGGAGTTCGTTTCCTGAATCCACGAAGGCCGTGTCGTTGTTAATATAAATCCTCGCCCGGCCCTCGATCTGGGACCCCGAATTATAATTTCCGGCAAGCAGGATATCCATATCCCCGTCTGAATCATAGTCAGCCCAGGTTGCTGCAGTCACATCAAACCATCCCTCGCAGGTCAGGCAGTCAATTACTTCAAACGGGGAATAATTCTCCGCATCATTCTGGTAAATCCTCAGGGTCATATGAGTGTAGTTACCATCCGGTTCCCTTACATTTCCTGCTACAAGAATATCGAGATCGCCATCGCCGTCATAATCGCCCCACTGGGCCTCTCCATGCTCTACGGTCAGATCTCCCAGGATATTCTCACCGGTGAAAACCCCGATGCTGTCGTTGCGGTACAGGCGGATGAAGCCCTCGCCAAAGAAAGGATCGATATTGACCAGGAAAAGGTCAAGGTCCTGGTCGTTGTCATGATCGGCCCAGGCGCTCTGGGCATGCGAGGTCGGGACCAGCACGGAATCCGTCTCCGCGAAGATCCATCCTCCTGAACCGTCCGGTCCGTCGTTGCGCATCAGCTTGGTCCGGTAGGTGAAAGTCGTTGTATCAACGGCAGAAGGGATCAGCAGGTCAGGATCGCTGTCGTTGTCAAAATCCGCCCAGGTAATCGACCGGAGATCAAAATCAGCCTGGCTGTTATCTTCCCAGTATCCCGGGAGGCTGATACCGGTCATTTCCAGCGCACCTGCCAGGTTTTCATAGATCAGGGTCGCTCCGTCAGTCCCGACAGCAAGGTCCAGGTCGCCGTCGCTGTCGTAATCACCCCAGGCCATATCGGAAGATCCGCTGGTATTTTCTCCAAGCGGTACGTCAATGTAGGTAAACACCCATTGTTCATTCACGGCGTAGCCCTCATTGCGCATCAGGATGAGCTTGTCCACGACACTTTCATAATAAACAACATAATACCCGAGGACCGCAATATCCAGGTCGCCGTCGTTGTCGAAATCAGCCGGAGCGGTGGTGATCACCCAGAAATCCTCATCCTGGGGTGTCACAAAGAGCGAATCCAGGGGAGTCACTTCGGTAAAGTCGCCGAAAACGCCTCCCGGATTGGGCTGAACAGTGATGATCTGCAACGTGGTGCCGGTGGTGTCATCATCATCGGTGACAGTAAGCGTGACGATGTAGGTGTTGGCAGTATCATAGGTGTGGGTGGGATTTTGCAGGGTCGAGCTGTTACCGTCACCGAAATCCCATTCCCAGGCCGTAATAGTCCCGTCAGGATCAGTGCTGTTATCGGTAAACTCAACTGTCAGTCCCGATGCCAGGAAAGAGAATAACGCCACCGGGGGCTGGTTAAGCGGTGGCGGCGGGGTCCCCTGGAAGTGCTCGATAAAGCCCTGGTAACCAACAGTCCAGGTGCCTCCGGAAGCATTGGCCGTGATGGCACTGAATGTTCCAAACCCGCCGGAACCGATATCCATAACCGCCCAGTTCTGTCCGCCGGTTGCCGAATAGTAAGCGACATCGTTGTTCGTGCTCATCCAAAGCTCATCAGCACCTAGAAGGAAGATATCCGTATAATGATCCGAATTATTGGGCGTCGGCAATAATTCCCATGTCAGCCCCCCGTCGGAGCTACGGTATACCTCACCATAGGAGCCGGCAGCATATCCGGTGAATTCATCATAAAATTCCATATCCCGGATCTGAACCGGGAACCCTGGCAGGCTTCCTTCGGTCCAGGTAGCACCGTTGTCGGTACTGTAATAGTAGGGCCCTGAAACGTTGGCTGCCCAGACTTTCGTTCCCTGGACATCCACGGCGACATAACCACCCAGGATGTCCGGGACCGGGAACCAGGTATTACCACCGTCCGTTGTATGATATAAAGCTCCTTCGTAGTTGCCCTGGCCAATCACCCATCCATCCTGCAGTGAAGTAAAATGAACATCTTCGGCGTTGAACACACCCGAAGGGGAAGCGTTGGTCTGAAGCCAGCTGTTACCGCCGTCAGTGCTGATAAAAACCTGTCCCGATTCATCCACGACAGCAGCATTCATCGCTCCGAAACAATGAACCGCTTTCAGATGAAAATCCGAGAATTTCTCATGAAGTATCCAGGGAGAATCTCCGTCACTTGAAAGCAATGTGCCGTATTCTCCGACGGCAAGGAGGTTACCATTACTAAAATGACCGATATCGTTCAGTGTGAAACCGGTGCCACTGGAAATCTGGATCCAGGATGCCCCTCCATCGGTCGTTTTTATTACAAAACCAGGACCATATCCGAAATAGCCAACCTGTGAGCCTGCAAATGAAGGCTTAGGAGTGCCGATGTAACCAGGCTGAGGGCCCGGGGAGGTGAACGCCTCGTTCCAATTGAGCGCTGCATCGTCAGTATGATAGATGTTGCCGGAGAAATCAGCAGCAACGACAGTCTGCTCGTCCACGACCGCCAGTGAATAGATCCCGGCAGGGATCACTTCACCGAGGTTGGTCCAGGTCTGGCCGCCGTCTGAAGATCTGAACATCAGGTCATTATAATCCGGCCAGAAGCCTGACCTTCCCCAGGCAAGCACGACACTGCCCGATACGGCCGCGAGGTGATCACAAATATCCGCATCGGTGACGGGTACCCAGGTCACCCCGCCGTCAGATGATCTCATGAACGAACTGTCGACAATAGCAACCGCGACAGAACCCGTCAGAAATGCGACATCCATGGCATTGCCGTCGTACACGGAAGTAAAGGTGGCGCCCCCGTCGGCAGTCCTGAAGATGGCACTGTCGGAAACCCCAAGCCCAACCAGGTCGCCGGAAAATGAAAACCTCAGCATACCATTTGGAGACGGATCCCAGGAAAGCCCACTGTCAGTGCTTACATATGCACCGAAGTTTCCGGTAGCAAGACCGAATGACCCTGTGTAAAATTCCATGAAATAGGTTGAGCCCAGGAACGGCATCTCCGACCAGGTTAGTCCGCCATCGGTCGTGAGGTAGTTCTCATTTCCGTAAACCCAGCCGTTCAGGCTGTCCCGGAAGAATATCCCGTTCAGCGGGCTGCTTAATGATACCGGTATATCGCGCTGTACCCATGTCGTGCCCCCGTCGTCCGACTGAAAAAGGGCCCCGCCCTGGTCGAAGAAATCATCATCGGTGGCAACGAAAACCCGATCCGCAGTAGGAGCAGCTACGCCCCTGACTTCCAGATGGGTCGGCACGGGACTCTGGTTGATCCATTGCGCCATCGCAAGGATAGGGAACAATGCTGACGCCAGGCCCATAAGCCACTTTTTTATAATAATTGATTTCAGTTTTGCTGATCTTGGTTTAGTAGTCATCATGCTGATCATAAGCGTAGTTTTTAAAATTGTTTGGTAAAGTAACCACCATCAGGGTACCTGTTCAAAATAAAAGTTCCTTAACGGGAAAAAATCGTCGTCGAGAAGGGAAAAAATATGGATGGACCAGGAGGTTGTTTTAACAGTTCATAATTTCCATTTTTTTCGCATCGCTGACGACTAAAGCCGTCGGTTGACATTTTGTAACTAATTTGGAACCAACGGCTTTAGTCGTTGGAGTTCGAATCCACAGAATGGTCATCAAGAAGGATTTTCGACTTTTAATGCACCCTCAGGTGCGAAACGATGACAGGATGATCTCCGTTGCGCCTTTCTTCTTCTGAACATAGCCGGAGCAGATGGCGGAGGCTTTTTGGAGCAGCTCAGGGTTATTTAATAGTTCAATGGTTCGATTGTTCAATTGTTGCTGGTTATTGATTGAAAATGCGCCGCCTTCAGCGATCAGTTCGACTGCTTCGCGGAATTTTTGGTACTTCGGCCCGAAAATAACCGGCTTGCCGAAGGTAGCAGCTTCGAGGATGTTATGGATGCCCACCCCGAATCCCCCGCCGATGTATGCAATCGTGGCATACTGGTATAGGTGGGAGAGGTAGCCGATTCCGTCAACGACAAGAACACGGGCGTGTGGGGCGTTTTCATCGTTATGGGCTGAGAACAAAAGAGTCTCGCACCTCACCCCCTTATCCCCCCGGCCCCCTTTTCCCCCTCTCCATTCTGGAGAGGGGGCACGGGGGTGAGGTAGTGGCGACTGCTGACCACCGACCGCAGACCGCAGACTGTTGATCCGCTCCCTGCCCACCTCGTGCGGTGCTATGATGAATTTCATTTTGTCCCCCAATTCCTTTATCAGCTCCAGGATCAATTCTTCATCCTCAGGCCAGGTGCTGCCCGCCAGGAATACCGGGCTGTCGGCTGCAAACTTCTCTACGAGCGGAAATGATTTTGCCTTTTCAGCAATAGCTGCCACACGATCAAACCGGGTGTCACCGCTAACCGTAACCTGCTCTATGCCCTTCGCCCTGAGCAACTCTTGCGAGGCTTCATCCTGAACAAAAAACCGCGTTATCTTTTTCAACTGGCCCAGCGTCCATCCCCCGTACCATTTGAAAAAATGCTGCTCAGGCCTGAAAATGGCAGAGATGATATAAACGGGGATCTTTTTCCGGTTAAGAACATCCAGGTATCTGAACCAAAACTCGTATTTCACAAAAATCACCAGCCCGGGCCGGATCAGGTTTATAAACCGTTCAGCGTTACCCGGGGTATCAAGGGGAAGATACATAATTTGATCGGCTCCCTCATAATTTTTCCTGACTTCATACCCGGAAGGCGAGAAGAACGTCAGCACGATCTTGCAGTCGGGATGAGCTTCTTTGAATGCCTCAATGACCGGTCTCCCTTGCTCGAATTCACCGAGAGAGGCGCAGTGGAACCAAATGACGGCCCCCTCCCTTACTCCCTCCCCCAAATGGGGGAGAGATGGGGTGGGGGCCTGACGCCGACCGGCAACCCACTGTCTCGCCTTACCGTTGAAAAGTCCGGCAACGCGGATTGCAGCTCCGTACAGCAGAATGGCCAGGTCATATAAGAACCACACGGATTGAAGGAATTAATAGTAATAGTAAGCGCCGGCATTACGGGCACGGATGGGGATCATCCAGGCGATCTTCGGACCAACAAGGAAATCGAACTGCCTCCCTTCAGGCGCCGGCGCCATCGTATCAAAATAATAGTCGCGGTAAGCCTTGTTCCAGCCTTCATAAGCTTCCACAGACACAGTGAAATTCAGCAGGTTGCTTTTTCCGAAAAATATGAACCCAACGGACTGGGTGAGCATAAATCCCCCGCTCAGCCTGTCATATCCTCTTTTATAATCGCCGTACAATTGCGGTGTGCCTTCGTTTTCAATTTCAATCCTGATCTTATGCATCATATACCCGGTCCCGGCCATAATGAAAACACCCGAATTCAGGTTGGATTCCGATACGGGAAACAGCTTCCCGAATTTTATGCCGACAATATTTCCCCGCTCAAAAGTTCCGACCAGGGCCGGGGTACCTCCGCCGCTGATGATATTTCCACCGGAAGTCAGCAGGTTCTTAAAAATGTCCCGGGTATTTTTAACGTTATTTCCGAAAATGAAATTATACTCTGCATCAAACAACCAGTTTGAAGCGGTTTTCCAATTAAATCCCAGCCCGATGACGGAATTGGAGCCGAATTGGTCATTCATCGCTCCGCCAGGCCACTGGTAACCGTAAAATCCGTAAAAGTAGGGAATGCTGGAAGCGGTTTGGCTGCTTTCCTCCTTAACCTGGGCATTCAGGGCAGGGATCGCCAGTAAGATCAATAAAGCAGCAATTACTCTGCACATAACCAAGTTTTTGCCAAAATTAATTATTTTTCCCAACCACCTTATCACCTTATCACCTTTTCACCTTATCACCTTTTCACCTTTTCACTATTTCACTACCTTTGCACCCTGTATCAAAAATTAAACCTTACTAAAACCTCTCATTATGCGACCCATTCGAATGGTGGACCTGAAAACCCAGTACGAAAAAATCAAACCTGAGGTGGATGCAGCCATCCGGGAAGTCATCGATACAACTACTTTTATCAACGGGCCGGCCGTGCAGCGCTTCCAGAAAAACCTGGAGCAGTATCTTGGCGTGAAGCACGTCATCCCCTGCGCCAATGGCACTGACGCGTTGCAGGTATCCATGATGGCGCTCGACCTTCAGCCCGGCGATGAAGTGATCACCGTTTCCTTCACTTTTGTTGCTACGGTGGAAGTGATTGCCCTGCTGAAACTTACACCAATCCTGGTGGACGTTGAGCCCGGCACCTTCAATATGGATATCGAAGCCCTGAAGAAAGCCATTACCCCTAAAACAAAAGCCATCGTCCCGGTGCACCTTTTCGGACAATGCGCCAATATGGACGAGATCCTGGAAATTGCCCGGCAACACGGTCTATATGTGATCGAAGACGCATGCCAGTCAATCGGCTCAGAATATACCTTTAAAAACGGTGTGAGAAAGATGTCCGGCACGATGGGCCACATCGGCACCACGTCATTCTTCCCGTCGAAAAACCTGGGATGCTATGGCGATGGCGGAGCGATCTTCACCGACGACGACGCCCTGGCCACCCGCCTGCGGTTTATCGTCAACCATGGGATGCACGTCCGGTACTACCATGAAGAGATTGGCGTGAATTCACGCCTCGACAGCATCCAGGCAGCAGTCCTTGACATCAAGTTGAAACACCTGGATGAGTATGCCACAGCAAGACAGAAAGCTGCTGCAGCCTATGACCGGGCGTTTTCAGGGAACCCGCACCTGCAGGTGCCGGTGAAATCGGACCGCTCAACCCACGTTTACCATCAATATACTTTAGTCACGAAAGACATTGACCGCGACAAGCTATTGGAGCACCTGCAGGCAAAGAACATCCCCTGCGCCATCTATTACCCGGTGCCGATGCACATGCAGAAAGCTTACCTTGATCCACGGTACAAAGAAGGAGACCTGCCGGTGACCGAAGAACTCAGCCGGACCGTCATCTCACTCCCGATGCACACGGAGCTCGACGAAGAGCAGATAAACCATATCGCTGCGGCGGTGCTGGAATTTATTGGATAAACCCACCCCTATGAGGGTGTAACAGAACTCTTAAATTAATGGAAAAATCTCTTTGCGAAACTTTGCGGTATCTTTGCGAATCTTTGTGTAACAGCCCTTTAGCTATTACGCAAAGCTACACAAAGCAGACACAAAGTTACGCAAAGAGACTTCTGTTAAACCCTCTTTAAAAGGGGGAGGGTTAAATCAAACAATCGAAAATATGAAAGATTACTTCTCCCACGAAACTGCAGTCATCGACGAAGGCTGTAAGATTGGCGCCGGAACGAAGATCTGGCATTTCTCGCACATCATGAGCGGTTGCGAGATCGGAAAAAAATGCAATATCGGCCAGAATGTGGTCGTTTCTCCGGGTGTGAACCTTGGAAACAATGTGAAGGTGCAGAACAACGTTTCGATCTACACCGGGGTTGTTTGCGAAGATGATGTTTTCCTGGGGCCTTCCATGGTGTTCACCAATATCAGGAATCCCCGGAGCGCGATCATCCGGAAGGACCAGTATGCTGAAACGCTGGTGAAAAGGGGCGCTTCGATCGGGGCCAACGCGACCATCGTCTGCGGCATAACCATCGGTGAATTCGCTTTCATCGGCGCCGGAGCGGTAGTGGTGAAAGATGTTCCGGCTTTTGGCCTGGTGATCGGCAATCCCGGCCGTCATGTGGGCTGGATGAGCGAATACGGCCACCGGCTGGAATTTGATGACCTGGGTGTTGCAGTTTGTCCTGAAAGCGGGGAGAAATATTTGCTGAATTCAGGTAAAGTATGTAAAATAAAGTGATGAAATAATGCTTAATGTTTAATGTTTAATCAGGAATGCATAACGAATTAGATATTAATTATGAATTCATATTGTATTAATATCATCCAATTGAAATTACAGTCCAATTCATTATTAATATTAAAGTATTCATTATACATTATCACATTATCACATTATCACATTATCACATTATGCATTACTCATTAAACACTAAAAATTAAACATTAAATCATTATGCAATTCGCCCTTATCGGTGCTGCAGGCTTCATCGCTCCCAGGCATATGAAAGCCATTAAAGATACCGGGAACGAACTGATCGCGGCAGTGGACCGCTTTGACTGTGCTGGCATCCTCGATTCCTATTTCCCTAACACAAACTTTTTTGTGGAAACAGAACGTTTCGACCGTCATCTCGATAAGCTTCGCAGAAAAGGTGAAAACAAAGTGGATTTCGTTTCCATCTGTTCGCCGAATTACCTTCACGATGCACACATCCGGCTGGCGCTAAGGAACGAAGCGCACGCCATCTGCGAAAAACCACTCGTGCTGAACCCCTGGAATGTAGACGCGCTGAAAGAGATCGAAACGGAAACCGGGAAAAAGATCAATGTCATCCTGCAACTCAGGTACCATCCCACGATCATCGAACTGAAAGAGAAAATAGAACGGGGACCGGAAGGAAAGATCTATGATATCGATCTGACTTACATCACCAGCCGTGGCAAATGGTATTTCATTTCCTGGAAAGGCGATGTGGAGAAATCGGGCGGGGTCGCCACCAATATCGGGATCCATTTCTTCGATATGTTATCATTGATCTTCGGGGCCACCAAAGAAAACATCGTTCATTACTCCGACCGGCATACCGCTGCCGGCTTTCTTCAACTGGAGAAAGCCCGTGTCAGGTGGTTCCTCAGCCTTGATTTTAATACATTGCCCGAGGAAATCAAAGCCTCCGGGCAGCGAACATTCCGTTCGATCACCATTGAAGGTGAGGAAATGGAATTCAGCGGCGGATTTACCGAACTGCATACGGAAAGTTACAAACAAATCCTTTCCGGGAATGGTTTCGGCGTGGATGAGGCACGGAACAGCATCAATACCGTGTTCGACATCCGCAACGCCACCCCCGTTGGCAAAAAAGGAGAATATCATCCATTTTTAAATAAACTTTTTTAACACTATGAACCTTTACGATCAACTAATTCAAAAACAAGCAAAATTATCCGTTATCGGGCTGGGCTACGTCGGATTGCCCATTGCCCTCGAATTTGCCCGTAAAATAAAAGTCATCGGCTTTGATCTCAACGCCGAACGAGTGGAAATGATGAAGAACCGCATCGATCCCAGCGAAGAACTTCCATCTGAAGCCTTCGACGGGTGCGATATTGAATACACCGCCGATCCTTCAAGGCTGAGGGACGCACAGTTCCATATCGTCGCGGTTCCGACCCCGATCGACAGGCACAACCTGCCCGATCTGACCCCGTTGCTGAAAGCGACCCATACCGTTGGAAAGATCCTGAAAAAAGGGGATTATGTAGTTTACGAATCGACGGTGTACCCCGGGGCCACCGAAGAAGACTGTATCCCGATCCTTGAACAGGAGTCGGGACTGAAGCATATCGTTGATTTCAAAGTGGGCTATTCACCGGAGCGTATCAACCCGGGCGACAAAGAACACACCCTGGTTACGATCACCAAGGTGGTTTCGGGCTGCGACGACGAATCCCTTGACATCATTGCAAGGACTTACGAGCTGGTGGTGAAGGCAGGCGTTCACCGCGCATCCAGCATTAAGGTGGCGGAGGCTGCCAAGATCATCGAAAACACGCAGCGCGATGTGAACATCGCCCTGATGAACGAGCTTTCCATCATCTTCAACCGCATAGGCATCAATACGTACGATGTGCTGGAGGCAGCGGGCACCAAATGGAATTTCCTCCGGTTCTACCCGGGCCTCGTGGGCGGGCATTGCATCGGCGTTGACCCGTACTACCTGACATTCAAGGCAAAAGAGCTGAAATACCATCCGCAGGTGATCGACAGCGGGCGCTTCGTGAACGACTCCATGGGGCCCTATATCGCCAAGCAGCTCATTAAGAAACTTATCAGCGCCGGCAAGAATGTGATGAACAGCCGGATCCTGATCATGGGTACGACCTTTAAAGAGAATGTCAGCGATATCCGTAATTCTAAAGTAGCTGATGTTTATAATGAACTTAAATCTTACGGCGTTCACATCGATGTGGTGGATCCTCATGCAAATTCAAAGGAAGTGATGCATGAATACGGTTACCCGGTAGCACCGGCTCCTTCCGGGAAATACGATGCAGTGATCGTGGCTGTTGCGCATCAAGACTATGTCGATTTGCAAGAGACCGATTTTATCGCGTTAATGAATGAGAAGGGAATTCTTGCGGATATAAAAGGCCTTTACAGGAAGAGAATTAAAAGTCTGACTTACTGGGGTTTATAGTTCTTGATTTAATCACAAAGTCACACAAAGTGCATCACGAAGGCACACAAAGTAACTGTTCATCAGATAAAATACCTTCGTGCACCTTCGTGACATCCTTTGCGCGCCTTCGTGGTTTAATTTCTTTCTTGCAATAAATCAATTATTTTTGTTCTATTAAACCCGAACAGTAAAGATGAAGATTCTCGTTACCGGCGGAACAGGCTATATCGGCTCGCATACAGTCGTTGAGTTGCAAAAGGAAGGTTATGAGGTCGTTATTGTCGATGACCTGTCCAATTCCTCCGCGGATGTCGCCGACCGTATTGCGATGATCACCGGCACAAAGCCCGCGCTCGATGTGTTTGATCTGTGTGATGCGGTAAGAACAGAACGATTTTTTGAAAAAAACCAGGATATCGATGCGGTCATTCATTTTGCTGCCCATAAATCAGTCGGCGAATCCGTCAAGAATCCATTAAAATATTATAAAAACAACCTGCTTTCGACCATCAACCTGCTCGAAAGCATGGCTAAGTTTAAAGTCCGTTATATCGCTTTCTCCTCATCCTGCACGGTATACGGTCAGCCGGATCGATTGCCCGTGACGGAACAAACTCCGTTGCGTAAAGCTGAATCGCCTTACGGGAATACAAAAAAGATCATGGAGGATATCATCTCCGATGCGACGAAAGCTCATGACATCACGGCCATTTCGCTGCGTTATTTCAATCCCATCGGGGCGCATGAGTCGGCCCTGATCGGTGAAGCGCCGGCGGATATCCCGGACAACCTGGTGCCTTACCTGACCCAGACGGCCATCGGCATCAGGCCTTATCTCAGGGTTTTCGGCAACGATTACAACACGCCCGACGGAACCCCGGTGAGGGATTACCTGCACGTGGCGGACCTGGCGAAAGCGCATGTGATGGCGGTGAAGAGGATGTGTGAAAAAGAGACATGGAGACCCGGAGACATGGAGACTGGGAGACATGGAGACTGGGAGAAGAAAGGACGGTATGAGGTGTTTAATCTAGGGACGGGGATCGGGTATTCGGTGATGGATATTATTAAGTCGTTTGAGAAAGTGACGGGTGTGAAGCTGAATTACCAGGTCGTTGAGCGGCGCCCGGGGGATATTGAGCAGATCTGGGCGGATCCCTCGCTTGCCAACCGGGAGCTTGGATGGAAAGCGGAAATGAGCCTGGATGAGATGATGCTGTCGGCATGGATGTGGGAGACAAGGAGACAAGGAGACAAGGAGACAGGGAGACAGGGAGACAAGGAGACAGGGAGACAGGGAGACAGGGTGACAGGGAGACAAGGAGACAGGGAGACCGGGAGACAGGGAGACAGGGAGACAAGGAGATAGGGAGACAGGGAGACCGGGAGACCGGGAGACAGGGAGACAGGGAGACAGGGAGACAAGGAGACAAGGAGACAAGGAGACATGGAGATGATAAGACTTTAGGACTGTAAGACTGTAAGACTGTAAGACTGTAAGACTGAAAGAAAGTGATTTGAGAAGCTACTGACCAAAGACCGAAGACCAAAGACTAAAGACCAATGACAAAAAAAAGAACGATACTTATCACCGGGGGGGCGGGTTTTATCGGTTCGCATGTAGTGCGGCTGTTTGTTAATAAATATCCAGAATACCGGGTTATTAACCTGGATGCGCTGACTTATGCCGGTAACCTTGAAAACCTTCGCGACGTCGAAAAGAATCCGAACTATGAATTCGTCAAAGCTGACATCTCCGACGAGAAACAGGTCATTGATGTTTTTAAGAAATATCACCCCGACGGCGTCATTCACCTGGCCGCTGAATCCCACGTGGACCGCTCGATCTCCAACCCGACCGAGTTCATTTACACCAATATCGTCGGGACGGTTAACCTGCTGAATGCCGCACGTGCCGCCTGGAAAGATGATCTAACAGGAAAAAGGTTTTATCATATTTCCACCGATGAAGTCTACGGGTCTCTGGGTGATACCGGATATTTTACCGAAACCACGCCTTATGATCCGAAAAGCCCTTATTCGGCATCAAAAGCCAGCAGCGACCATCTGGTCAGGGCCTACCATCACACGTTCGGGCTTGCTGTAGTCCTGTCAAATTGTTCCAATAATTACGGGCCGAATCAATTCCCGGAAAAGTTGCTGCCGCTTTTTATCTTCAATATTAAAAACAACAAGCCCCTGCCTGTATACGGCAAAGGGGAAAATGTGCGCGACTGGCTCTATGTTGAGGACCATGCCCGGGCTATCGATGTGATCTTCCACCGGGGAAAAGATGGTGAAACTTACAATATCGGCGGGAATAACGAATGGAAAAACATCGACCTGATCCGCCTGCTTTGCCGGTTGATGGATAAAAAACTTCAACGCGAACCGGGAACATCGGAAAAGCTGATTACTTTCGTGAAAGACCGGGCGGGCCATGACCTGCGTTATGCCATCGATTCCTCGAAACTGCAACGGGAGCTGGGCTGGAAACCCTCGGTAACCTTCGAAGAAGGACTTTCTAAAACAGTGGATTGGTACCTGGATAACAAAGAATGGCTGGATCATGTTACCTCCGGGGATTACCAGAAATATTATGAAGATCAGTACATTAAAAGATGATTTATAGTTGAAACAAATATTTTAGTTGTGTTTAAAAATCTTTTTTCAAACTCCAAATCGTCTTTGCCTGATTTCTCCAAGGTGAAGATCGACATGCATTCGCACCTCATCCCCGGTATCGATGACGGTGCCAGGACTATGGACGATTCGGTTGCCCTTGCCAGGCGTATGTATGAATTGGGTTATAAAAAACTAATTACTACTCCCCATATCCAGCATGATTTTTATAAGAATACCCCGGAGATCATCCTGGGCGGGCTGGAAAAAGTCAGGGCCGCATTGCAAGCTGAAAATATTCCCATAGAGATTGAAGCGGCTGCGGAATACCTGCTCGACGACGGCTTTGAAGAGCTTGCCGAAAGAGGTGAACTGTTGACCTTCGGCGACAAGTACATCCTGGTCGAGCTCTCTTATTTCAATCCCAATCCAAACCTGAAATCCATTGTTTTCAACCTCCAGATCGACGGCTACAAGGTCATCCTGGCGCATCCCGAACGTTATTCATACTGGTTCAATAATTTTGGAAAGTTTGAACGGCTTAAGGAACGTGGGATGCTATTCCAGATGAATATCGTATCCCTTGCCGGTTTTTATCAGACCCCGGTCAAAAAATTTGCGGAAACATTGGTCGAAAGAGAGATGATCGACCTGGTCGGCAGCGATATGCATAACATGAGATACATGGAAGCACTGGAAAAAAGCATGAAAGAAAAAACCCTCATCAAACTGGTCGATTCCTGGAAGTTGCTGAACCCGGCGCTCTAGACCAGTTTTATAAAATCTTTATATCAAGCCGCTTTTCCTGATAATCTATTTATCAAATCCGGTCCATTTTTGCACTCTGCTATTAGACCACAAGGTTAGCAAATGCATCGGATCATCAATTTCCACATTGTTTTTAAGATCATTTCCAGAAACCTCCTGATCCTGGGCGTTGGCCTGCTCGCCTGTATTGGCCCGGCTATCTGGTTTTCTGAAGAAATCAAGCCTTTTTTACTCACCGCCTTGATTTCATTTACTATCGGCGGAATTTTATATTTTTTTGTCAGAAGAGTAAAAGCAGAAGAACCGATCCATAAAAAAGATACTTATTTCACGGTCACCTTATCGTGGTTCCTGATCACGCTGATCGGCAGCCTTCCTTACCTTTTCTCCGGCTCAATACCCTCATTTGTAGATGCTTACTTTGAGTCCGTCTCGGGTTTTTCCACCACAGGGGCCTCCATCCTGACTGATATTGAGGTTCTGCCAAAGTCTATTCTTTTCTGGCGCAGCCTGACCCACTGGATCGGCGGTATCGGGATCATCGTCCTTGTCATCCTGATCATGCCTTCGCTGAAGATCGGGGGATATCATCTTTTTTCCCTGGAGTCATCGTTGCAGGAAAAGATCAAACCCCGGATCAGGGCAGTCGGCAAAAGATTGCTCTGGATCTATATCGGTTTGACACTGGCTGAAGTGATCTTTCTCCTTTTTGGCAAAATGAGTCTCTTCGACAGTCTTTGCCACTCTTTCGGCACGATCGCCACCGGCGGTTTTGGCACAAAAAACACTAGCATTATCAATTATTCCCCATATATCCAGTATGTGATCATGATTTTCATGCTGCTGGCCGGGACCAATTTCCTGGTTCACTATTACCTGCTAAAAGGGAAATTTAAAAAGATCAGGTTTAATGAAGAAGTCCGGTTCTACCTTACGGTAATTTTTATAATTGGACTGGCACTCACAGGGATTATCTATTTTCAGATGGATCGGTCGCCGGAAGCAGCGTTCAGGGAGGCTTTTTTCCAGCTTATTTCCATTGTAACCTGCACCGGTTTCGCATCGGCCGATTATTTGCTCTGGCCGACGGCAGGATGGATGATCATATTCTTCAGCATGTTCCTGGGGGGATGCACCGGTTCGACAGCCGGCGGGATCAAGATGGCCAGGCATCTCATATTCCTGAAAAATATCCGCAATTATAACCGGCAGATCATATCTCCCCATGCCATCCTTCCCGTCAGGCTCAACAATAACGTGGTCAATCCTGAAACAAACAATACCATCCTGACTTTTATATTGGTTTATATCCTGATATTTTTTACCGGAACCACGATCATGTCAGGGCTGGGGCTTGACCTGGCCACCTCGGCCAGTTCCGTCGCCACCTGCATGGCGGGGATCGGCCCGGGGATCGGTACCGTGGGCCCGGTCAGCAATTATGCCCATCTGCCGGATGTGGCAAAACTTCTTCTGGCCTGGCTGATGATCATCGGGCGACTGGAAATTTACACGGTGATCGTCTTGTTTTCACCGGCTTTCTGGAAAAAATAGACAGGCGATATTTGCGGATCAGTTGAAATGACTTGATTATAAATGGTAACTTTGATACATAGCGAAAACAGAATTTGGGCAAATCTTTTGACAGTAAAAATTAACATGAAGATTTCCATAACCTGGCAATATATCATAGCGTTACTTGTCGTAATTATCGCAGCGCTTTTGTGCCATCAGCTTGCGCCGTCTTTGGGCTATTATTTCGTAGCTTTTATTTTCCTGATCCTGGTCACTATCCTGGCAATTTTCCTGACAACCGGCCCGGTGCTTTTTGCCTCCCTCCTGAGCCTGCTCGTCTGGAATTTTTTCTTCATCCCGCCTTATCACACGCTTCATATTGAAAAAACAGAAGATATCCTGATGTTCGGCATGTTTGGACTGGTTGTGATCATGAACGGGATCTTCACCGCGAGGGTCAGGAGACAGGAACAACGCGCCAGCGAAGCCCGTTTCCTGGAAGAGTCGGACCGGTTATACAAGACCCTGTTCAATTCGGTTTCCCATGAATTCAGGATACCGGTGGCTACCATCCTGGCCGCTTCCGATGCACTGCTGAACTCATCTGAAAAAGAAGAGATGAACGATGCGCTGGCGCATGAGATTTACACGGCTACAGTTCGGCTGAACAGGCTTATCGAGAACCTTTTGAATATGTCGAGGCTGGAAAGTGGCAGGCTTTCCCCAAGACTTGACTGGTGTGATGTGAGCGACCTCGTGTATAAAGTCGTCAACGACCTGAAAGAAGACCTGAAGGTTTTTTCATTAAAAATCAATATCCAGGATAACATCCCACTGGTAAAATTTGATTTTGGCCTGATGGAGCAGGTTCTTTACAACCTGTTATACAATGCCATCCATTATGCGCCGGCCACCTCGGAAATAAGCATTGTTGCCGGGCACAGTAAAGGAAACCTGGTAATCCGGGTAATGGACAGAGGGCCGGGATTTCCGGCAGAAGCGCTTGAAAATGTGTTCGATAAGTTTTACCGCGCGGATGAAAAAGGCACAGGGGGGCTGGGGCTTGGTCTTTCGATCGTGAAAGGATTTACGGAAGCCCATAAAGGATACGTGGTGGCTGAGAACCGGCCGGGTGGCGGAGCAGAAGTCAAAATATGCATTCCCACAGAGACAATTGATATGAATGATATTTCAAATAGTCAAACCAATGACTGAAAAAGAGATTATCCTTGTTATCGACGATGAGCTGCAGATCCGCCGGCTGCTGGAAATCACCCTGACCGCAAGTGGTTACAAGGTTTATGAAGCAGCTAGCGGCAAAGAAGGGTTGATCGCAGCCGCCACCCATCATCCGCAACTGATCATCCTGGACCTTGGCCTGCCGGATGTTGACGGCCAGCAGGTTCTGGGCAACCTAAGGGAATGGTATTCAAAGCCCATCATTATTCTTTCCGTGAGGAATGCGGAAGAAGAAATCATCAACGCGCTGGATCACGGAGCCAATGATTATATCACCAAACCTTTCAAAAGCGGGGAGTTGCTCGCCAGGATCAGGGCTGCATTAAGGTACGGGGAAAACAAAGAAGATTCTGCTGTAATTAATACCGGCGACCTGCAAATAGACCCGGTAAATCATATCGCGAAAAAAGACAATGAGCTCCTGAAACTGACCTCCACCGAATTCAACCTGTTACACCTGCTGGCGAGGAATCAGGGCAGAGTGCTCACTCACCAGTACATATTAAAGGAGATCTGGGGTTACGGTTATATCAGCCAAACACAATACCTGAGGGTATTCATCGCGCAAATCAGGAAAAAGATTGAAGAAGATCCGTCAAAACCAAAGCTCATCATTACCGAATCAGGCATCGGGTATCGGTTTGGCGAAGGGTGTCTCGTCCTAAAAAATGTTTACACTTTTTAATTTAATCCTGAGATAAATTTA